>NZ_JBFTSM010000017.1:0-171251 GCF_056400025.1 Rhizobium sp. 01L419
CGATGCCATCTTCCAAAGCCCGGAAGCCGGCAAACTCCGTTCCGCGATCGAAGGTGAAGCTCTGGCGTGCCGAGGATGGCAAGGGCGAGAAGGTTTTGATGATCTTGTCCATGATTGGGCGCGAGTGCCGGCTTGGGTTCTTGATCATCACGGTGTAGCGGCTTTTGCGTTCAACGAGGGAGGTGACATTCGCATGGCCGAGCTCACGCTCGAAGATCAAAAGATCACCTTCCCAGTGTCCAAACACCGATCGATCGCCAATAGAATCAGGACGTTGCGATATCCTGTGGCTGGCTGGAAACACGCTGTCGCGCGGCTTCCTCGAGCCACGCCGGCGACGCTTGCGGCGCGCCTCGGGCAGATAACGATAAAGGCCAAGCCCGTAGTCTTCCTTGCCATAGATGAACCGATAGATCGTCTCGGCACAGATCCGAACCAAGCTGATCCCATCGGCCAGAAGACGGCCGGCAATTTGCTCCGGCGACCAGTAGGCCTCCAGTTTCTCAATGATCATACGACGCAGATGCGGATGGCGCCGCAGCTTTCTCAAGCGCCGGCGTCGTTCCTTGGCAATGTCATCCGCAACGGTGGAGAAATAGCCGCTGTATTCGGGAAACTCGTGATCTTGGAACGTATTTCGCCTGATCTCACGATAGATGGTCGAACGATGGCGCCCGAGTTGCCGGGCCATCTCGTTGATCGGCACCTTGCGTGCGACGAGGTGGTGAAGCCGCCGTCGATCGGCGAGGGATAGTTGCTGATAGCATCGGGACATGCCAAAATCTCCAAAGTGAAGCCATTGAAATCATTGGCATGTCGCACTTGGAAATAGAATGTACCCCCTTACAGGATCTTGCCTGCCTCCGGCACACTGGCCCTGATGTCGCGCACGCGAAGCGGTCCTGACGCCAGCGCTGCTGCACAGCCGAGCGCCTGCTGGCGATATGCCGTCATGAGCGGCGTGCGCGTACTGCCGCCGAGCGCCGGGTCGCCGCGCCGTTTCTGGTGCTCGCGCATGAGCCTCGAGCGTCGCTTCGGATTGGTCCGTGGCATTGGCGATACGGAGCCGACGATGATGCTGACGTCACCCGCATCCGAAATGCCGAGCATGCCGATGCCGAGCCTGCGGCAGAGGTCGCGGTAGCGCTTGTCGGCCTCCCGCCCTTTGCCTTTGGCGGAAATCCGCGCCGCGATCCAGACTTCGTCGGAGACGGCAGCGCGATCGACCGCCTGAAGGATGAGCTCGAGATTGAAGCTGAGCTTCAGCTCGCAAACCACCACCACAGGCGGATCGTCATCGCTCAAGCCGACGAGATCACAGCCGCCGACTTCACCCTTGACGACGTAACCTGCCTTTTCGAGGAAGCCTTTGACGGGGAGATAAAGCAAAGTTTCCATGGGCCTGCGGATCGAAGAAAAGAATCGTTCCATAATCTACATCGATCCGTTCGCGCGGGACACCACATCGAGCGCAACCGACCGAATTACACGGCTCAGATTGCAATGGGCATATCCGTGGACGCGGCCGACAACGCATCCCTTCGCCGGTTGACGGAAAACCCTCAAGACGCTAGCACGCTCGAAGCATATCCTGGGGGTACTTCAATATGGATATTTTCACAGCGGCCGGTTTGACGGCTCTGCTGCAGGTCATTGCTATCGACCTCGTTCTCGCCGGCGACAACGCCGTCGTCATCGGCCTTGCTGCTGCCGGCCTGGAAGCTACGCAGCGCCGCAAGGCGATCATTGTCGGCATTCTGGCGGCAACGGTGCTCCGCATCCTGTTTGCTTCCGTCGCCGTCTATCTTCTGGCAATCGTCGGATTGCTGCTCGCTGGCGGCCTGCTGCTTCTCTGGGTATGCTGGAAGATGTGGCGTGAGCTGCGCGCCGGTCATGGTGAGGAACATGCGGCTGAAGCCGGCGCAGCTGCGCCGAGGAAGACATTTCTCCAGGCTGCGACGCAGATCGTCATCGCCGATGTTTCCATGTCGCTCGACAACGTGCTGGCGGTTGCGGGTGCCGCTCGCGAGCACCCGAGCGTGCTCGTCCTCGGTCTCTGCCTTTCGATTGCGCTGATGGGCATTGCAGCGAACTTCATCGCCCGCCTGCTCAACAAACATCGCTGGATCGCCTACGTCGGCCTGCTGATCATCCTCTATGTCTCGCTGGACATGATCCATCGCGGATACCTCGAGGTTGCGCCTTACATCGGCAGCTAAACTTCGACTTCGAAGCTCATCTGGTCGAACGCCGGTACCACATGGTCCGGCGTTTGCGCCATGACCACATCATAGTCGAGCGGCGTATGCATGTGCGTGAGGATCGCCCGCTTCGGTCCTAGCCGCTCTATCCAGTCGAGCGACTGTTCCAGCGAGAGATGGCTGGGATGATAGGCATATTGCAGAGCGTCGATGATGAGAATGTCGAGGTTCTGCAGCTTCGCTACCGTTTGCGGCGGAAAATCGCTGACATCGCTGCAATAGGCAACATTCCCGATCCGGAAGCCGAGCGAATGGATGTCGCCGTGCTGCTGCAGATGCGGCATGAAGGCGATCGTTCCGCCTGGCCCATGGATCTCAACGGGCTTTTCCATGTCCTCGATCACGTTCGGCAGCGCAATAGGCGGATAATTGCTGCCCGGCGGCGTCTCCAGGCAGTAGCCGAAGGCCTCCTGCAGCCTGCCCATGGTGAACGGTTCGGCAAAGATCGGTACGCGCCGGCGGGTATTGTGGAAATAACCACGCAGATCGTCGATGCCGTGAATATGGTCGGCATGCGGATGGGTGTAGAGAACCGCATCCACGTGGTCGACCCCTGCCCTGATCATCTGTTCGCGAAAATCCGGGCCGGTATCGACCACGACGGTCGTCGCAGCCCCATCTGCCGAAAACTGCTGCACCATAAAGGCCGCGCGCGTTCTTTTGTTTTTTGGATTGTCCGGATTGCAGGCGCCCCAGTCACCGGTGATGCGCGGCACGCCCGGTGACGACGAACAGCCGAGAATGGTGAACCGCTGCCGCCGTGACACGCCGCTAGATCCTCGGCATCTTCGAAAACAGGCGGAAGGCGTTATCGGTGGTGATCCGCGCGACCTCCTCGTAAGGGAGGCCGATCGTATCGGCCAGCACCTCGGCCGTGTTCACCACATAGGACGGCTCATTGCGCTTGCCGCGCCAGCGCTTCGGCGCCAGATACGGGGCATCCGTTTCGACGAGCAGCCGGTCGTGCGGGATTGTCTTGGCGATCTCGCGCAGTTCCTCCGATTTCGGAAAGGTCAGGATGCCCGAAAAGGAGATATAGCCGCCGAGCTCGACACCGGTCTTCGCCAGCTCCGGACCGGCAGAGAAGCAATGCAGGATGAAGGGGAAAGCCCCCTTCCCTGTCTCCTCCGTCAGGATTGCAGCCATGTCGGCATCTGCGCTGCGGCTATGAATGACGAGCGGAAGCTGCGTTTCGCGCGCTGCAGCGATATGGCGACGAAAGCCGGTCTGCTGGTCCTCGGGCTTCTGCGTGTCGTAGAAATAGTCGAGACCCGCTTCGCCGATCGCGACAACCTTCTGATGAGCATTGGCGAGCCGCACCAGATCTTCCGTCTGGATATCCAGTTCGTCACCCGCATTGTTGGGATGCGTTCCGACCGAACAGAAGACGGAGGGATATTTCTCGGTGATGGCAAGCAGCCCGTCGAGCTTGCGCACGCGGGTGCAGATCGTCACCATCTGCGCAACTCCGACCTGATGGGCGCGTGCAACGATCTCGTCGCGCTCCGCCTCGAAGTCGGCGAAGTCCAGATGGCAATGCGTATCGACCAGCACGGCCTTAAGCCTCCGGAGCTACATAGCGCGGGAAGACCGGCGTCGGTGCTTCGAGCGGCGTTCCCGGCACCAGGCGGCCCGCTTCGCCAAGCGCTGCGAAATCGCGCTTGTCTGCAGGGGCGGCCACGCGGTCGAGCAGCTTGTCGGCGGAGTCCGGTACGAACGGCTGCAGCAGGATGGCGATCTGACGGACGACCTCTGCTGTCACATAAAGCACCGTGCCCATGCGCGCCGGATCCGTCTTCTTCAGCGCCCACGGCTGCTGGCCGGCGAAATAGCGGTCGGTCTCGGAGACGACGGCGATGATGGAGGCGAGCGCGCGGTGGATCAGCTGCTTGCCCATGTCCTCGCGTGTCGAGGCGTACAGAGCATCGGCCTGCGCCAGCAGGGCCTTGTCCTCGTCGGTCAGCGGGCCGCATTCCGGAATCTGGCCATCGCAATTCTTCACGATCATCGACAGCGAACGGCTGGCAAGGTTGCCGATGCCGTTGGCGAGGTCGGAATTGATGCGCGTGCCGATCGCCTCTTCGCTATAGCTGCCGTCCTGTCCGAAGGAGACTTCGCGCAGGAAGAAATAGCGTACCTGGTCGAGGCCGAAATGGTTCACCAGATTGACGGGATCGACGACGTTGCCCAACGACTTCGACATCTTCTCGCCCTTGTTGAGCAGGAAGCCGTGGGCAAAGACGCGCTTCGGCAGCGGCAGCTTGGCCGACATCAGGAAGGCCGGCCAGTAGACGGCGTGGAAGCGGATGATGTCCTTGCCGATGATGTGCACATCAGCCGGCCAATATTTCGCCCGCGGTCCGTTGCGGTCTTCGATATAGCCGGTCGCCGTGATGTAGTTCGTCAGCGCATCGACCCACACATACATGACATGCGAGGGATCGTTCGGCACCTGGATGCCCCAGTCGAAGGTCGTGCGCGAGATCGACAAATCCTTCAGGCCCGACTTGACGAAGGAGATCACCTCGTTGCGGCGTTCGGCCGGACCGATGAAATCGGGGTTCTCCTCGTAATGCTTCAGCAGCCGGTCCTGGTATTCGGAGAGCTTGAAGAAGTAGCTTGCCTCTTCCACCCATTCGACAGGGGTGCCCTGCGGCCCATAGCGCACGCCGTCGGCGCGCAGCTCCGTCTCATTTTCCTGGTAATAGGCTTCGTCTCGCACCGAGTACCAGCCAGCATAGGAATCCTTGTAGACATCGCCGTTGTCGGCCATCAGGTTCCAGATGTTCCGCGAGGTCTCGTGGTGACGCTCCTGCGTGGTGCGGATGAAGTCGTCGTTCGAAGCATTGAGCAGCTTCGCCATTGCCTGGAATTCGCCGGAGTTGCGGTCAGCAAGCGCCTGCGCCGTGATGCCCTCCGCACGCGCCGTCTGCTGCATCTTCTGGCCGTGTTCGTCGGTCCCCGTCAGAAAGAAGACATCCTTGCCGTCGAGGCGCTGGTAGCGCGCCATCGCGTCGGTCGCAATCAGCTCGTAGGCATGGCCGATATGCGGCTTGCCGTTGGGGTAGGAAATCGCGGTCGTGATGTAGAACGGGGTCTTGTCTGTCATGGCGGCCAATTCCGGCTTACTGTATAAAAATCGTCAGCCGCTATTAGCGCATGTCTCGCACGAGCGAAACATCAAGTTTGGCAGCCGCCTACGATTTCGGAGACGCGCGGCGGTGAACTTGACTCACGTTCTGGCGCAATCTACCCCTTCTCTCACAAGAGGGCGGGACGGAAGCGAAGTGCTATTTTTCATCGATCGGAATGGTCATGGCCGCACGCCGTCGGAGGCGCGTATTTGACGTTCGAGCCTCTCTATTCCCTGTCCGGTCTCGTAGTGGGAGCGCTTGTCGGCATCACCGGCGTGGGCGGCGGTTCGCTGATGACGCCCCTGCTCGTTCTCCTCTTCGGCGTCCATCCGGCAACGGCAGTCGGGACCGATCTTCTCTATGCGGCGATCACCAAGACCGCCGGCACCGCCGTTCACGGCATGCATGGGCGCGTCAACTGGAAGATCGTCGGCAGTCTTGCAGCCGGCAGCGTTCCGGCCGCGCTGCTAATGCTCTGGCTGATGGCCGGCGTCGACCGCAAGAGCATCGGCGTGACCAACACCATCACCACGGCGCTCGGCTGGCTTCTGGTCATGACCGCGATCATGCTCGTTTTCCGCAGCCAGATCCTCGAATTTGCCCGCCGCGCCATCGGTGATCGGATGCCGCCGCAGCCGGCGACCATCGCAGCCTTCACGGTCGTTCTCGGTTTTGTGCTTGGCGTGCTCGTCACCCTGACATCGGTCGGCGCCGGCGCTCTCGGCGTCACGATCCTACTCGTCCTCTACCCACGGCTCGATGTGCGTGAGATCGTCGGCTCCGACATCGTCCATGCGGTGCCCCTGACGCTGATCGGCGGCACGGGTTACTGGCTCATTGGAGAGATCGATTGGTCGATGCTGCTTGCCCTGCTCGTCGGCTCCATTCCCGGCATCATCGTCGGCAGCCTTCTCGCACCGAAACTGCACGAGCGGACAATCCGTATCGTGCTGGCCGTTACGCTTGCCATCGTCGCCTGGAAATTGCTGGCCGGCTGACCAGAACAATTCCAGCAAAAGTGTGCAGCGGTTTTGCGTCCGGGACCGAATAAAAATAAAGAGGTAGAGTATCCTTGGTGCGTCGGAATGAACGCAGGACGTTCTAAGCACCCGGCTGTTTGATGTCGGAAAGCACTTCCATGATCGTCTGCTTGCGGTCGAGATTATAGGCGTCGGAAATGGTCAGCTTCTCGGTGATCGCGGAATAGAGCCGCGCCAGGCGCTCCGCCGTCGCAATCTGCCCCTCGCCTGCCGCGTTGCGCGCGCGGTTCATCACATCATCACCCACATGACTAACGAAGAAATCGAAGATCGTGTCGCTTTCCTTGCCCGAAAGCGCATCGGCAAGCCGGTGCATGGCCTTGCGCGCCGCAGGCCCTTCTGAGGACAGAACCGCGTTATAGGCTTCGATAATATCCCCGCCGCCATAGTTCAGCAATTTCAGTGCCTCGCCCACGCTGCCCTTGGCGGTGGAAAGCAGGGCCTGTCCCTCTCCCTGAATACCGAGATGAGTTAGTGCCGCAACCAGCGCTTGATCGTCGAGCGGCGCAAGCTTCAACGGCAGGCAGCGCGACCGGATCGTCGGCAGCAGCTTTCCCGGCGCATCCGATAGGACGAGGAACATCGCCCGCTTCGGCGGCTCTTCGAGGATCTTCAGGATGGCGTTTGCAGCGTTCCGATTCATGTCGTCCGCAGGATCGATGATGACGATCCGCCAATTGCCGGTGCCCGAGGTCTGCGAGAAGAATTTGCCGGCCCGGCGCACCTCGTCGACGGTGATCGCCGATTTCACTTTCCCGGTCTTTTCATCTACAGGCCGCGCAAGATGCAGCAGATTGTGCGAGGCACCAGAGACGATCTGGCGGCTGACCGCGGAGTTGAGGTCCGGATCGCCAATTCGTTCGGGTGCGCCAGTCGGGTCGGGATGCGACAGCACATGATTGGCGAAGCGGAAGGCAAGCGTCGCCTTGCCGACGCCTTCGGGGCCTTCGATCAGGATCGCATGATGGCCCTTGCCTGAGCGGTAGAACTGCGCCAGGAAATCCTCAGCCTCTTCATGACCGAAGAGCTTCGTATTCTCGGCCGGCCAGATGGCGCCGTCGAGCAGTCCGGGCCTGTCCTCACTCATGATGCGCCGCTTCCGGCATCCGCTCTTCGACTGATGGTTTCAGCAACTGCCTGATGATGGTGAGGATCTCTGCGGCGATCGCCTCTTCGGGCTGCGTGGCATTGACGACGTGGCAGCGCTCCGGCTCGCGCGCGGCGATATCCAGATAGGCTTCGCGACGTTTCTCGTGGGTTTCGAGCGTTTCCTTCTCGAAACGGTCAGGGCCGCCGGCGTTTCGCTGGCTGACGCGCTGCAGTCCCAGCTTGGCAGGAATATCAAGGATCAGTGTGCAATCAGGCATCACACCGTTGATGGCGATGCGCTGCAGCGTCTCGATGAACTCCGCTTCCAGATTGCCGGTGACACCCTGATAGACGCGCGAGGAATCCATGAAGCGGTCGCAGAGCACGATCTTGCCCTTGGCGAGTGCTGGCCGGATGACCTCTTCAACGTGATCGTTGCGGGCGGCGGCAAAGAGGATCGCCTCCATGCGGGTGCCGTAAGCTTCTGCCGCACCGGAAAGCAGCACATGGCGCACCGCTTCGGCTCCCGGCGAGCCTCCCGGCTCCCGGGTCAACAACACGTCATGGCCGTCGACCTTCAGGGCCTCGGCAAGGCGGCGGATCTGCGTGGACTTCCCAGCGCCCTCTCCGCCTTCAAACGTAACGAACAATCCTGTACCGGACGACAATGATACTTTCCCGCATTCTGAGCGCCGCGCTCTTCCTCTATCTATCCGAAGATAGTGCGGAACGAAACCTATTGCCGCGGCGACATATTCACCTTCCCCGGCTAATCGCCGGAAAATTCGCTCGCAAAAACGGTCTCAGCTCTGCTCGGACGTGTCCCACAGCCAGGAGAAGAACAGCGATTCGCCAAGCTCCAGCAGCGCATCGACCGCCCGGCTGGTGAGCGACCCCACCTCGACGGATTGCACCGTATAGAGCGGCACTTCGCGCAGCATCCTGTTGCCGGAAACAATGCGCAATGTACCGACCTCCGTGTCGGCCTTCACGGGCGCCGTCAGCGGCCAGCGATAGACGATGCGGGCTGCAAGCCGGTCGGGATTATTGATCGGAACATAGACGCTGACCGGCGCCTTGGCGACGAGATCGACGGTTCGCGCCGTGCCGCCATAGACGCTTGCAGCGCCGATGACTTCCGTGTCTGCAAAAACCTGATGGCTTTCGAAGGCCGTCAGCCCCCATTCCAGTACGCGTTTGGCTTCTTCCGTGCGCTCCTTGTCGGAGGCGATGCCGGCAAGTGCCACGAAGAGCCGCCGTCCGTCGCGCTGCACCGAGGCGACGATCGAATAGCCCTCGCCTTCCGTAAAGCCCGTCGCCAGCCCGTCGGCGCCAAGATCCATGCCGAGCAGCGGATTGCGGTTACGCTGGAAGATCTTGTTCCACTCGAAATCCGCTTGGGCAAAATAGGGATATAGATCGGGATAGGATTTCTGCAGATCGACGGCGAGCGTCACCAGCTCCTTGGCCGTCACCTTGCTCTTGCCATCGGGAATCCCGGTTGAATTGCCGAAGACAGCCTTTTCCATGCCGAGCTCGCGAGCGCGCCGGGTCATCGATGCCGCAAACTGGTCCTCGCTGCCGGCCATGCCCTCGGCAAGGATGATGCAGCCGTCATTGGCGCCCTGGATCGCAACGCCCTTGATCAGATCCTCGACGCGGACCTTCGATTTCAGCGCTGCAAACATCGTGGCCGCACGTGAAGGCGCGCCGCCGGTGCGCCAGGCATATTCGGAGACGGGATATTCCGTATCGAGAGAAATCTGACCCTTGCTGACGGCACTGAAAACGAGATCCATCGTCATCAGCTTGGCAAGCGAAGCAGGCGCAAAGACCTGGCTTTCGTTCTTGGAGAGAAGCACCGTTCCGGTCGAAGCTTCGATCATATAGGCCTGCGTGGCCTTGGTGACGAAGCCGGCATCGGTGCCTTCTGCGGCAACGGCTGCAGAAGCAGGTAAAAGCAGACATGCAAAGAGGCGAAGCAGCGGCTTCAACATCGCTAATCCCATTGATCGTGCGGGCTGATTCAAGAGGGTAAAGCGAGCCGGAAGCCGATGCAATTACACTTTATCGTGGGTTTTTATCGCGCCTGTGCAGCGCCGCCATTCTGCCGCTTGAAGGAAGCGAGGATCGAGTCCTGCGTCAGCCCGTCATTGCGCACCATCACGGCGTCGAAGGCGATCGGAACGTTGACGACGACTGCTTCCTGGTAGTTCATGGCAAGCGACGTGCCCTTCGACCAGCCATTCGGGCGTTCATAGGGAATGGGACCGATTTCCGGCAGAACCACCGTCTGCTCCATAGCCTGTCCGCCATTGGCGAAGGCGGGCGGCGGGGCCAGGAAATGACCGCCTGCCGGCGCCTGCATCGGCACAGGGGCCATCTGCACAGCCGGAGCCGCTGTATACTTGGCGCTCTGCGTAGAGCCCTGATACTTGGCGCCGGGATACTTGGCATTCGGCGTCGAGCCCGCATAGGCTGTCGAGGAGAATGGTACCGGTACGTTGGCAGGCGAAGGACTGGAATAGTCGCCAAGGCTCTGCAGTTGGTCGCCGGTGATCTTCTTGCTGTTGGAGGCAACCATCACGCCGGTCGCGATCTGGCCCCCGCCCGGATAGGCGCCCGGAATACGGCTGCCCTTCGGAACATAGGATGCCATCAGATACGGCATGTCGTGGCCGTCAAGCGGCGCCTTCCCGACATATTGAACGCGAACATTGCCCGTGCCGCTGTGCTGCAGGTCGAGCATGGAGGCCGTCTTGTTGGAAAGGTCGATGATGCGGCCTTCATGGTATGGCCCGCGGTCGTTGACCCGCACGATCACAGACGAACCGTTCTCCGTATTAGTTACGCGCGCATAGCTCGGCAGCGGAAAGGTCGGATGCGCAGCGGAAAGGTGCATCTGGTCGTAGACTTCGCCATTTGCGGTCAACCGGCCATGGAAGGCGGAACCGTACCAGGAAGCGATGCCTACCTTGTTATAGGAGTAATCCTCCCTAGGGTAATACATCTTGCCCTTCACCACATAGGGATCGCCGACGATGTAGCGGCCGCCGCCCTTCGGGATGTTGTTGCCGTTGGCAACGCGCGGGCTGGCTTTGACGCCGTATTCGCTCTCGGAGAAATATTCCTTGCCGTGGGATTTCTTCTTGGGAACGGCTTGTGTCGTGCCGCAGGCCGCTACTGTTGCGCACATGGCCGACAATGCCAGCCATCGAGCTGTCGTTGCGAAAGACGCCGCCCCGTAATTCAGTTTCATATGCCCCACGCCACTCAAGACCGTTATGGTTAAGGAACTCACTCGTGAATGAGTTGGAGTTGCCTTATTACCTGCCTGCCTAACGAGACTTTAATCTTGTGAATATCGTGGCAAATTTGCGAACGATTTCCCGACGATAGCTCGAATTCTAATGACTATGGTTAATGTCTGGTTGATTTTAACCTGTCCGGGAATGGAATAGGGGCATTATCCCCGCATCGGACGGTTTCGCTTCGTGACAGGACTATTCGGTTGGAAGCCGTCGCGATGCCCACAATGGGGCATTTCTTCCCGATGTTATAAACAGTTGAGTAGATTGGGTAACGCCTGGGGAGCCGGACGATCGAAGCAGTTTATCTGCGCAATTGCCGCTCGATATGTGAGAGAGCAAGTTGACGCTGAAGTCCGAACCGCTATAAAGCCTGCCAAACCGCGATTTGGTTGTCGACGGAAGCAGTCTTCGTCAAAAACGAATTCTTCCGGCAAAGATCAGCCAGATCAACTGGATGGAAGAGTGTCCGAGTGGTTTAAGGAACCGGTCTTGAAAACCGGCGTGCGGGAAACCGTACCGTGGGTTCGAATCCCACCTCTTCCGCCATAAATCTCTGAAAACACAGGTATTTTCGCCTTGTCAGGCTAGGTTCCGGAATCGTTCCCTCTCTGGGGTGACGGCTCAGATCTCACCCGCGGAATCGTATTTCCCCATCGTCCTGATTTTGGGATAGGTTCGACAGATGATATTTGGCGCCGGGTTGCGTTGTCAGGGGCTCCCAAAATTCGACCGGAGAGGCCCCTCCCCGCAGTTGGAGGATGAGAGGGAGCTGCATGACGGAGGTACTGGACCTCGACTGTGTCGTCGTGGGTGGAGGGGTCGTGGGGTTGGCGGTAGCGCGCGAACTTGCCATGTCCGGCCGCGAGGTCGTGCTTCTCGAAGCGGAGCCAATGACCGGCAGCATTACGTCTGCCCGCAACAGCGAGGTCATCCACGCCGGGCTCTACTATGCAACTGGCAGTTTGAAGGCAGAGCTCTGCGTTGCCGGAAAACACAAGCTCTACGAATATTGCCGTGAGCGGAGCGTCCCTCACAAGGCTTGCGGCAAGCTCGTCGTTGCGTCGAGCGAGGAGGAACTCGGTTACCTCGAAAAGCTGTCCAGGCAGGCTGAAGCAAATGGAGTGGAGGACTGCTACCTGATCGACGCAGCGGAGCTTACCCGCAGGCAACCCCGGATCAGGGGCTTCGCGGCGCTTGTCTCCCCGTCAACAGGCATCATCGACAGTCACAGTCTCATGCAGGCATACATCACGGATATCGAGGCAAACGGGGGAGCAATCGTCTGCAATTCTCCTGTCATCGAAGGCGAGTTGGCTGCGGACAAGATCCGTCTGTCAGTCGGCGGCCGCGATCCGGTCAAAATTGAAGCAGGCCTCGTGGTGAATGCTGCAGGCTTGAATGCCTGGGCGCTGTCCGAAAAACTGTTGGGCCTGGACGTCAGCACAATCCCGCCACGTCACTACGCCAAGGGATGCTACTTCGCACTGACCGGCCGCGCGCCGGCGACGCAGCTGATCTACCCGGTCCCCGAACCCGGTGGTCTCGGTGTGCACCTGACGCTCGATCTTGCAGGCCAGGCGCGCTTCGGTCCTGATGTCGAGTGGGTTGAGACGATCGACTATGATGTCGACCCGCGTCGCGCGGATAAATTTTATTCCGCAATCCGCCGCTATTGGCCCGATCTGGAGAATGGTGCCCTGCAGCCGGCCTATTCAGGCATACGTCCGAAAATCGCCGGCCCGGTTTCGGGCGGTGGTGGCGACTTCGTGCTTCAAGGGCCGGAGAAAACGGGACATCCCGCCTATATAGCGCTGTATGGGATCGAAAGCCCCGGCCTGACTGCCTCACTGGCTATCGGGCAGAGCGTGGCGCGGCTTGCCGGCAAGGCGTTCGCTGGAAATCCTCACTGACGTCAGCCATTTCGATACGTTTCTCTCAGCAAGCCGCGCGCTTCTTCCGGCCGGGCTCGCCATGGCGCTCCCAGGCAATCAATACCAGGCTTGAGGCGACGATGATGAGCGCGCCCACGAAGACGTTTACCGCCGGAATTTCCGCCCAGATGAGATAGCCGTAAACGAAGGCCCACAAGAGCCCGCTATATTCGACGGGTGCGAGCGCCGAGGCCGGCGCGTATCGGAACCCTTCATAGAGAAGGAATTGCCCGAGTGTGGCGACGAGGCCGAGACCCAGCATCAAAGCCCAGCCTGTGGCATCGGGTGTTTTCCAGATCCAGGGGAACGACAGGGCGCAGGCAATCGCGAACAGCAAGCTTGTCGCGAACATCTGAGTGAGTGTCGTCTCGCTGCGGCTGACGAGCCGGATGAGGATCGTGCTCCAGGCCCAGCAGAAACCCGCGGTGAGGCACATGGCGGCCGGCAGCAGGTTGGGCGAATGCGTGGGGTTTGCGGCGATGGTGACGCCGATGAAGCCGCCGACGCAGGCGATCCAGCGCCCCTTTCCGATTGTTTCCTTGAGAACCAGGATCGACAGGAACATGACAATGATCGGCGCCGAGAAATAGAGCGTCGTCAGCTCGGCAAGTCCCAGATACCGGGCGGCGTTGTAAAACAGCAGCCAGGCGATCAGCATCAGCGCCGAGCGAAGCGCGACCGTGCCTCTATAGGGGCTCTTGAAGATCGAAGGATGGCGGCGGTAGCGCACGAGAACGCCGGTGATGATCACGATGACCATGCTGCGCATGAACAGGATTTCCGGAACCTCGTAGTCGGCCACGAGCCATTTGACCAAGGCGTCCTGCAGGGCAAAGCAAGCGTAACCGGCGCAAGCAAGCGCGATGCCTGCCAGCGGCCGTACTTCTACTGTTTCGGACTTCATGCAAACCTCGCCGCACCCGACTTTGCGATAGGAGTCTCCGTCGCGAGGCTCGCCGCAGAATGTCTCTTATCCGCTGGCAGGCAGCAAAGCTACTGCCATCGATGCGAGGTCATGACGCACCCCGATGAGGCATATCGGCGCCCATTGCGGGGCATCTTACTGGAAGAGCTGGAGCACGTTCTGCGGTGCGCTGTTGGCGATCCAGAGAGATTGCAGGGCGAGTTGCTGCTGGCTCTGCAGGGCCGTCAGCCGTGAGGATTCTTCCTCCATGTTGGCATCGATGAGCCGCCCGATGCCGCTTGCGACGGAATCCTGCAGCGTATTGACGAAATTGTCCTGCATGTTGAGCCGCTTGCTGACATCGCCCAGATAGCTTGCAGCCTGGATAACTTTCTGCTCCATCATGTTGATACCGCCGATATAGTTTTGCAGGTCATTGGCGGGATTGGTGATGTCGATATCGGTAATATCGAAATTGGGCGCATAGCCGATATTGTCGGTAACGCCGAAAAGCCGGATAGTTGATCGCGTCGCGCCCGCTTGCGGATGCATGGCCGAATCCGCCTGAAGCAATATATTCGAGCCTGCCGCAGTGGCCTGCATTCCGCTTCCGGCCAGCACGGCGCCAAGGATGCGCGCATAATCGCCGGCAGTATTGATCTTTCCGTCATTCGTGCCGAGAACGCTGTCGACAAGGCTGCGGTTGATGGTCACGGTTTTCGTGGCGCCGTTGTTGACATTCACGCTGAAAGAAAACGCGACATCACGCTGCACGGCGAATGGACCTGCAAATCCGAACTGGTAGCTCGCGACGGTGCCGTCCTGCCGTTGTAAAGCGGGTACATTGAGCGCGAAAGCATAACCGCCGGCAAGCGTCGAGGTCACGTTTGAAATGACCATGCTCGATGCACTGCTACCCGGAATTTCGCCGCTGGTAAAATAAAGCAGGCCTCCCGGGGATGTGACGCTGCCAGGTGACCAGCCCATGTTGGACATTGCCAGGCGTATAACGGTGGCAAAATCATTGGCGTTGGCGATATAACCATTGGTCGTTCCCAATGCAGCGTCGATCGTATTCCTGTCGATCGTCACCGTGCGCGTTTCCGCGCCGTCGACGGTGAGGTCGAAGGTCATCTTGTCCGTTGCGGTGAAGACGCCGGTGCTTGGATTGGGAAGAGTGGCGGGGCCGAAGAACCAGTAGACACTGTAACCCCTTTGCCCGACGCCGGTAAAATCGGCATTCCGCAATCCGCCGATCAGCCCAAGCGATTTTTCATCCGCTTGCAGCAGCCCTCCGCCGCTCGAATTGAAAAGCGCCAACCGTGTGAGATCGACATCGGTCGTGTCGACGCTGACACTGCCGTCGCCTCCGCGAATGAAGGCCGAAACGATACTCTTGTTATATTGCGTCATCAGGTCGAGGCCGGGAATGTCGGTATTTAGCCAGTTCTCGCCGGAAAAGGAGGCAGAACTGGCGGTCGCCACCAGTCTGCCGTTCAGCGCATCGAGCTCATCCTGGATTTTTGCCTTGTCGACACTCTTCTCGGTCGCCGCTATCAGCTTGGCTTTCATGTCGCCGATGATATCGACGATCGAGGCAAGCGCGGAAGAACTGGTATCCGTCATCGCTTCGCCGAGGCCCAAGGCATCGGAAACCGCTGAAAGCGCCCTGTTGTCCGTGCGCATCGTCGTTGCAACGGACCAGTAGGCTGCATTGTCGGATGCCTTCTCGACCCGCAGGCCGGTCGAAACTCTATTCTGCGTCGCATAGAGATCTGCCGTCACAGACCGGAGGGTTTGTAACGCCGCCATGCTGGAATAATTTGTATTAATAGAAGACATACGCGGCCTGAAATACGAGAAACAGCAGGGTCGATGAATCGATCTTCTTGAGATTCTGTTAGCTATGAATTGACGTCAGGTTGGGTTAATCCTGCGTAAAAGGAAGCGTGAAATCTCGAATTGTTTTTACTCTTGCTGTACCTTTATTGGGTCTTTCTCGGGCCGGCTCACTTCAATTGAGATGCAATCTTTCCGTGCTGCCTAAAGGACAGTATTCCGCGCGATTTTGGCCATCCGGCGCCAGTCTGGCGGGCTGTTTCTCATTCTCGATGAAAAGGGAGGGACGCATATCGATCTCCTCCAGGTGGCGTTGAATGACTGCTTGTTCATGAAAATCGAAAAGCGCCTGTTCCAGATAATGTGATATCCGAATAATTTAATATTAGTCGAAGCGCATGTAGTGTCGTGAGTATTTTACTTAAATTTCATGCTTAACTACTTATTAATAAGCAGCTTGCGCAGTTGAGGCGATGAACTATGCTTGCTCCCGATAAAGGGGGATTTGATGTTCACCAAGAGTTTGCTGATGCCGGCCGGCTTTGCCGCGCTGGCCTTTTCAGGCTTGATGTTTCAGATTGCGGTTCACGCGCTTTCTGCGCCGGTGACGTTGCTTCATCCCTGACAGTGCTAAGCCGCTGCCCCAGCGGAACTTTTTTCGATTGTGCGCGTTGTATCTCACGTTTTGCCAGGAGGGAGATTGCCATGGAAAACGAAAGTGTAGGTTGGATTGCAGCTATCATTATCGGCGGCTTCGCCGGATGGCTGGCGGAAAAGTTCATGAACAGCAATATGGGCGTGTTCATGAACATATTGCTCGGCATCATAGGAGCGATTGTCGCCAACTGGATTCTCGGTATCCTTCACATCCAGCCACTCAGCGGCTGGCTAGGCTACCTGGTCACTGGCTTTGTCGGCGCATGCATACTGATCGCGATCGGACGCCTCATCCGCCGCTGAGCTGACAGGGAAAAGATCGCCAGAAAGATTAAAGGCCGGACGTCATGCGTCCGGCTTTTTTTCATTTAGCGACGGCTGAGGAGACCGAAGAGATAGGCAACACCGGCCGTAATGGCGATTGCCGTCAGCGGCTCTTCACGCACCTTGTCGCGGACACGCTCGGTCATCACGGAGGCTTCGTCGGCCACTGCGGTCCTGGCGCCCTGCCCCAGCGCGATCACACTGTCCGAAAGGCGACTCAGATCCTCACGCAACGCAGCAACCTGCGCGGACAGATCTTCGGCGGCAACTTCGGCCTTGACGCGCGCAGCGGTGGATTCGACGGAAGCGGTTTTCAATTCGGCCATGGTCTGCTCCTGTTTAGTGGAATGCCGCTTCAACGAAATGAAGACTGGAAAGGTTCCGCAACCAGGCATCTTTTGTCGCTCAAGGCACCTCGAGAAGCGTGCATGCATTCGGATGCATCAGGGATGCTCTAACGCTTTTGAATCTGCGCATCAGGGTTTCCGAAAATCAATTCCGATTTTCGGGCGGGTGCCGTAGCGAGAGCGTGTGCACGCCCCCGCAAGCTTTTCGTGTGACAAGCCTTCATTTCCTCGCAGCTTTGTTTTATGGAACGACGAATGTCTGCCCTTTTGGGCCAATGATAATGCGAGGTTTGCGTTTCCATGTTCCATATTCTGAGAAGAGCTGCTCAGACCTGGGTTGCCAAGCTGCTCCTGCTCCTGCTCGTCGCCTCTTTCGGCATCTGGGGCGTGTCGCGTGAGCTGATAAGCGGCGGCAACAGCACGACGGTGGTCACCGTCGGCGACCAGCATGTGGACGTCAATGAATTCCGTCTCGCCTATCAGCGTCAGGTCGCAGCGCTCGGTCAGCAATACGGTGTGCGCCTGACGCCGGAGCAGGCCCGTGCTTTCGGCGTCGAGCAGCAGGTGCTTGCCCAGCTTCTGGCCGGTGCCTCGCTGGACCAGCTTGCCGATGACATGGGCCTCGGCCTTTCCGAAGACCGGCTCGCCCAGCTGATCGGCGAGGATCCGGCCTTCAAGGCGGTCAACGGCCAGTTCGACCGCTCGCTCTTCACCTCTCGTCTGCGCAATGCCGGCATCCGGGAAGACGATTATATCAAGGATCGCAGCAAGCAGGCTGTGCGCAGCCAGATCATCGAAGCCGTCTCCAACGGCTTCCAGGCGCCTGCGACTCTCGTCAACGCGCTGAAACTCTATGGCAATGAGAGCCGCAGCGTCGATTACCTGCTGCTCACCAACGCCAATATCGAGCCGATCAAGGCGCCCGCCGATGATGTTCTGTCCAAGTGGTTCGAAGACGCCAAGCAGCGCTACCGTGCGCCGGAGTACCGCAAGATCGGCTATCTGAAGCTCCAGCCTGGCGATATCGCCGATCCCACGACGGTCACCGACGACCAGATCAAGGAAGCCTTCGACAAGGCCAAGGCGGCCTATACGACGCCGGAAAGCCGCACGCTTGAGCAGCTGACCTTCGCCAGCAAGGATCTCGCCAATGCGGCCGAAACCGCGCTGAAGAGCGGCACGAGCTTCGATCAGCTCGTCACCGATCAGGGCAAGACCGCAAGCGACGTGCTGCTCGGCGAATTCACCAAGGACAAGGTTCCGGACCAGGCCGTTGCCGAAGCTGCCTTCGGGGTGAAGACGGATGGTGGAACCACGGCTGTCGTCGACGGCAGCTTCGGTCCGGTGATCCTGCGCGTGACCAATATCAAGCCGGAGACCACCAAGAGCTTCGATGAGGTCAAGGAAGAGATCCGCAAGCAGCTTTCGGTCGCCAATGCCTCGCAGGAAGTCATCAACGTTCACGACCGCATCGAGGAAATGCGCGCCGGCGGCACGTCCCTCGAAGAGATCGCCAATCAGCTGAAGCTGAAGGCCGTCACCATCGACGCCATCGACATGACGGGTGCGGACAAGGACGGAAATCCGGTCAAGGATATTCCGGCCCAGCAGCAGTTGCTGCCGGAAGCCTTCAAGACCGATGTCGGCGCCGATGCCTCCGCCATTGCCGTCGGCAATGACGGTTATGTCTGGTTCGACGTGCGCGACGTCATGCCTGATCGCGATCGTCCGCTTGCTGAAGTGCGTGACAGGGCGGTTCAGGACTGGACCGCCGAGCAGCAGAAGGCCGAGCTCGCCAAAAAGGCCGACGAGCTGAAGGCCGAGGCGCAGAAGGGCACCTCGCTGGCCGATATCGCCACCCCGCTCGGCATCGCCGTCGAAAGCAAGAGCGGCTTTACCCGTTCGACCGATGATCCGGTTCTCGGCCGTGCCGGTATCAACGCCGCCTTCTCCGGTCCCGCCGATACCGTGGCAACGGCTGTAGGCGCCGATCCGAGCACGCAGATCCTGCTCAAGGTGACTGAGGTCAACGACGAGCCGACGACCGATGCGCTCGATAATCGCGATCAGCAGATCGCCGCCATTGCAAATGGCGCCGGTGACGACATTCTCGATCAGATGGTCAACCTGCTGCAGACCCGGTACGGTGCACAGGTCAACCAGAACCTCGCCGAACAGGCAACCGTCCGCTAGGGGGAAGCGCCGCATGTCCGATCTGAAGCCGCTCCTGGCCAAGGCAGCAAGCCGCGAGCCCTTGACCCGTGACGAGGCCCGCCAGGCCTTCGATATCCTGATGTCCGGCCAGGCAACGCCTTCGCAGATCGGCGGCTTCCTGATGGCGCTCCGTGTTCGCGGCGAGACGGTCGATGAGATCGTCGGCGCCGTTACCACGATGCGCTCCAAGATGCTGCGGGTGGAAGCGCCGGCCGATGCGATCGATATTGTCGGCACCGGCGGCGATGCCAGCGGCACCTATAACATCTCGACGTTGGCGGCGCTGATCGTTGCCGGCGCCGGCGTTCCGGTCGCCAAGCACGGCAACCGGGCGCTGAGCTCGAAATCGGGGGCCGCCGACAGCCTTGCTGCGCTCGGTGTCAATCTTGAGGTCACCCCCGAAATGATCTCGCGCTGCATTGCCGAGGCCGGTGTCGGCTTCATGTTCGCGCAACAGCATCACTCGGCCATGCGCCACGTTGGCGCTTCCCGCGTCGAACTCGGTACGCGCACCATCTTCAACCTGCTCGGCCCGCTTTCCAATCCGGCCGGCGTCAAGCGCCAGCTTCTCGGCGTCTTCGCGCCGCAATGGGTCGTGCCGCTTGCCGAAGTCATGCGCGATCTCGGCTCAGAAAGCGTCTGGGTCGTCCATGGCGATGGCCTCGATGAAATCACCACGACCGGCAAGACCAGCGTTGCCGCGCTCGAAAACGGTCAGATCCGAACCTTCGAGCTTTCGCCTGATGATTTCGGCATAGCGCCCTGCGTGCTCGCCGACATCAAGGGCGGGGACGGCGCCGTCAATGCTGCAGCCCTGCGTGATGTGCTTGCGGGCGCAAGGAACGCTTATCGCGATATCGCGCTCGCCAATGCCGCCGCCTCGCTCGTCATCGCAGGCAAGGTCGGGACGATCCGCGACGGCATGAAGCTCGCAACGGAATCGCTCGATAGCGGCGCCACGGCGTCTGCGCTCGACAAACTGATCGCCGTGTCCAACGATATCGACTAGGATTGCCGCATGACCGATATCCTGAAGAAGATCGAAGCCTACAAGCGTGAGGAAATCGCTGCCGCCAAGGCGAAGACCTCGCTTGCTGATCTGAAGGCCATGCAGGCCGGCCAGTCCGCGCCGCGCGGCTTCCATAAGGCGCTGGTCGCCAAGCGTGATGCGGGAGAGATCGGCCTGATTGCCGAGATCAAGAAGGCAAGCCCGTCCAAAGGCCTGATCCGTCCGGATTTTGATCCGCCTGCACTTGCCAAGGCGTACGAAGCCGGTGGCGCCGCCTGCCTTTCCGTACTGACGGATACGCCGAGCTTCCAGGGCGCGCCGGAATTCCTGACGGCAGCACGTGCCGCCTGCGCCCTGCCCGCGCTGCGCAAGGATTTCATGTTTGAGACCTATCAGGTCCATGAAGCCCGCGCCTGGGGTGGGGACTGCATCCTGCTCATCATGGCTTCGCTGACGGATGATGATGCCGAGCGTCTGCAGGACGAAGCCTTCTCGCTTGGCATGGATGTGCTGGTCGAAGTTCATGATATCGAGGAAATGGAGCGAGCGCTGAAGCTTTCCTCGCCGCTCGTCGGCATCAACAACCGCAACCTGCGCACCTTCGAAGTCAGCCTCACCGTCAGCGAGACGCTGGCAACCATGGTTCCTGATGACAGGCTCCTCGTCGGCGAGAGCGGCATCTTCACCAATGCAGATTGCAAGCGCCTTCAGGCCGTCGACATCAACACCTTCCTCGTTGGCGAAAGCCTGATGCGCAAAGACGACGTGACGGCCGCCACCCGCGCGCTGCTGTTTGGTGAAGCCGCCATCGCGGCTGAATGATATGAGCGGCGGAAAGCCCAGCCTCACCCATATCGGCGCCTCCGGCGAGGCGCATATGGTCGATGTTTCCGACAAGGCCGAGACCGTGCGCATCGCCACCGCCGAGGGCCATGTGAAGATGGCGCCGGAAACGCTTGCTCTTATCCGTGAAGGCAATGCAAGGAAGGGCGATGTCATCGGCACCGCACGCCTTGCCGGTATCATGGCCGCCAAGCGGACTGCCGATCTCATCCCGCTCTGCCATCCGCTGATGCTGACGAAGGTCACGGTCGAAATCGAGGAAGATGCTTCCCTGCCCGGCCTGCGCGTCACGGCGAGTGCCAAACTCACCGGCAAGACCGGTGTGGAGATGGAGGCGCTGACCGCCGTTTCGGTCGCCTGCCTGACGATCTACGACATGGCCAAGGCCGCCGACAAGGCCATGGAAATCGGGGGCGTCAGGCTGCTGGAAAAATCCGGCGGCAAATCCGGCGATTTCCGTCATTCGGAGGCGAGATGAACCTTCTACCGGTCGCTGAAGCCCTGAGCCGCCTGCTCTCCAGCGCAAATCCCGTCACGACGTCCGAAACGCTGCCGCTTGCCGAGGCCGAAGGCCGCGTCCTTGCCGTTGATCTGACGGCTGGCCTGACACAGCCGCCCTTCAATTCCTCCGCCATGGATGGTTATGCGCTGCGCCGTGAAGATGCGCCGGAGCCCGGTGCCGTTCTGACGGTCGTCGGCACGTCCGCGGCTGGCCACGGCTTCGAGGGAAGCGTCGGTCAGGGAGAGGCTATCAGGATCTTCACCGGTGCGCCGGTGCCGTCTTGGGCCGATAGCGTCCTGCTGCAGGAGGATGCGGAGAAGATCGAAAGCGGCATCAGAACCAAATTCCCGGTAAGGCAGGGTCAGCATGTGCGCCCGCGAGGCCAGGATTTTGCCGAGGGCGAAGTGGTGTTGGCCGCCGGCACTGTGCTCGATTTCTCGCGGTTGACGGCTGCTGCCGGCATGAACCGGCCATCAGTCGAGGTCCAGCGCCGTCCGCTGATCGCGATCCTTGCAACCGGCGACGAGCTTCTGCCCCCCGGAAGCACGCCCGGTCCTTCGCAGATCATCGCATCCAACACCTTTGGCGTAGCAGCCCTTGCCCGCAGGGCCGGCGCTGATGTGCTCGATCTTGGCATCGTGCCCGATGACAGGGCTGAGATCACTGCGGCGATCGACAAGGCGCGCAATGCCAAGGTCGATGTCATCGTCACGCTCGGGGGTGCCTCGGTCGGCGACCACGATCTGGTGCAGGCTACGCTGATTGAGGCCGGCATGCAGCTCGATTTCTGGCGCATCGCCATGCGCCCCGGGAAGCCGCTGATGGTCGGCCGTTTTGGCGAGACGCATGTGCTCGGCCTGCCAGGCAATCCGGTCTCTAGCCTCGTCTGTTCTCTGCTTTTCCTTGAGCCGCTGATCCGCAAGCTCGCCTCGCTGCCGCCGGTCCGGCGCGAGACAACGGTTGAAGCAGCCGTCACGCTGCGGGCCAATGACCACCGACAGGATTATATGCGCGCGAAGCTTTCGAAATCGGCCGACGGCAACTGGCTGGTCGAACCCTTCGACAAGCAGGATTCGTCTATGATGAAGACCTTTGCCCATTCGGATTGCTTGATCATCCGCCCGCCGCATGCGCCGGAACTCCCGGCCGGTGCCACCTGCCCGGTCATGCTTCTGCGGCCAGATCTTCTCGCCTGACATTTCTCGAAGCGACAGCAACCCAGAAGCAGAGCTGCGCCAGCACGCTGGCGCCGAGAATGACGGTCGCCGCTGCAAGCCCCGGATCGCCACCGATGCCGGAAAGAGCGCTGCAGACGGCCCCGACTGCCATCTGTGTCGAGCCGTAGAGACCGGAGGCAGAACCGGTGACCTTTGGGTTGACGCTGACTGCGAGCGTGAGCGCATTGGGCGAGGCCACGCCGGCGCCGATCGTATAGACCATGATGGAGGCCATCATGGGCAAGAGCGTCAGATGGTCGGTCACCGCAAAGCTGAAGAAGACGATCGCGGCTGCGATGCTGACGAGGTTGGACACCACCATCAGTCGCTTCATCGCAAACCGGCCGATCAGCCGCGTGGCGATCATGCTGCCGATCCAGTAGCCGAAGATCAGCAGCGCCAGGCAGATGCCGACTTCTGTTGCCGGACGGCCGAGTTCGTTGATGACGATGAAGGGCGCGGATGCGGTGAAAGCATACATGGAGGTCGTCGCACAGCCGCCGCCGATGGCATAACCGACAAAGGAGCGCGAGGAAAGCAGGCCGAGATAGTCGCGGCCAAGCGCTTTCATCGAGGTCTCGACATTGCGGGTGCCTGTTTCCGGCACCTTGCGCCAGGTCAGCAGCAGGTTGATGATGCCAAGCCCGCAGAGTGCCACGAAGATCGAGCGCCAGCCCAGCGTGGCGGCAAGCGCACCCCCGACGACAGGTGCAAGCCCCGGTCCTACCGTCACCATGAGGTTCATGATGGCGAGCCGCTTGGCTGTTTCATCGGGGCTGGACGTATCGCGCACGATGGCGCGGGCAATGACGAGGCCGGCACAGCCGCCGAAAGCCTGAAAGAGCCTTGCTGCGATCAGTGCATGTACGCCGGGTGAGACCAGCGCTGCCACGCCGGCGATCGTATAGAGCACAAGCCCGCTCATCAGCACCGGCCGGCGGCCATAGCGGTCCGAAAGCGGCCCATAGATGAGCTGGCCGACGGCAAGACCAAAGATGTAGAGGCTGACGGTCAGTTGCATCTCGCCGATCGACGCGCCGAGATCGCTCGCCGCCGCCGGCAGGGCCGGCACGAAAATATGCATGGCAAGCGTACCGCTGAAGGTGATGAGCCCGAGCAGCCAGACTGGTATGTGAAGCTTTACACCAAGCGGTCTGGCTTCGGTCATCGGGCCGGGATGCGAATTCACTGTTCGGGCTCCTCGAGCTGTCGGGCAAGTACGTCGCTGATGTGGTCGAGCACACGCCATGTGGTTTCGATGTCCTCACGCGGGAGAAGACCAAGCGCCTCCTCACGAATGCCCTGCGCCACGCGTTCGACCTCCTCCACGGTCTTCCTGCCCTCCTCTGTCAGCAATATCTCCTTGGCCCGCCTGTCTTCGCCTTCCCGCCGCTCGACCAGCCTCGCCTTCTCCAGATTGTCGATCAGGCGCACGACGGAGGAATTGTCGAGCGAGAGCGAGGCTGCAAGCTCCTTCTGGTGCATCGGCGACGGCGAGCGGGCGATGCGCAGCAGCGGCAGCCATGTCGCTTCCGTCAGTCCAAAAGGCTGCAGGCGCAGATTGGCGACCCGGCGCCAGTAGCGCGCGGTCTGGGAGACGAGGCTCCCGAATGAGGTTGTGATCTTGTCTTCGGTCATGGGAATATCGATGGGATAGCAATAGATGACATATCATCTAATTTAACGCAAGGCGAAGTGACGCGCCACCCGCGCAATCCACCTTCACTCACCTCAAGCGGAAAACCGCACTGTTGGCGGCCGTACCCCGTGCAGGCCCGCCGAAATCCGGCACCGGATATTCCGCAATTTTCTCCAGGAACGTAGCGGGCAGAGGCGCCCTCCCCGGATCGCCGACGAGCACGTCGAGCCCGGCTGCGCGGCAGCGTCCAAGGAAAGGCAGAACACGCTCCGCCAGCGCCTGGTCATAGAATACATCGCCGGCCAGGATCATATCGGCTTCAGGCGGCTCGTCTTCGATAATATCGCCGAGCCGCGTCTCGATCTCGACATCGTTGGCATGAGCATTCAGCCGCGCCGCAGCGATCGCCTTCGCATCGATATCGATAGCGAGCACTTGGGCCGCACCGCATTTCATCGCTGCGATGGCGACGAGGCCGGAGCCGGTGCCGAGATCGACGACACGTTTGCCGGCTGCCTCTTCGGGATGGTCGAAAAGATAGCGCGCAAGCACCGCCCCGCCCGCCCAGGGATAAGCCCAATAGGGCGGCATCAAATCGGAATCATCAGCCATTGCAAGGCGATAGAGGCCGCTCCTCGGTGTCGCCACATGCAGCCTTACCTCGGGTATGGAAGGTAGGCTGGCAAGTGGCAAGTTTGCCTCGATGAAGGCCGCCAGGTCGAGACGATCATCTGCGGAAGCCGGTCTCATCTGATATCGGTTGCCCCTCGTTACGACAGGCCATCTGGCCGTGCTGGACGGCATAATACCTCGCTGGACCTTTGTATAGTTATCGAAGCTCGAGTCTCGGCGTAACGTTTCCGCAGCGATCCAAAGGGCATCGCCCCAAATTTCCTACAAGCCGGAGGACACTATTATGCAACCGATGACCAGACGTTCATTCTCGGCCGCGCTCGCTGCAGGGGCCGCACTCAGCATGTTTCCGGCCGCCGGCCGGGCCGCCGATATCGCCAAGGCAAAGAATGTCGTTCTCGTTCATGGCGCCTATGCCGATGCTTCCTGCTGGCTGGATGTCATCCCCCATCTCCAGGCTGCCGGCCTGAATGTGATGGCCGTGCAGAACCCTCTCACCTCCTTCGCCGATGATGTCGAGGCGACCAAGCGCATCCTGGCGCTCATGGATGGCCCGACAGTGCTCGTCGGCCATTCCTATTCCGGAATGCTCGTTACCGAAGCCGGTGTCGACCCGAAGGTGACCGCACTTGTCTATATCGCCGCCCGCGCGCCGGACGCTGGTGAGGATTATACCGCGCTTGCCAAGCAATATCCGACGCCACCGGCCAGCGCCGGCCTCGTTCAGGCCGGCGGTTACGCCCAGTTGAGCGAAGAAGCCTTCGTCCGGGATTTTGCCGGCGACTTGCCGGTTGCCCGCGCCAAGGCGCTTTACGCCGTGCAGGGCCGCATTTCCGACACGCTGTTCACTGCCAGGACGACGGTCGCCGCCTGGCGCTCCAAACCGTCATGGTACGCGGTTTCGAAGAATGACCGGACCATTAATCCGGATCTGGAACGCTTCATGGCAAAGCGCATGAACGCGACAACGATCGAACTCGACGCCAGCCATGTCTCGCTGATCTCTCAGCCGCAGGCTGTCGCCAATCTCATCCTCGCAGCAGCCGGCCTCAGCAACAAGGGCTGAAGCCGCTGTAGGATGCCAGTCGCGTCACCTTACCGGCGCGGCCGGCGACCGCCTCAGCGGTCTTTCTTCTTGCTGAACTTGCCCTTGCCGCCCTCGAACTTGCCGCCCTCGAACTTGGCGCCTTCGAATTTCGGCTTCGGGTCTTTCTTCGTCCAGGGCTTGTCGTCCTGACGTCCAGCGCCAGCGGGCCTGTCCTTCCCGAACTTGCCCTTCGGCTTGTCGCTGCGAAAACGATCCTCGCCGCGGTCTTCGAACGGCTTCTTGGCGTAGGCGGGCTTGGCCGGCTTGCTGAAGTCGGGCGTGCCGTTCAGCCTGGCTACGCGGATGCCGCGTTCCATCGTCTTGTTCGGGCCAAGTGCACCGAGGAAGCTGTCGGCGCTGTCGGCGGCGATTTCCACGAATGTCTCGTCCGGCTGCATTTTGATCGCGCCGATCTCGCGCTTGGTCACGTTGCCGGCGCGGCAGAGCATCGGGATCAGCCAGCGCGGTTCGGCATTCTGCTTGCGGCCGACGGAGACCGAGAACCAGACGCTCGGGCCGAAATCATCGCGCGGTCCCTTTTGCGCCGGTGCGAATTCGCGTGGCTCGCCTTCGCGGCGCTTGCGGGCGCGATCGTCCTGCACCGAAACTTCGATCAGGTCTTCCGGCGCCGACTGGTTGGAGCGGTAAAGACGCACGAAGGCGGCGGCAAGCGTCTCGGCGCCGTGGCTGGCGATGAGCTTCTGCACCAGCCCCAGCTCTTCCTCCAACGGCTTGTCGGCGAAGATCGGGTCGGCCAGCAGCCGCTCGTCATCACGCTCCGTCACTTCCTCCACCGAGGGCGGCCGCGCCCAGGTGGCGGCGATGCCGGCATTCTCAAGAAGTCGCTCGGCCTTGCGGCGTGCATTGAGCGGCACGATGATCGCGCTGACACCCTTGCGCCCGGCGCGGCCCGTACGGCCGCTGCGATGCAGAAGTGTGTCTGGATTGGTCGGCAGATCGGCATGCACGACGAGATCGAGGCCAGGCAGGTCGATACCGCGTGCTGCGACATCGGTTGCGATGCAGACACGGGCACGCCCGTCGCGCATCGCCTGCAGCGCATGGCTGCGCTCGTTCTGCGTCAGTTCGCCCGAGAGCGCCACGACGTGGAAATTGCGGTTGTGGAACCGCGCGGTCAGGTGATTGACGGCTGCGCGCGTCGAACAGAAGACGATCGCATTGCGCGCTTCGTAATAGCGCAGAACGTTGATGATCGCGTTTTCGCGGTCGCTCGGCGACACGGCGAGCGCGCGATATTCGATATCGATATGCTGCTTTTCTTCCGCCTGCGTGCTGATGCGCACTGCGTCGCGCTGATAGCTTTTCGCCAGCTTGGCGATGGCTGCGGGAACCGTGGCGGAAAACATCAGCGTCCGGCGTTCGGCCGGTGCGGCGTCAAGGATGAATTCCAGATCTTCGCGGAAGCCGAGATCGAGCATCTCGTCCGCTTCGTCCAGCACCGCTGCCTTGAGCTCGCTCATGTCAAGCGCGTTGCGGCGGATGTGGTCGCAGAGGCGTCCTGGCGTGCCGACGACAATATGGGCGCCACGCTCCAGCGCACGGCGCTC
Source organism: Rhizobium sp. 01L419 (assembly GCF_056400025.1). Taxonomy (NCBI): domain Bacteria; kingdom Pseudomonadati; phylum Pseudomonadota; class Alphaproteobacteria; order Hyphomicrobiales; family Rhizobiaceae; genus Rhizobium; species Rhizobium sp. 01L419. The sequence goes on from NZ_JBFTSM010000017.1 coordinate 27,550, forward strand.
ACTGCGAATGTCCATGCCGCCAACGCAGCTGACGATGACAGCACCGGTTATTTCATAAAGCCATTCCAGCTCGCGCTTCACCTGCAGCGCCAGTTCGCGCGTCGGCGCGATCACGAGGGCAACGGGAGCAGCGGCAAGGCCGAACCGTTCGGCGCTTTCGAGAAGCGTCGGCGCGAGTGCAAGCCCGAATGCGACGGTCTTGCCTGAGCCGGTCTGCGCGGAGACGAGTGCATCCGATGCAGCGAGCGCCGGATCGAGCATCGCCTTCTGGACAGGGGTGAGCTCGGTATAGCCGCGCTTCTGCAACGCCTTGGCGATCGCCGGAGAGACGCCGTTATAGTCAGTCATGTGTTCGATCTTTCGGAGCTGTCAGACGCATAACGCGCCGTAGCCGGAATCGTCCGGCCGAAGAGTTGGGCCGTTCCTACTCGCTCCGGGTGCGAATGTCAAAGTGTCTCGCCACGCCATGTGTAGATGGCGATGCTGCCCGAGCGGCCACGAAGCTTCGTCTCGAACGGTCCGGTCAGCCGTCCTGCCTGCGACGGAACAGCCTCCGGACCGGCCGCGTCGAGCAGGTCGGCGCTCAGCGCAAGTTCAGCGCCGCGGCTCGCCGCCACCTCCATGAGCCGCTGTGCGACATTGACGGTATCACCCGTCGCAGTGATCTGCTGCCGGTCGCCGCTGCCGAGCCGTGAGGCGACGATCGTGCCGCAATGAGCGCCGAGCTTGAAACCGATCTTCCTGCGACGAAGCTCCAGATGGCCTGCAAGGAAGCTGCGCGTGCGGCCGGCAAGCCGCACGGCGCAGGCTGCTGCCCGGGCTGCATCGTCCGCCGTCGGTTCCGGCAGCCCGAAGAGGATCATGGCGCCGTCGCCCATGAAGCTGGTGATCGCCCCGCCAAGCAGCCGCACTTCCTCGTCGATGAGTTCGAAGAAACTGCTGAGGATCTCCCGCACCGCCGCCGGCCCGACCGCTTCGCTGAGGCCGGTGAAGCCCGAGAGGTCGATGAAGACGACGGAAGCATTCTGCCGAACCGGCTCGGCCAGGAAGGCCGGGTCGCGCGCCAGCCACTCGCCCAGGCCCGGCGCCTCGATGCGCTGCAGCCGCTCGGACTGATCGGCGAAGTGCCGCGCACGGCTGCGGTCGCGCCAGAGTTCCGTGGCGCCGAAAATAACTGCGGGTGGGAGGGCGGCCGCAATCGGCAATGCAGCACTCAGCCAGTAGCCGTTCGCGAAAGCGGCAAGGTTGAGCATCGCCCAGACAATGACCGTCAGGCCGATGATGACGAAGCCGAGGGCACCGCGGCGCCATGCGATCAGTGCGACCAAGAGAACAGGCAAGGCCGTCGCAATGCCGGCATCCGCCTGTCGTGTCCTGCTGTCGCGCACCATGCCGTCGCCTGCGATCAGATGGGTAATCGCCGTCGACATGACTTCGACACCCGGCAGGATGGGATCGAACGGGGTGGGAAAGACATCGCCGCCGCCGGTCACGGTCGCACCGATCACCACCACCTTGCCGGTGATGGCATCCGCCAGCAGCTTGCCGTCGAGCGCATCGGCAGCGCTGAAAGTGCGGATGCTGCCTGCAGGTCCGTAGAACGTCAGCGGCAGGCGCTGGCCCGTATCCGTTGGGATGCGGCGGGCACCAAGCCGGATGCCGTCCGCCTCGATCAATGGTTCGGCGCCGAGCGCAATCGAGGCGACCCTTAGTGGAAAGGCTGCATCCAGACGGTCGGCGGCACGAGAAAACAGCGGAATGAATCGAGGCACACCGCTCTGGTCCGTCGCCACATTGACGATGCCGAGCGCTGCAGCCTCTGCGAAGCGAGGCTGCGGTAGCAGGAGCTGCTGCGCCTCGGGAACCGCCGCAAGCGGATCTTCCGCGTTTACCGTCACCGATTGGAGACTTTGCGGGAAGGTCGCAGCACCGGCGATGATGCTGGGCGCCGCTTTGATAGCTGTTGCGAGCGCCGCATCCCCCTCCTCCGTGTCGGGATCGACGAGCAATATATCGAGAGCCAAAGCCTTTGGTTTCAACGCTCCGATCGACGTGACGAGCTGCGCAAGCGTCTCCCGCTTGAGTGGATAGCCATGTGTTGCGGCGGTACTGTCATCGATCGCGATAATGGAAACGATATCGGGCGGCGCGCGGACGCCGACGATCGTGCTGCGCAGATCGGCCAGCGTGGCCTCCATGCGCTCCATGAGGCCGGAGTCCGACTGCAGATGGAAATAGCCGAGTACCGCGCCCCACAGACCGGCGAGCAGCAGCGCGATAACGGTCTGACGCCGATGGTTCATGAGACCACTTATTGACCGAGGCGTGCAAGAAGGGCCGCGACGCGCGGCGCCGGCCACGTGCGGACGGTGAGCGCAGCGGTTCCGCGTGTTACATCCACACCCTCGCCAGGTCCGAGCACGACGGCTGCGCCTGTCGGACGGCGTACGCCGACGCGACCACGGGTTACCAGTACGGAGGTCGTGCCGCCTTTGACATCGACGGCCCATTGCGTGCCGCGAACGGCGGCGATCGCCTGCGGCGTCACCACCTGGAAGCCGCCGCGGTGCTGGCTGCTGTCGACGTCGACAAGGGCAGCCTTGCTGCGCAATGCAAGCGAATCCGGGCTGCCGTCGCGATTGCGGTCGGTGAGCGTGAAGGATGCGCCACGCTCAGCTGTGATGTTGACGCCACCGGGGCAACGGAAAATCTGGTTGCCGTTCGCCGCACGCGAAATCGCGCAGCCGGCAGACTGGGCATAAGCTGGGCCATCAGGCAGCAGGCTGATGATCAGCACCGCGAAAAACAGGCTGCGGGAGATTGCTGACATGGCTTTCATGATCCGCCCCTCGTGACCCGCCGGTACATCCTCGAATGGCGCCGGCCGGCTCATACTAGCTGAATTCGCCGGTTTCCCTATGCAAAAACGTGAGACTGCGCAAGCCATTCGGAGAGCTCGTCGCCCAACTCAGGTCTCGGCTGGCGAAGGCCCGACATAGCGGGCACGCGGGCGGATCAGATGGCCGCTTTCGATCTGCTCCATCGCATGCGCCAGCCAGCCCGCCGTGCGCGCCAGCGCAAAGATGATGATCGGTGCCTCCTCGGGCAGATCGAAGGCTGCTGTCATGGCGGCAAGCGCGAAATCGACGTTCACCTTCTCGCCCACTATTTCCTCGCCGGCTTGCCGAACATCGCGAAAAACCGGCGGCGCTTCGAAGGATGACAGCAGCGCGCTCGCTCGCGCATCGCCGTCGGGGTAAAGTGGATGTCCGAAGGCCACTAACCTGTTTGCCCGCAACAACAGGCCGCGGATCGCCTGTTCTGCCCCGAAGGTGGATGCAGCCTCGGCGAGGGCATCGACGCTCCGCCATGCCGAACCGTGCAGCGGTCCTGTCAGCGTCGCGAGGCCCGAAAGCACGGCAGCAGAAAGTGCTGCCCCCGTCGAAACAGTGACGCGGACCGCGAAGGTGGAGGCGTTGAGCTCATGATCAGCCAGCACGACAAGCGCCCGCCGCAGGCATTCGGCCGCTTCCGGCCTGCCCCAGCATGCGGAGAGACGGTGATGTAGGGGATGGTCCGCCGGTCCCGGCGCCAGCGCATCGGCAACGGTGGACAGCACGCTACATGCTTCCATCTGCAAGGCCGGGCGTGCGCGCCCGAGGGACGGCAGATCGGCGCTCACCCGTCCAGCCAGCGCCAGAAGTGCCGCCCGGATGGAGGGAGATGCCGGCTCCAAGGCCGATGCCGGTACGCAGGCGAAACTATCCGCATTCCAGAGCAGCAGCGCCGTATCCTCCAGCGTCGCATGAGCTGAAAGCTCCGCCGCATCCTGCCCCCGATAAAGCAATCGTCCGGCGGCGATGGTCGAGATCGAGGATGTCAGCACCGGATCGCCCCAGCGGATCGCTTCGGCGGCAACTGTCTCGCTCTTGCGCCGGCCCGTATGCCGCTCGGCAAGCCGCTTGACGTCGCTTTCCTGATAGAGGCTGCGGCGTGGATCAGACGGATCTGCCTTGGCGTGGATCCGTCCGCGGCTGACATTGGCATAGAGCGTCTGTGGCTTGGTGCCGAGTTCGGCCAGTGCTTCCTCAGCCGTCAACCAGGTCATGTCAGCCTCATATTGATCAATTACATCAAGATTGACGTCAACTAAACTAGGGCGGATCTTTCATCCGGTAAAGGAGAAAGACCCATGAAAAACGGTTTGGAAGATGTCATTGCCGCTGAAACCCAGCTCTCGGATGTCGACGGTGAAGCCGGACGACTGATTATCCGCGGCGTCTCGCTGGATCATCTGGCGGGACGCAGCACCTATGAGGACGTTGCGGCCCTGCTGCTGGACGGCCTGATCGAACCGCATCTCGATGCTGGCGAATTACGCCGCCGGCTCGGTAAGGCACGAACGGAGGTATTCGCCGAAGTCAAGGCCGCCGATTCCCGCCTGCTGGCGCTGCCGCCGGTTGATGCCATGCGCGCGCTCGTCGCTCGTTTGCCCGATGGCGAGGAAATCGATACCGCGCTTCGCCTTCTTGCCGCACCCGCTGTCTTCCTGCCGGCGATCCTACGACTGCAACGCGGCGAAAAGCCGGTGAAGCCGAATGCAGGCCTCTCGCAGTCCGCCGATATCCTGCGCATGCTCACAGGTGCCGCGCCGAGTGCCGAGCAGACAGCCGCCCTCGACACCTATCTCGTGACGATTTCGGATCACGGCCTGAATGCCTCGACCTTCGCGTCGCGCATCATCGCCTCCACCCGCGCCGGCCTCACCTCGTCGGTGCTGGCGGCCATCAGTGCGCTCAAGGGACCTCTGCATGGCGGCGCGCCGGGACCGGTGCTTGATATGCTGGACGGTATCGGCAGCGAGGCCAATGCCGGCTCCTGGCTGCGTTCAGCGCTCGATCGCGGTGAGCGGCTGATGGGTTTCGGCCACCGCGTCTATCGCGTACGCGACCCGCGGGCCGATGCCCTGAAAAATGCGCTGAAGCCGATCGTTGCCGCAGGCCAGGTCAATGCAGGGCGTATCGCTCTTGCCGAAGCCGTGGAGCAAGCAGCACTTGCGGTTCTCAGGGAGCGCAAGCCGGACCGGCCGCTGGATGTAAATGTGGAATTCTATACCGCTCTGCTGTTGGAAAGCCTTGGCTTCCCACGCGACGCCTTTACCGGCGTTTTCGCGATCGGTCGCACTGTCGGCTGGATCGCCCATGCCCGTGAGCAGGCGCTGGAAGGCCGCCTCATCCGTCCGCGTTCGGTCTATGTCGGACCATTGCCGGAAGCCGCATGACCTGAAGAAAAAAGCCGCTCCCTTTTTAAGGGAGCGGCTGAATTTTAAACCAGCCGGCTCTGCTCGGTTGCCGCTTCGATGAAGCTGGCAAAGAGCGGATGCGGGTCAAGCGGCCGGGACTTCAGTTCCGGATGGTACTGAACGCCAATGAACCACGGATGGTCAGGATATTCGATCGTCTCAGGCAGCACACCGTCCGGCGACATGCCGGAGAAGACGAGGCCGCAATCTTCCAGCCGGTCCTTGTAGTCGATATTGACTTCGTAGCGGTGGCGGTGACGCTCGGAAATATCGGTCGAGCCGTAAATATCCGAAATCTTCGTGCCCTTCTTCAGCGCTGCCTTGTAAGCGCCGAGACGCATCGTGCCGCCGAGATCGCCGGAAGCGGCACGCTTCTCCAAAGCATTGCCCTTGACCCACTCGGTCATCAGACCGACGACCGGTTCCGGCGTCGGGCCGAATTCGGTCGACGAGGCGTTTGGAACATCGGCGAGATTGCGGGCAGCCTCGATGACGGCCATCTGCATGCCGAAGCAGATGCCGAAATACGGCACCTTGCGCTCGCGGGCAAAACGCGCCGCATGGATCTTGCCTTCCGAACCGCGTTCGCCGAAGCCGCCGGGCACCAGGATGCCGTGGACCTTCTCAAGGTAGGGTGCCGGATCTTCCTTTTCGAAGACCTCCGACTCGATCCATTCGAGCTTGACCTTGACGCGATTGGCGATGCCGCCGTGATGCAGCGCTTCGATCAGCGACTTGTAGGCGTCCTTGAGACCCGTGTACTTGCCGACGATCGCAATCGTTACCTCGCCTTCCGGCGTGCGGATGCGGTTGCAGACCTCTTCCCACTGGTCGAGACGCGGCTTGGGAGCCGGCTCGATGCCGAAGGCGGCCAGAACTTCGTCGTCGAGGCCTTCCTTGTGATAAGCCATCGGCACGTCGTAGATATTGGCAACGTCGAGCGCCTGAATGACGGCGGACGGACGCACGTTACAGAACAGCGAAAGCTTGCGGCGTTCGGCTTCCGGGATTTCCCGGTCGGCGCGCACCAGCAGGATATCGGGATGAATGCCGAGCGCCTGCAGTTCCTTCACGGAATGCTGCGTCGGCTTGGTCTTCAATTCGCCGGCTGCCGGAATATAGGGCATCAGCGTCAGGTGGACGTAAACAGCCGTGCCGCGCGGCAAGTCGTTGCCGAGCTGGCGGATCGCCTCCATGAAGGGCATGGCCTCGATATCGCCGACCGTTCCGCCGATCTCGCAGATGACGAAGTCGTAGTCGTCATTGCCCTCGATCACGAAATCCTTGATCTCGTTGGTGACGTGCGGAATGACCTGGACGGTCGCGCCGAGATAATCGCCGCGGCGTTCCTTGTCGATGATGTTCTTGTAGATGCGGCCGGTGGTGATGTTGTCGGTCTTGGTCGCCGAGCGCCCCGTGAAACGTTCGTAGTGGCCGAGATCGAGATCGGTTTCGGCACCGTCATCGGTGACGAAGACTTCGCCGTGCTGGGTCGGGCTCATAGTGCCCGGATCCACGTTCAGATAGGGGTCAAGTTTGCGAAGCCGCACCCGATAACCACGGGCCTGCAACAACGCTCCGAGAGCCGCGGCCGCAATTCCTTTTCCGAGGGAAGAAACCACGCCGCCAGTGATGAATACGTATCGCGCCATGGGAGTCACCGGATACCTTTTCAAAAACGATTCCACCAGCCCAAAAATTCTTTTCCAGAACTTTTGGTGCATGGCGCAGGAATCTGAACAAAAGAAAACCGGCAGACCCGAGGGCCTGCCGGCGGTTATTTTCAGGACCGGCTCATTGTCCCGTGGGGACGCCGGAAGGCTGTGCCGGCGCGGTGGCGGCCGGTGCCTCAGGCTGAGCCGGAGCCGTCGTCGGAGCTGCCGGAGCAGTCGCCGCAGGGGCGCTTGCAGCCGGAGCCGGAGTTCCTGGTGTCTGCGTCGCCGGAGCAGTCGTCGCCGGAGCTGGGGCAGCCGGCGCCGCTGCACCGCTATTCGGAATACCGCTGTTATCGGCAGGCTGGGCCGGAGCCGGTGCGTTGGCACCGCCGAGCGAATCGAGAATGCCGTTGCCTTGTCCGCTCGTTGCCGGAATGCGGTTGAGAATATCGGTCGGGCGGCCTTCGTAACGGGTCAGGATACCGAGACCAAGCGAGGTCAGGAAAAATAGCGTCGCCAAAATCGCTGTCGTACGCGTCAGCGCATTGGCCGTGCCGCGGGCCGACATGAAGCCCGATCCGCCGCCGATTCCGAGGCCACCGCCTTCGGAGCGCTGGATAAGCACGACGCCGACGAGCGCGAGCACGATCATGAGATGGATGACAATCAATACGGTCTGCATGGGTCCAGTCCTGCCCGTCTGAGGACGGACATAAAGTAAAATCTGGCGGCTCTTTACATGAGGTCTTCAGCTATTCCAAGCCCTTCGGCCAGGAATATGCAATCGCTTCAGGCAAGCAGCGTTTCATATGCGCCGTAGATGGCGAGGAAATCAGTGGCTTTCAAGCTCGCCCCGCCAATGAGAGCGCCGTCAACATTGTCGACGGCCAAGAGCTCGAGGGCATTTCCGGGCTTGACCGAACCGCCATAGAGAATGCGCATGCCCCTGCCCTCTTTGCCGAAGCGCAGGACGAGCTCGTCGCGGATGAAGGCGTGGACGATCTCCACATCCTGTGCGGTCGGCGTCAGGCCGGTGCCGATCGCCCAGACAGGTTCGTAGGCGATAACGGTATTCTCCGCCGTTGCCTCCTCGGGCAACGAACCTGAAAGCTGGCGCTTGAGGATGTCGAGTGTCTGGTAAGCGTCGCGCTCGTCTCCGGTTTCGCCAATGCAGACGACCGCGGTCAGATCGGCCCGATAGGCGGCCTGTGCCTTGGCACGCACCAGATGATCGGTCTCGGCATGATTGGTGCGGCGTTCCGAATGGCCGACGATCACATAAGTGCCGAAGCAGTCGGCGATCATGTCAGCCGAAATATCGCCCGTATGCGCGCCGCATTCGGCCTGGTGGCAGTCCTGGCCGCCGATCGCAAGCGGGCTGTCGGTGGCGAGCGCCGTCGCCACGTAGAGCAGCGTCGCCGGCGGGCAGATCAAGGCTTCGACTTTTTCGGACAAGGGGGTGCTGACGCCTTGGGCAATCGCCTTGATCTGGTCCAATGAGGCGCGCGTGCCATTCATCTTCCAGTTCCCCGCCACGAGCGGGCGTACGTCAGGTGTCATGCTGCTCTCCCAAAATCTGCATATCCGGGCGGCCTTAGCAAAAGCCTGCAATAAAGGAAAGCGCCCCGCTTAACCTTGGGGGAATATGATCGTTTGAAAGCTCTGCGCGGCCTTAAATCCGGCCCCTCAGGACGCCAATATCCAGTTCAATACTTTCCGCCAGTCAATCATACGGATCGGCGTGCCGTGATTGCCGTTCTGGAAGAGGGTGAAATGCGTCGGGTACTTCGCCTTGTAGAGCTTCTCGAACAGCGCCTGCTGGTTGGCTGCGGCATAGACCGGGTCTCGGCTGCCATGCGCAAACCAGAGCGGCAGCTTCGCCTTGTAAAACGGGCTCTTGGTGAAATCCGGGTCCGAGACGCCGCTCATGATCAGCATGCCCTTCAGCCGCTTGACGCTTTCAGCATCGCGCGTGATGCCCCAGCAGATCTGGCTGCCCATGGAGGCGCAGCTGAGGATGACAGGCCGGCCGGGAGATTGGGCGCTCGCGTAGCGGATAAGCCCCGCAATGGCCGCAACGCCATTGGCATCGAAGGTCTTGACGGTCGGCGAATAATAGACGCCGCCATTGCCGGCCGTAAGGTTCTTCAGCCGGTTGAAATTGCCGCCGAAGGAATAGTCGTTGGCGCCGAGCCGCCGGTCGCCGTCGCGGCCGTGGATGAAGATGACCGTGAAGGCGGCGTTCTCAGTCGGTCCCACCCTGGTGACATCGAGCCTGATGCCGTCGAGCGACAGCGTCTCATCAGCCTGCAGCTTCTTCACGCCGAGCGAGACATATTTCTGCTGCACCCGCTTTTGCGGGATCTGATCGCGCCCGTTGATGTCGCGCATCTCGTCGTAATCGATCATGTCGAAGGCGCCGTCATCGCCCGTCTGCAGCACGGTCTGCTTCGAAAACAGATCGTCCTTGTAGGGCGGCAAGGCATCGGCCTCGGCGGTCGTGACAGCCGCGGACAGAAAAAAGGCCGCAATTGCGGTGATTATGGTGCAATGACTTGTGGACATCGGCATGCGGATGGTTCCCAGAGAGCTGCCGCGACTTGCCATTCGCCGCCCGGCAACGCAAATCACATCTTGAAAAGCTCCGCAAATCCGGGGCGCGTCGCGTATCGGGGCGCTTTCTGTCAGAATTCCCCTGATTCGCAAACGCGATGCCGAATGCAGATATTGTGGGCCAGCGGCGGCCCTTCACGAGAATGAAGATCTGAACGGTTCCATGGAAGACAGCAACGACCTCTTTTCCGGAGTGCCCCTGACACAGAAGCAGGAGGCCGCAAAGCCTGCTGCGCCGGCCGAAAAGCCTGCAGTGGCCGCCGCACCCGCCGCCCCCCGCCCCGCCCCGGCGACATCGAACGGCGATGATTACGGCGCCTCCTCGATCCGCGTTCTGGAAGGCCTGGAACCGGTGCGCATGCGCCCCGGCATGTATATCGGCGGCACCGACGAGAAGGCGCTGCACCACCTTTTTGCCGAAGTCATCGACAACTCGATGGACGAAGCGGTGGCCGGCCATGCCGATTTCATCGATGTTCATCTCGATACCCAGGGCTATCTGACGGTCACCGACAACGGCCGCGGCATTCCGGTCGAGAACCATCCGCAGGTTCCCGGCAAATCGACGCTCGAAGTCATCATGACCAAGCTGCATGCCGGCGGTAAATTCGACGGCAAGGCCTATGAGACCTCGGGCGGTCTGCACGGCGTCGGCGTCTCTGTCGTCAACGCTCTGTCGGATCATCTCGAAGTCGAGGTCGCCCGTAACCGCAAGCTCTATCGCCAGCGCTTCTCGCGCGGCGTGCCGCAGGGCGGGCTCGAAGAGCTGGGCGATGTGCATAACCGTCGCGGCACCAAGGTTCGCTTTCATCCCGACCCGCAGATTTTCGGTGATCATGCGAAGTTCGATGCGGCGCGCGTGTTCCGCATGGCCCGCTCCAAGGCCTATCTCTTCGGCGGCGTCGAAATCCGCTGGAGCTGCGATCCGGGCGTGCTGCCGGAAGGATCGGACCTGCCCGACAAGGCCGTCTTCCACTTCCCCGGCGGCCTGAAGGATTACCTGCAGGCAACGATGGGCAAGGAATTCACCGTCACCCGCGAGATCTTCGCCGGCAAGACCGAGAAGGTAGCCGGCCACGGTGCACTGGAATGGGCGATCACCTGGTATGGCGGCGATCCGCAGGTCCATTCCTACTGCAACACCATCCCGACGCCCGAAGGCGGCACGCATGAGGCCGGTCTTCGCATTGCGATGACCAAGGGCCTGAAGAGCTATGCCGAGCTGACGCAGAACAAGCGTGCCGCACAGATCACCACCGATGATGTGATGATCTCGGCCGTCGGCATGCTCTCGGTCTTCATCCGCGAGCCGGAATTCGTCGGCCAGACCAAGGATCGACTGGCGAGCGTCGAAGCCCAGCGCCTTGTCGAAAATGCGCTGCGCGACCCCTTCGACCATTATCTTGCCGACAATCCGAACGAGGCCGAGAAGCTTCTCGACTGGGTGATCGAGCGCGCCGAAGAGCGCCTGCGCCGCCGCAAGGAGAAGGAAGTCAACCGCAAGACGGCCGTGCGCAAGCTGCGCCTGCCCGGCAAGCTTGCCGATTGCTCGCAGAACACCGCCGTAGGTGCTGAACTTTTCCTGGTCGAGGGTGACTCGGCAGGTGGCTCGGCCAAGCAGGCGCGCAACCGCGCCAACCAGGCGATCCTGCCGCTGCGCGGCAAGATCCTCAACGTTGCCAGCGCCGGCCGCGAAAAGCTCGGCGCCAACCAGCAAATCTCCGATCTCGTCCAGGCGCTCGGCTGCGGCACCCGCTCGAAATACCGTGAAGAAGATCTGCGTTACGAGCGCGTCATCGTTATGACCGATGCCGACGTCGACGGTGCGCATATTGCTTCGCTGCTCATCACCTTCTTCTATCAGGAGATGCCGGAGCTCGTCCGCGGCGGTCATCTCTTCCTGGCCGTGCCGCCGCTCTACAAGATCACGCAAGGGGCAAAGTCCGCCTATGCCCGCGATGACGATCACCGCGCCGAACTCATGGAAACCGAATTCAAGGGCAAGGCCAAGATCGAGATCAGCCGCTTCAAAGGTCTCGGCGAAATGCTGCCCGCCCAGCTCAAGGAAACCACCATGGATCCGTCCAAGCGCACGCTTCTGCGGGTGCTGATCGACGAGGTGGATTTCGAGGGGACGCGCAATGCCGTCGACGACCTGATGGGAACCAAGGCCGAAGCCCGTTTCCGCTTCATCCAGGAGCGTGCGGCCTTTGCCGAGGACCTCGATATTTAAGGCACTGCGAATTCATCGAACTGACGAAGAACCGTTACGAGTCCGTCAAATTACCGGCGCAATAGAACGGCCGGCGCTCTGTCCTCCCGCGAGGTTTCCGTAGCGCCGGCCGTTTTGTTTCAACCTTTTGCCGGATGTTTGTCATGACCAAGCGTTTTCTCGCGACTGCCGCTTTCGTTCTCCTGTCCAGCACCGCTTCCGTTTACGCGACCGATATTGGCGCGACGGTCGAGACCGCCTGCCCCTTCGGCGATTGTGCGGCAGCGATCTCTCTTTCCTATCTCGGTGAATTCGTTATCCCGACCGGCCAGATGGAAAGCGGCGTCGAATTCGGCGGCATTTCCGGCCTCGATTTCGATGCCGCCACCGGCCATTATATCGCCATCAGCGATGACCGCTCCGAAAAGGCCCCGGCCCGCTTCTTCGATCTCGATATCGATGTCAGCGCTGAAGGCCTGAAGGGCGTCACCGTCGTCAAGCACACCACCTTCCAGGACAAGAACGGCCAGCCCTTCGCCATGCGCACAGTCGATCCGGAATCCATCCGCTTCGGTAAGGACGGCATCTATTGGGGCAGCGAAGGTGATGCGAAGGTGCTCATCCCGCCTTTCGTCCGCGTCGCTTCTCCGGATGGCGCCTTCGTGCGCGAGTTCAAGCTGCCTGACGGTTTTGCGCCGACCGCCGACAAGTCCACCGGCATCCGCGACAACCTCGCTTTCGAAAATCTGGCGGTGTCTCCGTCCGGTGACGTTTTCGTCGGCGTCGAAGCAGCTCTCTATCAGGATGGCCCGAACCCCAATCTGACGACCGGCAGCCTCTCGCGCATCATCCGTTATGACGGCGCAACGGGCGAGCCGAAGGCTCAATACGTCTATCCGGTCTCGCCGATCCCGCAGGCCGCCGTCAAACCCGACGGCGGCAACGACAACGGCATGTCGGAAATGATCGCCCTTGACGATCATCGCCTGCTCGCCGTTGAACGCAGCTATGCGCAGGGCTTCGGCAACAACATCAAGCTCTTCATGATGGATATCGACGGCGCGACCGACGTTTCCGGTATCGCCTCGCTCGCCAAGAACGACCAGCGCGTGGTGCCAGCCCGCAAGAGCCAGGTGCTCGACCTGCGCGCCATCGGCCTGACGCCAGACAATATCGAGGCTATGGCGATCGGCAAGGCGAAGGATGGAACCGATGTTTTGATCCTCGGCTCGGACAATAATTTCTCGACCGGCCAGAAGAGTCAGTTCTACGCCTTCAAGATCAACCGTCGCCCGCAATAATATCTCAAGGATTTACCGACCAGATAACCACGCTTTGTATACCCTTTATCAGGGCGGACCTTGAAACCGCCCGGTTCATAGCCCATAAAATAGGGCAACAATAAAAAGAGGCGCGCGTGGGTGTGTTTGATCGTCAGAAAAGCAATACGGAGCCGCGGTGGCTAGGGCCGTCGGCGACGACGCGTACGCCGCTGATACCCTCCATTTCAGCAGCCCGCTGGTTGCTCATACTGGTCGCCGCAGCCGGCGTTTATTTCTTCTATGGCTTCGTCGTGCCGGTGCTGGCCGCTCTCGTGATCGGCTTTGCGAGCTGGCCGCTCTACCGCAAGCTCCTGGCGCGTGTGGGCGGCAATACGACCGTTGCCGCAACGATCGCGATCATCCTCATCGTCACCTTCCTCGTCATTCCGATCGGCCTCGCGGTCACCTATACGACCGGTGAAGTGCGCACCTGGGTTGCCTGGGCGATCCACGCCAACCGCTTCGGTGCGGAAACTCCGCAATGGATCGTCGCCCTGCCTCTGGCCGGTTCCTACCTCGACGAGCTCTGGACGAAATATATCGGCAGCCCCGGCGCCATGGGTGAGCTCATCCAGGCTGTCAGCGGCGCCAATATCGGCAATATCTACCGTGCGGTTCTGGCGGCTGGCGGCGGCGCCTTCCACCTGTTCCTGACGCTGCTCTTCATGCTGATCGCGCTCTTCTTCGTCTATCGCGACGGTTTCTCCTTTTCCAAGCAGATCGACATGCTCGGCGAGCGCATCCTGCCGAACCGCTGGGAGCGCATTTCCCGCGTCGTACCTGCTACCATCAGCTCCACCGTCATGGGCATGACGCTGATCGCGATCGGCGAAGGCATCGTGCTCGGTGTGGCCTATTGGATCGCCGGCGTTCCCTCGCCCGTCACGCTTGGCGTGCTGACCGGTGTCATGGCACTGATCCCCGGCGGGGCGCCGCTCTCCTTCACGCTGGTATCCGTCTATCTGCTGGCCAGCGGCTCGCATGTCGCGGGCATCGGCCTGTTCGTCTGGGGTACTGTCGAACTCTTCATCGTCGACAAGACGCTGCGGCCGAAACTTGTCGGCGGACCGATCAAGCTGCCTTTCCTGCCCACCTTCTTCGGCCTCGTCGGCGGCGTGAAGACGATGGGTTTTCTCGGCCTTTTCATCGGTCCGGTACTGATGGCTCTGCTGGTCGCAATCTGGCGCGAATGGATACACGAAGTCCGCACCGCCGATGTGGGTCCGCAGATCATTCTCGACGAGCACGCGCCGCCCGTGCCGCGCGCTGCCGAGGGTTAAGTCAGATAAACCGCTTTTCCATGAAAAGGCTGAGCGGATCCGGCAGATAGGAGCCGAACGGCTCGATATCCCCGTATCCATATTTCCTGTAAAGGCCGATCGCCTCCGGCTGGTAAATGCCGGTCTCCAGACGGATTACATGAAGACCCTTCTCCCTTCCGATCTCCTCCAGCCGGTCCAGGAGCCGGCTCGYGACCCTCAAGCCGCGCGCCTGCGGATCGACGAACATGCGTTTGATCTCGGCCGTCCCGTCGCCCGCCTCGACCAGCGCACAGCAGCCGACAATCTCGCTGTCGTTGCGCGCCACGAGGAAACTGACGGACGGCTTTTCCAGCGTCGAAATATCGACGAGGTGGTTGCTCTCTGGCGGATAGAGTGACTGCGCATAGGCATCCGAAAGATTAAGAAGGCGGATCACGCCATCCTGACGCGGCGGCTCCAGGGCAATGGTGACGGACATTCTCACTCCTTTTGCGGTAATGGGCGCGATTTTTCGCCGATATGACGAAAAGTTAATGTCGCTGCCTTCATTCCGTTGGAATTGCGCTTTCGAAGATGGTGACATGCTCAATAGCCATGGAAGCAGAATATGCAAGCCGTCCTCATCGCCATGACGATCCTCGGTTGCGACGATTCCGTCAGCCAGTGCAATTACGTCGCCACGGTAGATAAACGCTGGGAAACCGTCGTCGCCTGCGATGCCGAGGCCGAACAACGGTTGAGGATTTATGCCAATGCCAGCTATCCGACTGTCATTGCTGTCTGCGAGGCGCCGAAGGCGCTTGCCGCGGCCGAACCGGCCAAGCCGGCGCCTGCTGCTCCGGCAGTGGCCGAGGTAGCCGAAGAACGGGATGGCGTTGGTGGTTTTGTGGATACGATTGCCGGGCGTGTGCGTTCCAATCTGCCTTCCGGCCAGGACGTGAAAAACACCCTGGCGAAGCCGTTGCATTTCGTCTCTTCGAGCTATTCCTGGGCTGCGGCCCGGTTTACCGACTAGGCAGCTGCAAGCGAAGCATATACGCGGGCCGACCGGCGCTGGTCGGCCACGTGCAGTTTCTCGACCATGTCGAGCAACTCGCCGACGGCGTCATGCTGCCCTATCCGGCTATGGAATTTCTGAAGCAGGCGTCCGCAAATGCTGCCGAGCAACGAGCCTGACGTCTTGCGGGAAGCCTCGCGCCAGAGAAAGGTCGCTTCCACGAAAATGATGCTGATGTCGCGCGGCAGACCGGCCGATTCATAAAGCGCGCGCACGGCATGCATCCGTCCGGTAGCAAGGATTGCCCGCACGCGCCGGTCGCTGCAGCCCGACAGATTGACAATGGCGCAGGCGAAGAATTCCACCTTGCCGCAGCAGAGGGCATGCATGAGAAAGGACGGCGTCAGCCGTTCGTTCAGGCGAAGATGCTCGACGAGGTCGGGCACTTCGATCGGCGCGATATCGCCGGCGATGGAAACGATCGCCGCTTCCGTCGCCTCGCGACTGATGCGTTGCAGCCTTTGCAGGCCGATTGCCGCCTGGGCCAGAGGCAGGCCGACAAGCGCATTGCTGACATGCTGGGTCAGGAGCTGGCGGGCATCGGCCGGCAGGTCGATGCGGTCGAGAAGCAGGTTTCTGACGTCGCTGATATCACCGAGCCGTTCCGCAATCCGTTTCAGGGACTGGGCGGAAATCGACGCACCGTCATTTTCGAGCAGGCAGAGTACTTCGTCCTCGTCGCCGACTTCGGCGAGTGCCGCCGAAACGGGACGCGTCACATGGGCGCGTGCTGCAATCAGCATCCGCGTTGCGCCGCTGCCGCGCGCGGCGAGGTCGACGAGATCGGCATCGGTCAGGATCGGCGAGCAGGTCACTGCATGACAGGCGATTTCCGGCTGGTCCTCGGCGAGCAAAAGAATGATATTGCGCGGCGCATGTGGTGACCAGGCGATCGCTTCGGCCAGTGCAAGACGCACACGTGGTGACGGATCGTCGAGCAGATAGGTCATCGCCTTTTCAGCGGCGTCGCGCCGCTCGTCCGACATTTCGGATTTGAGATAGACGCGTCCCAGAGCACTTGCAGCGGCCGCCCTGTCAGCGGCCTTGGCCGTTTCGGCCCAACGAAGAAATGCCTCAATGATCACGACCACGCCCCAGCACTGAACGCGATTCCTTCGCGCCTCATTCAATACGAGGACGGTAGCCGGAAAAAGTTTATGATTGGTTCACCATGTTTATTAGGGTCTGGCCGAACCCGCGCGGCGACTGTCAGACCTTCGGCCTGAACATTTCGAAGACGTCGCTGCCCTCGCAATAATCCATATAGCCCATGCGTGCGACCGGCCGCGCCAGCGCCATGTCGAGCCGCCCGTTGCTGACAACAGCCTCATCGATATGGATGCCGACGACCTGTCCGAAAACGAAGACATTCTCGGTCGGTTCACCGGACAGCGTCTTCGGCTCGATGATCTCGGTCACCTTGCATTCGAGCACGGCAAAAGCCTCGGCCACACAGGGCGCATCGATCAGCTCGGCCCGCCTCGGCGTCAATCCTGCGAATTCGAATTCGCTCGTGCCGTAGGGCAAGGCAGCGGAGGTAAGGTTCATTTTGTCAGCCAGATTGCGGCTGACGAAATTGCAGGTGAAAACACCAGTCTCCCTGGCGTTTTGCTGGCTATGCTTGTGTCCGCTCGACGAAAACATCACCAGCTTTGGCGTGTCGGCAACCGCGTTGAAGAAGGAATAGGGTGCGAGATTGAGCGACCCATCCCTGCCCTTGCTGCCGATCCAGCCGATCGGGCGTGGTGAGACGATCGCCTTGAAGGGATCGTGCGCCAGACCGTGCCGGTTGGTATCCGTCGTATAGAACATCAGCCTTCCCCGCCGACCCACGTGACCGTCTCGGTCAGTTCGGGGCGCGGACGCTCGACGGGCGGGAAGGTAGTGGAGCCGATATGGATGAAGCCGGCGACCTTCTCGCCCGGCTGGACGCCGAGCAGCGGATAGGCACGCTCGTCAAAGGCGAACCATTCCGTCAGCCAGTTAGCGACATAGCCATGCGCATTGGCAGCCAGGATGACGTTGAGGCACAGCGCGCCCGCCGACATGATCTGTTCCCATTCCGGGATCTTGAAATGCGGGCCGGCCTTGCTGACGATCCCGACGACGACGGGTGCTCGGGTAAAGCGCGTGCGCTCCACCTGGATCATTTCCTCCGAGAGGTCGGGTTTTGCTTCGAGCGCGAGCTTCAGCAATTCTTCGCCCAGCCGCACGCGTTCCTCGCCGCGATAGACGATGAAGCGCCAGGGCGCGATCTTTCCATGATCGGGAACGCGCGATGCAAGGCGCAGGATTTCCTCGATCTCAGGCTTTTCCGGTCCCGGCTCGCACATCTGGAATGCGGGGATGGAACGGCGCACGGAGAGGTAATCGATCAGCTTGATGTCGGATTTCATACGGAAGAAACTCTCATTTGTATGCAGAGGATGGCCAGAGGTCTTGAATTTGCCATGGCATTGGTCTTGAAGTGGACTCTGCCATTTCAGAAGTCAATCGGTTCACGAACAGGATGTTTGGCATTTTGCCTTTTGCACGGATCGGCCTTGCTATTGCCCTGATGATGCTGACGCCATTTGGCGCTGCCGCCCAGGACGCCTTCAAGGAATTCAAGCAACTCGAATCGACGCCGAAAATGCCGAAGCTCAACGCGTTTATCGCGCCAGGCACGGCACAGGGGGGCGCGCATCTGCGCGACGTCTCTCTGGAGGCCAAACTCACGGCTGATGGCGCGCCTGTCGAAGACGGGCTTTCCTGGTATGTATTCAGCCCGGTCGCCGGAAGCGATGGCAAGCTGCCGCTTATCGCCAGCTCCCGGGGCGGCACCGCTGCCTTCCAGCTCGCCGCTGGCGATTATTTCGTCAACGTCTCCTTCGGTCGCGCCGGCGTCACCAAGAAGCTGACGGTGACGGATGAAGGCAAGGTCGACAAACAGGTGATGGTGCTCGATGCCGGCGGCCTGCTTCTCAATGCCGTCTCCGGCTCCGATGTCCGCATCCGTCCCAACCAGCTGAGCTTCTCGATCTATTCCGCTGAGATCCGCGACGATGGCGAGCGCGGCCTCGTGATGGCCGATGTGCCGCCGAATACGGTCGTGCGCCTTAATGCCGGCACCTATCACGTCGTTTCCGAGTATGGCAGTGTCAACGCCACGATCCGCGCCGACATCCAGGTGGAAGCTGGCAAACTGACCGAAGCAACGATCCAGCACAGGGCAGCGCAGATCAATTTCAAGCTGGTCTCGGATACCGGCGGCGAAGCGATCGCCGATACCGCATGGTCGATCCTGACGGCGGCCGGCGACAGTGTCGGTGAAAGTGTGAGCGCCTTCCCGGCCATGGTCCTGTCTGAAGGTGAATACACCGCCGTTGCCCGCAACAAGGACAAGATCTACCAGCGCGACTTCACCGTCGCTGCCGGCGTCAATACCGATGTCGAAGTGCTCATGAAGGACCAGCAGGCCCAGCAGCCGATTGCCCCGGCTGCCACGGCCGTGCCGCCTGGACAGACCGCGGCCGGACCGAAGGGCGTGCCCCAGCCGGGCGGTGAGATCCCACCGCAGCCGCCTTTGCCGTCCTATGAAGATCTTCAAAGCGACGGCGGCGCCAGCCTCGACTGACGCTGCATCCTGACTATCAGGAGTTTTGAGTTTTCAACTTGCGCGCTTGAGGAAGGCCTTCTTCTTCGGCGCCATAGAGAAGACGGCGTCAAAGAGACGGGCGAGCAAATCCTTGCGGTCGCTGCCGCTGCTCAATTCTTCGAAGGACAGCACCCTGCCAACATGCGCGGTGATCGTGCTGCCTGAAAGACGGCGGAACTCGCGGATGAGCAGCGACAGGCGCAGCGTCATCGAAACCCTACTGGCGAGATGGAAGAGCCGGCCATTCTGGCCCTCGAAATAGATCGGCAATACGCTGGCGCGAGTCGCCTGGATGAGCTTTGCCGGGAACATCTTCCACGGCAGGTCTTCTGCGCGGCCGAAGCCCTTCTTGGCGGTGGCCACGCCGCCGGCCGGGAAAATCACGATCGTCGTGCCTTCCTTCAGCAGGCGAACCGCCTCGTGACGGCTCTTCATGTTCATCGCCATTGCTTCCTTGGTCTCCTCGAAGGAGATCGGCAGCGAATAGGGCGCCATTTCCGGCACCTTCAGGAGATCGTTGTGGATCAGCACCCGGAACGGACGGCCGAGCTGTTCAGCAAGCGCCAGCACCGCAATGCCGTCGCCGATGCCGAAGGGATGGTTGGCGACGATGACGATCGGCTCGTCCGGCACCGGCGCAAGCGGCCAGCTGCCCTTCACATTGATCTCGACATCGATGAGATCGAGCATCTTGCCGAAGACGCGCTCGCTCTTGCCGACGATATCGCTGCGCCACATGTCATAGAGCCGCACATAGCGATCGCGGCCCGAAAGCCCCTCGATGGAGCGGATGAGCCAGCGCTTGAAACGCGGATCTCTTTCGTTCGCGTAGGAAAGCTCTTTGAAGCGCACTGGAATGCCTGGCGGGATGAACCCGTCCCCTGTTTTATGGCGGCTATATTACTGTTGCATGTCAGATTTCTGACAGCGCCGAGCAGATCAATGCCGGGCGCTGCCATCATCCAATAGGCAATTTCAGGCGGCTTTAGCCTTCTTTGCCTCGATCTTACGACGGATATCGGGCGCAGTCGCCTCCAGGGCAAGGCTTTCGATCGCCGAATCCAGCGACATCGACGTCTGTTCCTGGCTGCCGAGGCGGCGGATATTAACCGTGCGCTCTTCCGCTTCCTTCTTGCCGCAGACGATGATGACGGGAACTTTCGTAACGGAATGTTCGCGGATCTTGTAATTAATCTTCTCGTTACGGAAGTCGGTCTGGACATGCAGCCCGGCGTCGCGCAGCGCGTCAGCCACTTCCTGGCCGTAGCCATCGGCTTCCGAGGTGATCGTCGCAACGACGACCTGCAGCGGCGAGACCCACAGCGGCAGATGGCCGGCGAAGTTCTCGATCAGGATGCCGAGGAAGCGCTCCATCGAGCCGCAGATGGCGCGATGGATCATCACCGGCTGCGTCTTTTCCGAATTGCTGTCGATGTAGAAGGCGCCGAAGCGTTCCGGCAGGTTGAAGTCGACCTGCGTCGTGCCGCACTGCCATTCGCGGCCGATGGCGTCCTTCAGCGTATATTCGAACTTCGGCCCGTAGAAAGCGCCCTCGCCCGGCAGGATGTCGGTCTTGATGCGTCCCTCGGACTGCGCCTCGATCGTCTTCAGCACATCGGTCATGACGGCTTCCGCACGATCCCAGAGCGCATCGGAGCCGACACGCTTGTCCGGACGGGTCGAAAGCTTGACGACGATTTCCTTGAAGCCGAAATCTTCGTAGACCGAGAGGATCAGGTCGTTGATCTTCAGGCATTCGGCCGCCATCTGCTCGTCTGTGCAGAAGATGTGCGCGTCGTCCTGCGTGAAGCCGCGCACGCGCATCAGTCCGTGCAGCGCGCCCGAAGGCTCGTAGCGATGCACGAGACCGAATTCGGCGAAACGGATCGGCAGTTCGCGATAGGATTTGAGGCCGTGCTTGAAGATCTGCACGTGGCCGGGGCAATTCATCGGCTTCAACGCAAAGACGCGGTTGTCCGCTTCCTTGTCTTCCGGATGCGTCATCGCATGCGCCGATTTCACGGCGAACATGTTTTCCTGATACCAGCCCCAGTGACCCGAGGTTTCCCAGAGCGAGGTGTCGAGCACCTGCGGCGCATTGACTTCTTCATAATCGACGGCAAGCCGGCGGCGCATGTAGGAGACGAGCGACTGGAAGATGCGCCAGCCCTTGCCATGCCAGAAGACGACACCAGGGCCTTCTTCCTGGAAGTGGAACAGGTCCATTTCGCGGCCGAGCTTGCGGTGGTCGCGCTTTTCGGCTTCTGCCAGCATGTGCAGGTAGTTGTCGAGATCGGCCTGATCGGCCCATGCCGTGCCGTAGATGCGCGACAGCATGGCGTTATTGCTGTCACCGCGCCAATAGGCACCGGCAACCTTCATCAGCTTGAAGGCGGTGCCGATCTGGCCGGTGGAGGCCATGTGTGGGCCGCGGCAAAGGTCGAACCATTCGCCCTGATTGTAGATCTTCAGATCCTGTCCTTCAGGGATCGCGTCGACGAGCTCGACCTTGTACTGTTCGCCCTTGGCGGCAAACACTTCCTTGGCCTTTTCTCGCGACCAGATCTGCTTTGTGAAGGGCGCATTGCGGGCAATGATCTCCTTCATCTTCTTTTCGATCTTCGGCAGATCGTCGGGCGTGAAGGGCTCGTTCTTGGCGAAGTCGTAGTAGAAACCGTTCTCGATCACGGGACCGATGGTCACCTGGGTGCCGGGCCACAGTTCCTGCACGGCTTCTGCCATCACGTGCGCGGCGTCATGCCGGATAAGCTCCAGCGCGCGCGGGTCCTTGCGCGTGACGATCTCGATCTTGCCATCGGTGACAGTGTCGGAAAGGTCTTGCACGGTACCGTCGATCGCAATGGCGACGGCGCTCTTGGCAAGCGACTTGGAAATGGATTCGGCGACATCCTTGCCGGTTGCGCCAGCCGGGAAACTGCGCACCGAACCATCGGGAAATGTCAGGGAAATAGATTGGGACATCGAAATTCTCCTTGTCCAGTCCCGCCAACGAATGCGGGTGGTTGAAACGGAAGCGTCATCCGGCCGCGGATGCGCTGCCGCCTGATAATGATATTTACGGTGGTAGTAAAGGAAAAGCCTGCTTAGGCGACCATTTCGAAGAGGCCGCGCACGGTGTTCCAATTGCGCATCGTTCCCACGCCCATGCGTTTGGTCGTAAGCGCCGAGAGCAGTTTCGACTCGCTCGGCTTACCGTGAAAATCGATCCAGAGATCGCAGCCAACCAGCTTCATTCGCTGCCCCTCGGAAAGAAGCGACTTCAGTGCCTCCACCTTTTCCGGATCGATCGGCAAGCGGCTGACGCGCACGATCACCTGATCGCCTATGCCGTCCTTGAAGGGATTGGCGCTGCAGAGCGCCATCCAGGTGCAGTCGCTGCGCACGATGATATCGACATGCTTGCCGAACTTTTCTTCAAAGGCCTCTTCCAGCTGCTCTTCGACTTCATGCGGCCGCATCCCGTCCGCCTCGAAGACGAGGTTGCCGGTGGAAACCAGCGTGCGCGGTTCACGATAACCCAGCTCTTCAGCAAGCTTTCGCAGATCCTCCATGATCACGCGCCGCTCGGAGGTCAGGACGATGCTATGCAGCAGTGCGATGAAGGTACACACCTTATGCCTCCTTTCGTCCAAGCACGAAATAGCGCCAGGGCGTAAACCAGCGGAAACGGGATTCGAGGTTGTCAGGCACGAGGTCGAGTCCGCTCGTGCCGCCCGGACCGCATCGGCCGACGCGGAAAAGCGTCATCCACCCGCCGGCCCAAAGCCCGTGGCGGGCGACGGCCTCATAACCATATTCGGAACAGGTCGGAATGTGCCGGCAGGCATTGCCGACGAAGCCTGACAGTGTCAGCTGATAGAGGCGGATCAGCCCCATGCCGAGAAGTCGGTCTGGCGTCTTGCGGAACGGCCCCCGGTAATTGCGCGAAAATTTCTGCTCTTGCTGAGCGCGAGGCTGCGGCGCAGCGGCACCGCCATCGTCTTCCTCCTCGCGCAGCAGGCAGAATTCGCACATAACTTAGGCCTCGACGACTTCAGCGCGCTTGGCCTCGACCTGGCCGATCGCGTCGACGACGGCATCGAAGGTCAGCATGGTGGAGGCGTGGCGCGCTTTGTATTCTCTCACGGGGAGAAGATAGCGCATGTCGGCAAATCGTCCATCCGGCCCCTCGCCATCCGCCTTCAGCATGGCGAGCATGTCCTCGCGCGCCTTGCGTACTTCGCCTGATGTCGCGCCGATGACGTGACGGGCCATGATCGAGGAGGAAGCCTGGCCGAGCGCGCAGGCCTTGACGTCATGCGAAAAGGCGCTGATCGTATCGCCGTCCATTTTCAGCCAGATGCGCACTTTCGAACCGCAGAGCCTGGAATGCGCCTGGGCGCTCGCATCCGCATCGTCAAGCATACCGGTCAGGGAAATATTGCCGGCAAATTCGAGGATTTTGCTGTTATAGATGTCGTCCATGACGGATTTGGCTCCAAAAACGCCTAAAATCGACGCTAATTCCTATGTGATTGTCGTGTAAACAAAAAACACACAGTCAAACGACAACGTACTTACATAGCCGGGTCGTCTTACTATATGTATGTCGTTCGAGGGCCATCGAAATGCAATGGCCTCGAATGAGTTTGATTGGGAAACCGTGCCGGAAGGGTTCGAGAAAGCGAGCCTGGAAAGCCCCGGAGCCTGCCAAAGGTGCAAGAATTCCCGCTTGGGATACCAGTGGCTAGTCCGATTGCGGTCCGCGTTGCGGACCAGGAGACCATTGAATATGGACGCCATCGTCAAGAATTTTCCGCATACCACCCGTGAATCCGATCGCCCCTCCCAGCAGGAGGCCGAGGACGCCGTTCGTGTCCTGTTGCGCTGGGCTGGTGACGATCCGGCACGTGAGGGCCTGCTGGATACGCCTGCCCGCGTCGCCAAGTCCTATCGCGAGCTCTTCGCGGGTTACGAGATGAGCCCGGAAGACGTGCTCGGCCGTACCTTCGAGGAGGTCGCAGGTTATGACGACATGGTGCTGGTGAAGGACATTCCCTTCTTCTCTCACTGCGAACACCACATGGTGCCGATCATCGGCAAGGCGCATGTCGCCTATATGCCGGACGGACGGGTTCTGGGCCTCTCCAAGATTGCCCGTGTCGTTGAAATCTATGGTCGCCGCCTGCAGACGCAGGAAACGATGACCTCACAGATCGCCAAGGCCATCGACGAAACGCTGCGTCCGCGCGGTGTCGCCGTCATGATCGAGGCCGAACATATGTGCATGGCCATGCGCGGCGTTCAGAAGCAGGGCTCGACCACATTGACGACAACCTTTACAGGAACGTTCAAGACTGAACCGGCCGATCAGGTTCGATTCATGACAATGGTGCGGGGCCGCTGATACCGGCTCCCTCAGGAGGGCCGCGATGAGTGAACTGATTTTCAATCAGCCGTCGGAAGACAAATCCGAGCTGGAGGATGCTGGCGATTTCACGCCACGCTTCGACGATCGCGGCCTGATCACGGCCATCGTCACCGATGCCGGTGACGGTGAACTCCTGATGGTCGCCCATATGAATGCGCAGGCCCTGGCGCTGACCATCCAGACCGGCTTCGCCCACTATTTCAGCCGCTCGCGCGGCAAACTCTGGAAGAAGGGCGAGACCTCGGGCAATCTGCAAACCGTCAAGGAAATCCGCACAGACTGCGATCAGGACGCCATCTGGCTGAAGGTCGAGGTCGCCGGCCACGACGCCACTTGCCATACCGGCCGCCGCTCCTGTTTCTACCGCACCGTCACCCTGGAAGATGGAAAGCCTGTTCTGACCATCGTCGATGACGATCTGCATTTCGATCCGAAGGATGTTTACGCAAAATAGGCTAGATCCCGGCCACCTGCCCCTTATTGCGACGCAAGTCGCCTCTATATACAATTTGGAAAGGGTTCGGGGCGGCTAATAGAAACCCGAGTGTTCTGCCTGGAGGGAGGGACGCCATGCTGGGCTGGAATATGCATCGTCAAAGCGCCGAGGGCGGAAGTTCCGGCACGGTAGCGCTTCAGGATACGACAATTCCCCCAGTTCAATCCTTATCCGAAAAGAAAGCAAAGCTCGCTTTGGCGCTTGGCGGCGGTGCCGCCCGTGGCTGGGCGCATATCGGCGTGCTCCGTGCGCTCGACGAGGCCGGCATCGAGATCGGCATGATCGCCGGCACATCGATCGGCGCGCTCGTCGGCGGCTGCTATCTCGCCGGGAAGCTAGACGAACTGGAGAACTTCGCTCGTTCGCTCACCATGCGCCGCATTGCAAGCCTGCTCGATCTGACGATCGGCGGCTCCGGTCTCTTCGGCGGTATGCGGCTGACCAAGCGCATGCAGGAGCATCTGGAAGGCCTGACGATCGAGGATCTCGACCGGCCCTTTGTCGCAGTCGCAGCCGAGGTCAATACCGGCCACGAAGTCTGGATCGCCAATGGCTCGCTGATCACGGCGATCCGCGCCTCCTATGCCCTACCCGGCATTTTCGAGCCGGTGCGCAGCAATAACCGCACATTGGTCGATGGCGCGCTTGTCAATCCCGTGCCGGTTTCCGTCTGCCGCAGCTACGAACAGCCGCTCGTCGTCGCCGTCAACCTCAATTACGATCTCTACGGCCGCTCCGCCGTCGTCCGCCACAATGCCAGCCTCTCGCCTGCCGAAGTGCAGCAGCAGAGGAATGCGCCCTACGCCGCAAGGATGGGCATGACCGGCGTCATGGTGCAGGCTTTCAACATCATTCAGGATCGCATCGCCCGCGCCCGCCTTGCCGGCGATCCGCCTGACATTTCGCTACAGCCGCGCCTGTCGGACATCGGTCTGTCGGAGTTCCATCGTGCAGGGGAAGCCATCGAACGTGGCTATGAGGAAGCCCGGGTAAGGCTACCCGAGTTGCAGCGGATGCAGGAACTCTACGCCAGGCACCCGTGATGCAGAGCGTTACCCGAAGAAATTCCAGCAAAAGTATGCCGCGGTTTTGCGTCGGGAATTGCTCGAAAAAAGAGCCTAGCTTGCAATATAGGCCTTGATCTCTTCTGCCTCGCGCTCGACCTCGGCGATGCGCGACTTCACGACGTCACCGATCGAGATGATGCCGGCGAGCTTGCCGTTAGCCTCGACTGGAATATGGCGGAAGCGCTTGCTGGTCATCAACTCCATGAGCTCGTTAACCGAGGTCTGCTCGTTGCAGCGGAAGACCTTCGAGGTCATGACGGAAGAAAGCGTCTGGTCGAGCCCGTCCTTGCCGGCCTTTGCGATGACATGCACGAGATCGCGCTCGGTGAACATGCCGGAAATCTTGTTCTCCATGCCGACGACGACGATCGCGCCGATCTTCTTCTTGCTGAGAATCTGAGCCGCTTCCGAAACCGTGGTATTCGGCCCGGTTGTGACGACGTCCCGACCCTTCAGATCGAGTATTGCTTTGACGGAACTGGCCATTTGGACCTCCTATGGCGAAAGTGAAACACTTGTCGGGAACACAGGCTCCGCGGTGGTCTCTCCTCCCATCGCGGATTGGTCAATGGTGCACTGCTTGGCTCAGGATTGCAACTCGTCGTCAGGGGTCGGCACGGGTTCCTGCGGCAGTTTTCGGTCGAACAGAGCAAAGAGGAAAAAGCCGAAGACGAAACCGCCGATATGCGCATCCCAGGCGATTTCCTGGCTGCCGTCGCCGACAAGCGGAATGCCGACTGCGATCAGCGCGTTGCCGACCAGCCAGAAAAGCATGAACATGACCACGGTGCGGCTCCGAACCGCCTGCACTATAGACAGGCGCGGATTGAGATGCGCCGGGCCGAACATCTGCCGCCCGGAGGGGAAGGCAAAGCGACAGGCAGCGCCCATCAGACCGGAGACAACGCCGGATGCGCCGATAAGCAGCGCTTCGCTGCCCCAGTTCAGCGCCGTGTGCAGCGCAGCCGAGGCGACAGAAGAAAGAATCCAGAAGATGATGTATCGGGCCGTGCCGATGCGGCGTACGACCGGCGCGCCGAAGGCCATCAGCCATAGCCCGTTGAAGACGATATGCTCGACGCTTCCATGCAGCAGCGAATAGGTGACGGGCGTCCAATAGAGCTGCGGCCCCTGCTCTGCGAGTGAAACGGCATAACGCAGCGGAATGAAGCCGAAGCTGAACAGAAACCAGTTGAACCAATCGACCGGCAGAAGTGATTGCACGGCATAGATCAGGATCAGAAGCAGCAGCGTGGCGAGCAATGCCGGCGGAAGATTGAAAACCGGCTGACGCGGCGGGCGGGCCGGCGGTTCGGGCTGTGAAGGCTGGAATGCCTGGTCGGGCCCGGACGTCTGTTCATTCATGCTTTTGTCGCCTCGTTTTGAGGCCTCAGCCATACAGGAGCCGGCTTCAAAAAAAAAGCCGTCCGGTATGGCCGGACGGCTTGCCTGAGCATTCCCAACCATCGGCCCGAAAATCGAAATCGATTTTAGGAAAGCCTGATGCGTACTCAAAGAGTAGAGCGTCCTTTGTTCGCCCGAATGGGCGAGCGACGCTCTATGGATGACCCCTGCCCTGGCAGTCTTGTGCAGAACTTCACTGTTTGAAGTGATGGAGAGACGGTCTCATGACAGGCCTCCGCGCTCAAGCGAAACCCTTTCTTAACCTTAACTCCCCGGATTTGGCATGAAATCCGCAAGGTAGAAGGTGAAGGGGCGAAAATCGCCCGCCAATGAACCGAAATGAGACAGCGTCATGCGCCTTCAAACCACGATCGACATCTTCGACTACTGGAATGCTCTGCGTGTTGGAGAGGATGCTCCGCTGAAATCGCAGATCGAGCCCGGCGCGATCCCTCACCTCCTGTCGAGGCTCTTCATTCTGGAGACAGAAGCGGACCGGCATATTCGTTTCCGCCTGGCCGGCACCAAGATCTGCGATCTTTTCGGCCGCGATCTTCGCGGCGAGCGTTTCTCCGCCCTCTGGGCCAACGGCCAGCACGAGGATATCGAAAGGACGGCCAAAGGCGTCATGGATCACGCCATCCCGACACTTTTCAACGCAACGGGCTACAGCACCGCCGGCCACCATGCTGCCTTCGAGATCATCATGATGCCGCTACGTTCGCCGCAAGGCGGCTGCGACCGGCTGCTGGGCGCCATCGCACCTGCCGTTGTTGCAAGCTGGCTGGAAATCGTGCCGCTGGAGCTTCTCGCCCTCGACCGCAGCCGTCTGCTGCACGGCAAGTTCGGCCGCGCGGTACAAATGGAGCCCCGTCGCCCCGTCGAAGTCACGACCGAAAAACAACCCACTTTCGGCCGGGCCATGCTGCGCGCCATGTCGCATTTCCTGCACGGGGCAACCGCCCGCTGACTGCCCCATTTTGGGTCGCCGCCCATAGTACTTTAGGGTTATATGGCAGCTAGTTCCTACAACCTTCTGTTAATGGATTGGGGGTAAGGATTGGGCCTAGCAATTTCATGAAGAAGCCCTTTGATGCACTCGTTCCAGTCCGCTCAGACGCACAGACCTGCGCCGCGCCCTGAACAGGGAGTGTTCCAGCGCGTCCCCATCAATATGCAGGGCCGCCTGATGCTTGCGAATTACGAAGAATTCGAGTGCACGGTGATCGATATGTCGCCCGGCGACATGTATGTCACCTGTGCCGGTCGCCCGCGGGCCAATGAGCGTGTCGTTGCCTATATCGATCATCTCGGCCGCGTCGAAGGCCATGTGCAGACGGTCGATATGCGTGGTTTCACCATGTCGATCAACGCCACCGAGCGCAAGCGCGAGAAGCTCGCGGCTCAGCTCACCTGGCTCGCCAACAAACACGAGCTCGGCCTGCCGGAAGATCGCCGTCATGATCGTCTGACCCCGCGCGAAACCAAGACCGATCTCACCCTTGATGACGGCACGCGCTATACCTGCCGTATCATGGACCTTTCACTTTCGGGCGCTGCCGTCGATTGCGAAGTGCGCCCGCCGCTCGGCACGCCTGTTCGTCTCGGCAACATGCGCGGCCGCGTCGTTCGCCACTTCTCGGAAGGTGTTGCGATCGAGTTCCTGTCGGTCCAGTCGCGCGAAACACTGCGCGAATTTCTCTAAAGCAATTCCAGCAAAAGTGATCAGCGGTTTTGCGTCCGGAATTGCGCAAAGCAAGAAGCAATTCCAGCAAAAGTGATCAGCGGTTTTGCGTCCGGAATTGCGCAAAGCAAGAAGCAATTCCAGCAAAAGTGATCAGCGGTTTTGCGTCTTTGCGTCCGGTTTTCGGGCCTATGCAGCTTCGTCATCTATCCGTCACAGAATTGAAGGATACAGCGCGCCTCAACGAGTGGCGCGGTCATGTCAATCCTGTTTCCCGAAATCGAACCTTATGAACACGGCTTGCTCGACACGGGCGACGGCAACCTCGTCTATTGGGAGGCCTGCGGCAATCCGGCGGGCAAGACAGCACTCGTCCTGCATGGCGGACCGGGTTCCGGCTGCTCCACCGCTGCACGGCGCTATTTCGATCCGTCCGCCTACCGCATCATCCTCTTCGATCAGCGCAATTGCGGGCGCAGCCTGCCGAATGCCGCTGACGCAGCAACCGACCTCTCCCGCAATACGACCGCCCACCTCATCGGGGATATCGAGAGGCTGCGCAGCCTCTTCGGCGTAGACCGGTGGATCATCTTCGGAAATTCCTGGGGCTCGACGCTGGCGCTCGCCTATGCGCAATCCCATCCCGACCATGTCGGTGGCATCGTCATTGCCGGGGTCACCACGACACGGCGTTCCGAGATCGACTGGCTTTATCGCGGCATGGCGCCGCTCTTTCCGGAGGAATGGCACCGGTTCGGTGAGGCGCTGCCGCCGGCACTCCGCAGCATCGACCGGGTGAGCGCCTATCACAGACTGCTCAACGCTCCCGAAGAGCAGGTGCGGCTGAAGGCGGCGCACGACTGGCACGAATGGGAGGCGGCGACGATCCTGCTTGCCGATCCCGCCGGCCTGCCCCGGCGCTGGTCCGATCCGCGCTATCTTCTGACGCGCGCCCGCATCATCACCCACTATTTCCGTGAGGGTGCGTGGTTGGAAGACGGCACACTCCTGGAAAATGCCGGTCGCCTCGCGGGCATTCCCGGGCTCCTCATCCACGGACGTTTCGATATAGAAGCACCGCTTGTCACCGCCTGGGAACTTGCCCGCGCATGGCCCGGCGCCGAGCTCATTGTGCTGCCGAAAGCGGCCCATTCCACTGCAAATGCCGATATTGCCGCCGCAATCGTCGCTGCGACGAACAGATTTCGCGATCTCTGACGAAATTATTTTTTCGGTTGAAGATCGGGAGGTGAGGCGGAATCGCCTTTAGGGCGGCGACGACGCCTGTTTGTGCGCTTCAACAGGATTGCCGCCAGCCGCAGTTTCCGGTGCAACTCGTCGCAGAAATTTACCCGGCCTGTCGAAAATCGTTAACGCCCTGTCCGGTTTCCGGCCATTTTCGGTTCGAAAGCGTTTTTCCCAATCCTTCAATTTTAATCGAATTCGAGACGAATGCGTCTTTAATTTTAGGCGTATTCGAGCTGAATTTGAATCAAGTTCGACGCGCATTTGATTCAAGTAAGCCTTTAATTCTATTGCGTAATTTTGCGTGAGATAAAAACGTCCGTGTCATTGTCATCCTCATAACGGGGAGACGATAATGTCAATTCGAAATCTACTGAAACGCGGCCTTCTGGCCGTTGGCATGACAGTGGCAATGGCGGGCGCAGGACAGGCATCACCCGCCAGCATGACACTTGCAGGCAATGCAAGCCCGCCGATCGGGCACTATGAATTCTGTCAGGCCAATCCGAGCGAATGCGCCTATGCCGGCGGCGATGCCGGCCCGGCAATCCTGACCGAGGATCGCTGGAAGGAGATTCTCAAGGTCAACTACACGGTCAACTCCACCATCCAGCCGATGACGGACAAAGAGATCTACGGTGTCGAAGAGCGCTGGGCCTATCCGCGCACCGTGGGCGACTGTGAGGATTTCGCGTTGCTGAAGCGCAAGATGCTGATCGATGCCGGCTTCTCTCCATCAGACACGCTGATGACTGTCGTGCTGCAGCCGAATGGCGAAGGCCATGCGGTGCTTACGGTTCGCACCGATCACGGCGACTTCGTTCTCGACAACATGCGCAACAAGGTGCTGCTGTGGTCGGATACCGAATACACCTACCTGAAGCGCCAGTCCGCCGACGATCCGGCCCGCTGGACGAAGCTGCAGGATGGCCGCGCCGTCGCGGTCGGCAGCGTGAAGTAACAGGCATACCGGCCCCGGTCAGTCCCCGCATCCCCGTCCCGACCGGCGCCCAGAGCCGTTCCCGCTGTCCCGGGAACGGCTCGCTTCTTTTGTGGCTGTTCTGCTCGATAGGGTTAACGCCTCGTTAACCCCGTCATCTCATCATCATGGAGAGATTCACAACCGGCACCCGACGACTCGCGTTCTTCCTGCGGCGGCCCGATATCCGAGGACGATGATGAGCCATTCCGCCGCGGGCCATCCTGGTGAGCAACCCCTTCTTTCGACCCGCTTCCTGGTCCGTGTCACCGCGACGATTGCGGTTCTGGCGCTGCTGACGGTTGCCATCAGCGTTGCCGGCCGCTGGTTCGGCCGTCACATCTCTCTTGCCGGCAATACGGAAGGCACCACAGGCATTACCCTGACAATCGGCCGCGATACGATCGGCCTGCCCGCCAATACGATTCGCTTCCCCAGTGAACGTCATGACGGCGCGGCCGAACGGGCTGATCTTTACCTTACCTGGCCGGAAATGCAGGGCTACAGCAAGGAAACGCGCCAGCGTTTCGATGATGTCGTCCAATCTTCGGGCTTGATTTTCCTGCAGATCACCCAAGGAACGATGTCGCGGGACATGTCGGGCCGGCTGGAGCCGATCTATTCGCATCTGATGGACGGCGCGCCGGAAGCCTTTGCGCATGGCCTGACACTGCACCGCCTGCGTGCCGATGCCGGTTACAACGGCGAAGTGCTGTTGGCTGCGCCGCGCGAAGGCGCCGCCGATTATGTCGTTCGCTGCGTCCTGCCCTCGTCTGCGGAAACGGCGACCAGCGGAGATTGCCAGCGCGATATCAAGGTCGGCAAGGATTTAAGTGTGCTTTACCGGTTCTCGAGTCGTCATTTGGCTGACTGGGACCACATTGATGCCGCGATCAGGAGTTTTGTCGAGACCCGGCTGGTGAGCCGGACTGCAACAGCTCACTAAAATCCCCTCCAATGTCTGAAGAAACGATTCATCATAAACGGATTGGTAACGCTGAACCGGTAGTCTTCGAAGACGGCCGGTTGCGCAGCAGGGGGTGCGTGGCCCGCCAAACATCAGAAATGCAAGCGAAGAGTGGAATAGTGTCAAGGTCAATCTCCTCCGTATCATCGCCGCGGTCTGCCGGTTTCCTCGCAAAGGTGCTGACGATCCTTTCGATGGCTATCGCGATCGTCGCGGTCGACTCGGTCAATGCCGAAGCGGAAGCTGCAAATCCTAAATATGCGGGTATCGTCGTCGACGCCCGGACGGGAAATGTTCTCTACAGCGAGAATGCCGACCGTCTTCAGTACCCGGCATCGCTCACGAAGATGATGACGCTCTACATGACCTTCGAGGCCCTTGAGCAGGGCCGCATCCGCCTCGACACGCCTGTCCCCTTCTCCGCTCATGCGGCAGCCCAGGCGCCGACCAAGCTTGGCGTGCGCGCCGGCAGTACGATTACTGTCGAGCAGGGTATCCTCGGCCTTGTGACGTTGTCTGCCAATGATGCTGCGACCGCGCTCGGCGAAATGCTCGGCGGCACGGAAGACCGTTTCGGCCAGATGATGACGGCCAAGGCCCATGCGCTCGGCATGACGCGCACGACGTATCGCAACGCCAACGGCCTTCCGAATACCGCGCAGATGACGACGGCGCGCGACCAGGCCCGCCTGGGCATCGCCCTTCGCCAGCATTTCCCGCAATATTACGGTTATTTCTCTGCGCGCGCCTTCAAGTTCGGCAATCGTGTGATCCGCAGCCATAACCGCCTCGTCGGCTCCGTCCGCGGCGTCGATGGCATCAAGACCGGTTACACCCGCGCTGCCGGCTTCAATCTGGTCAGTTCGCTGCAGGTCGACGGCAAGTCGATCGTCGGCGTGGTTCTCGGCGGTGCATCCACTCCTGCCCGCGACTCGCAGATGCGCAAGCTGCTCGCCACCTACATGCCGAAGGCTTCCATGAGCGGCGCTCTCGTCGCGCAGTCGAAGCCGGTACCCGAGATGATTGAGACGCCTGCTCCGGTTTCTCCTGCCAAGGTTGCTCAGGTGGCGCAGAAGAAGACGATTACCGCAGATCAGGTGCCGGTTACGGCGGCGGCAGCCGACCTCGGCCTGCCGCATAAGGGACCGCTTCCGGACAGCCGCTATCAGCAGGCAAGCACCGAGGTCGCCTATGCGGAAACCGCAGCACCTAAGACCGACAATCCATTGCTGACGCAGCCGATGCCGTCCCCGACCAAGGTCAAGACGGTCGCGATCAAGACGGCCACGGTCAAGCAGCAGGAACAGGCATCGGTCGCCGTGCCGACACCGGCTCCCGCCTATGTCCCGCCGGAACAGGGCGATACTTCCGTCGACGATCTGACGACTGCTTCCACCAAGGCGACGCCGGCCAAGGAGGTTGCCGCGAAGGAAGTGCCGCAGCCGGCGGGATGGGTTGTCCAGATTGGCGTCTCGTCAAGCCGTGAATTGGCGATGGACCTTCTGGCAAACGCCAAGGCCAAGGGCGGGAGGGCACTGAACTCCGCCAAGCCCTTCGCTGTTGCCTATGCCAATGACGGCGATCAGATCTATCGCGCCCGCTTTGGCGGTTTCGATGGCCAGCGTGATGCAGTCAATGCCTGCAAGGCTCTCAAGAAGGCCGGTGTGAAGTGCTGGGCGGCTGCCCAATGAGATATCCAGCGCTGCCTATGACTGATTTGGCGGCGTACCTGCCTGCCGGCTGCGGTGTTCGCGCTGCCGGCAGTCGATCCTAGTTCGATTTGTATTGCGTACGAGGAAGATGATGTCGATCAACGAGAATGTTCCAAATGCGCCTGCGGGGCGCCGGGCGGTCAACAAAGGGCGCTCCGGTCTGCATCCGCTGCACGAAGCAGCGCTCCGGCTTGCCGAAATCGGCCTGCAGCGCCCGAAGGCGAAGTCGCCGAAAACCCGTGATCTGATCAACCTGTTGCTGTGCCATGGTGCGCGCGCCTGGCGCTATTCGCAGCCTGAGGCGTATATTCATCTGCACATCACTTCGCCTGACGGCCATTCGCCGGTCGTGCTGCGCCTGCGCTGAAGTATTTTAGAGTAGGCCGAGTTCCGAAAGCTCGCGGCGAAGATCCGCGGGCAGTTCTGCAATGCCGACGCCGAGGCTGTCGAGATCGCGCGGCACATCTTCGGTCGGATAATAACGCCAGCCCTGGAAGGCTCGCTTCGGCTGAACCGAGGTTTCGATCACCTCCGGACCGAGTATCAGATGGCAGCGGCCGATCCCTTCTCCATCGGTAAACGTCTGGATGTCGAGGATCTTCTGGCGCGCCTGGACCTGACCCTTGATCACCCAATAGAGCGAACCACCGTCGATCAGTTCTTCCACGCGCTTCGGCACCATGCGGGTCGTGTGGACTGAGTGTGGTTCCAGTCCGGCAGCCATGGCGCGCAACGAGCGCTCGGCCACCCATTCACGCAGGTCTTCGATCGAGTCGCAGCCGACGCAGAGCTTGATGAGATTTAGTGCCATGCTGCCGTTGAAATCCTTTTGACCGGCAGCGTCAAGCGGCTAAAGCATGTCTCGCAAAAGTGTGCAGCGGTTTTGCGATAGCGACACGAGGCAAAGAGCTAAAGCGCGAATCTGAAAGATCGCGACGCGCTTTAACATCAGCCGTCCGCAACTCAGCATTCGACGACATTGACGGCCAGACCTCCGGTCGAGGTTTCCTTATATTTCTCACTCATGTCGTAGCCGGTCTGGCGCATGGTCTCGATGCAGGCGTCGAGCGGGACGAAATGCTGGCCGTCGCCCTTCACTGCGAGCGATGCGGCCGTGACCGCCTTTACCGCACCCAGCGCATTGCGTTCGATGCAGGGAACCTGCACCAGACCGGCGATCGGATCGCAGGTCATGCCGAGATGGTGTTCGAGCGCGATTTCCGCGGCATTTTCGATCTGAGCCGGCGTGCCGCCCATGACGGCTGCGAGGCCGGCGGCTGCCATGGCGGCGGCCGAGCCGACCTCGCCCTGACAGCCGACCTCCGCGCCCGAGATCGACGCATTGTGCTTGATGATGCCGCCGATCGCCGCTGCGGTCAGCAGATAGTCGTGGATGCCCTTCTGGTCCCAGTCTTCGTGGAAATGCTCGTAATAGCGGATCGTGGCGGGAATGACGCCTGCCGCGCCATTGGTCGGCGCCGTCACGACACGCCCGCCGGCAGCATTCTCCTCGTTGACCGCCATCGCGTAGACGCTCAGCCAGTCATTGGCGAGCAGCGGGTTGACGCGGTTGCTGCGCCACTCCTCCTGCAGCTTGTCGTGAATATGCTTTGCGCGGCGCCTGACGTTCAGACCGCCGGGCATGATGCCTTCTACCTTCAGTCCGCGCTCGATACAGGAGCGCATCGCTTCCCAGATACGGTCGAGGCCGGAATCCAGCTCCTCGCGGCTGCGCTGGCTTTCCTCATTGGCGCGTTTCATCTGTGCGATTGACAGGCCGGAACGTTCGGCCATTTCCAGCATCTGCTTGGCGCTGGCGAAGGGATAGGGCACCTTGTAATTACCCTGCGATGCTTTCTTGCGCGCCCGCATCTGCTCCAGCTCCGTATCGGTGACGACGAAGCCACCGCCGACGGAATAATAGATGCGCTTGACGAGAAGCCGTCCGTCCTTGTCATAGGCGGAAAAGGTCATGCCATTCGCATGGCCCGGCAGCGGCTGCTTCTTGTCGAAGATCAGGTCCGTCTTCGGCTGGAACTGATAGGCCGGATGCCCCTCCGGCGTGATCCGGCCGCTCTTTTCAACCCCATCGATGATGGCATCCATGTGATCGGGATCGACTTTGTCGGGCGCTTCGCCCATCAGCCCGAGGATGACCGCCCTGCCCGTTCCGTGGCCGATCCCCGTATGGGCGAGCGAACCATGCAGGCTGACCTTGATGGCAGTCACCTGCGCGCCAATGGAAGGACGCGGCCATTCGTTGGACAGGATGAGGTCAAGGAACCGATTGGCAGCCGTCATCGGCCCCATCGTGTGCGAACTCGACGGCCCCACCCCGATCTTGAATACATCGAATACCGAAAGAAACATGGGGGCGCCTTCTAAAATTCACGATGCAGACTATGCGAGCCAGGCTCGGTATCCGCGTGACGGACCGACATCGCCTTGAACCGGTGCGACATCCGGCCGGACACTAGTTAAAAGCAGACCATCTTGCCAGCAATTCTCATCTTGCCGGTCATTGCAGCATTCGAATGCATCTATAGAGTGGCCGCATTTATATGGGAACTGACTCGCTGATGATGACGACGGCGGATTATATCGCGCTTGCCTTCTTTATCTTTATCTGGATGGGCTATTCCTGGCTGCTGCACGGTCAGACCTTCTTCGGGCGCACCAGCCTGACCCACGCCATGGCGGAGCGGCGGCGTGAATGGATATATAACTCCCTGCGTCGCGATTTGAAGATGATCGACACCCAGATCATGGCAGGGCTGCAGAACGGCACGGCCTTTTTCGCCTCGACATCCATCTTCGCGGTCGGCAGCTGCTTTGCGCTGCTCGGCGCCACGGAAAAGGTGGATGCCGTCTTCGCCGACCTGCCCTTCGTCTTCCACAGCGGACATGCCGTCTTTGAAATGAAGGTCGGCGGCCTTGCTGCCCTCTTCGGCTACGCCTTCTTCAAGTTCGGCTGGTCCTATCGCCTCTTCAACTATTGCACCATTCTCTTCGGCGGCATTCCGATGGTGCATGACTCGGAGAAGGACATGATCGCCGCCGAGCGCGCCGCGGAGCGTGTCATCCGCATGAATGTCATCGCCGGCGGCCATTTCAACGAGGGTCTCAGGGCGATCTTCCTGTCGATCGGTTATCTCGGCTGGTTCATCAACCCCTATGTTTTCATGGGCACGACGGCGATGGTCATTGTGGTCCTCACGCGCCGGCAGTTCTTTTCGGAAGCGCGCCTCGCCATCATGGACGCGAACCCGCCACCAAATCTCCACCTTTCTCCTGTTCAGCGCAACAAGCCGTCAGCGAGTGACGGTGATGAGCTGTCCGAGGGATTGTGAATGATAGTGTCGGCAACGGAAGCGACGGCCCCGCAGAAATCACCGCGCATCGGCCTTGTGGATACGGCGCGCGGCGCCGCGCTTATTGCCATGGCCACCTACCATTTCAGCTGGGATCTGGAATTCATGGGCTATCTCCAGCCCGGGACCGCCGAGACCGGCTGGCTGAAGATCTATGCCCGCGCGATCGCCACCACCTTCCTCTTCATCGTCGGCATCAGCCTGGTGTTATCAAGCCGGCCTGAAATCCGCTGGCCTTCCTTCTGGAAGCGTTTCGCCATGGTCGCCGGCGCAGCCGTGGTCATATCCGCCGCGACACGTTACTTCGTGCCCGGCGAATGGATCTATTTCGGCATCCTGCATTCCATCGCGGCTCTGAGCCTCATCGGCGTGATTTTTCTGCGCCTGCCCTTGCCCGTGACGCTGCTCGTCACGCTGGCGCTGTTCGTCGCCTGGATTGTCGACGCCTTCATCATGCCCGGCGTGCTGGATTCGCACCTTTTCGACCCGAAATATCTGGCCTGGCTCGGCTTTGCGGCCACCCCAGACCGGTCGAACGATTTTGTGCCGCTCTTTCCCTGGGCGACGCCCTTCTTTCTCGGCATGAGCCTCGCCCGTCTTTCCTTCCGCACGAACCTGCCCCAGCGACTGGCATCATTGGGCACGGGTGGAACGTGGCTTGCGCGCCTCGGCCGCCACAGCCTCGCCTTCTACCTCATTCATCAGCCGGTATTGATCGCCATCGCTTATGGCCTGACCTTCATCATCGCGCCGCCAAAACCCGATCCGGCAGCGACATATCTGCGCCAGTGCAATACGTCCTGCACGGTCGAACAGGGCGAAGCGCTCTGCCGCAGCTTTTGCCAGTGCACGCTCGATCAGCTGCAGGCACAGCAGCTCTTGACGCCGTTCCAGACAGGCGCGGTCAAGGCGGATGATGAGAGAATTATGGCGCTTGCCACCCAGTGCAGCGCCGAAATAGAGCCCGCGCCGCAGTCGCAGCCCGAGCCCCAACAGTGATCAGGTGGTGACGCCGATCTCGGCGAGGCGGCCAAGGCAGGACTCCTCGATATTGTCGAGCTCGGTGATCGTTTCGTCGATATCCTTGCGCTTCTGGCGCAGGTCTTCGCGCTTTTCGTCCACGCGCTTCATCAACAGCTTGAGCTGGCCGAGCTCGCCCGGCGGCTCCTTGTATACCTGAATGATCTCGCGGATTTCGGCGATGGTGAAGCCGATGCGCCGGCCACGCAGGATTTCCTGAATGAGCCGCCTGTCGGCAGGACGGAACAGCCGCGTGCGTCCGCGACGTTCCGGTTGGATCAAACCTTCGTCTTCATAGAAGCGAAGCGTGCGAGTCGATACTCCGAATTCGCGCGTCAGCTCCGTTATGGTATAGTACTTGTTCACCAGCATGGCATCCCCGTCATCCGCCTGACATAATATTGACTTTTACGTAATAGTCAATTTAGGCATCTGTTCAGATGCCGAACCACCATGTCGCTAAGCCGAGGAAGGCGAAAAAGCCGGTACAGTCGGTGACGGTCGTGACGAAGACGGACGAGGCGATCGCAGGGTCCGCTCCCATCTTGTCGAGCAGCAGCGGCAACAGGATGCCGGCAAGGGCTGCTGCAATCAGATTGATGATCATCGCCGCCCCGATGACGGCGCCAAGCTGGTAATTGTGGAACCAGGTGCCGGCGATCAAGCCCAGCAGCAAGGCGAAGAGCATTCCGTTCAGGATGCCGACGCCCGCCTCTCTGCGGATGATGCGGCCGGCATTGTAGATATCGAGGTCACGGGTTGCGAGTGCACGCACGGTCACGGTCATGGTCTGCGTGCCGGCATTGCCGCCCATGGAGGCGACGATAGGCATCAGCACCGCAAGCGCAATCATCTTCTCGATCGAGCCGTCGAAGAGGCCGATGACGCTTGCAGACAGCATCGCCGTGCCCAAGTTGATCAAGAGCCAGAGGAAGCGCGAGCGCACGGTCGAGATCACGTTGTCGGACAGTTCTTCGTCGCCCACACCGCCGAGACGCTTGATGTCCTCGTCCGCCTCTTCGTGGATGACGTCGACCACGTCGTCGATGGTGAGCACGCCGACGAGCCGTTCGTTCTCATCGACGACAGCCGCAGACAGGAGGTCGTACTGTTCGAAGAGCTGGGCGGCCTCTTCCTGGTCCATCTCGGCGGGGATCGGATGGTTCGTTTCCCGCATGATGGCTTCGATCTTGTTCTGCCGCTTGGTGCGCAGGATCTGATCGAGATCGACGGCCCCGAGCAACTTGAAGGTCGGGTCGATGACGAAGATCTGCGAGAAGGAATAGGGCAGATCCTCCTCGTCGCGCATGTAGTCGATCGTCTGTCCGACGGTCCAGAACGGCGGCACGGCGACGAATTCCGTCTGCATGCGGCGGCCGGCCGAGCTTTCGGGATAATCGAGCGCGCGGCGAAGGCGCACCCGCTCCGTAAACGGCAGCTGCGCGAGGATCTCTTCCCGGTCTTCCTTGTCGAGGTCTTCGAGAATGTAGACCGCGTCGTCCGAATCCAGTTCGCCGATGGCCGCGGCGATCTGCTCGTTCGGCAGCTGGTCGACGATCTCGCGGCGGATCGTCTCGTCCACTTCGGTCAGCGCCGTCATGTCGAAATCGTCGCCGAGCAGGCGCACCAGCGCTAGGCGCTGATCCGGCTGGATCGAT
Organism: Rhizobium sp. 01L419; assembly: GCF_056400025.1. Classification (NCBI taxonomy): domain Bacteria; kingdom Pseudomonadati; phylum Pseudomonadota; class Alphaproteobacteria; order Hyphomicrobiales; family Rhizobiaceae; genus Rhizobium; species Rhizobium sp. 01L419. Next base: position 67,644 of record NZ_JBFTSM010000017.1, read on the forward strand.
TCCAGGAGGTCGCCTATTTCCGATTCGTGCAGGCGCGCGACGTTCTGGCGAAGAAACAGCGTATCGCGATCGGCGATGGCTGCACCCAGGCGCGCCAGGAAATCGCTGCGCACATTGCCATCTTCATTATAGATATCGACTTCTTCGTCGGTCGGACGCTTGCGGCGGTCTTCGGTATCGGTCGTCGTCATATGCCGCCCTCGCATCTGATTTCAAAGACTATCGAGCCGCATTGGAAAATGTCGGCTGAAAATGCATTGTCAACAAGCGGATAAGCGAATTCCGCCCTGCCCTTGCGGCCGCGGGATTCCTTATCGACCTGCTAGCCCAAAGCATTTCTGCCGTAAAGCTCAAACACATGCTTTCTGATGACAATGCCTGTGGTCGGCTATAGTTTCCGCTGCCATTTGCCGAAAGGAAGCTTAGCTGTGCCGATCCGCCCGATTCTCCGCTATCCGCATCCCGGCCTGAAGACGGTCTGCGCCCCGGTAATGTCGTTCGATTCGGCCCTGTCAGGGCTTGCCGACGACCTGTTGCAGACGATGCGGGCGGCACCCGGTGTCGGCATCACCGCTGCCCATATCGGCGTCTTTGAGCGGCTGACGGTGCTGGAACTCGACAAGGCCGACGGCGTGCGCATCTATGTCAATCCCGACATCACCTGGTTTTCGGACGAGACGATGATCCATATGGAGGGCAGCGTCTCGATGCCGGGCGCGACGGACGAGGTCACACGCCCGAAGGCGATCCGCTTTCACTATCAGGATCTCCAGGGCCATCACCACGAAGAAGAGGCATCGGACTTCCTCGCCATCTGCGTCCAGCACGAGATCGATCAGCTCGACGGCATTTTCTGGCTGCAGCGCCTGTCGCGGCTGAAGCGTGACCGGCTGGTCAAAAAGTGGGATAGAATGAAAAGCTGAGGGTAGCGCCGCAATCGGTCGAACCAACAGCGCCCTTCCGGCGTTTGCCTTGCAGAATGGAACCGGAAGGAGACGGAAATGCCAAAGATCACTGACAAGACCTCGCTTTCCCGCGAAGAGGATTATCGCGACTTCGAGGAGCGCAATCTGGACGACGGCTGGCCTTATGCCGACGGCAGCGGTGCGAAAGCCGCAGCAACCGAAAACCGTGCCTATGGCGAAACCTCGGCCAATTTCGACCGTGACCGCAACGGCGGCTTCCGCATCGACGGCACGGACGAGGAGGGCAATGAAAATCGTCTGAAGGATTCGCTCGAGCCTGATACCATCGACCGCGACGAGAGCGACGATCTCGAGGCCCGCGTGACCGAAAATCTGGAAAATATCCCCGAGGTAGATATCGACAGCGTCGAGGTTCACGCCGACGGGCATACCGTGACGCTGGACGGGTCGGTCGAAACGATCGGCATCGCCCGCAAGGTCGAGCTCGGCGCTCTGTCGGTGGACGGTGTCCACCATGTGCGTAACCGGCTGCAGATGACAGGTGTCGATGCCCACATCCCGAACGAAGACTAAGGCCAAAACACGAAATCGCCACATTTCAGGACCGGAAAGCTTGCTGCTTTCCGGTTTTTCCGTCTCTAAAATTACAAATAGTTAATCAATTAAAGATTGCAAAATTGCCCTTCGGATGAAAGCGTTGACATCTCAGGCAATTAACTGTGCCGGCTAAGGTAACGTACCCCTCAAAAACATTGACAAATATGTGATTTCATTTGGACAAAACGTCGCAACATGGCCGTCATCTTTCTCACAAATTTGCCCGAATTGGGGAGCGAACTGAGCTTGCCGAGGGTTGGTTTTGTGTTGTTGCTTGCAACAAGAGATTGAGGAGATGACCCATGCGCATGAAAATCGCCGCCGCCGCCACCCTGTTTGCCGTCAGCCTGGCCAGTGCAGCCTTCGCTCAGACGAAGTACAACGACGACTATTCCAACGATGGCGACGGCCTCTACCAGACCCCGGTCGCACCGGCCAAGCCCATGCACTACCCGACCCATGCGGCCGCCCCTGCCTATTCCAGCGACTACACGAATGACAGCGATGGCTTCTCGCCGACAGCAATGACGAAGCCGGCGAAAGTCGACAACACCACGACCGCCAGCATCAAGCCGCTGCCGGACTGCCACAGCATGGTCGGCCCGAAGGGCTCCCACCAGAAAGGCGCCGATAGCGGAGCAAGCCGCACCGAAGCATGCCGCGCAATGCACTGACATAATCCGAGAAAGGGCCGGTTTCCGGCCCTTTTCTTTTGTAATTTCAATGTCTCCTGCGGCGTAATCCACACCTCGGGCAAGCTTTTAAAAAAAACTGTCACATCGCGCTTGTGTACCTCTGAGGCTTTTGCTACATGCTGCCTCGCCGACGCAAATCGGCCTACCACGATGCGGTCGTGGCGGAATTGGTAGACGCGCAGCGTTGAGGTCGCTGTGGGGCAACCCGTGGAAGTTCGAGTCTTCTCGACCGCACCATTCCCCTCTCAGGGGTATTATTTTGATTATGTTTTTTTGGACGAGTGCGAATATTTCTCCGCGCGATTTTAGTTACGCCAGAACCATACTTTTATTGGTTCTGTTTGTGTGGTCGCGAAAAAAGCAACCGATTTGATCGATGTTCAACGTTCGCACCTCTCTTAAGCAGCTCCCGTGATCATCTCAGTTCAATCCCTCCAAGACTGAGTCCTCGGCGTGACGGTTTGCTTTTCAAACGCCCCTCGAATCTCCGATCTGACACAGAGACTGTGCTGCCTCTTTGAGCATCACTGATACGCGACTCATCCCATATCGCCCGTCACCGGAATCGGCGCGGTCCTGGCACTTTATCTTCCCGCCTCTTCAACGTGACACCAGACCGCGAGAAGCGGAGTAGTGGTGCAACGCATGGCAAACGACTGTCCGGCTTCAGCAGCGAAGACACCGCCTATTCCGGTCGAAAACCAGTTCTCTCCGGCTATTGAAAGTTCGCATGGGGAAAGCAGCAGGAAGGCCCGTGAAAACCGTTGGACGTGATCCGGGAAACGGCTGTAGGGTTCCATATATGTAAGGCCAACCCGGATATCCGTCCGGTCCTCCAGGCCACCTGGCCCAACAATCACGCTATGGGCATGGGCCTTCTCAAAGTTGAGGCTGGCAAATGGTCCACTTCTGCCTCTGATCCACACGAGCGATTCGGCAAGGCGCCAAACGCACTGCGCTATCTCGGAGTATAAGTCGCCAGTCGCGATTGCGTTTTGAAGTGCCGCCTCAAGGCCTGAAGGGGTTCCGGTATCCTGGAGCCGCGTGTCGCGCAGCGTTCCTGTACGCTCGAGCTTTTGAAAGACCTTACCCGCGACAAAGCTCGCCATCGTCGAAGCCGAGGGATTCAGCATCGCCCGGACCAGCAAGTTCAGGAAGTTGTCGAGCATCGCTGGGCGCTGCGCTGCGCCGCGTTCGCGAAGCCTGCTTTTTACCGGCTCATTCTCATCGGTGATGAGTAGATCTGCTGCCCGCTTGATTATCCTGCCCATTACCTTCTCCGTGCAGGACCTTCCCTACAGTGCCGGGTCCAGCTCCTGCAAGGACTCTGATCGATTTGCCGCCAGGCCACGATCGGCGGCATAACGTTCAGCCACAGTATCGGCCTCATGCCGTCGTGGGTTCCTGGGTCGTGGCGGGAGAGACTTGCGACGGCATCCGCGCGGACAAATCGCCGATCACCCGGAACGTCTCCCGCTTCGTTCCGCATTTCATGATAGACCGGTAGCGCGTAGACGCTCCATGCTGAAAAGCCGCCTGCAGCAAAGAACAATTGAATCGCTCTTCGCCCGAGTCCATATAGAAGCCCGCGCCGCGCCTCTCTTTGCGTGATGGCGCGCCAAGGACTGTCATGCTACGCACCGATCTCGATTTCTCTATGCTCCCGAAACTTGGTTCGCGCCCCGTTCGCTGGCGCATCTCGGATGAGCTCGTGCCCTATGTGGAAGCGGTAGAGACGATGGAGCGGGAGGTAGCTGATATTGCCGAAGGCGGCGACGAGCTTGTCTGGCTGCTGGAGCATCCGTCGCTCTATACGGCCGGCACCAGTGCCGATGCCAAGGATCTCGTCGAGCCGGATCGCTTCCCGGTCTTCGCCACCGGCCGCGGCGGTGAATATACCTATCACGGTCCCGGCCAGCGTGTTGCCTATGTCATGCTTGATCTCAAGCGCCGCCGGCAGGATGTCCGCGCCTTCGTCGCAGCACTGGAAGAAGTCATCATCCGAACGCTCGATTCGATGAACGTGCGCGGTGAACGGCGCGAGGATCGTGTCGGTGTCTGGGTCCGCCGGCCGGAGAGGCCGCTATTGCCTGACGGCACCATGGCGGAAGACAAGATCGCCGCACTTGGCATCCGCCTGCGCAAATGGGTGACTTTCCACGGCCTGTCGCTGAACGTCGATCCCGATCTCGATCATTTCACCGGCATCGTGCCCTGCGGCATCTCGGCCTTCGGCGTTACCAGCCTCGTCGATCTCGGCCTGCCGGTGATGATGGCCGATGCCGATATCCGCCTGCGTGCTGCCTTCGAAGAGATCTTCGGCGAAACCGTCAACGATACGGGGCACTGTCCTTGATTGCCAGTCCTTGATTGCCAGTCCTTGATTGAATGACCTTCCTGTGGTTGATGACGTCATCCGCAAGAAGCAGCCCTCATGTCCCAATCTCCCTCCGCACAGAATCCGCTCCAGGGCATGGCTATCATGGCTGGCGCCATGGCCATCCTGCCGACGATGGACGCGATCGCCAAATACATGGCGACCTTCGAGGGCATGTCGCCTGGACAGGTAACCTTCTACCGCTTCTTCTTCCAGCTGGTCTGCACTCTGCCGATCCTCTTTGCCATGTTCGGCATGCAGGCGCTGTCCGCCAAGCGCCCGTGGATGAACCTCCTGCGCGGTGCGCTGCATGGCGCAGCCAGCCTGCTTTTCTTCGTCGCGGTCAAATACATGCCGCTCGCCGATGTCTTCGCCATCTACTTCGTCGAGCCCTTCATGCTGACGACGCTCTCGGCACTGTTTCTGGGAGACAAGGTCGGCTGGCGCCGCTGGATGGCAATCGTCGTCGGTTTCGGCGGCGCGATGATCGTCATCCAGCCAAGCTATGAGATCTTTGGCCTGAAGGCACTGCTGCCGGTTTTCTGCGCCTTCCTCTTCTCGCTTTATCTCTTCCTCAACCGTGCGATCGGCGAGGCGGATTCGCCGCTGACGATGCAAACGATGTCGGGTATCGGCGGTACGATCTTCATGGCGGGCGCAATGTTTGTCGGAAGCAGCATCGGCAATGCCGACTTCACCCCCTCCCTGCCCGCCTCCTGGCTCGGCCTCGCGCTGCTGGTCATTCTCGGCACGATCTCGGGCTATGCGCACATGCTGGTTGTTAAGGCTTTCCGCCTGGCGCCGCTGTCGCTGCTTGCGCCGTTCCAATATTTCGAGATCATTTCGGCGACCGTGCTCGGTTACGCCCTCTTCGGCGATTTTCCGAATGTTTCCAAATGGATCGGCATCGCCATTATAGTTGCATCGGGTCTTTTTATCATCTGGCGCGAGCGTTTGCAGGCACGGTCGTTAAAATCCGAATGAAACGGCCAATCCAAGGTTAACCCTCCTTCTTGAGGGATCTTCAATTCGGTATCGATAAAACCACTTCCGACTTCATGATGAAGTCTGGAGATAAAAGATGAGTGAGTTCCGTCTCGCTTTTCCGGCGTGTGTCATCGCCGGTAAGCATCGGCTGACGGCCGAGGACATTGTGCTGCTGCGCAAACATACCTTTCCGGAGGGAATCCGGACATCCGATGATGTCGTGGTGATGTTGGCGCTCAATAATTCCTGCCCCGAAAAATGCTCGGAATGGAACGCGTTCTTCGTGGAACAGCTGGCAGGCTTCATCGTCGATTATACCTATCCGCAGGGCTCACTGGACGAAATAAATGTCGCATGGATCATGCGCATGTTCACGACCGACGGCGTTGTCAATTCCGCGCTCGAGCTTGAGCTCGTCCTGCACGTCATGGAACTCAGCGCCCATGTGCCCGATGAGCTGCGGGCGCTCGCGCTCGATCAGCTCCGCCTGGCGCTATCAGAGGATATCGGCGGCTACAAACTGACCCGCGCTATCGACCGCAAGAGCATCGCACGCCAGGATGTCGACTACGTCATGCGCGTTTTGAGAAGCGTCAGCGAAGGCGGCGTCATCGGCGTTTCGCCGGTCGAATATGGCGTTCTGCAGCGCATCGAGGCGGCAACGCTACCAGGCGCGAATCATCAGCGCTGGGGCGAGATCATGGCTGCGGTCGAAATCAGAGATTATGCCGAGCCGAAACGCAGCCGTTGGCTGCGCATCATCGACGAAGAGCCGGTCGTCGCTGCTGCGGTTGCCTGATCGTCTGTAATATCTCAGCCCGCCCTGATTCTTCAGCCCAATTGTACGTTCCGGCTTTTTATGCGTAAAACTCCGGAACGCATTTCCTGGGTGGAGTCTCGATGTTCAAGAAAATCCTGATCGCGAATCGCGGCGAGATTGCCTGCCGCGTGATCAAAACCGCGCGCCGCATGGGCATTGCCACCGTTGCGGTCTATTCGGATGCGGATCGGGATGCCCTGCATGTCGAAATGGCCGATGAGGCCGTCCACATTGGCCCTGCCCCGGCTGCCGAAAGCTATCTCGTTGCCGAAAAGATAATCGCTGCCTGCAAAGAGACCGGTGCCGAAGCCGTGCACCCCGGCTATGGCTTCCTGTCGGAGCGCGCTTCCTTCTGCGAGGCGCTGGAGAAGGAAGGCATCATCTTCATAGGCCCGAAGCCCAGGGCGATCATGGCGATGGGCGACAAGATCGAATCGAAGAAATTCGCCAATGCCGCCAAGGTCTCGACCGTACCCGGTTATCTCGGGGTGATCGATGACGTGGCGCATGCCGAAAAGATCGCCGCTGAGATCGGCTATCCCGTGATGATCAAGGCATCAGCCGGCGGCGGCGGCAAGGGTATGCGCATTGCCTGGAATCAGGCGGAGGTGCGCGACGGCTTCGACCGCGCCCGCTCGGAAGCCAAGAGTTCCTTCGGCGACGACCGCGTCTTCATCGAGAAATATGTGGTCGATCCGCGCCATATCGAAATCCAGGTGCTGGCGGATGCGCATGGTAATGTCGTCTATCTCGGCGAGCGCGAATGCTCCATCCAGCGACGGAACCAGAAGGTCGCCGAAGAAGCGCCCTCGCCTTTCCTCGATGAGAAGACCCGTGCCGCCATGGGCGCGCAGTCGGTGGCGCTCGCAAAGGCTGTCGACTATCAGAGCGCCGGCACGGTGGAGTTCATTGTCGACCGCGACCGCAATTTCTATTTCCTCGAAATGAATACCCGCCTGCAGGTTGAGCATCCGGTAACGGAACTCGTGACCGGCATCGATCTCGTCGAGCAGATGATCCGCGTTGCATCAGGCGAGAAGCTGCCCTTCGCCCAGAAGGACATCAGGTTGAATGGCTGGGCGGTGGAAAGCCGTCTCTATGCCGAAGATCCCTACCGCAACTTCCTGCCCTCAATCGGCCGCCTGACGCGTTACCGGCCACCGGCAGAGGGCCGGACTGGCGATCTGATCATTCGCAACGATACCGGTGTCTTCGAAGGCGCCGAAATCTCCATGTATTACGACCCGATGATCGCCAAGCTCTGCACCTGGGCGCCGAGCCGCCTGCAGGCGGTGGAAGCCATGGGCCAGGCGCTCGACGCGTTCGTGGTCGATGGCATCGAACACAATGTTCCCTTCCTCTCGGCGCTCATGAAGCATCCGCGCTGGCGCGAAGGCCGCCTTTCCACCGGCTTCATCGCTGAGGAATATCCTGAAGGCTTCGCCCCGATGGCGCCTGACGCAGCGGAAGAGGCAGCGCTTGCCGCCATCGCGCTTTCCGTTTCCTTGATCGAGTCCGGCCGCCGCGAGGACTTTGCCGACCGCTTGCGCCAGGCGAGCGGCTCCTTGCGTGACGAATGGGCCGTCAAGCTTGGCAGCACCTATGTGCCTGTCAAACTGATCGATGGCCTCGTCACGATTCCCTTCGAGATGGAAATGGAGGTCGGTGGCCGCACCGAAACCGTTGTCACCGATTGGAGACCGGGCGATCCTGTCTGGCATGGCAGGATTGCCAGCCGGCCGGTGACGGCGCAGATCCGTCCGATCCTGAATGGCCTGCGAATCGACTGGCAGGGTCTTTCGGTCAAGGCGCGTGTCTTTACGCCGCGTCATGCCGAGTTGGATCGCCTGATGCCCGTCAAGTTGCCGCCGGATACCTCCAAGCTCCTGCTCTGCCCCATGCCCGGCCTCGTCGTCTCGATCGCCGTCTCCGAAGGCCAGGAGGTCAAGGCAGGCGAAACGCTCGCTGTCGTCGAAGCGATGAAGATGGAAAACGTGCTGCGTGCCGAGCGCGATCTCGTCGTCGGCAAGATCACGGCCGCTCCTGGCGAAAGCCTCGCGGTCGATGCCATCATCATGGAATTTGCCTGAGGCGAAGCCGATATGGAGTTCAACCAGGCGAAGCCGATATGGAATTCACCCAGGCGAAGCCGATATGGAATTCACCTAGGCGAAGCCGATATGGAATTCACCTAGGCGAAGCCGATTTTCGAATGGCGTTCTAAGCCCTTTTTGTGCTTGAGCCATCCTCGCCGAGCGTGCAAGAGTCCGCCACGCAAATCAGAGGAGATCGAAGATGGATGTTCGCGCCGCCGTTGCCGTTCAGGCAGGAAAACCCCTTGAGGTCATGACCGTTCAGCTCGAAGGCCCGAAGGCCGGCGAAGTGCTGATCGAGGTCAAGGCGACCGGCATTTGCCATACCGACGATTTCACGCTTTCCGGTGCCGATCCGGAAGGTCTTTTCCCGGCGATCCTTGGCCATGAAGGCGCCGGCATCGTCGTCGATGTCGGCCCCGGCGTCACGTCCGTGAAAAAGGGCGATCACGTGATTCCGCTCTACACGCCGGAATGCCGCGAATGCTATTCGTGCACCTCGCGCAAGACCAATCTCTGCACCTCGATCCGCGCGACCCAGGGTCAGGGCGTGATGCCCGACGGCACCTCGCGGTTCTCGATCGGCAAGGACAAGATCCACCACTATATGGGCTGCTCGACCTTCGCGAACTTCACCGTTCTGCCGGAGATCGCGCTTGCCAAGATCAACCCCGACGCCCCCTTCGACAAGGTCTGCTATATCGGCTGCGGTGTCACGACAGGTATCGGCGCCGTCATCAATACCGCCAAGGTCGAGATCGGCTCGACCGCCATCGTCTTCGGTCTCGGCGGCATCGGCCTCAACGTTCTACAGGGTCTGCGCCTTGCCGGCGCCGACATGATCATCGGCGTCGATATCAACCCTGACCGTAAGGCATGGGGCGAGAAGTTCGGCATGACGCATTTCGTCAACCCGAAGGAAGTCGGCGACGACATCGTGCCCTATCTCGTCAACATGACGAAGCGCCATGGCGACCTGATCGGCGGCGCCGATTACACCTTCGACTGCACCGGCAACACCAAGGTCATGCGTCAGGCGCTGGAAGCCAGCCACCGTGGCTGGGGCAAGTCCGTCATCATTGGCGTCGCCGGCGCCGGCCAGGAGATCTCGACGCGTCCCTTCCAGCTGGTCACTGGCCGCAACTGGATGGGCACGGCCTTCGGTGGCGCCCGCGGTCGCACCGATGTGCCGAAGATCGTCGACTGGTACATGGAGGGCAAGATCCAGATCGACCCGATGATCACCCACACAATGCCGCTCGAAGACATCAACAAGGGCTTCGATCTCATGCATAAGGGTGAAAGCATCCGCGGCGTCGTGGTCTATTGATGACTGCTATTGCCTACAGCGTCGATCTGAAGGGCCTCGATGAGCTCTCCGCGCGGGAGCTTTACGACCTCTTGAGAATGCGTGTGGATGTCTTCGTCGTCGAGCAGAATTGCCCCTATCCGGAACTCGACGGCAAGGATATCGATGCCCTGCACCTGCGGCTGCTGGAGGGCACTGAACTCATTGCCTCCACGCGGCTCCTGAAGCCCTATAATGCACAGGATCCGGCAAAGATCGGCCGCGTCGTCGTCTCGCCCGCCCATCGCGGCAGGCGGCTCGGCGATGCGGTGATGAAGGAATCGATCATCGTCTGTGAAAGGCTCTTTCCCGAAAATCCCATCGCGCTTTCGGCGCAGGCCCATCTGCGTCGCTTCTACGAATCCTTCGGTTTCGTGAAGACCTCGGAGGAATATCTGGAAGACGGCATTCCCCATATCGATATGGTCCGCCAGCTGGCCGGAGAGCCGGCATGAGGGTTTTCCCATGATCTATGTCGATGCCGATGCCTGCCCCGTCAAACCGGAAATCCTGAAAGTGGCCGAACGCCTCGGCATGGAGGTGACCTTCGTCGCCAATTCCGGTCTGCGCCCATCCCGCGACCCTATGGTCCGCAACGTCATTGTTTCGAATGCCTTTGACGCCGCCGACAACTGGATCGCCGACAATACCGGCCCGACGGATGTCGTGGTGACTGCCGACGTGCCGCTTGCGGTTCGGTGCGTCGCCAAGGGCTCCTTCGTGACAGGCCCGACAGGACGTGTCTTTGATGAGACCAACATCGGCATGGCGAGCGCCATGCGCGATCTCGGCGCTCATCTGCGAGAGACCGGCGAAAGCAAGGGCTACAATGCCGCTTTCAGCCCCAAGGATCGTTCGCGTTTCCTCGAGACCTTCGATCGTCTCTGCCGCCGCGCGAAGAACGCCTGATTGCCAGGCCTGCCCGCTGGAATCGGGTGGCATGGCAGCTATGCCAATTCCTAACTTGAAGTCAGCCGTTCCCTCGTCCATATCAAGCGTGACGCAGACGACTGCGGCGCTCGGGTCTGCTCGAGGCGCAAAAGTCGCGGGGACGGCCTCGCTCTTGACAAGGAGAGTATGATGGCCTGGTTCCTGCTTTTTCTCGCTGGCCTTTTTGAATGCGGTTGGGCAATCGGTCTGAAATATACCGACGGCTTCACCCGTCTGATGCCGACGATCCTCACAGTCATTTGCATGGTGGTGAGCGTCATCCTGCTCGGTCTTGCCGTCAAAACCCTGCCCATCGGCACGGCTTACGCGATCTGGACCGGTATAGGCACTGTTGGTACCGTCCTGCTCGGTATCTGGCTTCTGGGGGATGCGGCAAGCGCCTCGCGCCTGATCTGCATTGCGCTGATCGTCGCCGGCATTGCCGGCCTCAAGCTGACGGCCTGAAAAAGAAATATCTGAAATGAAGAAGAGGCTGCGGGCGATGAAGCACCCGCAGCCTCTTCTGTTAGGCAGCCGCGTTTCTGTTATCGACGGACCATGCACCGGCGCCGGCAAAGAACAGGTAGAGGAAGACGAAGCAGAACAGGATCGCGCCATCGCCCTGGTTGAGAGCCGGGAAGAAGCTGTGCGGCATATGCGCCATGAAATAGGCGATCGCCATTTCGCCCGCCAACAGGAAGGCAACCGGCCGTGTTGCGAAGCCGATGAGAATGAGGATACCGCCAAAGGTTTCCAGCAGTGCCGCAATCAGGAACAAAGTGGATAGCGGGCCGTCGCCCTGCGCTGCCGGGAAGCCGAAAAGCTTCATCGTTCCGTGCTCGATGAACAGAAGCGCGGTCATGATTCTGAGAGCGGCCAGACCATAGGGGCGGTAGGCGGATAGACGCTCGAAAGTTGACATAAAGACTCTCCTTAAGGGTGTACTGCCGAGCGTTACCGTGTCTCTAACGGTGATTGAAGACACAGTTTGCTGACAGGCGTTCACAACTTCGACAGTGGATAAACACCTGAAGAGGCTCCTTTATTCGTTCACAACGGGATGTTGTCGTGCTTCTTCCAGGGATTGCTGAGATCCTTGTTCCGCAGCATCTTCAGGCCGCGAGCCAGCCGGCGCCGTGTCGAATGCGGCATGATCACCTCGTCAACATAGCCCCGCTCGGCCGCCACGAAGGGTGACAGGAAGCGATCCTCATACATTTTCGTGTGCGCCGCAATCTTTTCGGGATCGGCGATATCCTTGCGGAAGATGATCTCGACGGCGCCCTTGGCGCCCATGACGGCGATCTGGGCCGTCGGCCAGGCATAGTTCAAATCGCCCCGCAGATGTTTCGACGCCATCACGTCATAGGCGCCGCCGAAGGCCTTGCGGGTAATGACCGTCAGCTTCGGCACCGTCGCTTCCGCATAGGCAAAGAGCAGCTTGGCGCCATGCTTGATGAGCCCGCCATATTCCTGCGCCGTGCCCGGTAGGAAGCCCGGCACGTCGACGAAGGTGACGATCGGAATGTTGAAGCAGTCGCAGAAGCGCACGAAGCGCGCCGCCTTGCGTGAGGCGTCGCTGTCAAGCACGCCGGCAAGCACCATCGGCTGATTGGCGACGAAGCCGACAGTCGAGCCCTCGATGCGCCCGAAGCCGCAGACGATATTTTTGGCAAAGCTCGCCTGGATCTCGAAGAAATCCCCCTCGTCCGCCACCTTCTGCATCAATTCCTTGATGTCGTAGGGCTTGTTGGCATTGGCCGGGATCAACGTATCCAGCGAATTGTCGGCATCGGTCACCGACTGATAAGATTCGATTTCCGGCACCGGCGATGTGTTCGACTGCGGCAGGAAATCAATGAGGCGGCGGACCTGCAAGAGCGTATCGACATCATTGTCATAGGCGCCATCGGCTATCGAGGAGCGCGTCGTATGCACGCTCGCGCCACCGAGTTCTTCCGATGTCACCGTCTCGTTGGTGACGGTCTTCACGACATCGGGACCGGTCACGAACATGTAGGACGTATCGCGCACCATGAAGATGAAGTCGGTCATGGCTGGCGAATAGACGTCGCCGCCGGCGCATGGCCCCATGATGACGGAGATCTGCGGAATGACGCCCGACGCGAGCACATTGCGCTGGAAGACCTCGGCATAACCGCCAAGGGCTGCCACACCCTCCTGGATGCGCGCGCCGCCCGCATCATAGATGCCGATGATTGGCGCGCGGTTCTTCAGCGCCATATCCTGCACCTTGATGATCTTCTCGGCATGGGCTTCCGACAGCGAACCGCCGAAGACGGTGAAATCCTTGGCGAAGACGAAGACGGTGCGGCCGTTGACCGTGCCCCAGCCGGTCACCACGCCGTCGCCGGCGATGCGGCTCTTGTCCATGCCGAAATCGGTAGAGCGGTGCTCGACGAACATGTCGAACTCCTCGAAGGAGCCTTCGTCGAGGAAGAGGTCGATGCGCTCACGCGCCGTCAGCTTGCCGCGCTGATGCTGCGCGTCGATGCGCACCTTGCCGCCGCCGAGACGGGCAATTTTGCGGCGGCGTTCGAGCTCTTCCAGAATATCCTTCATGATCCCCCCTCGCCGCTTTCAGCGGTTATGCAGCATTTCAGCAAAGTATGCGCGGTTTTGTGTCCGGAATTGCTTAGAAACAGAAATGCCCTAGCGTCCGCTCAGTGAAAAGGCGGAGCGCACGCGTGCAGCGATATCTTCCGCCAGAATGTCGTCGGCAAGGTCAGGATCGGCGGTCAGGCTTGTAACTTCGAAGGAGGTTACGGCGATCACGGAGCCGTCTTCCACGGAGGCCGCATCGATCCTCACCTTCGCGACATTGCGGTCCTTCTGGAAACCGAGGCCCTTTGTGACGGAAACGATGCGGATCGTCAGCACCACGCGCGGCAATTCGCTCGTGCGGACCGTCGCGCGGATGGCGGAGTTGACGCGGTCGCTGATGCCGGAAAGCAGTTCCGCCGACAGGGTCGTGCTCGAAAGCACGACGGCGCTTCGCACGTCGTAGACGGGCTTTTCCTCCTTCTTCGGCATGAGGCTGGCGCAGGCCGTCAGCGCGATGCAAACAAGCGCTATCAGGCAAAATTTCCACGTCTGCCAATTCATTCCAAATTCCCGCATATCCCCGTCTGGAGTCGCAGATTTGGTCATAAAGCCCGTCAAGGCAATATGATTCAGGCCCTTAGCGCGAAAAAAACATCCGTTGCGGCCTTGAAATCCTCGAAACGCTTGGCCCTGCGCTGCTCGGCTTCTTCGTCGCTTCCCCAATGCTCGATGGTCCAGTCCTCATCGAGATGGGCGAGCGACCAGGCTTCGTCTGGCGTGATCCGCTCTTCGGCAATCGCAAGCGCCAGAAGCGCCGAACCGGTTAGCGTCGTCATCGTGTGGAGAGCGGCGAGCGTGAGTGCGCTGTCATGCCGGCGCAGCGCCGAACCGAAGGCGGCGATCGCCTCGCGCGGCTGCTCGTGATGCATCACACCTTCGACGAGGATGAAGCGCGCACCGAATTCGGCGGCTGCCCAGTCGAGCACCGGATCCCAGCGCTCCGTCTGTCGCTCGACCAGCTTTTGCGGGTCGTCGGCGCGGTAGCAGAGCAGGTCGCTCGATGAAAAGCGCAGAATATCCTCGAAGACGGCCTGCGTGTCGGTCGCAACGCCGTCGATCGCCGTGTTGACAAGACGCGTCATCGGCATCAGCGAGGGATCGATGACCTCACTCTGTGCGTCCCATTCGGCAGCGACGAGCTTTGCCAGCGCTTCGCTCGGCACTGCCAGTATCTGGCGGGCCGGCGTGCGCACGAGTTTGCCGTCCAGCTCGATCGCGAAACCATCTTCGTGTGGTGCAGTGGAAACCGCCTGATAGAAGCGCTTCGGCAGCGGCTTCTTCATCTGGATCTGCGCACGGCGGATCGGATCGGGATGGCTCAGGTCTTCGGAAAGGTCGTTCAGCAGGTCGCGCATGGGCTCACCTCAGGAAAAATGGCGCAAAATCTCATTCGGATGATAGGCGATCGCATCGGCGCCATTGGCGATCAGTTCATCCACGCTGGCATAGCCCCAGGCAACACCGATCGCCTTGGCGCCGGCAGCCTTTGCCATCTGCATATCGTAAATCGCATCACCGATGACAATGGTGTCGGCGGCAACGATGCCGGTTTCATCGCAGCATTCGCTCACCATGGCCGGATGCGGCTTGGAGGGGCAATCGTCGGCGGTGCGCGATACGATGAAGTTGAAACCATGCGTTTCCGCCACAAGCTTTAGCCCGCGCCGGGACTTGCCGGTGACGGCGCCGATCAGCAGATCCTCGCGCCCACTGATCGCATCGATCATCTCTCGAATGCCGGCAAACAGCGGCTCCCGGTAGTCGAGATCCTGCCGCACCACCGAGAACAGCGATTTGTAATGCGCCGTCATGTCGATGTCTTGCTGCTCGACATGCTGCTTGCCCTGCATGCGGGCAATGGCGATATCCAGCGACAGGCCGATAATCGCCTTGGTATCCTCAAAGCGCGGCTCTGCCTTGCCGAATTTTTCGAAGGTGCGGCGCATGGTTTCGTGGATCAGCCCGGCGCTGTCGACCAGCGTGCCGTCGCAATCAAAAAGCGCGAGTTTCATTCGTCGTCTCTCTCAGCGCCGGCAAGGTCGAGACCGAGAAGGTTCCAGGTCTGCACCATATGCGGCGGCAGCGGTGCGCTGACGCGCAGGCGCCCGCCGGCGGGATGCGGGATATCGATATGGCGTGCGTGCAGATGCAGCTTCTTCTGGATGCCTCCGGGGAAAGGCCAGTTTATATCGTCGTCGAAATATTTCGGATCGCCGATGATCGGATGGCCGATATGCAGCGCATGGACGCGCAACTGGTGAGTACGCCCCGTATAGGGTTCCATCTCCAGCCATGCGAGATTCTGCGCCGCCGTCTCCAGCACGCGGTAGAAGGAAATCGCATGATCGGCGCCGTCTTCGCCGTGCTTGGCGATGCGCATGCGGTCGCCGTCGGCCGTCGGCTCCTTGACGAGCCAGGTCGAGATTCTGTCCTCGTGCTTGCGCGGTACACCCTTGACCAGCGCCCAGTAGGTCTTCTTGGTGTCGCGTTCGCGGAAGGCGGCGGTCAGCTTCTGGGCAGCACCCCGCGTGCGGGCAATGACGAGCACGCCTGATGTATCGCGGTCGAGGCGATGCACGAGGCGCGGCTTCTCGCCCTTCGGGCTGGTCCAGGCTTCGAGCATCTGGTCGATATGTCTTGCAACACCCGAGCCGCCCTGCACCGCAAGCCCTGGCGGCTTGTTGAGGACGATGACCTTCTCGTCCTCATGTAGCACCATGCGGGATAAAAGCTCGAAATCGCTCGAATGCTTGAGATCCTTGCCGGCGATCGGCCCCTTCAGCTTGGCATCGACATCGAGCGGCGGGATGCGCACCATCTGGCCGGGCTGCACACGGGCATCCGATTTGACGCGGCCGCCGTCGACGCGCACCTGGCCGGAGCGCAGCAGCTTCTGCAGTGGGCCGAAGCCAAGCCCCGGATAATGGATCTTGAACCAGCGGTCGAGCCGCATGCCCGCTTCATCGGGCTCCACCTTGATGTGTTCTATGCCTGCCATGGATATCTTTCGGAAAATACGGGCGCGATCGAAGCCGGCGCCTCTCTTGCCGCTGCCTTTAGAGCATTTTTCACAAAACGGAAATCGGAATCGAAATCAGAGCAGTACGCGCATCAGGCCGAGGCCGGCCATGACGGCCATCATCGAAAGCCCGACGCTTGCTGCGATATAGATGCCGCCGGCAAAAACCTCGCCGCGCTCGAAGAGGGAGATCGCATCCAGCGAGAAGGCGGAGAACGTGGTGAAGCCGCCGAGGAAGCCCGTGATCAGCAGGAGACGCAGCTCCACCGATGCGTTGAAACGGCGCGCAATCATCTCGGCAAAGACACCGATGATGAAGCAGCCGACGACGTTCACGACAAGCGTTCCCCAGGGAAAGCCAGGCCCCATGAGCCGCAGGGAGCCCAGGCCGACATAATATCTCAGAAGTGAACCGATTGCGCCGCCGACGGCGACGAGCAGAGCCTGGAACATGCCCCGGTTTATTGCGATTCCGTCCTGATTCCAATCGCATCTGCAGAATTCTTACCATCCGGTAAAATGCGAATGATTTTCTTAAGCCGAACGCGAAGATCGTCCCGGTATGACAGGCGCATGACACAGCTTGTTTCCATATCCGCGAACACCGCTGCCTTCGCTTTCGATTCCCTGCGCATCCCGCAGCGAGTGGCGACGGGCACGGCCGCGCGCGAAGCTCGCAAGATTGCGGAACGCCAGCTCAGTCCGAGCGGCGACGATCGGGAAGAATCTACCAATATCATCCAGAATACCGAAGTTGCGCTCGATCTGATGACCAAGGGGTATCGCCAGCCGCAGGCCGGCTTGCAGCAGGCCCTGCAGTCTTATGAGGATGTCTGAGATTTAAGTTTTGCTGGGAGGAGCAAAGCCCGCGCATTGTCGCGGGCTTTTTTGTTTTTCACCGCTTATTTGCCCTGTGCCGACAGCACGTTCAGCACCAGGTCGACCTTGCCGGCCTTTTCGAAGGTCAGGGTAACAGGCACTTTGTCGCCCTGCCTGAAGGGCGTCTTCACCTTCTGGAACATTAGATGCAGGTTGCCGGGCGCAAGCTCGACGGTCTGGCCGGCGGGAATGGCGATTCCGTCCTTCAGTTCACGCATCCTCATGACATTGTCTTTCATGGCCATCTCGTGAAGCTGCACCTCGCCGGCATTGGGCGACGTGACCGAGACGAGACGGTCATCGGCAGAGCCATTATTCTTCACGGTGAAGAAGCCGCCGCCGACAGGCTGGCCGGGCAGCATCGCCTTGGCAAAACCGCCGGAGACTTCGAGATCGCCAGCCTTCACCACGTCACCACCTGTAGACATGCTCATGGAGCCCATGCTGCCCATATCCATGCCCTTCATGTCATGATGATCCTGTGCGAGTGCTGATCCGGCGAAGCCGCAAGCGCAAAGGAAAGCTGTAAAACCAAACGTCCTGACAATGTTCATCGAATATCTCCTCGCTTTGCGTCGCGTTAGCCAATTTTGCCCGCAAATGCAAAAGCCCATTTGCCACGCATCGCAACCGGCTTCTTTGAGCCGCGACAAAAATTTGTGCAGCTACGACATTTCGCTTGCCAAGGCCCGCCGCCCCCGGATAATTGCCGCAACCTTGTTGGGAGAAGCCGGTACGTGATGCCGGTGCCGAAGGAGCAACCGCCCCGGAAACTCTCAGGCAAAAGGACCACAAGGGGCAGACGGAACTCTGGAGAGAGGCGTTCTCGAAACGCCCGCCGAAGGGATAACAATCTCAGGCACAGGGACAGAGGGGGCTCAAGGAGACAAGGCGCAACCGCGCCTTCAGTTTTGAGCCCGCGCCCGGAATATCCGGCGCAAACCCCGGAGGCGTCGTTTGGACGATACTGCTGCCCTTAAGAAAACCCCGCTTCACGCGCTGCACCTGTCGCTCGGCGCCCGCATGGTGCCCTTCGCAGGTTATGACATGCCGGTGCAATATACTGCCGGCGTCATGAAGGAGCATCTGCAGACCCGTACTGCCGCCGGCCTCTTCGATGTCTCTCACATGGGCCAGGTCATCATCAAGGCGAAGTCCGGCACGTATGAGGATGCGGCGCTTGCGCTCGAAAGCCTCGTGCCCGTCGATATCCTCGGCCTCGCCGAGGGACGCCAGCGTTACGGCTTCTTCACCGATGAGAACGGCGGCATCCTCGACGACCTGATGATTACACATCTCGACGACCACCTCTTCGTCGTCGTCAACGCTGCCTGTAAGGAAGCCGATCTCGCGCACCTGCAGAAGCATCTCTCCGATACCTGCGAGATCACCGTCCTCGACCGCGCCTTGATCGCCCTGCAGGGCCCACGCGCCGTCGACGTGCTCGCCGAACTCTGGGCCGATGTCGCCGCCATGAAATTCATGGACGTACGCCACTGCCGCCTGCACGACGTTTCCTGTCTCGTCTCGCGCTCGGGCTATTCCGGCGAGGACGGTTTCGAAATCTCCATTCCCGCCGACAAGGCCGAGGATGTCACCAACCGGTTGCTCGAGCATCCCGATGTCGAGCTGATCGGCCTTGGAGCGCGCGACAGCCTGCGCCTCGAAGCCGGCCTCTGCCTCTATGGCAACGATATCGACACGACCACGTCGCCTGTCGAAGCCGCCATCGAGTGGGGAATGCAGAAGGCTCGCCGTACGGGCGGCGCCCGCGCCGGCGGTTTCCCCGGTGCTGAGCGCATTCTCGGCGAACTCGACAATGGCGTTTCCCGCAAGCGCGTCGGCCTGAAGCCCGAGGGCAAGGCGCCTGTGCGCGGCCATGCCAAGCTCTATGCCGATGCCGAAGGCAAGACCGAGATCGGCGAAGTCACCTCGGGTGGTTTCGGCCCTTCCGTCGAAGGCCCCGTCGCCATGGGCTACCTGCCGGTTTCCCACGCTGCAGCGGGCACGCAGGTCTATGCCGAAGTGCGCGGCAAGTACCTGCCCGTCACAGTCTCTGCCCTTCCCTTCATCACGCCGACCTACAAACGCTGACCCTTATTGCGAGAGGATTTTTCCATGCTGAAATTTACTGCTGAACATGAATGGCTGAAGCTCGAAGGCGATGTCGCGACCGTTGGCATCACCACCTATGCTGTCGAGCAGCTCGGCGACCTCGTTTTCGTGGAATTGCCTGAAGTCGGCGCTACCTTCTCCAAGGATGGCAATGCTGCGACAGTCGAATCCGTCAAGGCTGCTTCGGATGTCTATTGTCCGCTCGATGGCGAGATCGTCGAAGTCAATCCGGCCATTGTCGCCGACCCGTCGCTCGTCAATTCCGATCCTCAAGGGTCTGGCTGGTTCTTCAAGCTCAAGCTCAAGAACCTCTCCGATGCCGATGGCCTGCTCGACGAAGCAGCCTATAAGGAGCTGACTGCGTAATGACGACGCCTACCGAATTCCAGTTCACCGACTATCAGCCTTATGACTTCGCCAACCGTCGTCATATCGGCCCCTCGCCGTCTGAAATGTCGGATATGCTCGGCGTCATCGGCTACAAGAGCCTCGATGCGCTGATCGACGCAACCGTGCCGCCCGCCATCCGCCAGAAGGCGCCGCTCCTCTGGGGCGCACCGATGACGGAGCGCGAGGCGCTCGACAAGCTGCGCGAAACCGCCAACAAGAACAAGGTTCTGACCTCGCTGATCGGCCAGGGCTATTACGGCACCATCACGCCGCCGGTCATCCAGCGCAACATCCTGGAAAACCCGGCCTGGTACACGGCTTACACGCCATACCAGCCGGAAATCTCGCAAGGCCGCCTCGAAGCGCTCCTGAACTACCAGACGATGATCTGCGACCTGACCGGCCTCGATGTCGCCAACGCTTCGTTGCTCGACGAAGCGACGGCTGCTGCCGAAGGCATGGCCATGGCCGAACGCGTCTCCAAGTCGAAGGCCAAGGCATTCTTCGTCGATGCCGACTGCCACCCGCAGACGATCGAGCTGATCAAGACCCGTGCTGAGCCGCTCGGCTGGAGCGTCATCGTCGGCGACCCCTTCAAGGATCTCGATCCTGTCGATGTCTTCGGCGCGATCTTCCAGTATCCGGGCACCCATGGTCATGTGCGCGATTTCACCGGCCTGATCTCCCGCTTGCACCAGACGGGCGCCATCGCCGTCGTCGCCGCCGATATCCTGTCGCTGACGCTTCTGAAGTCACCGGGTGAAATGGGTGCCGATATCGCCATCGGCTCCTCGCAGCGCTTCGGCGTTCCGGTCGGTTACGGCGGCCCGCATGCCGCCTACATGTCGGTCAAGGATGCCATCAAGCGCTCCATGCCCGGCCGTCTCGTCGGCGTGTCCGTCGATGCCCGCGGCAACCGCGCCTACCGCCTGTCGCTGCAGACACGCGAACAGCATATCCGCCGTGAAAAGGCGACGTCGAACATCTGCACCGCGCAGGTTCTGCTCGCCGTCATGGCCTCGATGTACGCCGTCTTCCACGGCCCGAAGGGCATCAAGGCAATTGCCCAGCAGGTCCATCAGAAGGCCGTGCTGATGGCCAAGGGTCTGGAAAAGCTCGGCTACAAGGTTGAACCGGAAACCTTCTTCGACACGATCACCGTCGATGTCGGCCACATGCAGGGCCTCATCCTGCGCGCGGCCGTCGCCGAAGGCGTCAACCTGCGCAAGGTCGGCCAGACGAAGATCGGCATGTCGCTCGACGAGCGCACGCGTCCGGCAACGCTTGAGGCTGTCTGGCGTGCCTTCGGCGGCAATTTCCAGATCGCCGATTTCGAGCCGTCCTATCGCCTGCCGAAAGATCTGCTGCGCACGAGCGAATACCTGACGCATCCGATCTTCCACATGAACCGCGCCGAGAGCGAAATGACCCGCTACATCCGCCGGCTCTCCGACCGCGATCTGGCGTTGGACCGCTCGATGATCCCGCTCGGCTCCTGCACGATGAAGCTGAATGCGACAGCGGAAATGCTGCCGATCACCTGGCCGGAATTTTCCGACATCCATCCTTTCGTGCCGGCCGACCAGGCGCTGGGCTACCGCGAAATGATCGATGACCTGACGGAAAAGCTCTGCGCCGTCACCGGCTACGACGCTTTCTCCATGCAGCCGAATTCCGGCGCACAGGGCGAATATGCAGGCTTGCTGACCATCCGCAATTACCACATCGCGAACAGCCAGGGTCACCGCGACGTCTGCCTTATCCCGACCTCGGCGCATGGCACCAACCCGGCCTCGGCCCAGATGGTCGGCATGAAGGTGGTCGTCGTCAAGGTTCGCGAAAACGGCGATATCGACCTCGACGATTTCCGCGCCAAGGCCGAGCAGTATGCGGACAATCTGTCCTGCTGCATGATCACCTATCCGTCGACGCACGGCGTGTTCGAGGAAACCGTCAAGGAAATCTGCGATCTCGTGCATCAGCATGGCGGCCAGGTCTATCTTGACGGCGCCAACATGAACGCCATGGTCGGCCTGTCCCGTCCCGGTGACATTGGCTCTGACGTCTCGCACCTCAACCTGCACAAGACCTTCTGCATCCCGCATGGCGGCGGCGGTCCCGGTATGGGCCCGATCGGCGTCAAGTCTCATCTGGCGCCCCACCTGCCGGGTCATCCGGAAACGGACGGTCGTTCGGGCGCGGTTTCGGCAGCAGCCTTCGGTTCGGCCTCCATCCTGCCGATCTCCTGGAGCTACTGCCTGATGATGGGCGGCGAAGGCCTGACGCAGGCAACCAAGGTGGCGATCCTCAACGCCAACTATATCGCGGCTCGCCTGAAGGGCGCTTACGACGTGCTCTATAAGTCGGCTGCCGGCCGCGTGGCGCATGAATGCATTATCGATACCCGTCCGCTGGTCGACAGCTGCGGCGTGACCGTCGATGACGTTGCCAAGCGCCTCATCGACTGCGGCTTCCACGCGCCGACCATGAGCTGGCCGGTTGCCGGCACGCTGATGATCGAGCCGACGGAATCCGAGACCAAGGCCGAACTCGACCGCTTCTGCGAAGCGATGCTGGCGATTCGTCAGGAAGCCCGCGACATCGAAGAGGGACGTTCGGACAAGCTCAACAACCCGCTGAAGAACGCCCCGCATACGGTGGAAGACCTCGTCGGCGAATGGGATCGCCCCTATTCGCGCGAACAGGCCTGCTTCCCGCCCGGCGCCTTCCGCGTGGACAAGTACTGGTCCCCGGTCAACCGCGTCGACAACGTCTATGGCGATCGCAACCTGATCTGCACTTGCCCGCCGGTCGAGGCTTACGCCGAGGCTGCTGAGTAAAGCTCAGGCCGGACGCCCGAAGCGCAAGCAAAGGGCTGGACAATCAAAGCCCCTTCCTTCACGGGAGGGGCTTTCCTAATTCTGATAGAAATACACGAAGGAGGTCACACCATGTCTCAGGATCAAAGCGAAGCAAGAATGCAGGCGCCCTGGTCGAAGCCTGTGCTCGTCGCCCTCGAAGAGCCCGGCCAATATGAGACCATCGACAATACCCAGGCGGCTTCCTGGGCGATGATCGAGGACTGGCCGACGGAAGATGGTGCCGCACTCGACCAGGCACTGCTGGTCTGCGCCGATGTCATCAAGGGCAAGCGTACCGGTGAGGATGCGCGCAAGGCATTCATCGCCGCTGCAGTCGAAGCGGGCCTCGATATCAAGGCGTGAATTGCGGCTGTTGGCCGAGAGCCGCAGATGGATAATACGCGACGACGCATTCCCGACGATGAAAGAAAGCCGCCAGACTTTTCGGAATTTTCATTGGGAACGGTGAACCAATTTCGGTTCGCTGCGTAATCATCTTTGCTGGATACTGCAAAACCAGCAGGAGAAGGGTTGCCTGCCCCTGTACCGGGCGCCCTTCTCCTTTGTCAGTCTCATAGCAACGAGTTTGCGAACGTCATATCCGGCATAGGGAAAAGACGCTCCTGGCGCGACATGCTTTAGAAGCGCTCGCCGACCATATCCTCGCTTTTGGCCCACAATGCCCTGGCCGTCTCGAGATCGAGCGCGTAGGAACGCACGCCTTCGGAAATCGGGCTGATCGCGGCATCCGTCACTTCGGAAACGTGGCAATTCTCGCAATATCTGCCGCCGACCACATCAGCCGGAGCGACGAAACCTGCCCAGACGGAGGTAGCCGCACCCTGCGGGATCGTCTTCCACTGGAAGGGCGGCTTGCCCTCGGCGGCGAGTGCTGCATTGATCTGCGCCATCATGCCTTCGATCATGCCGGGGTCAAGGTGACGTCCGAGTTCGGTGCTGATGCCGCCGGGATGCAGCGCCACAGCACGGATGCCGCGCTCGCCGAGACGCCGGTCGAGTTCCACAGCAAAAAGAATGTTAGCCGTCTTCGACTGCGCATAGGCCGCCCAGGGTTCATAAGCCCTGTTCTCGAAATTGAGGTCGTCGAGGCTGAAGGGCGCCATGCGATGGCCTGACGATGCAACGATCACAACACGGCCGCCCGATTTGACGAGCGGTGCGATGCGGTTGACCAGCACGAAATGGCCGAGATGGTTGGTGCCGAACTGCGTTTCGAAACCGTCGGCGGTACGGCCGAAGGGGGCCGCCATCACGCCGGCATTGGCAATGACGACATCGAATGGACGGCCGTCCTTGATAAGCGCATCGGCACAGGCCCGCACGCTTGCGAGCGAAGCAAGATCGAGCTCGATGATATCAAGGCTGCCGCCATCGGCCGCATCGGCACGCACGACATCCGTGGCCGCCCTCGCCTTTTCGAGGTCGCGGGCCGTCCCCACCACCTGTGCTCCGTGGGCTGCCAGTACCCGCGCGGTCTCGACGCCGAGGCCGGCCGAAACACCGGTTACCAGAACACGCTTGCCCTTGAGATCGACGCCGGCGAGCACCTCATCCGTAGTCGATTTCGCGCCAAAAACTCCACTCATGATTATCTCCTAGATCAATGGACGCACCGCTCCGGGCTGGTGGACCATTGCCCACCGGCCTCTAATGGAATAAAAGGAGGATGCCTCCAGATAAATACGGAGGGCACCTCCGTTTATCAAGGGGACTTCTCGGAAATGGCCGGAAAAAGTGACGGGTCCACCGTCCGAAAGCCGCGTGCGGATGCCGAACGCAATCGTCTTTTGCTGATGGAAACCGCAAAGACCGTGTTTGCCGGCAAGGGTTCCGGCGCCAGTCTGGAGGAAATTGCCCGCGCAGCCGGCGTTGGCATCGGAACGCTTTATCGCCACTTTCCGACGCGCGATGCGCTGGTTTCCGCCGTCTATCGCAACGAGACGACGCAGCTTGCCGCTGCGGCCAGGAGCCTGTCTGAAACGCATCCACCTGTTGAAGCGCTCCGCCTGTGGCTGGTGCAGTTCGTTGATTATGTCGTGACGAAACACGGCATGTCCGAGCTGCTGGATTCGCTTGTTGGAGGCACGTCCGAGCTCTATGCTGATTCTGTTACCCCGATCACCGACGCCATCCATCTGCTTATCGACCGCGCTACATCAGCCGGCGAAATCCGCCTGACGATGGACCCGCTCGATCTTCTGCGGGCACTTGCCGGTGGCGCGAGCATCAGCTGTGGCCCGGCTTGGCGGGTTGCGGCACGGCAGCTTATCGATATCCTGATTGCAGGTATGAGGCCCGGTCGATGAGGCATACGTGCCGTTCCGGTACAGCCGCCGCAGGCCCCCTCGCCTTTCGCTAACCGAAACCGTTCAGCTTTCCCTAAACCCTTGCCGGTAAAACCGTGGAGGTCCGGAAACAGGGAAACGGTCGATGAGCATTTCTGCAGTCACGCATACGGCTCTTTCGGGAATGCTGGCGCAGACGACGCGCGCAAGCGCGATCGCCAACAACGTCGCCAATGCAAGCACGCCGGGCTATGGCCGCCTGAACACCAGCTTTCAGTCCGTCGAACCCTCGGGCGTTCGGGCAAGCGTTAGCGCGACGGATCAGGGCGTGGATTTTGCGACCGAGCTCACCGACCTGATCGAGACCGAACAGAGCTACAAGGCGAATGCCGCGGTCTTCGAGACCGGTGCCGATCTCTGGGACGTGCTGATGAGCATCAAGCGCGACTGATCGCACCTCACCTTTTCAAACGATCGAATAAGCCACCGAACCGAGCGCCACCGCGCCGAAGGCGATCAGCATATAGCTCGTCGCGCGGCCGACCTTGGCCGCGAAATCGGCCGACAGCCGCTCCCTCGCGAGACTGACGGCACCGCTCAAGCAGAACCACCAGAGCAGCGATCCCATGAAAACGCCCGACACGATGGCAGCCGAGCTGAAGCGCCGTGTCTCCTCGGTCAGGCCAAGCCCGGCAAACAGCGCCCCGAAGGAGAGGATTGTCGCCGGATTGGAAATGGTCAGCAGAAAGGTCGAGACGGTCGTGTGCAGGAAGTCGGCCGCATCGATCTTCGCCGCCTTCATCTTCCCTTTGTTCTTCAGTCCCCGAAAGCCGAGCCACAACAACATCAGCCCGCCGCCAAGTGCCAGCGGAATGGTGGCCATCGACATGGTTTCGGAGAAGACCGCAATCCCCGTCACTGCGACCAGTGCATAACTCGCGTCTCCCAATGCCGTCCCCAGCCCGCCGGAAAAGCCGAACCAGAAGCCCTTCTCGAGACTTCTGTTGATGCAGAGCGTTCCGATAGGCCCAAGCGGCGCTGTGATGATGACGCCCAGCAGGGCGCCTTTCAGGAACAGAAGGAGCATTGTCCGCTTTTCTTCTTCTTGGTCGCTTGTCGGTCTTTGGACAGGCTCGTCTAAATCAAAAGGCCGCCAACTATGGCGGCCATCAGGCATATTCAACGAAAAGCGGTTAGTGCTGTGCCGGCACCACGGCATCGCCGCGCGCGGCCAGCGCTGCCAGATCGGCAGGCTTCAGCTCGACAGACTCACCGCAGCCGCAGGATGAAGTCTGGTTCGGATTGGTGAAAATGAAGCCGGAGCGAAGTGTCGTTGTCTCGAAGCCGAGTTCGGTGCCGAGCAGGTAGAGAACGGCCGATGGCTCAATCCAGACTTTCGCGCCGTCGCGCTCCATCAGGTCGTCCTTGGCATTGGGCTCCGTCACCATGTCGATGGTATATTCCATCCCGGCGCAACCACCCTTCTTGATGCCGACGCGAATGCCCTTGGCATCCGGGCCGCCGTTGCTGACGAGCGCCTTCACGCGCTCTGCGGCGGCTTCCGTCATGCTCATTACTGCAAAGCCCATGGGCTCAATCTCCTTCCACAACCGGGGTCAAGATCCGGCGCTTCATGAATCAATGTAAGGTGATCACCTTAATCGATCAATACCAGCCGGTCAGTACCAGCCAACTGCGACCTGCGCCTCCTCGGACATACGTTCCGGCGTCCACGGCGGATCGAAGGTCATTGAAACCTCGACGCCCAAAACGCCTTCGACAGCGCCGACGGCATTTTCCACCCAGCCCGGCATTTCGCCGGCAACCGGGCAGCCGGGTGCGGTCAGCGTCATCATGATCTTTACCATCCGGTCGTCTTCGATATCGATCTTGTAGATGAGGCCGAGCTCGAAGATGTCAGCCGGAATCTCCGGATCGTAGACGGTCTTGAGAGCGCCGATCACGTCGTCGCTGAGACGCGCCAGCTCCTCTTGGGGAATGCTGGAATGCACGATGCCTTCGCGCACGTCGATCTTCTCTTCATTCAGGCTCATGGCTTCTTCCTCAAGCAAAGAACTTGCGCGCATAGTCGAGCGCATCTGCAAGCGCATCCACCTCGGCGCGGGTATTATACATGCCGAAGGATGCACGGCATGTGGAGGTCACGCCGAAGCGTTTCAAGAGCGGCATGGCGCAATGCGTGCCGGCCCGCACGGCAACGCCCTGGCGATCGATCACCATCGAGACGTCATGGGCGTGAATACCGGCCAATTCGAAGGAGAAGATGGCGCCCTTGCCGGGAGCATTGCCGAAGACGCGCAGCGAATTGACCGCCTTCAGCCGCTCTTCTGCGTAAGCCGTCAGATCCGCCTCATGGGCTGCGATATTCTCGCGGCCGATCTTGTCCATATAGTCGAGCGCATAACCGAGCCCGATCGCCTGCACGATCGGCGGCGTGCCGGCCTCGAAACGATGTGGCGGATCATTATAGGTGACGATATCCTCGCTCACCTCGAAGATCATCTCGCCACCGCCCTGGAACGGCCGCATCTCCTTCAGCCGGTCCTTCTTGCCGTAGAGCACGCCGATGCCCGACGGGCCATAGAGTTTGTGACCGGTCATGACGTACCAGTCGCAATCGATATCCTGCACGTCGACGGGCAGATGCACGGCACCCTGCGAACCGTCGATCAGAACGGGAATGCCGCGCTCATGGGCGATGCGGCAGACTTCCTTGACCGGAACGATGGTGCCGAGCGCATTCGACATATGGGTGATGGCGACGAGCTTGGTCTTGTCGGTCAGGCTCTTTTCGAAATCCTCGATATGGAAGGCGCCTTCGTCATCGACGGGCACCCAGACAAGCTTGGCACCCTGTCTCTCGCGAATGAAATGCCAGGGCACGATATTGGAGTGATGCTCCATGATCGTCAGCACGATCTCGTCGCCTTCGCCGATCTTGGGCATGCCCCAACCGTAGGCAACTGTGTTGATCGCCTCGGTGGAATTCTTGGTGAAGACGATATCATCAACCGAAGGTGCGTTCAGGAAACGGCGAACCTTTTCGCGCGACGCTTCATAGGCTTCCGTGGCCGCATTGGAGAGGTAGTGAAGGCCGCGATGCACATTGGCATATTCATGGCTGTAGGCATGCGAGATCGCGTCGATCACCGCTTGCGGCTTCTGGGCGGAGGCGCCGTTGTCCAGATAGACCAGCGGCTTACCATGCACCTTCTCCGCAAGGATCGGGAAATCCCTGCGGATGGCTTCGACATCATAGGTGGTTGCCGGCACGATCTTGTCCATGGCGCTATCCGATCAGGCGTGCTTTTCCAGCCAGGCCGAAATGACGCCTTCCAGCGCCTCGACCAGGGCTTCGTCTTCCATTTCCTCAACGATCTCGGCAACGAAGGCGTTGACGAGCATGGCGCGCGCCTTGTTCTCCGGAATGCCGCGAGCCATCAGGTAATAGAGATGGTTGTGGTCGATATCGGCCACCGTCGCGCCATGGCCGCATTGCACGTCGTCGGCGAAGATTTCGAGCTCGGGCTTGACCGAGAATTCGGCGTCGTCGGACATCAGCAGCGTGTTGCAGGCCATTTTGGCATCAGTCTTCTGGGCATCGGGCGCGACCCGGATCATGCCCTGGAAGACGCCCTTGGCGCGATCGAAGACGACATTGCGGATCACTTCCGTCGAGCCGGTATTCGGCACGTCGTGGCCAAGCACCATCGTCACGTCGGTATGTGTATCGCCGCCGAGCAGGTTGATGCCGCGCAGTGTCAGGTCGGCGCCCTCGCCGCTCACCTTGATGTTCAGTTCCTGACGGACCAGCTTGCCGCCGGCATTGATGACGAAGAGCTTCAGCTTGGCGTCAGCGCCAAGATCGATGCGGATTTGGCCGAGATGCGTGTCTTCGCCACCCTGCTGCTGCAGGATGATCCAGGTAAGCTCGGTGCCCTGCCCGACCGTGATGTCACTGACATGCGACACGAGCGCTGCATCGCCGGTCACCGAATGGTGACGCTCGATGACGACACCCTTCACATTGGCACCGAAGCTGACCGGCAGACGGGTATGAATGTCGCCGCCGGCATGCACGAACTGGATTTCCAGCGGCTCTTCGAGCTCGGTGCCGTCAGGCACGTCGACCACATAGCCGTCCTTGACGAAACTGCCGTTGATGCGACCGACGGCATCGTCGCGTCCGAGTGCATCGAGATTGGCGGCGGCCGAACCGTCGGTCAGCTTTTCGGAATAGACCGAAACCGAGAGATCGCCGACTGAGGCTTTGTTGGCGGCCCTGCCCTGAATGACGGCAAGCACCGGAGAACCCTCAACCAGCGGCGCCAGCGCTTCCGAGCCGGCGTCACCCGCCTGCGCCGGAACGCTGCGCAGCAGGTTCTTGAGATCGGTATAGTGCCAGGCTTCGACGCGGCGCGTCGGCAGGCCTTCCTTCTTCAGGTCGTCGAGCAGCCGGTCGCGCAACGCGGTGACCGCGCCATTGCCCGGCAATTCGCCGATCTGGTGGTTGAACGCTTCAATCAGCGCCGATTCGGCCGCGGTCAGGCGGCTCGTCGTTTGCATGTTCATGGACGTCGTCCTTTCCGCCACGCTCAGGCTGCGGCGCCGATGATATCGGCGTAACCGTTGGCTTCCAGCTCATGGGCGAGCGTCTTGTCGCCGGACTTGATCACCTGGCCCTTGTAGAGAACGTGGACCGTATCCGGCACGATGTAATCGAGCAGGCGCTGGTAATGGGTGATGACGACGACGGCACGATCGGGCGACCGCAGCGCGTTGACGCCATCGGCCACGACCTTCAGCGCATCGATGTCGAGGCCGGAATCGGTTTCGTCGAGCACGCAGAGCTTCGGCTCGAGCAGCGCCATCTGCAGGATTTCGGCGCGCTTCTTTTCGCCGCCGGAGAAACCGACGTTCAGCGGGCGCTTCAGCATCTCGGTGTTGATCTGCAGCTTGCCGGCGGCTTCCTTGACGCGGCGCATGAAATCAGGCGTCGTCAGTTCGGCTTCGCCGCGTGCCTTGCGCTGCTCGTTCATCGCCACCTTCAAGAACTGCATGGTGGCGACACCGGGAATTTCGACCGGATACTGGAAGGCCAGGAAGATACCCTTGGCGGCGCGCTCGGCGGGATCGAGCTCGAGGATGCTTTCGCCGTTGTACAGAATATCGCCCTCGGTCACTTCGTAATCGCTGCGGCCAGAAAGGACGTAAGAGAGCGTCGACTTGCCAGAGCCGTTCGGGCCCATGATGGCGGCAACTTCGCCAGCCTTCACGGTGAGGTTCAGACCACGGATGATTTCGGTGCCGTCTTCGGCGATGCGGGCATGAAGGTTCTTGATTTCAAGCATCTTTGGTTCCTGCGTTTTCTCTGCGTAGCTCATCGGAGCCTCGCGTAATTTCTAAGGGCATTGACACGTTGTGCTCTGCGCTATGGCCAGAAGAAACGAATGACACGGACAAACGCGACCACGATGAGCCAAGGCCATTTGAGAAATTCCGGGATATCCGGAAACATCTTTGCCGATTTTTCCATGCGCTGCCGGAGAAACACATAGGGCTGCTCCGGCGGCATCTCCGTCTCGTATCTTTGCTCGCGGGGGCCTATCTTCGACAGGATCTCTCCGCGCATATTCGTCAGGCGTTCAAGAATTCGCTTCTTGTCCGCCTCGCTCATGTCAGCCGACTGAGCCTTCCAGCGAGATGCTGATCAGCTTCTGCGCCTCGACGGCGAATTCCATCGGCAGCTCCTGCAGCACTTCCTTGACGAAGCCGTTGACGATCAGCGCGATCGCCGCCTCGGTCGGAATGCCACGCTGCAGGCAGTAGAACAGCTGGTCTTCGGAAATCTTCGAGGTGGTCGCTTCGTGTTCAAACTGCGCCGTCGAATTCTTCGCTTCGATGTAAGGCACCGTATGGGCGCCGCACTTGTCGCCGATCAGCAGCGAGTCGCACTGCGTGAAGTTGCGGGCGTTGGACGCCTTGCGGTGGGCCGAGACCTGGCCACGATAGGTGTTCTGCGAAACGCCGGCGGCAATGCCCTTGGAGACGATGCGGCTCGACGTGTTCTTGCCGAGATGGATCATCTTGGTGCCGCTGTCGATCTGCTGATGGCCGTTGGAAACGGCGATCGAATAGAACTCACCACGGCTGTCATCGCCGCGCAGGATGCAGGACGGATACTTCCAGGTGATGGCAGAGCCGGTTTCGACCTGCGTCCAGGAGATCTTCGAACGGTCGCCGCGGCAATCGCCACGCTTGGTGACGAAGTTGTAGATGCCGCCCTTGCCGTTCTTGTCGCCCGGATACCAGTTCTGGACGGTGGAATACTTGATCTCGGCATCGTCGAGCGCAACGAGTTCGACCACGGCGGCATGCAGCTGGTTTTCATCGCGCTGCGGGGCGGTGCAGCCCTCGAGGTAGGAGACGTAAGCGCCTTCCTCAGCGATGATCAGCGTGCGCTCGAACTGGCCGGTGTTCTTCTCGTTGATGCGGAAATAGGTGGAAAGCTCCATCGGGCAACGCACGCCCTTCGGCACGAAGACGAAGGAGCCGTCGGTGAAGACGGCCGAATTCAGCGTCGCGTAGTAGTTGTCGGTCGTCGGAACGACGGAGCCGAGATACTTGCGCACGAGGTCCGGCTGCTCGCGGATGGCTTCCGAGATCGACATGAAGATCACGCCGGCCTTCTTCAGCTCTTCCTTGAAGGTCGTGACGACGGAGACGGAGTCGAACACCGCATCGACCGCGATCTTCGGCTTCTGCACGCCGGCCAGGATTTCCTGCTCCTTCAGCGGAATGCCGAGCTTCTCGTAGACCTTGAGGATTTCAGGATCGACGTCTTCGATCGACTTCGGGCCGGGCGAGCTCTTCGGCGCAGCGTAAAAGTGGATCTCGTTGAAATCGATCTTCGGATAATCGACGCGCGCCCAGGTGGGCTCTTCCATCGTCAGCCAGCGCTTGTAGGCTTCCAGGCGCCATTCGAGCATCCATTCCGGCTCCTGCTTCTTGGCAGAGATCAGGCGAATGGTGTCTTCGGAAAGGCCCTTGGGTGCCTTGTCCATCTCGATGACGGTTTCGAAGCCGTATTTATACTGGTCCACGTCGATCTGGCGGACGCGATCGACGGTTTCCTGGACAGCAGGCATGTCGTTCTCCAATCTTGCCGGAGAAAAGGTCCGGCAGCTTGTCGTGCGGGCAATTTTCTTTTGCCCCTGATATAAGCGGCCAAAAGGGACTTTTCAGCCCTGTTGGCAAGTAGAAATTTGCGTTTCCGCAAGTTTGTGAGGCGGTCAGGCCGCCTCGCCCGCCAGCTTTCGCCGGGAGGCAATTTTCGTAAAGGTGGCAATCGCCCTGTCCACGTCATCAGCCGTCGTCGAAAACCCGAGCGAGATGCGCAGAGCGCCGAGCTTCGGATCACGGCCCATCGCCGTCAGCACATGGCTTTCACCGACCCGGCCTGAAGAACAGGCCGAGCCCGCTGAAAGTGCCACGCCTTCGAGATCGAAGGCGATCTGCCCGGTCTCCGCCTTCATGCAAGGCAGGGTGAAGAAGATGGTATTGGCGACGCGTGGGCCACCGGCGCCGTGGATGATGACATCGGGCGCCGCAACGCGCATGCCGGCTTCCAGCCTGTCGCGCAGCACGGCAATGCCGGCATTGCGTTCCTCAAGATTCTGCAGCACGGCTTCCGCCGCCGCCCCGAAGCCGATCAGTGCCAGCGAGTTCTGTGTCCCCGAGCGGTGACCCTTCTCTTGGCCGCCGCCGCGGATCAGCGCCTTCGGCATCAGCGCTTCGCCACGGGCAATCAATGCGCCCGCACCCTTCGGCCCACCGATCTTGTGTGACGAAATGATCAGGAAATCCGCGCCGATCCGATCGATCTCGGTCGGCAGGCGGCCGGCCGCCTGGACGGCATCGACGACGAAGAGCCCGCCATGGGCGCGCACGATCCTGCCCGCCTCTTCGACTGGCTGGACGATGCCCGTCTCGTTGTTGACGAACATGATCGCCACCATCGGCAGGCCCGTCGCCTTGTCGTGGGCATCGAGAAGTTCGGAGAGCGCCTTCAGATCGACGATACCGGCATCGGTCACCGGGATCTCGGTCGTCTTGTCTTTCGGGAAGCGGCCGCCCTCGCGGACCGCCAGATGCTCGACGGCGGAATGATACAGACGGCCAAGCTTCATCGGCGTGCGGCCCATGCTGAATTCCGGCGTCAGTACCATATTGGCAGCTTCCGTGGCGCCACTGGTAAAGATAACATTGGAGGGATCGGCACCGGTCAGCAGTGCGATCTTGCGGCGCGCGCCCTCGATGGCCGCACGGGCAGCACGGCCTTCGCCGTGAACGGAATTAGGATTGCCGAAGATGTCCATGGCGCGCATGATCGCTTCACGCGCTGCAGGGTGCATCGGCGATGTTGCGTTCCAATCGAGATAAAGGCGTGGCGGCGCCATTGTCTTCGGTCCTGCGCTTGACGAGCTTGCTCAGGCGCGGCGGCGCATTTTTCTTGAAATTTCCGCCGGGCTTGCCTTATGACACATTCCACGCTGCGTGGATCGCCATGCAAGTTTCGAATTGTTCTAAACTGCGTTTTAGAAAAGCTGACAACAATCGTCAAGTCATGTTGTCACCAAACGTAGCGTGAACGCGAAATAAAACCCGGAGTACCGATGCCCGAAGTTATTTTCAACGGCCCAGCCGGCCGTCTTGAAGGCCGCTACCAGCCCTCCAAGGAAAAAAGCGCACCGATCGCCGTCATTCTGCACCCGCATCCGCAGTTTGGTGGCACGATGAACAACCAGATCGTCTACCAGCTCTTCTACATGTTCCAGAAGCGCGGTTTCACGACACTGCGCTTCAATTTCCGGGGCATCGGCCGCAGCCAGGGCGAATTCGACCATGGCGCGGGTGAGCTTTCGGATGCGGCTTCCGCGCTCGACTGGGTGCAGAGCCTCCATCCCGATTCGAAGACCTGTTGGGTCGCTGGTTACTCCTTCGGCTCCTGGATCGGCATGCAGCTTCTGATGCGCCGCCCGGAAATCGAAGGCTTCATGTCGATCGCGCCGCAGCCGAACACCTACGACTTCTCTTTCCTTGCCCCCTGCCCGTCCTCCGGCCTGATCATCAATGGCGAGGCGGACAAGGTGGCACCGGAAAAGGACGTCAACGGTCTCGTCGAGAAGCTCAAGACCCAGAAGGGTATTCTCATCACCCACCGCACTGTGCCGGGCGCCAACCACTTCTTCAACGGTCAGGTCGACACGCTGATGGCCGAGTGCGAGGATTATCTCGACCGTCGCCTCAACGGCGAGCTGGTGCCGGAACCGGCAGCCAAGCGGATCAGGTAACGGTCTGCCGCACGGCGGCCGTCATCTCGAATTCAACGCCCTTGATACCTTCGATAAAGATCGGCCCGCGCACCCGCATGCCGATCTTTTTCAATACGTGCTGCGAGGCGAGATTGTCCGGGTGCGTGAAGGCGATGAAATGCGGCGCAAAATCCCTGGAAAAGAACCAGTCGGCAAGGCTTCCGGCAATTTCCGTCGCATATCCCTTGCCCCATTCGCTGGCGTAAAGGGCATAGCCCATCTCATATTCGCCGGTGTGGTAGAGCGAGATCCCGGCACGGCCGATGAAGCGGCCATCCTCGCGGCTGACGATCTTGTATTTCGTCGTGCCGTCGCGCCCCTGCTCGGCAAGATATGTCGCCAACCGCTCTTCGCATTTTTCTCGCGACCAAGGGGCGGCGCCAGACATGTATCGCGTCGTTTCGATCGTCGAATGCAGGTCGAAAATCAGGCCCGCATCACCGTCGTCCCACATTTTCGCGATGAGGCGCGGCGTTTCGAAGATAATCCCGTCCGTCATCTCGCCGGCTCCGCCAACACGCCGCCGGTCACTGGCTGGCTGACGCCCGTCGTGCCGGGATAGGTGAGCGGTAGCCCCTCCAGCGAGCGTACCGCCAGATAAGCCCACGCCTCTGCCTCCATCGCATCGCCATCGAAACCCGCCTGTTCGGCGCTCATGACTGCCGAGCCCCTCTTGCCGGCCATGTCGGCGAATTCTGCCATGATCGTGCCGTTCAGCCGGCCGCCGCCGCAGACGATATAGACGGAGGGGCTTTCCGGCAGATAGCCGGCCGATTTGACGATCGAGGCGGCGGCGACATGCGCAAGCGTGCGCGCGCCGTCCTCAAGGCTCGCCTCGCCATCGACAAGTGGCTTGAAATCGCCACGGTCGAGCGAGCGGCGGATATTGCCTTGGAAGAAAGGGCTGCCGAGATAGCGAGCGGCGATATCAGCCACTACCTGCCCGCGCTCGGCGATCTCTCCGCCGGGATCGTAAGTCTTGCCGGTTTGCATCTCTACCCACTGGTCGATCAGCGCATTGCCGGGGCCGCTGTCGAAGGCCGCGATGCGCCCGTCCACGCCGATATAGGTGAGGTTCGAAATGCCGCCGATATTGACGAAGCAGACCGTCTGTCCCTCTTGCTGGAAGCGGCCGGCAAGGGCTGCATGATAGGCCGGCACCAGCGGCGCACCCTGCCCGCCATGGGCCATGTCGTTGGCGCGCATGTCGTAGACGACGGGAATGCCGGTGCGTTCCGCCAGCAACTCTCCATCGCCGATCTGGATCGTCAGCGCATCGTCTGGTCGGTGCAGCACGGTCTGGCCGTGGAAGCCGAGCACGTCGATATCGCCGCTAGCGAGCCCGAATTTCTGGAGAAATGCCGTAACGGCATCTTCATGACGTTGGGTGAGTTCAATTTCGATCTCACGAAGTTCATTGGGCCGTGTGCTGCGATCGCTCAGCTGCCGCGCCAAGTCGAGCGCACGCTTCAGCCGCTCGCGAAAACCGGCATCATAGGCCACACCCAGGAACGGACCGCGCTCGATGAAGCCTCGCCCGTCGGTTCTGAGCAGTGCCACATCGATGCCGTCCATCGAGGTGCCGCTCATCAGGCCGATTGCAGTCCTGACGATATCCATTGCGCCGCGCGCCTTTCATGCGATTCCCGGATGCACTTTTGGAAAAACAGTGCTAAACGCGCCGCGACGGTTCAACAAGCGTCAATCCCATTCCCGTTCGACGTTCAAGAGACGAAGCCCATGCCCGAGTTCAAGTCCGATTTCCTCCGCACGCTGCAAGAGCGCGGCTTCATTCATCAGATTTCCGATGAAAGCGGCC
The DNA here is from genome assembly GCF_056400025.1 of Rhizobium sp. 01L419. NCBI lineage: Bacteria > Pseudomonadati > Pseudomonadota > Alphaproteobacteria > Hyphomicrobiales > Rhizobiaceae > Rhizobium > Rhizobium sp. 01L419. The sequence goes on from NZ_JBFTSM010000017.1 coordinate 103,826, forward strand.
TCGACGATCTCTTCGCCAAGGAAACCGTGACGGCCTATATCGGCTTCGATCCGACCGCACCCAGCCTGCACGCCGGATCGCTCATCCAGATCATGATGCTGCACTGGATGCAGAAGACCGGCCATCGCGCCATCTCGCTGATGGGCGGCGGCACCGGCATGGTCGGCGACCCCTCCTTCAAGGAAGAGGCCCGCCAGCTGATGACCGTCGATACGATCGAAGGCAACATCGCCTCCATCAAGCGCGTCTTCTCGAACTACCTGAATTACGGCGACGGTCCGAAGGACGCGCTGATGATCAACAATGCCGAATGGCTGCGCTCGCTGAACTACCTCGAGTTCCTGCGCGATGTCGGCAGGCATTTCTCGGTCAACCGCATGCTGGCCTTCGACAGCGTCAAGACCCGCCTCGACCGTGAGCAGTCGCTGTCCTTCCTGGAATTCAACTACATGATCCTCCAGGCCTATGACTTCGTCGAGCTTGCCAAGCGATACGATTGCCGCCTGCAGATGGGCGGTTCGGACCAGTGGGGCAACATCGTCAACGGCATCGACCTCGGTCACCGCATGGGGACGAAGCAGCTCTACGCGCTGACATCACCGCTGCTGACGACCTCCTCGGGCGCCAAGATGGGCAAGTCGGCGACCGGTGCTGTCTGGCTGAATGCCGATATGCTCTCGACCTATGATTTCTGGCAGTACTGGCGCAACACCGAGGATGCCGACGTCCAGCGCTTCCTGAAGCTCTACACCACGCTGCCTATGGATGAGATCGCCCGCCTCTCGGCACTCGCCGGCTCCGAAATCAACGAGGTCAAGAAGATCCTCGCGACCGAAGTCACCGCGATCCTGCACGGCCGCGAAGCTGCCGAACAGGCAGCCGAGACGGCACGCAAGACCTTCGAGGAAGGCGGCCTCTCCGACAACCTGCCGTCCGTCGAGGTTCCCGCCTCCGAGCTCGACGCCGGCATCGGCCTTCTGTCGTTGATCGTGCGCGCCGGCCTTGCCGCGTCCAACGGCGAAGCCCGCCGTCACGTCCAAGGCGGCGCTGTGCGCATCAACGATCAGGCGGTCAGCGACGAGCGCCGGATGATCGGCAGCGGGGAAATCACCGCCGATGGCGTCATCAAGCTGTCGCTCGGCAAGAAGAAGCACATCCTGATCCGCCGTGCAGCGTAAACCGCGCAAGCGATAGGATCCCAAAAGCCGGCCTTCGCGCCGGCTTTTTCTTTGCAGACAAACTTCGTCTTTTTCTTCGGCGTCATGCTCGGCCTTGTGCCGAGGATCTGCTGCGTTGACTGCAGATGCTCGGGACAAGCCCGACCATGACAAAAGAGGAGTTGGCCGATCTTGTCAGCAGTTTGAAGCGGGCGCCTGTCTCGGCTTTCCAATTCCTTACTGGAATTCGAAGATCTGGCGGAAGACGCCGGGGGCAATCACCGACAGTGGGTTAATCTGCAGGTTCGGCTGGTCGAACTTGCCGGTCAGCTTGAAGGTAATGCCGATCAGGCCGCGGTCCGAGCCGTTGCCGAGGATGATGCCGATCAGCGGCAGCTCGGCAAAGAGACGGTTGAGACCATAGGCCGGCATGAAGGTGCCGGTCATGTCCATGTTGCCCTTGGCATTGCGCACCACGCCCTGGAAGGTCGCGCCGATCTGGTCGCCGCGCAGCACGCCGTTTTCGATGGAGATCGCCCCGCCGCGCGAGACGACACGGGCAAAGCCGCGCTGGAAGCGCTGCGAGGAGGTATCGATATCGCGTTTGACGGCTTCGTTCAGCGTGCGCTGGTCCGAACCGACAGGTGTGGAAACGATCGAGCGCAGGCGCTGCTCGTTGACGATCGAGAAACGGCGTACATCGACCGAACCATCCCAGCCGCCGCCTGCATTGAGGCGGACCGCCAGATTGAGCAGGCCGCCCTGCATATGCTGATAGAGATCGGCAAAGCGCGACACCGAGCCGGCATCGCCGCTGGTGACGTTGATGACGCCGCCGCCCTGCATCTGGCTGACGACAGCCTCGCCGCTGTCGGTGATCCCGGAGAAATTCAATGATTGCAGCCTGCTGCCGCTCAAGCCGATCTGCGCCTGGAAATTACTGATTTTCTCGTCGTTGAAGCCGATGATGTTCTGCAGCTTCGCCCGCACGCTCACGCCAGTGGCATCGCCGCCGTCACCATCGTCCCCGGAATCCGATTTCAGCCGGTCGATGATCGGCCGCACGTCGGCGCTGGCGCCGGAGATGGAGATATCGTAGCTGCCCTTCCCGCGCTTCAGCGACAGCGCGAAATCATCGACGGAGGAAAGCTTCACGCTGTCGAAATCCGCCGACATCAGGCCGCTTTTGCCGATCACGAGTGCGCCCGTTGCGCCGAAGCCATCACCCTTCAGGCGGAAATTCCTGACTTGCGTATTGTCAGGCGGGCCGGAAACCTCGAATTCGGCATTGGCGGGAATGCCGCTGCCCTTCGACCAGCCGATCCAGGGCAGTTCGAGCGATGCCTTGCCGAGATCGAGCTGCACGTCCTGACGATCCTCGTCGAGGCGCGTCAGGACCAGCTTGACGCTGCCGCCAAGGATGCCGGACAGGCCAGGCAACAGCCTGTCGCGCTGGTCGCCGTTCAGTGTTGCCGTAATCACGCGCTGCGGCTCGATGCCGGAAGATTTGTCGACGGGCTCCAGCATATCGATATCGGCGGATACGCCGTCGATGTCGGCCTTGCCCTTGACCTTCACCTGCTGCGGATCGGCGTCGAGCGTACCGTCGAGATTGGTGATGATGCGTCCCGAGAACGGTTTGGCAAGCGCAATGTCGGTGAGCTTCATCTGCGCCGTCCACTCAGGCGGCGGCGGATTCTGCGAGGACAGAAGCCCGAACTGCGCCTGCACATGCGCGTCGATATTGCCCTTGAGGTCGTCGGGCACGAAGCCCGCCCGCTGCAGCACCTTGATCGGCTTGTAGGTCAGAAGCTCGCCCACCGCATCGGCAGAACCTGAAACGGAAATGTCCGCAACGGCCATCAGCGGCTTGTCATAGACCGACGGCAGTACGAAGGTGCCCGGCTGCACCGTTACTGAACGCCCGGACGGGAAATAGGAGGTGCCGCTCTTTAGCGAGATCGCCGCCCGTCCGCCTGTCAGGTCGAAATGCGCGGCCGTATCGCGTATCGGGGGGATCTCGCCGGCGACATTCATGCGCGTCCCGGCGATATCGAAGGCGATGCGGAGCTGGTTTTCGTCGAGCCGCAGGCCGCGTCCTCTCGCAGCCTCATCCAGCCGGCCCGGCGGAATGAAGACGGAAATGGAAGCGTCGGTCACCACGCCGCCGAAGAGGTTTGCAAGCACCCATACCCGCGCTTTGGACGCCATCCAATAGGGCCAGAGCTGTTTGATCGCCGTCGTCTGCATCTGCTGCGACTGGCCGACAAAGCTGATTTCGGGCGATTTGTCGTTCAGCCGAAGATGCAGAGCGCCGTAGAGCGAACCGAGCGGCGAGGAAGCCACCATGTTGGAAAACTGGAACTCGCGGCCGGCGACGAGATAGCGCCCGGTCGCCTGCAGGTCGAAGGACAGCGGTTGCTCGCCGGAGTTTGGCGCCGCCGTGCCGCCACTGATAAGCGCATCGATGCCGAACCCCTTGCCTGCATTGGGATCGAGCTTGTCGAGGTCGATCACTGCACCGCTGATCGGCAGCACGGTCGGGCCGAGATGCAACCGCGACTTGGCGATCTCCAGTGTCTGCTTGTCGAAGTCATAGGCAAGATTGAACTGGCCGTCCGTCAGTTCCTGCGAATCGCCATCGACATAGATCAGGCCGGGGTCGAGATTGAGCGCTGCATTGAGCGTCGGCTTGACGCCATCGGCGGCCCGCACGGCGGACAGAGTGAGGTTGCCGAATGAGTTGAGGCCCTGGCGGATATCCCCCTGCTCGTTGCGCTTCAGCGCAAAAGGCGCCAGGTCGACATGCGTCAGCGTGGCGACGAGCCGCGATGCATGGCCGCCCGCCTCCTCGGTGATGACGTTGAGATCGGCGGTCTCGCCATTGATCGAGATCTGTCCGCTCAGCTGCAGCGAGCTCGGCCCGGCATGTTCAAAGGCGAGGTTGTCGACCACCAGCGAGACCGGCCCGTTTGCCGTGTCTGCGAGCTTTATGTCGATACCCGAGATGCGCACCGAGTCCGTGCCGCCGCGCTCGACGAAGGTCCGGAACATGTCGAGATGCGAAAAGATCGCCTCCATTGCCGCCGGAATCGCATCCACACGCAGATTGTCGAGCTTTACCGGATCACCCGAGGGAAGCAGTGAGGTGTCGAGCGCGATATCGTCCGCCTCGACCGACGTCACGGCGATGCGGCCGCGGAAGAGCTGCAGCGGATCCAGCGCCATGCGCATCGACGATGTGGTGGAAAGATGCTGGCCGCTCTGCTGGTCGATCATGTTGACGTCGCGCGCTTCGAGCGCCAACCGCAGGCCGGAGGTGAAGCGGATGACGGTGGAGCCGACTTCGGCCCGGTAGCGCGGCCCCAGTGCACCGTTCAGCGCCGATTGCGCCTGCTGTGACAGCGGCGCGTCGATAATTCCGCTTTCGATGGTGAAAACGATCGCCGCCAGGATGAACAGGATCACTGCGCAGAAGCCGCTGGCGGCTTTTGCGGTGCCGCGCATGCGTGAGCGCGGCGGCGGGCAATGCACGATGAGGGGATCCTCCGCTTGCGCGGAAGGCAGGTTGTGCAAGGCGACGATATCCTTCTTGCGAAACGTGACTTTTTCGCCGCGGATGGCTGACATGCGCCTTGGGAAACTCCTGGATCTGATTTGAATCACTCTGGGCGGGACACCGTTTCGTCCACTATATAACCCGTCTGATATAGTATCTCTCCTAAACCCGGCAAAAGAAAGTTTTGAGAATGACTGCTCCCGGTATTGGTTCTGCTGCTCCCGATTTCAGCCTCCCGCGCGATGGCGGCGGCCGCATTTCACTCTCGGATTTTCAGGGAAAGCCGGTGGTCCTGTTCTTCTACCCCAAGGATGACACCACGGGCTGCACCACCGAATCACTGGATTTCACAGCACTTGCCGATGAGTTCGCGGCTGCCGGAGTTATCGTCGTCGGCATGTCGCCCGATTCGGCGACCTGCCATGACCGCTTCATCAAGAAGCACAAGCTGACGGTTGCCCTTGCCTCCGACGAGGACAGGACGACGCTGCAGGCCTATGGTGTGTGGAAGGAAAAGAAGATGTATGGCCGCACCTTCATGGGCGTCGAGCGTACGACCTTCCTGATCCGCAGGGACGGCACCATCGCCACCATCTGGCAGAAGGTGAAGGTCGCGGGCCATGCCGAAACGGTGCTGGCAGCCGTCAGGAATCTTGCCGCGTGACGACCATCACTTCGCTGCGCGGCGGCGCGATCGATGCGATCCGCTCCGCCGATCTCGATCGCAAGACGGATCTAGCGCAGGAAAGCGCTAACAGGTGGTTTGCGCGGCGCATCTCGCTGCGCTCGCCGCTGGACGCACCCCTTCCGGAACGTCCCGGCCGGCCGGAAAAGCCGCTGCTGGTGCCGCCGACCCAGGTTGGAAAACGCTCGCTCCATACCGTGCATGGCCGCGTCGCCCTGTTGCACGCGATCGCCCATATCGAACTCAACGCTGTCGATCTGGCGCTCGATATCGTTGCGCGATTCGCCTCGGCACATGTGCCGAACTCCTTCTTCGATGGCTGGATGCAGGTGGCCTTCGAAGAGGCCAAGCACTTTCGCTTGGTGCGCAAGCGGCTGAATGATCTCGGCGCCGATTATGGCGATCTTCCCGCCCATGACGGTCTCTGGCAGGCGGCACATTCGACCCGCAACGACCTGACGGCCCGGCTTGCCGTCGTGCCCCTGATTCTCGAAGCGCGCGGTCTTGATGTTACGCCTGCGCTGCAGGCCAAGATGCGCGAGACCGGCGACCTCGAAAGTGCTGCCGTTCTCGACGTCATCTACAACGACGAGAAAGGTCATGTCGCCGTCGGCGCAAAATGGTTCCGCTTCCTCTGCGCCCGGGAAAAGCGCGATCCGGCAAGGACGTTTCAGGAGCTGGTGCGGGCTAATTTCCGCGGTCCGCTGAAGGCGCCGTTCAACGATGTGGCGCGCGCCGAAGCCGGGCTGACGCCCTCCTTTTATCGCGCGCTGACATCGACGAGCCAAAGCTGAACGGCAAAGTTCCCTAACGTTGCGTAAACCACTTATTAACCATAACTATATGTAATTAATCCCAATGACGCGGGCGCTGGAACCGCGCATCTTTGGGGGGCCCTCCGTGACGAGCGGACATCACAGTCGGGTATTCGGCAAGAGGGCACAGGAACACATCCTCATTCTCGCAAGTGGCGACAGAGTGCGCCACATGACGGTGAAGCCGTGGATGGCTGCCGTCGCCTTCTGCTTCGTCGGTGTCTTTTCCATAGGCTATTTGCTTGCCACCTCCTACCTCGTGCTGCGCGACGATCTGATTGGCGCGACCATGGCCCGCCAGGCCCGCATGCAGCATGATTATGAAGACCGCATCGCAGCGCTCCGCGCACAGGTCGACCGCATCACCTCCCGCCAGCTTCTCGACCAGCAGGTCGTCGAGGACAAGGTCGACAAGCTGATGGAGCAGCAGATGGCGCTGACCTCGCGTCACGGAAAGCTCGACAACTTGCTCGACCGTGCTGAAAGCTCCGGCCTGACTGGCAAGGATGCGCCCGCCGCGGACGTGCCTGCACAATCCTATGCGCCTGATATCAAGGACAAGCGCGCTTCGCTGACCGGCGGCGCGCAAGCAATTGAAAAGCTTCTGGCGGGCGATAATCAGCCAGCCGATGCCGGGGCACCCGATAATTCCACCCTCGCCTATGTTCCATCGGAGGAAACCGTCGGCGATCGCGCCGACCGTGTCTTTTCCAAGGTCACGCTCTCGCTGAAGACCGTCGAGCAGGACCAGAAGAGCCGCATCGAGCAGCTGACGAGCGATGCCGGCAATGCCGCCGATACGATCAAAGGCGTGCTCGATCGTTTCCATATCGAAATCCCGGCAGAGACCATTGCCGCCAAGGAAGACGAGGACAGCGCCGTCGGCGGTCCTTATGTGGAGCCTGAAAGCAACGACGACTTCAACAATTCGCTCGTCCAGCTTGATGGCGCGCTGACGCGTCTGGAAGCCGTGCGCAGCACCGCCGAAGCCCTGCCCTTCCGTAACCCGGCCATAGGCAAGGAAGTCACCAGCCCCTTCGGCAACCGGCGCGATCCGTTCCTCGGCCGGCTTGCCCTTCATTCCGGCATCGACTTCCGCTTCTCGCCCGGCGAGAGGATCCGCCCCACCGCGCCCGGCAAGGTGGTCGCGGCCGGCTGGACCGGCGGTTATGGCAACATGGTCGAGGTCGATCACGGCAACGGCATTTCGACACGCTACGGCCATATGTCCGAGATTCTGGTGAAGGTCGGCGACACGGTCGACCGCAACGATGCCATAGGTTTGGCCGGCAGCACGGGCCGCTCCACAGGCACGCACCTGCATTATGAGGTGCGTCAGGATGGGCATGCCGTCGACCCGATCTATTTCATGAATGCCGGCCTTAAACTTGCCACTTATATAAAATAGCCGATCTGGGTAACGAACACTTCACCTCAACCCCGGGGTGAAGCCGCTATTCCTTGACTTGCCGGCCGTTTCGGACTATGTCGCGCAGCATTGCGGCATGCAATCCCGCCGACTCGCCAGAGACCGGCCGAACGGAACGGAAACAGTTTTCCCTTTGACGACATTTGCTGATCTTGGTTTGAGCCCCAAAGTGCTCTCCGCTGTTACCGATGCGGGCTACACGATCCCCACTCCCATTCAAGCTGGGGCAATCCCCTTCGCGCTTGAACGTCGTGACATCTGCGGCATCGCGCAGACCGGCACCGGCAAGACGGCCTCCTTCGTTCTTCCCATGCTGTCGCTTCTGGAAAAGGGCCGCGCCCGCGCCCGCATGCCCCGCACGCTGATCCTGGAGCCGACCCGCGAGCTGGCCGCCCAGGTTGCCGAAAACTTCGAGAAATACGGCAAGAATCATCGTCTCAACGTCGCCCTCCTCATCGGCGGCGTTTCCTTTGAAGACCAGGACCGCAAGCTGGAGCGCGGCGCAGATGTATTGATCTGCACCCCCGGCCGTCTCCTCGACCATTTCGAGCGCGGCAAGCTCCTGATGAGCGGCGTGGAAATCCTCGTCATCGACGAGGCCGACCGCATGCTCGACATGGGCTTCATTCCCGATATCGAGCGCATCGCCAAGCTGATCCCCTTCACCCGCCAGACGCTGTTCTTCTCGGCCACCATGCCGCCGGAAATCCAGAAGCTCGCGGACCGCTTCCTGCAGAACCCGGAGCGGATCGAAGTTTCCAAGCCGGCTTCGGCATCGGTCACCATCACGCAGCGTTTTGTCGCCTCTCACGACAAGGATTACGAGAAGCGCGCTACATTGCGTGACCTCGTCCGCGCTCAGACCGATCTGAAGAACGCGATCATCTTCTGCAACCGCAAGAAGGATGTCGCTGATCTCTTCCGTTCGCTGGAGCGTCATGGCTTCTCGGTCGGCGCCCTGCATGGTGACATGGACCAGCGCTCGCGCATGGCCATGCTTGCCAACTTCAAGGACGGCAACATCCAACTGCTCGTCGCTTCCGACGTCGCCGCCCGCGGCCTCGATATTCCCGATGTCAGTCACGTCTTCAATTTCGACGTGCCGATCCACGCGGAAGACTATGTTCATCGTATCGGCCGTACCGGCCGCGCCGGTCGTTCCGGTGCTTCCTTCACCATCGTCACCCGCCGCGACCAGAAACATGCCGACGCGATCGAAAAGCTGATCGGCGAAAAGGTCGAATGGCAGAGCGGCGATCTGTCCTCTCTGCCGCCGGCCGAAGAGAGCCGCGACAGCGAGCGGTCTCCCCGCCGCGGCAAGGGCCGTGAACGGGACAAGGATCGTGGCCGCGAGCGTGAACGCCGGCCTGCGAGTCATAAATCTGATATCAATGCCGAAGATAATGGCATTGAAGTCGTGGAAGCAGCACCAGCAAGACCAGTAAGGGCCGAAACCGTGAAGAACGAGCGCAAAGCAGAACCGAAGCCGCAGAACAACGCGCGCAACGCTCGGCAGTATCCGGCGAACGATGACAATCGCGAGCGCCGTCGCCATCGTGACCACGATGATGGCCCGACGCCGGTTGGCTTTGGTGACGATATTCCCGCTTTCATGCTGATCGCCGGCTACGCAAAGGCCTAATTGCCCGATGGGCACGCCCGGCATCGATTTCCCAGGCCTCGGTGTAGGCCTGGTTATTTTGCGCGACGGCAAAATCCTCCTCTACAAGCGTATGCGTCCACCTGAAGCCGGCTACTGGAATATTGTCGGCGGCAAGGTCGATCATATGGAGCCGGCTGAGGAAGCCGCGCGCCGCGAGGCGGAAGAAGAAACGGGGCTCACCATCGGTCGCATCGAACGAATCGGCTCGACCGAGCAGATCATCGAAGCAGACCGCCAGCACTGGATTTCCCTTCTCTATATCGCCCGTGAAGTGACCGGCGAGCCGCAGCTCACGGAACCGGACAAGCTCTCGGATTTTGGCTGGTTCGGCCTTGCCGACCTGCCCGAGCCGCTCTCGGCCTTCACCAGGGTTGCGATATCATCTCTTCCGGCCGGGCAATTGCGCTGATCATTCAGCCCGCAATGCGGCTTCATAGGCAAGCCGCACCCAGCGCGCCATGACGTCAGGGTCATCATAGGCCTCTTCAGGAATGCTCCAGTAAGGCATCTTCACCGGCGCACCCTTCTTGCCCTCGTAGAACCATTGGCTGGCGCCGGCCGCCGTAAATTCCGCCGCGCTCTTCTCGTCGGCCTTCAGCAGGATCTCGTCGCGCACTTCCAGTGCCAGGATCCGGCCGAGGTGGTAGATGCCCTTGCCGCCGAACATGGGCTTGATGGTGACAGGCCCAAGCGACTGAAACATTTCCTCGATGCCGGCATTGTCCATGGCCTGTCGCTCCTCTTGCGTGGCGAGCCAGCTAAATCGAATGATAGCCGCGGTTCAAATAGAGAAGCGCCGGGTGGATCTCGGTGAAACGAACGGCGGCGACCTCGCCGAAGATGACGTTATGGGTCGGCATTTCCTTGATGTCGGTCACCCGGCAGTCGAAGACGGCAAGCGCATCGGCAAGCACCGGGGCGCCCGTTGCCAGCGTTTCGAAGCGGGCGCTCGAGAAACGATCCTCGTTTTCCAGATGCGTGCGGCCTGAAAAAGCATCGGCAACGGCCTGATGATGGGCGCCGAGTGAGTTCAACGCGAAGATGCCGCTGCGGAAGAAGATCTCGTTCTTCACATTGGTATTGTTGAGACAGACGAGGACGGAAGCCGGATGGTCGGATACCGAGCAGGCGGCCGTGATGGTGACGCCGCGGCGGGCCTCACCCATGGCCGTCGTCACGAGTTGCACGTGGCCGGCATAGCGGCTCATGGCGTCGCGATAGAGGCCGGGATCGATATGCTGCCTGTTCAACACATGCTTCTCCGCGTTCGGTGTCTTGTTCTTGTTATTTCACCAATATGGCGGGCATCGGTTACCTTTTCTACAATGGCACCCGCGAAAAGCTGCGGAACCTGCTTGTTTTTCTTTGACGATTGTCGCCGTGCGGATAAAAGGGCATGGACAAGACGAGAGACCTGCACCTTTCATGACGACCCTGCGTGTCATAGCCGCCCTTCTGTCGCTGATGGCGTTGACGGCCGAAAGCCGTGCGGCCGGCGTGACGATCGGAGTCGTGGCGCCGCAAGGGGGCACTTTTGCATCGCTCGGCGCCCAGATCTTCGCAGGAGCGAATTTCCAGATCCAGCAGGCGGGCGATACGGTCGTCCCTATCAACGAGACCTGCCAGGACAATAGCGGCCAGGCGATCGCCGATGCGCTGATCGCTGCCAAGGTCCAGATCGCGATCGGCTTCCTGTGCAGCGAGACGCTGGAAGGCGCACTGCCGAAGCTGAAGGACGCCAGTATCCCTGCCATCACCGTATCAGTACGCTCACGCATCCTGATGGAAGATTCGCTGAAAAACGGCTGGCCCCTCTTCCGCCTCGGCCCGCAGGATAGTGATGAAGCTGCCAAGATCATCCAGATCATCCTGCAGCAATGGACGGCTTCTCCGATCGCCCTCATCGAAGATGGTACGATCCACGGCCGTGAACTGACGGAAGCCGTGCGCAACGCGCTGGAAGAAAATGGCCTGAAGCCCGTTTTCACCGACACCTACCGGCCGGGGCAGGAACAGCAGATCGGCCTCGTGCGCCGCCTGAAGCGGGCCGGTGCTACCAAGGTTTTCATCGGCGGTGACAGGAACGATGTCGCCACCATCGCCCGTGACGCGAGGGCCGAAAACATCCCGCTCGACATCCTGAGCGGCGATGCGATGCGCGCTGCAAACCAGCCGCTCGCGCTGGCGGATGGCGTGCGCGCCGTTGCCATCCCCGAATATGCGCTTCTGCCGGATGCGGCTGCGACCGTCGCGGCCCTGCGCGCGGCTGGAATCGAGCCGGAAGGCTATGTCCTGCCGGCAGCGGCCGCCGCGCTGATTGCCAGCCAGGCCGTGCAGGCTGCGATGGCCGAAGGCAAGCCGGTTGCCGAAAAGCTGATCAGCACGGAATTCCACACGCCCATCGGACCGGTCACCTTCATGCCGGCCCATGAGCTTTCGCAAAATCCCTATCGTCTTCTCGAATGGCGCGGCGATGCTTTCGTCCCGCCTGCCGACGGGACCGACTGACCTATTGACAATGCCGGGAGGCGGCTTGCCCGCTGCCGGTTGAGATGGAGACCGAGACCCATGACGACACTGCCCATCCGCATCGCGCCGTCGATCCTGGCGGCAGATTTTGCAAAGCTCGGCGAGGAAGTACGCAACGTTACCGCAGCCGGCGCCGACTGGATCCATCTCGACGTCATGGACGGGCATTTCGTGCCGAACATCTCCTTCGGTCCTGACGTTATCAAGTCGTTGCGCTCCTATACGGATGCGACCTTCGACTGCCATCTGATGATCTCGCCGGCCGACCCCTATCTGGAGGCTTTCGCCAAGGCCGGCTGCGACCGCATCACCGTGCACGCAGAGGCAGGACCGCATCTGCACCGCTCGCTGCAGACGATCCGCCATCTCGGCAAGAAGGTCGGTGTCACGCTCAATCCGGCAACGCCGCTTTCCGTGGTCGAGAACGTGCTTGACGATGTCGACCTCATTCTCATTATGTCCGTCAACCCCGGTTTCGGCGGCCAGAAATTCATTCCGGCAATGGCAGACAAGATCGCAGCGGCGAAGTCACTCATCGGTGATCGCCCGATCGAGCTTGAGGTGGACGGTGGCGTGACGGTCGATACCGCGCCCACCGTGGCAAAGGCCGGCGGCAATGTGCTCGTCGCCGGATCGGCAATTTTCAAGGGCGGCTCGGTCGAGTCCTATCGCCAGGCCATCACCGCCCTTCGCAACGCGGCTGAGGGAGCTCGCTAATGACGAAGCGCATGTTTATGGGCGGGTTTTTCGCCGCCCTGCTGACCGGCATGGCCGCTACGGCCTCGGCCGGCGACATTGCCAATATGCAGCCGGTCGGTTTCTCGGCCGATGGCAAGATCTTTGCCTTCCAGGAATTCGGCATGAAGGATGGAAAGGTGCCCTATTCGGATACCTTTTTCATCGACACCGAAACCGGTGAAAACCTTGAAGGCACGCCCTTCCATCTGGAGCTGACAGACAAGGACGCTGATCTTTCCAAGGCGCGCCGACAGAACCTGACGGCTGCCCGCAAGCAGATGGACAAATACGACCTTCTGACCAATCCGGGCCTGATCGCCGCCTTCAACCCGCCGACCGAGCTCGGCTCGCCGATGAAGACGATCCGCTACACGACGCTTGCCAACGATGGCCCGCCGCGCGGCGCCTATACGCTGCTGCTCGGTGACGCCGATGTCGCAAAGCCGGATAGCTGCAAGGACGTCAACCGCGTCACCGGCTTTACGCTGCAACTCATCGAAAAGGACGGTGCGCCGCATCGCCAGCTGGTGCATGAAGACAAGTCGCTGCCGGATGATCGGGGCTGCACGGTCGAATATCGCATGGGCGGCGCCCTCGTCTACCAGCCGGAATCGGCAAAGCCTGTTCACATCGCCCTCATTCTGGCGCTGAGCGCCGCGCCGGACGGCCGCAACGGCCGCTGGATCGCCGTTCCGGTTCACCCCTGAGAATGAACCGTCTGCGGGCGGCATGGCCGTCCTTTTCAGAATTTTTCATCGGCGCCCCGCTCTGGGGCGTCCAGATGCTGCTCTCGGTCATGGTCGGCCTCTACCTGCGCAATGGATGGGAAACGAGCCACGTGCTCGATCTCTCCATCCTCTATTTTAGCGGCGGGCTGCTCTCCTGGCCCTTCAACCTGCTTGTGGGGCGCTATTTCGCCCTGGGCCATAAGGTGGAGACGCGTTTCGCCGCTTTCTTCCTGGCGTTGACGACCGGTACGGTCCTGATGACAGCCTTTCTCTTCGCCATGGACTACCGGATTTTCTATGCCCGCTGGCATGCGCCGTTCGGCTCGGTCATCTGGATGTTCCAGTTTGTCTTCACCGGCGCCAGCGCCGTTTATCAGTTCCTCGTTATCGGTCTGGGGCTATTTCTGCCCCTTGGACTGGTCTGTCTTTTCGCCACCAGCCTGGCTCTTGCCAAACGCATGCGTTGAGATTGCCGGCCGTCTTTGCTACAGGGGCCGCAGCTACTGTCACGAAATGAAGGCGCTCGCACATGATCCCTCGTTATTCCCGGCCCGAGATGGTCGCCATCTGGTCTCCCGAAACCAAGTTCCGCATCTGGTTCGAGATCGAGGCCCATGCCTGCGACGCGCTGGCGGACCTCGGCGTGATCCCGAAGTCGGCGGCTGCCACCATCTGGGAAAAGGGCGGCAAGGCGACCTTCGACGTCGCCCGCATCGATGAGATCGAGGCCGTCACCAAGCATGACGTTATCGCCTTCCTGACCCACCTTGCCGAAATCGTCGGCGCGGACGCCCGCTTCGTCCATCAGGGGATGACCTCGTCCGACGTGCTCGACACCACGTTCAACATCCAGCTCGTGCGCGCCGCCGATATTCTTCTTGCCGGCATGGACCGCGTTCTCACAGCGCTGAAGACGCGTGCCTTCGAGCATAAGGATACGATCCGCATCGGCCGCAGCCACGGCATCCATGCCGAGCCGACGACGATGGGCCTGACTTTCGCGCGCTTCTATGCCGAGATGGGCCGCAACCGCGCCCGTCTGGTCGCTGCGCGTGCCGAAATCGCCACGGGTGCCATCTCCGGCGCCGTCGGCACCTTCGCCAATATCGATCCGGTTGTCGAAGAGCATGTCTGCGCAGCCCTCGGCCTCGTTCCCGAACCCGTCTCCACGCAGGTCATTCCGCGTGACCGCCATGCGATGTTCTTCGCCACCCTCGGTGTCATCGGCTCTTCGATCGAAAACGTCGCGACCGAAATTCGTCACATGCAGCGCACGGAAGTGCTGGAAGCGGAAGAATACTTCTCGCCGGGCCAGAAGGGCTCGTCGGCCATGCCGCACAAGCGCAACCCGGTTCTCACCGAAAACCTCACCGGCCTTGCCCGCCTTGTGCGCATGTCGGTCGTGCCGGCCATGGAAAACGTGGCGCTCTGGCATGAGCGCGACATCAGCCATTCGAGCGTCGAGCGCGCTATCGGCCCCGACACAACGGTTACCCTCGATTTCGCGCTGAACCGTCTGGCCGGCGTCGTCGAAAAGCTCGTAGTCTATCCCGAGAACATGGAAAAGAACCTCAACAAGTTCCGTGGCCTCGTCCATTCGCAGCGCGTTCTCCTGGCGCTGACCCAGGCCGGCGTCTCCCGCGAGGACGCCTACCGCCTCGTCCAGCGCAACGCCATGAAGGTCTGGGAACAGGGCAAGGATTTTCTGGAAGAACTGCTCGCCGATGCCGAGGTTCGTGCTGCGCTCTCCGAAGAAGACATTCGGGAGAAGTTCGACCTCGGCTATCATACGAAGCACGTCGACACGATCTTCCGCCGCGTTTTCGGCGAAGCGTAATCGCTGCAAGATATCCCTTGAAACGGCGCCCATGAGGCGCCGTTTTCATTTCCGCTTGCGCTGCGTGGAAGCCACTGGCGTCTTGCGCTTTCTCGACTCGCGTTTTGCAGGTGATGTATCGGCCGGCTCATCCGATATCTCGCAGGCCTCTGTCTCACCCTTGCCTTTAGCCGCTTTGGCCACCAGTTGGTCGAGGTGCTTGAGGTCTTCTTCATCGAGATTTTCGATGCCGATGAAGCGGTTCTCCGCATGGCTGGTGAGGATGATCTCATTGAGCTTTGCTTGGATGGCGCGCGTATCGCGTGTCTGCGCATTCTGCAGCACGAAGACCATCAGGAAGGTGATGATCGTCGTGCCGGTATTGATCACCAACTGCCAGGTTTCCGAGTAGTCGAAGACAGGGCCGAGAGCAGCCCAGATGATCACGGCGATGAGCGCCAGAATGAAGGTCACCGGCTTGCCCGCCCACTCCGATATCTTGGTCGCGAAGTGGGCAAACACGTGGCGTATGGTCACCTTGAAATCCTCCTCAGAAGTCGGCGTAAGACAAACTCCATGCAAGGTTCCGAGGTTCCAGAGTGCAGTGAATTTCCGGGGGCATCATGGAAATTCGCGATACCCCCGGGAGTGCTGCCGTCACATGGCTTCGCGGGCAATCAGCTTCCGGTAGAGATGCCAGGTCGCATGGCCGAGGATGGGAATGACGAGTGCGAGGCCGACAAAGAGCGGGATTGTGCCGATGACGAGCGATGCGGCAACGATCAGGCCCCAGAGCAATACCGGTACCGGATTGATGAAGGTTGCGCGGATCGAGGCGACCATCGCGGCCACCGCCCCGCAATCCTTGTCGAGCAGCATCGGGAAGGTCACGACGGTGATCGCCAGAACGACGAAAGCAAAGCCGAGGCCGACCAGATTGCCCCACAGGATGAGCTGCATGCCTTCCGGCGTACTGAACACTTGCTGCAGGAAGAGCGACATGGAGCGCGGGAAGACTTCGCCGAGAAGCCCCGCATAGATGGTTTGCGCCGTGACCAGCCAGACGGTGAAGATCCCGAACAGCAGGAGGCCAACGGCGATGATGGACGGCAAAGCCGGCGAGTGGCGCACGTCGAGTGCATGCGTCCAGGAGGAATCGAGTCCGGCTTCGCGCCGGCGGCTGATTTCGTAGAGGCCGATCGCGGCGATCGGGCCGATCAGCACGAAGCCCGACATAAGCGGAAAGATCATCGGTGCAAGATTGGCGCCCGAACTCAGCATCGTCAGGAAGATGCCGGCGATCGGATACATGAGACACAGGAAAACATAATGCGAAGGCTTCTCGCGGAAATCCTCGAAACCGAGCCTGAGCGCGTCGAAGACGTCGGCTATGCTGATCTTATTGACCACGGGCCGTGCGAAGCTCTCGCCAGCGCCCGTCATGACATGAAATGTCGTCATGGCTTTCTCCTCCTCAGCCAAGATGAGCCGGAGGCGATGTGTCGGCAACAAGGGGCCGACACGAGAACGCAACCGGCAGACAGCCACTGTAGCAAATTTTTTGAGCTAAGTCGCTCTTTCCCTTGACATCGCGGTTACGCTTTCTCACATCGGCGGCACCATGAAAGCTTCAGACGCAGATATCCTCATCATTCCCGGCTATACCAATTCCGGTCCCGACCATTGGCAGACCCGCTGGGAAGCAAAACTCAGCACGGCGCGGCGCGTCGAGCAGGCGGAATGGTCGAAGCCCGTGCGCGACGACTGGACCGCCCGCATCGCCGAAGCGGTGAATGCCAGCACACGCCCCGTCGTGCTCATCGCCCATTCCCTTGGCGTGCCCTCGGTGATCCATGCCATCCCGCTGTTTCAGAAGCGCGTTGCCGGCGCCTTCTTCGTGGCGCCCCCCGATGTAGCCAATCCTGATATCCGCCCGAAGCATCTGATGACCTTCGGCCCCTACCCGCGCGATCCGCTGCCCTTCCCCTCGATTACGGTTGCCAGCCGCAACGATCCCTTCGGCACCTATGAGCATGCCGACGATATCGCCAACAGCTGGGGTTCCTTCCTGGTGGATGCCGGCGAGTCCGGTCACATCAACTCGGAATCCGGTCACGGCCCGTGGCCGGAGGGCACGATGGTCTTTGCCCAGTTTCTCAGTCGCCTGCCCGGCTGAGAAACCGGAATATCGGGGGTTTCCAGAGAATTAAGCGATCGCTTTCTAAGTATTTCTTAATGGAAAGACCGCAGACTGCGCACACGCCAGAATAGCGAGAGCGCCCGTGAAGCAAAGCCAGCCGCCCAAAACCGCCGCCGATATCAGTCGCGACGAACCGGCGGCCGATGGGTTCGCAAGCTACACCGATGATTCCGACATCGCCGAGCGTGAAAGCCGCTGGAACTATGCGCTGGTCGGTTCCGGCCTCGGTGTCTGGGATCACAATTATCGCCTCGACAAGAAATATTATTCCCAGACATGGAAGAACATCCGCGGCATGGCCCCGCATGAGGAAGCGGATGGCGACTACGAAGCCTGGCTGCAGCTCGTACATCCTGATGACCGTGATTTTGTCGTCGAGGCGATAGAGCGCCAAAACGCCGGCGATCCGAATTGTCACGTCTTCCAGTATCGCGAGCGCCATAAGGACGGACATTGGGTCTGGATCGAATGCCGAGGGGCGCCTGTCGAATGGGATGAGAATGGCGCTGCACAGCGCGTCGTGGGCACGGATACCGATATTACCATCCGCAAGGAGACCGAGGAGATGCTGTCTCAGCTCTCCCGCCGTCTCGATCTTGCTCTGCAGATCAGCGATATCGGCGTCTTCGAAGCCGATATCGATCATGGAACCGTCGAATGGGACGATCGCCTCATCGCGATCTACGGCATGAAGGGCCTCGATCGCCACGCTGCCGCCGCTGCGTGGCCGGATGCGATCCATCCCGATGATCGCGAGCGCGTGCTCGGCACCGTCGAGAGCAATGTCCGAGACGAGATGCCCTTTCACCAGGAATTCCGCATCATCCGGGGGGATGGCGCCGAGCGCATCATCCGCGCCCGCGCTGCCTTCTTCGTCGATGGCAACGGTTGCCGGCGGTTGATCGGCGCCAACTGGGACGTAACGGACGAGGTGGCGCTGCGCAACGAACTGCAGCGAGCCAAGGATCTCGCCGAAGCACGCAACAGGCAGCTCGAAGCCGCCAAGGAAAGCATCGAGCATCTGGCGTTCCATGATTATCTGACCGGCCTGCCGAACCGCCGCTATCTCGACAAGATGCTGGAGGAGCGCTCCACCCAGTGCCGCGAGGAAGGCCTGGCGCTCGCCATCCTTCATATCGATCTCGACCGCTTCAAGCAGATCAATGATACGCTCGGCCACCGCGCCGGCGACCATATGCTGAAACATGCCGCCCGGGTATTGCGCGACTCCATTCGCGCCACTGATTTCGTCGCGCGCATCGGCGGCGATGAATTCGTCGTCCTCTGCATCGTCGACACCGCCTCGAAGAAGATCGCCACCGTCGCCGAACGCATCATCCGCGAGCTGCGCAAACCCATCAGATATGAGGGGCATGATTGCCGCTTCGGCGCCAGCATCGGCATCGCCATCGACAGCGGCCCGAAGCTCGATGAAAAGCAGCTTCTCCTCAATGCCGATATCGCGCTCTACCGGGCCAAGGGCTCCGGCCGCAACCGCCACGAATTCTTCTCGAATGCCGCGCGCCGCACGATCCTGACGGCCAAGCGCCTAGCTGACGAAATCCTGATCGGCCTGGAGCGCAGCGAATTCGTGCCCTTCTATCAGCCGCAATTCGATGCCCGCACGCTCGATATCGCCGGCATCGAGACGCTGGCCCGCTGGCAGCATCCCGAACACGGCCTGCTGGCCCCGGATCGTTTCCTCGACATTGCCGAAGACCTCGACGTCGTCTCGACCATCGATGCCTTGATCCTCGAACGGGCGATCGCCGATCGGAAGGTCTGGGTCCGCGAAGGCTTCGCCATTCCCCGCATCTCGGTCAATGTCTCCGGCCGGAGACTGTCCGATCCGCAGCTCGGCAAGAAGCTGCGTTCCCTGAAGATCGAGCCCGGCACGATCTCATTCGAGCTTCTGGAATCCATCTCGCTCGACGATTGCGACGAGGCGGTGACCGCAAATCTGAAGAAGCTGAAGAAGCTCGGCATCGACATCGAAGTCGATGATTTCGGCACCGGCCATGCCTCGATCGTCAGCCTGCTGCGGCTCAGCCCGAAGACGCTGAAGATCGATCGCGAATTGATCAGCCGGCTGCCGCAATCGGCCGAGCAGCGCAAGCTCGTGCGCTCCATCATCGAAATAGGCCGCTCGCTGAACATTCTCGTCACCGCCGAAGGTGTGGAGACCACCGATCACGTCCGTATCCTGCAAGAGCTTGGTTGCGACATGCTGCAGGGCTATGCTCTCGCCCGGCCGATGCCTGCCATGCAGATCCCCACCTTCATCCGCAGCGGAAGCTGGCGGCAGCCGGAGGGTGCAGCCCGCGCGCTGCAGACGGATCTGCGACTTTCCGTCGACCGGCCCATCTCCAAAACAGCCTCCAGATAAACACCTGTATAACCCCTCCGAGATTTTGCCTTCATTTCACCGTAAACAAAAAGGCGGTAGTCTTCCCTTGCGAAGACATTCGATTCTCTTTGCGGTTTTCCGCGCAGGGCCGGAAACCGGGGAAGGAGTGACAGGCGGATTGTGAAACTCTCTCTTTTCCTTTAAGGGGACGCCACGAGATCGATCCACGCGCGCTATCCCAAGAGCGCCAACAGCAGAGAATAACGACTATGAACCGTCGCCGCCGTATCTACGAGGGCAAGGCAAAGATTCTGTATGAAGGGCCTGAACCGGGTACGCTGATCCAGTTCTTCAAGGACGATGCCACTGCTTTCAACAAGAAGAAGCACGAAGTCATTGATGGCAAGGGCGTCCTCAACAACCGTATTTCTGAATATATTTTCAGCCATCTGAACAACATCGGCATTCCCACCCACTTCATCCGCCGGCTCAACATGCGCGAGCAGCTGATCAAGGAAGTGGAGATGATCCCGCTTGAGATCGTCGTGCGCAATGTCGCCGCCGGCTCGCTCGCCAAGCGCCTCGGCATCGAGGAAGGCGTGGTCCTGCCGCGTTCGATCATCGAATTCTATTACAAGTCCGATACGCTCGAGGACCCGATGGTCTCCGAAGAGCATATCACCGCTTTCGGCTGGGCCAACCCGGCGGAACTCGACGACATCATGGCGCTCGCCATCCGTGTCAACGACTTCATGACCGGTCTTTTCCTCGGCGTCGGGATCCAGCTCGTCGATTTCAAGATCGAATGCGGCCGCCTCTTCGAGGGCGACATGATGCGCATCATCCTGGCCGACGAAATCTCGCCGGATAGCTGCCGTCTCTGGGATATCGAGACCCGCAAGAAGATGGACAAGGACCTCTTCCGCCGCGATCTCGGCGGATTGCTGGAAGCCTATTCGGAAGTCGCGCGCCGTCTCGGCATCATCAATGAAAACGAGCCCGTGCGCGGCACGGGTCCCGTTCTGGTCAAGTAAAAGCAGGGAAAACAAGTGATCAAGGCTCGCGTCACCGTCACGCTGAAAAACGGCGTTCTCGATCCTCAGGGCAAGGCTATCGAAGGCGCGCTTGGCGCCCTCGGCTTCGGCGGCGTCGGCCATGTCCGCCAGGGCAAGGTCTTCGACCTGGAACTTGATGGTTCCGACAAGGCCAAGGCCGAGACGGAACTCAAGGCCATGTGCGAGAAACTCCTCGCAAACACGGTCATCGAGAACTACGCGATCGCGATCGACTGACGATCACAGGCCCGCCGTCCGGCGGGCTTTCAGGATTAGGCGTCATGATGGAAACAAAGCTGGAGACGGAAGTCTCGAAATTCATGAGCTATGTTTTGCGCCATGCGCCGGAAGCCGCAGGCCTGACGCTTGATGCCGAAGGTTGGGTCCCCTTCGATGTGTTCGAGAAGGCGTTGATGTCGAGATACGACGTCTCTCGCGCCGATATTATCGAAATCATCGAGAACAGTCCGAAGAAGCGCTTCGCCCTGGTCGATGACAGAATTCGCGCCAACCAGGGCCATAGCATCGGTGTCGATCTGGCATTGAAGGCGGTCGAGCCGCCGGCAGTCCTTTTTCATGGCACGTCGCTGGTGAACTGGCCCCTGATCGAGCGCGAAGGCCTGAAGAAGATGGAACGGCACCACGTTCATCTTTCTGATGATGTCGAAACGGCAAAGATCGTCGCAACGCGCCGCAAGGGCGACTATATCATCCTGCGTGTAGACGCAGCCCGCATGTTTTCAGAGGGCCATTCTTTCTTTGTCTCGGACAATGGAGTATGGCTCGCCGAAAGCGTTCCAGTTCAATATCTTTCGCCAAACGCGGGGACCTTATGAAATCAGCCGTCGTTCAACTTCCGGGCCTCAACCGCGATCGCGACATGATCGCCGCGCTCACCAAGATCTCCGGTCAGCAGCCGGTGACGATCTGGCAGACGGAAACGGAAATCCCTGACGTCGACCTGATCGTCATTCCCGGTGGGTTCTCCTATGGCGATTACCTGCGTTGCGGCGCGATTGCCGCGCGCATGCCCGTCATGCAGGCGATCATCGAAAAGGCAAACCAGGGCGTGAAGGTTCTGGGTGTCTGCAACGGGTTCCAGATCCTCGTCGAGGCGGGCCTGCTGCCGGGCGCCCTGATGCGCAATGCCTCGCTGAAATTCGTCTGCCGCGAGATCAAGCTCGAAGTCGTCAACGCCGAGACGGATTTCTCCCGTGCCTATGAAAAGGGCCAGATCATCCGCTGCCCGGTCGCCCATCATGACGGCAACTACTTTGCCGATGCCGAGACGCTCGCTGCCATCGAGGGCAACGGCCAGGTCGTCTTCCGCTATGCTGAAGGCACCAATCCGAATGGTTCGGTCAACGACATTGCCGGCATCGTGAATGCCAAGGGCAATGTGCTCGGCATGATGCCGCATCCGGAAAATCTTATCGAAGCCGCCCATGGCGGTTCGGATGGCCGCGGCCTCTTCGCCTCGGCGCTCGACGTCATCGCTGCCTGATTAGGCGGCCCGTTCGCCGGACCACTGGAGCAAGCTGAATGCGCCCTCGCCTTTTCGCCGCCGTTGCCAACGCTGCGGCCTTTGCCGGCCTCGCGGCATTCGTCGCTGCCTGCCAGTCTCCGGCTCCTGTAAGGGGACCGGATCGCAGTGCGCTGTCGACGATGGAGCGTGTGGCGCTCGGCGCCAATAGCTGCTGGTTCAAGTCGGGCGATCCGGCTTTCGCGGCTTACAAGCTCGCGCCGGAACTCAATTCCTTCTCCGGCCGTCCGCGCATTCTGGTCGTGCACAAGGGCAGCCCGGAAAGCCGGCCGCTGCTTGTGGTGCAGGCCGAAGGCAGCCCAGCCAAGATGCAGGCTTTCGGACCGATGATGTCCGAGCCGGTTTCCGGCCGTATCGCCGCCGATGTCACCCGCTGGTCGGGCGGTAACCGCGCCTGCAGCTAGGGCAATTCCAGCAAAAGTGCGCAGCGGTTTTGCGTCCGCAATTGCGTGAAAACAGAGAGACAGAGCATTTCCCGTGTTTCGCAGAAAAGCCGAAATGCTCTAAGCTTCAGTCCCAGAAAAATGACTTGCTGACTTCGCGTGCGGCATCGGACTGCGACAGGCCGATATCCTTGAGTTGATCCGCTGTCAGTCCGCGCAACGCCAGGCGCCCCTCCCGCTTCTGTTGCCATAGCAGGAAGACTGCCCGCAGACGCCCCAGCTGAGTCGTGGCCGGCGCCTGCGTCGGGAGGACAATTTCGTGCGGGCTATCGATAGAGACAATCGATACAATATCGCTCTTTATTGGAGGTACAACGGACATCCTTGGCTCCTGTTGTTCTGCTCTTGTGATTGTCACATAGTCTTGACAGAGAGAGGGTGACAATCTATTCATTGTCACCATGACAAATTGGCTTCCTGATCTTTCGCAGGGCTCTGGCCCGGTCTATATGCGGCTTGCGGACAATATCGAATCCGCCATTGCTTCCGGCACCTTGCCGGCGGGCGCCAAGCTGCCGCCGCAGCGCAATCTTGCCTATGATATCGGGGTGACAATCGGAACAATCGGCCGGGCCTATGCGCTGGTTCATGAGCGCGGGCTCGTCGCCGGCGAAGTTGGCCGCGGCACCTATGTGCTTGACCGCGCCGATACGCCGCCCAGCGAGCAGGTGGACCCTGTCACCCTTTCGCTGAGTGGCACACGTGTTGCCGAGGCCCCGCCGAACAAGCTTCGCTTCGATACGACCGCTGCCCCGGATCTCGGTCAGGGCAAGATCATCGCCGGCATCATGGCCGAGATCGGCGAACAGCATCTGGCGGAAATCTCTTCCTACTCCCGCAGCTTCCCACCGAACTGGTTCGAGGCCGGCCGTCTGTGGCTGGCGCGCAACGGCTGGTCGCCGGAGGCTGAAAACGTTGTGCCGACGCTCGGCGCGCATGCGGCGGCCATCTCCGTCATCGCAGCCGTGTCAGCACCCGGTGACAAGATCGTCTTCGAAAACCTCACCTATACGCAGGTGAGCCGCAGCGTCCGCCTGCTCGGCCGGCGTACATTGACAGTCGAGTCCGATGAAAACGGCATCATTCCCGAGGATTTCGAGCGGCTCTGCCAGCAGCAGCATCCGAAGCTCGTCTTTACGATGCCGACGGTCCACAATCCGACACTCGCCATCATGCCCTATGAGCGGCGCGTCGCGATCGCCGAAATTGCCAGACGGCACGGTGTGTGGATCATCGAGGACGATCTCTATGGTGGCATGGCCAATGACGCTACGCCACTGCTTGCCGCAATCGCGCCCGATCGCACCTTCCTGGTCAATGGCCTGTCGAAATCGGTTGCTGCCGGCGTGCGTGGCGGCTGGGTCGCCTGCCCGCCGCATTTCGCCCAGCGCATCAAGGTCACGCACAAGATGGTTACGGGCGGCCTGCCCTTCATCCTGGCGGAAACCTGCGCGCGCCTTGTCCTGAGCGGCAAGGCGCATGAGATCCGCGACGCGAGCGTTTTGGAACTGTCGGCCCGCGTGAGTCTCGCCCGTGAGGTCATGCAGGGCTTTGATTTCGAATCCCACCCGCATGCGCCCTTCCTGTGGCTGAAACTGCCGGAACCCTGGCTGTCCGGCACCTTCAAGAATGCCGCCTTTCGCGATGGCGTGCTTGTCGACGACGAGGATGAGTTCAAGGCGGCGCGTGGCGACAAAGTCTATCACCGCGTGCGCATCGGCTTCTCTTCACCGAAGGATAGAAACGAGCTGGTGTCCGGCCTTATGATATTGAAACGACTGCTGGAAAATGGCGGCTCCGCCTACGACGGGGAAATCTGAACTGTTGCAAATTGGTGTCAGGATTGTGGAAAAAGCCATGATCCGGACACCAGCGCTTTACCGTCTAACTCTGCGTGTTACCTCTTTCACATTCCGCTGTTTAAGCGAGAATCAAGGGACAGCAGATGAAATTCGATTTCCGTTTGAGCCTGCTACGCCTGTCGAGTATCGCGTTGGTCGCACTCATTGCCAGCAGCCTGGGAATGTCATCAACGGCGCAAGCCGGAGGCAAGATTTTCGACGAATTGCGCTTCGGCGCTTCTGCTTCCGTTCAGGGCGGTCACTCGCATGAAGATGGCGTTTTCCCTGAAGTAACGGTCCTTTTCGATCCCTTCGGTTTTGAGCAGGCAACCGACTGGAAGCAGCAGCTCATGCATCCGCGCGTCCATGTCGGCACCTCGATCGGCACGGCGGGTGAAGCCACGCAGTTCTTCGCCGGTTTCACCTGGACGGTCGACCTCAGCGACAAGATCTTCGCTGAAGCTGGCTTCGGCGGCGTCATCCACACTGGCGAGCTTCGCGATGACGACGACGATCCCGATCTCGGCTGTCGTGTGCTGTTCCACGAATATCTCGGCGCCGGCTATCGCTTAAACAGCAACTGGAATGTCATGGCGCAGCTCGCCCATTCCTCGAATGCCAATCTCTGCGATGGCCCCAACGACGGCATGACCCGCGCCGGACTGATGGTCGGCTACAAATTCTGACGGGCTTCGCCCGTTAAAGACAGCATTATGAAGCTTTTGATGCCTGCCCTCTGTTGACGGCAGGCATTTTCCTATCGCGCGCAATTCCTACTTAAGCTAAAGACACGGCAAACGCGCTAGGGCATGTCCGTTGTTCTTCGAATCTCGGTCGTGCTCTATCTCTTTGTTTCACGCAATTCCGGACGCAAAACCGCTGCGCACTTTTGCTGGATTGCTCTAAGGCAGGGACTTTCGAGAGCTCATGACCATTCCCAACACTATCAAGATCACGCCGGAACTCATCGCCTCACACGGCCTCAAGCCGGATGAATACCAGCGCATTCTGGATCTGATCGGCCGCGAACCGTCCTTTACCGAGCTCGGCATCTTTTCGGCCATGTGGAACGAGCACTGCTCCTATAAATCCTCCAAGAAGTGGCTGCGCACCTTGCCGACCAAGGGTCCGCGCGTCATCCAGGGACCGGGCGAAAATGCCGGCGTGGTCGATATCGATGACGGCGATTGCGTCGTCTTCAAGATGGAGAGCCACAACCACCCCTCTTATATCGAGCCCTACCAGGGTGCGGCGACCGGTGTCGGCGGCATCCTGCGTGACGTCTTCACCATGGGCGCGCGTCCGATCGCTGCCATGAACGCGCTGCGTTTCGGCGAGCCGGATCATCCGAAGACCCGCCACCTCGTCTCCGGCGTGGTCTCCGGCGTCGGTGGCTACGGCAATTCCTTCGGCGTGCCGACGGTCGGCGGCGAAGTGGAATTCGATGCCCGCTATAACGGCAACATCCTCGTCAACGCCTTTGCTGCGGGCCTTGCCAAGTCTAACGCCATCTTCCTGTCGGAAGCCAAGGGCGTCGGCCTTCCCGTCGTCTATCTCGGCGCCAAGACCGGCCGCGACGGCGTCGGTGGTGCAACGATGGCATCCGCCGAATTCGACGAATCGATCGAGGAGAAGCGCCCGACAGTTCAGGTCGGCGACCCCTTCACCGAGAAATGCCTGCTCGAAGCCTGCCTGGAACTGATGAAGACCGGCGCCGTCATCGCCATCCAGGACATGGGTGCCGCCGGCCTCACCTGCTCGGCTGTCGAAATGGGCGCCAAGGGCGACCTCGGCATCCTGCTCGAACTCGACAAGGTGCCGGTGCGCGAAGAGCGCATGACCGCCTATGAGATGATGTTGTCGGAAAGCCAGGAGCGCATGCTCATGGTGCTACAGCCGGAAAAGGAAGAGGAAGCCAAGGCGATCTTCGTCAAGTGGGGCCTCGATTTCGCAATCGTCGGCAAGACCACCGATGACCTGCGCTTCCGCGTCATGCATCAGGGCGAGGAAGTTGCGAACCTGCCGATCAAGGATCTCGGGGACCAGGCTCCGGAATATGACCGCCCCTGGCGCGAATCCGGCAAGCGTGCGCCGCTGCCGGCCAATCTCGTCGCTGCTCCCCAGGATTATAACGAGGCGCTGCTGCAGCTCGTCGGCTCTGCCAACCAGTCGAGCCGCCGCTGGGTCTACGAACAGTATGACACACTGATCCAGGGCAACTCCCTGCAGCTTCCGGGCGGCGATGCCGGCGTTGTGCGCGTCGAAGGTCACCCGCTGAAGGCGCTGGCCTTCTCCTCCGACGTTACACCGCGTTATGTCGAGGCCGATCCTTTCGAAGGCGGCAAGCAGGCTGTTGCCGAATGCTGGCGCAACATCACTGCGACCGGCGCCGAGCCGCTGGCGGCGACCGACAACCTCAACTTCGGCAATCCGGAGAAGCCCGAAATCATGGGCCAGTTCGTCGAAGCCGTGAAGGGCATCGGCGAAGCCTGCCGCGCGCTCGACTTCCCGATCGTATCCGGCAACGTCTCGCTCTATAACGAGACCAATGGCGTCGCGATCCTGCCGACCCCGACCATTGCCGGCGTCGGCCTGATGCCCGACTGGCGCAAGATGGCCCGTATCGGCAGCGCTGCCGAAGGCGACCGTGTTCTGCTCATCGGCACCGACGGCAGCCATCTCGGCCAGTCCGTCTATCTGCGCGATGTCATCGGCAGCACCGAAGGTCCCGCACCTGAAGTCGATCTCTTCGCCGAGCGTCGCAACGGCGATTTCGTCCGCTCTGTGATCCGCAACGGCCAGGCGACCGCCTGCCACGACATTTCCTCTGGTGGTCTGGTGACAGCACTTGCCGAAATGGCGATGGCTTCAGGCAAAGGTCTCAATATCAGCCTCAGCGAAGGTAAAGGCGCGCCGCATGCACAGCTCTTCGGTGAGGATCAGGCCCGCTACGTCCTGACGGTTCCAAAGGATGTTGCCGATTTCGTCTGCGCCAATGCCGAAGGGTCAGGCATTCCCTTCCGCCGCCTCGGAACGGTGGGCGGTGGCGCGCTCGTTGTCGACGATCTGATCTCGCTGCCGATTCAGCAATTGCGCGACGCCCATGAATCGTGGTTCCCTGATTTCATGGACGGCCGCGGCGAACTTGCCGCTGCGGAATGATGCGCAAGGAGTAACGATCATGGCCATGAAACCCGGCGATATTGAAGACATGATCAAGG
Source organism: Rhizobium sp. 01L419 (assembly GCF_056400025.1). Lineage (NCBI taxonomy): Bacteria > Pseudomonadati > Pseudomonadota > Alphaproteobacteria > Hyphomicrobiales > Rhizobiaceae > Rhizobium > Rhizobium sp. 01L419. Next base: position 131,595 of record NZ_JBFTSM010000017.1, read on the forward strand.
CCGGGATTCCCGGTGCCAAGGTGACGATCCGCGATCTGGCAGGCGATGGCGACCACTACGCCGCTGAAGTCGTCGCCGAAGCTTTCCGCGGCAAGAGCCGCGTGCAGCAGCACCAGATGGTCTATGAGGCGCTGAAGGGCAATATGGGCGGCATCCTGCACGCGCTTGCTTTGCAGACCTCGGCGCCGGATTGAGATGCAAGCTTCGGCCTGTGGAAATGAATAGGCCCGGCGGGAAGGCATCCTTCCGCCGGGCCTTTTTGTTTTGGAACAGACGCGGTTGGCTCGAAAGTGATCGACGTCGCCTCACCTTTTTCCGTTAACTCAGGCGGGTAGCTTGCTCTGATCGGGATTGGCAAAAACCGAGGCCGGCATTGGGCCGGCGGTGAGCAGCGTGAAATCGAAAGAAGATTTCATGTCCGGCCCCAGCACGTACTGGCGATGCACACGCAACTGATCCCCACGAATCTTTTTGTAATGCTCCGGCGTCAGCATCTGCCGTACGCGGATATGGATCATGCTCGCCTGCGGGGCATCCGGATGGCCGGAAACGCTGACGACCGGCACCTTGTAGAAATTGATCGAATCCGTCAGGCACTGCACGTCCAGCCAGAAAATATCCGGGCAACGTGCAATCAGGCCGACTCGTGAACGCAAAAGCGTGGCAGATGACATCAGCGCGCATTGCAGGATGGCGCAGCCAAGTGTCGCAAACACCACGCGCTTGCCCTTGAATGCGTCAGGTTCGCGCTCGAGCAGAATGCCGACGACGTGTGCTGCGACGCTGGAGCCCATGCTGTGCGAGGAGATGACATATTCATCGGCCTCCTCATTGAGCGCCTCACCCATCGACGTCGCGCATTGCTCCAGCCAGTCGTTGAATTCGGGCCTGTCCATGCGTGCCAGCGCCATCGCCATTTCCCAGTCGGCAAAAAGATGCAGCGTGTGGAAGCGCTCCGAGAATGGCAGGAAGCCGAAGATGAAGAAGATGGCCGCCAGCGGCGCGCTCCAGCCGAGATGCCAGCCGGGAAGTCCCAGCCAGTAAGGCAGCGTCAGGATCTGCAGCGTGATGACGATTGCAAGGGCCGTCAGCAGGAAGGGAAAGATAAAGAACAGTCCGAAGCGCCAGGCATGGCGGAAATAGCCGGCCATACCGCCTTCCCGCACCACTTGCCAGAAGCTTAGAAAGCCCGTCGCGATCCGGCTTGCCGTATTTCCCATGCGTAGCCGCTGCACCAGATCATTATGGTCGAAGACATGCATACGCGTCTTCGTCTGCCAGCCATCGGCACCCGTGCCGACATCGAAGGAAACATAGTGCCCTTCGTTTGCAGCACCCGTCGCGACATTATAACCCCAGACGGATGCGCTTTGCCGGGCGGTACGCTCATACCGCGCCCGGTGTGCTGCGCCATCAAGCGGCTCGAAGCCGGGGAAATGCAGCACAACCCGCTTCTCGACGAGTTTCATGGTCTTTTTCTTCTTTCCGGCGGGTTGAGGGCGACGTTGCCAGGATGACGGGTTCGCTTGAAAATACGGCGAAAAACCGGATAAAACCTTCGAACCGACTTGCTAAGCGAACTCTTCCGGAATTCAATAGCGGAAGGTGCGTTTTGATCAGATTGGGAGGGATTTTGTGGCTAGTCTCGTGAATGAACTGGTGTCAGGCGTGGTCAATAGCGTTCTGAAGGAAATCTTGAAGAAGACGACGGGTCGCACCACGACCAAGCGCAAGCGTCGCAAGGCAGCTTCAGTAACAACGAGCCGCACCATGCGCAAGGCAACCTCGACGAGCCGTAAGCCCGCTCGCAAGCAGGTCAGCAAGCGCCGCACGGCGGCAGGCCGCAGTAGGCAGCGCCCGGCCTAAACCTTTTCCATCGTAAGCTGCAGTGCTTGCATTTCCTTGCGGCAAGGGCATGGGCGAATGCGATCTCGATGTCATGACCGAAGTCTCGCAATGGGATCTCGGCCACTTCACCGATACCGATATAGAACAGACCCAGGTCTGCCTCACCCAGGGAGCCGTAACGCTTAGGCAACAATGTGCGCCTCAGAGTGTCGCGGATTGGTCTTTTTTTGGTTTTGGCGGGTGGAATTCCGGCCCCCACATGCTATCTAAGGAAAACGATTGAAACGGCGGGCCTTTAACCCGCCTGTTGAAAGGATTAAGGCCTATGAGCGGTATCAACGAATTCATCGAAAACGAGATCAAGAGCAACGACGTCGTCCTCTTCATGAAGGGCACGCCGCAGTTTCCGCAGTGCGGTTTCTCCGGCCAGGTCGTCCAGATTCTCGATTACATCGGTGTCGACTATAAGGGCATCAACGTGCTCGCCGATTCGGAAATCCGCCAGGGCATCAAGGATTATTCCAACTGGCCGACGATCCCCCAGCTCTACGTGAAGGGCGAATTCGTCGGCGGCTGTGACATCGTGCGGGAAATGTTCCAGGCCGGTGAGCTGCAGCAGCACCTCCAGGAAAATGGCGTCACGGTTAAGACCGCCGTCGCCTGATCGGTCACCGGGCGTCCGTCCGGTTTCCAAATCTGTATCTTGAGTTCGAGGCGCTGCGCCAAGCAGCGCCTTGACCTGTTTATGGGAATTTCATTGTGACAGATTCATCACAAGCCATGTCCGCGGGTCGGCTGCCCATGGGCAAGCTCGAATTTATCGCGCTTGCGGCTTTCTTGATGGCCGTCAACTCGCTGGCAATCGACATCATGCTGCCCGCACTGCAGCAGATCGGCTCAAGCCTCGGTGTCGAAAACGAAAACCATCGTCAGTATGTCGTTTCATCTTATCTTTTCGGCTTCGGCCTCGCCCAGCTTTTCTACGGTCCGCTTTCCGATCGCTTCGGTCGCCGTATTCCGCTGCTGATCGGGCTCGTTATTTATATCGTTTCTGCTTTCGGCATTGCCGTCGTCCCGAGCTTTGCGGGTCTTCTCGTGCTGCGCTTCATCCAGGGTCTCGGTTCGGCAGCCACCCGCGTCATTACGATCTCCATCGTCCGCGACGTCTACGGCGGCCGGCAGATGGCGGAAGTCATGTCGCTGATCATGATGGTCTTCATGATCGTGCCTGTCATTGCGCCCGGCAGCGGCCAGATCATCATGCTCGTCAGCACCTGGCACATGATCTTCGTCTTCATCGGCACGATGGCGACGGCTGTCGGCATCTGGATGTATCTGCGCCTGCCGGAAACGCTCGATCCGGCGAATGTTCGTCCCTTCACGGTCCGCTCGGTGGCGCAGGGCTTCGCGATCTTCCTGTCGAACCGCATCGCCCTCTGTTACACCATCGCCAGCACGATTCTCTTCGGCGCGCTGTTCGGCTTCATCAACTCCGCCCAGCAGATCTATGTCGGCATCTATGGGCTTGGCGTCTATATGCCGGTCGCCTTTGCCGGTGTGGCGCTGTTTATGGCCTTCTCGTCCTTCATCAACTCGCAGCTGGTCGGCCGCTTCGGCATGCGCCGCCTGTCGCATGCGTCGATCCTCGGCTTCTGCATTCTGAGCTTCATCTGGCTCATGGTGCAGATCTTTGGACCGCAGCCGATGCCCTTCGTGGTCTTCATCATCTTCTTCGCGCTGGTCATGTTCCAGTTCGGTTGGATCGGCTCCAACTTCAACTCGCTCGCCATGGAGCCCCTCGGCCACCTTGCCGGCACAGCCTCCTCGGTGATCGGCTTCATGAGCACGATCGGCGGGGCATTGATCGGAGCGATGATCGGACAGGCCTTCGACGGCACGGCAACGCCGATGATATTAGGTTACTTCGTCGTGTCGCTTGCTGGCATCGTTTTCGTGCTGATCGCCGAAAAGGGACGACTGTTCAGGCCGCAGCACGCACCGCTGCCGAAGGACGCATCAATTTCGAACTTCACCGATATCGGGCACTGAAGTTTTCAGACACATCGGGCCGGCGGGACACCATGGTAGGGACTCCGCCGCCCTCCCACATCGAATTCGGCCGCGTTTGCGGCCGCTCTTCCGTCATTCAGGGGGATTCGGATGACTCCGACACACAAACCGCACACGGAAAACCAGGGTTCTGCCCGCATCGGCATGGGCTTTGTCGAATTCGTGGTCACCATCGCCATCATGACTGCCAGCATCGCCATGGCGATCGACAGCATGCTGGCTGCGTTACCCAGTATCGGCCATTCGCTGGGTGTGACCAACAGCAATGACACGCAGCTCGTCATCGGCGTGTTCTTCCTGGGCTTCGGCGCCTCGCAGATTGTCTTCGGCAGCCTGTCGGATGCTTTCGGTCGGCGCAACATCCTGCTCGGCGGCCTAGCCTGCTATGTGGTCGGCATGTTTGCGGCAGCCGCCACCGGCAGCTTCGAGATGCTGTTGATCATGCGTTTCGTTCAGGGCATCGGCGGCGCAGCCGTTCGCATCACCACCATGGCGATCGTCCGCGACTGCTTCGGCGGCCGCGAAATGGCGCGTGTCATGTCCTATGTCATGATTGTCTTCATGATCGTGCCGATCGTCGCCCCTTCGGTCGGCCAGATGATCATCGCCTATGCCGAATGGCATTGGATCTTCATCCTGCTCGGCATCGTCGCCTCTATCCTATTCGTCTGGGCGCTGCTGCGGCTGAAGGAATCCCTCCCGCCGGAAGAGCGCATCCCGTTGTCCTTCGCTGCTGTTGGCGACGGCTTCAAAACGGTTCTCACCAACCGCATCACCTGCGGCTACATGATCGGGCTCACCATGTTCACCGGCGTCATCAGCGCCTATGTGATCTCGGTCCAGCAGGTCTTCGGCGAGGTCTATGGCCTTGGCGACTGGCTGCCGATTGCTTTCGCGGCGACGGCCGGCGGCATTGCAGTCGCCAACTTCGCCAATGGCATGCTGGTGCGCAGCTTCGGCATGCGTCGTATTTCGCATGCCGCCATGCTGCTCTTCACCATCGTCTCGGCGATCGGCTTCGTGGCGGCGCTGGGCGGCACGCCGTCCTTCGCCTTCTCCTATGCGCTCTTCTCGATCCTGCTCATGATGTTTGCCGTGATCGCCACCAATTTCACGGCGATCAGCCTGGAGCCGATGGGCAATCTCGCCGGCACGGCAACTGCGGTGACGGGTTTCGTGTCGACGACCTTCGGCGCCCTTCTCGGCGGCGGCGTCGGTCAGCTCTTCAACGGTACGGTGCAGCCGCTCTTCGGCGGCTTTGCGCTCTTCGGTCTTGTCACTGTGGTCATGGTGCTCTGGGCCGAAAAAGGCAAACTTTTCACCCATCCCGGCGACAGCCCGCAGATCGACCCCGGCGCCGTTCACATGTAATGCTGCAGCAGGCATAAGACTGGAAGTTCACGATGAGCCGTTTCTGGAGCCCCGTTGTCCAATCCCTGACGCCCTACGTGGCGGGCGAACAGCCCGTCATCGACGGGTTGGTCAAGCTCAACACCAATGAGAACCCCTACGGCCCATCGCCCCGCGCGTTGGCGGCGATCTCGGAAACGGTCAATGACACGCTGCGGCTCTATCCCGAACCGACCGGGCTGAAACTGCGCCAGGCGATTGCCGCAAGCTACGATCTCGATCCCGGCGAAGTCTTCGTTGGTAATGGTTCGGACGAGGTTCTGGCGCACACCTTCCAGGCGCTGCTAAAGCACGAACTGCCCCTGCTCTACCCGGATATCACCTATAGCTTCTACCCGACCTATTGCGGTCTCTATGGCATCGATTTCCGTGAGATCCCGCTGGACCAAAAGATGCAGGTCAGGATCGAGGATTATCGGCAGCCCTGCGGCGCGATCATCCTGCCCAACCCGAATGCGCCGACCGGGACCGCACTGCCTCTTGCGGCGATCGACGCGTTAATCGCCGAGCATCCGGATCAGGTTGTCGTTATCGACGAAGCCTATGTGGATTTCGGCGGTGAGAGCGCTATCCCGCTCGTCCGGAAATATCCGAACCTGCTCGTCGTCCAGACCTTCTCGAAATCGCGCGGCCTTGCCGGCCTGCGCGTCGGTTTCGCGGTCGGCCAGCGGCCGCTGATCGATGCGCTGGAAAGGGTCAAGGACAGTTTCAATTCCTATCCGCTGGACAGGCTCACCCAGGCGGGCGCCGTTGCCGCCTGGGAGGATCAGGACTGGTTCAGGAAACATTGCGATCTGATTATCGCGAGCCGCGAGCGCCTGACCGCCGCTCTCAGGGGGCTGGGCTTCGAAGTCTTGCCGTCTTCTGCCAATTTCGTATTCGCCCGCCATGCAGAGCGCGGCGGCGCGGAACTTACTGGTGAGCTGCGAAAGAGAGCCCTGCTCGTGCGGCATTTCCGCAAGGAGCGCATCCAGGACTTCCTGCGCATCACCATCGGCACCGATGCCGAATGCGACAAGCTTCTCGACGCGCTGCAGCAGATCCTCGCCTGATCGGCACCGACGACGGGCTTGCCGGCTTCAGACCGTGAAGACCTCGCGGCGCAGCACGTCCCAGCTTTCCTTGTCGGGCGTGATCAGCAAGCCGCCGCTGACATGATGCGGCAGATAGGCCGAGCCGTCGAAGCGGGCGGCATAGGCGCCGGCTTCCTGGCTGATCAAGGTACCGGCCAGGTGATCCCAGGGCATCAGCTTGTTGTACATCAGGTAATGCACATGCCCGCCGGCAAAGGCGCGGTATTCGTGGGCCGCACAGCGGTAGTTGGTGAGGAAGCGTACCTTGGCGAGATTGCCGAGGATCTCTGCGCGCTTCTCCTGCGGCAGGTAGCCGGTGGAGGCCATGCCGACCATCTGGTCGAGCGCGACCGGCGCGGCAACGCTCAGCCGCTGCGCCTCGCCGTCCGGCCGGCGCAGCCAGGCGCCGCCGCCCTTTTCCGCCATGACCCAGTCGTCGCCCATCGGATCATAGATGATGCCGGCGACCGTCTCGCCTCTGGAGACGACGGAGGCCATGACGCCGAAGGCCGGAATGCCGGAAGCGAAATTGAAAGTACCGTCGACGGGATCGACGATGATGGCGAGATCAGCGCCGTTAAGCTTGTCGAGAAGTGCTGCATCGGCAGAAACCGATTCTTCCCCGATGAAGAGCGCCTCCGGCCAGAGGCGCGCGGCCTCCGCCTTCAGCATTCTTTCAGCCTGCTCGTCGGCTTCCGTTACCAGATCGGTCGCTTCCGTCTTGGCGCGCACATCACCGCTGCCCAGTCGGCGAAAGCGCGGCAGGATCTCGGCTTTCGCTGCCTGCCGCAAGAGATCGGCAAGCGTCATCGTATCTATGGCAGTGGTCATGGCGGTTCCTTTCGGTTTATCGGTAGCCGACGATCTCGTTTCGGATCATCTGCCAGCTTTCCTTGTCGGGAGCCGAGATGATGCCGCCGGAAATCTCGCCCGGCCTGTAGGGCGTTCCGTCGAACTTGGCGGTATGGCCGCCGGCCTCCTGATGCGTCAGCACGCCGGCCAGATGATCCCACGGCATCAGCTTCGGATGGCCGATGAAATGCAGCTTGCCCGAGGAAACCATCCAATATTCATAGGCCGAGCAGTTGAAGGCGAAGGTCATCTTGATCCTCGCCATATTGGCGGCAACGCGCGAACGATCGGGTTCTTCCATATGGCTGCAGGCCATGGCGCCGATCATGYGGTTAAGCTCGATCGGCTCTGCGACCTTCAGGCGGACAGGGTCGCAATTGCGCTTGTGCTGGAAGGCACCGGCGCCCTTGAGGGAAACGACGGTGTCGCCGAGCGCCGGATCGTGAATGATGCCGGCAACCGTTTCACCCTTGACCGTCACGGCCAGGATCGTACCGAAGACCGGCATTCCCGCTGCGAAATTGAAGGTGCCGTCGACGGGGTCGATGACGAAGGCAAGATCGGCATCGGCCAATGCCGGCACGACGGAACGATCAGCCTCATAGGCTTCTTCGCCGACGATCAATGCCGAGGGAAAGCGCTCGCGGATGGCCGCGGTCAGATAGGCCTCGGAGCGCAGGTCGGCCTGCGTGACGAGATCGATGGAAGATGTCTTTTCGGAAACATTGGCCGCAGCCGCATTGCGGAAGCGCGGCATTATCTCTTCTTCGGCGACATGCCGGAGGCAATCGCCGAGAAACTCTATGTCATTGTCTGAGAAAATCATTTTGGACTCGTTGCATGGATCTGCAGACGCTCATAGCAAGTCCATTATGACGTTTGGGTGACGCTCAGTGCAGAAAAGTCGAAAAGTTTGGGATCAAGCAGATGCGACGGGTTCACATGGGCGAGCGCGCGCAGCATCGTATCCTTGCGGCCGGGCATGCGGCGCTCGATATCGGCGAGCATGTCCTTCATCGCATTGCGCTGCAAACCGTCCTGCGAGCCGCAGAGATCGCAGGGGATGATCGGGAACTGCATGGCAGCAGCGAATTTCGCCATGTCGTCCTCGGCGCAATAAGCAAGCGGCCGCAGCACCATCAGGTTACCTTCGTCATTGAGCAGCTTTGCCGGCATCGAGGCAAGCCGCCCGCCGTGGAAGAAGTTCATGAAGAAGGTCTCGAGGATATCCTCGCGGTGATGGCCGAGCACTAACGCATCGCAGCCTTCTTCCTTGGCAATGCGATAGAGATTGCCGCGGCGCAGGCGCGAGCAGAGCGAACAGTAGGTGGCTCCCTCCGGCACTTTTTCCTTCACGATGGAATAGGTATCGCGATATTCGATGCGATGTTTGACGCCGATCTTCGTGAGGTATTCCGGTAGTACATGCTTCGGAAAATTCGGCTGGCCCTGGTCGAGATTGCAGGCAATCAGCTCCACCGGCAACAAGCCGCGCCATTGCAGGTCGAGCAACAGCGACAAGAGCCCGTAGGAATCCTTGCCGCYGGAAATGCCGATCAGCCAGCGTTTCTGGCCCTTCAGCATGTCGAAGTCGTCGAAGGCCTGGCGGACCTGTCGCATCAGGCGTTTGCGCAGCTTGTTGAAGGAAACCGTATCAGGCGCATTGGCAAATAGCGCATGGCCGATGCCGGCTTCAGCCACTTCCAGATCGTCGGCAATATCGGCTGCGATATTCATCTTCTCATCCATCTGATGCGCGCGTCCTGCTTAGCAGAAACCGGCACTCCAACCCAGTCTCAATCGCCGAAAACGGACCAGCCGGTGCGGGCAGCCAGCATCTCAAGTGCCACGGCGCCAAGCTGTGAATTGCCAACCTTGTTCAGCCCCGGCGACCAGACGGCGATCGAGGCAATGCCCGGCGCCACCGCAAAAATGCCACCGCCGACACCGCTCTTGCCCGGCAGGCCGACATGATAGGCGAAGTCGCCCGATCCGTCGTAATGGCCGCAGGTCAGCATCAGCGCATTGATGCGCCGCGCCCGCTTCGGCGAAACCACCGAATGGCCTGTCAGCGGATGGCCGCCACGCGCCGCCAGGAACAGGCCGGCGCGGGCCAGTTGCTCGCAGGTCATCGAAAGCGCGCACTGGTGGAAATAAACGCCGAGCACGTGATCCACCGGATGGTCGAGATTGCGATAGGAGCGCATGAAATTGGCGAGCGCGAAATTGCGGTAACCGGTCGCCGTCTCCGAACGCGCCACCTTGTCGTCGATGGTGACGGATTCGTCATCCGCCAGGTAGCGCACGAAGCGCAGCAGTTCACCGATTGCCTCGCGCGGCGCATGACCCGCCATGACGACATCGCTGACGGCGATCGCGCCGGCGTTGATGAAGGGATTGCGCGGGATGCCGTGCTCATGCTCGAGCTGCACGATGGAATTGAAGGCCGAGCCCGAGGGCTCGCGGCCGACGCGCTTCCACAGCCCCTCGCCCACCTTGCCGAGCGCCAGCGTCAGCATGAAGACCTTGGAAATGCTCTGGATGGAGAAAGCCACATCGGCATGGCCGACGCTATAGACCTTGCCATCGACGGTGACGATCGACAGGCCGAACTGATTGGGATCGACCTTGGCAAGCTCGGGGATGTAATCCGCCACCTTGCCCTCGCCGATGCGCGGCGCCAATTCCTTGTAGATGCTGTCGAGGACTGTCTGCAAATCCATGATGGCTTCTCTCCAGAGAACAAAAAAGCCGCCTTGTAAGGCGGCTTTTCTGTATGCGAAAACGCCTCTCGCCCTGCTGCGCCGCACATCGTAGATGTGCAAAGGACGCAGCAGCATCGTAAAAACGCATAAGCCTTTCCGACAATCGAATTCGATTGTCGGGGCTATGCGTTAGCGAGAATAGAATTCGACGACCAGCTGCGGTTCCATGACGACCGCATACGGAACGTCGGCAAGCGTCGGAACGCGTGCGAAAGTGGCAACCATCTTGTGGTGGTCGACTTCGACGTAATCAGGAACGTCGCGCTCAGCGAGCGAAACCGATTCCAGAACCGTAACGAGCTGCTTGGAGCGTTCACGAACTTCGATGACGTCGCCGGCCTTGCAACGGTAAGAACCGATGTTGACGCGGACGCCGTTGACCGTGACGTGGCCATGGTTGACGAACTGACGGGCAGCAAAGACCGTCGGAACGAACTTGGCGCGATACACGATCGCGTCGAGACGCGACTCCAGAAGACCGATCAGGTTTTCCGAGGTATCGCCCTTGCGGCGGTCAGCTTCAGCGAAGATTGCGCGGAACTGCTTCTCGCGCAGGTCACCGTAGTAACCCTTCAGCTTCTGCTTGGCGCGCAGCTGCACACCGAAGTCGGAAAGCTTGCCCTTGCGGCGCTGGCCGTGCTGGCCCGGGCCGTATTCGCGGCGGTTCACCGGGGACTTCGGACGGCCCCAGATGTTTTCGCCCATACGGCGGTCGATCTTGTACTTAGACGATTCGCGCTTGCTCATCGTATTTCCTTTCAAAAAGTTAGGACGGTTTGTTGCCAAACCGCGCGAAGGAAACACGCCCTCCTTTGATCCCGTTTCCGGGACCCGACAGGATTTTTCCATTCGCGAACGGACAAAATCCACGGGACATGTCAAATGAAACACCGGACATTGCTGCCCGGTGCTCGGGCGGTCTTTAGGGATAAGTCACAGGATTGTCAAACAGAATCTGCCGCAGCAAGCCCGTTCTCACCCGCCCGTTCGAGCGAACCGGCAAGTTTGCGCAAGAGCCCGGCCAGCGCCCGACGCTCGTCCTCATCCAGTCCGTCGAGATGGCCGAGTTCCCGCTTCATGTCTTCGCGGAAGGCGGCTTCGGCACGGCGGATGCCCTCCTTCGTCAGCGCCACCTCGAAGCTGCGCTTGTCCCCGGCAGAGCGCTCGCGCCGGATGAGCCCGGATTTCTCCAGCCTGTCCAGCCGGTGCGTCAGCCCGCCCGAGGAAATCATCAGAAGGCTGTAGAGCTCCGTCGGGATCATTCGGTATGGCGGCCCAGCGCGCCGGATCGTCGCGATCACGTCGAACTCGCCGCGATCGAGATCGAATTCCGAGAATGTCGCCTCGATGGATGGCCGCACCAGATTGGAGATCCGGTAGATGCGCCCGAGAATGCTCATCGGCGTCGTATCGAGATCGGGCAGCTCTTCCGCCCAGAGAGCGCGCAACCGGTCGACATGGTCTTGTTTTTCCATGGTCACTCCAAAACTATCTTGACGAGAAGATAAATTGGGAAGATTATCTTCTCGTGAAGATAAGTATAGCGAACCTGCAGCGTGATCCAAGGAGGAAATCATGTTCCATGTCCTACCGCGTGAAAGCCAGCAGCAGTTCGCCAATCGCACCATCCGTTTCGAGGGCGGCGATTACGGCGCGCCGGTCTCGATCTTCCTGATCGACAACGAGCCTGGCCAGGGGCCGGACCTGCATATTCACCCCTATACGGAAATGTGGATCGTGCGCTCCGGCAAGGCGCGCTTTACCGTCGGCGAGGAGACGCTGGAGCCCAACGTCGGCGATATCGTCATCGTCAATGCCGAGACGCCGCATTGCTTCAAGAATGTCGGAACGACGCGGTTGGAGCTCACCTGCATCCATGCCAGCCCCGAAATCATTCAGAGCTGGGTCTGAAGCGGTTTATTCGGCAGCGCTCTTCAGAAAATCGCTGTCGGGCGCATCCGCTGAGCCTGGTGCGGTTTCGGCCTGCAGGTCCGGAAAGGCAACGATGCGCTTGCCGCTGAAATCCGCGTGCACGACGATGAGCCCCTGCTCCTCGAAATAACCGAGCAGCCGGCGCGCGCGACGGGCCGAATGAGTGCCGTAAGCACGAGCGATACGGGAATCAGAAGGGCAAGCCTCGCCGCCGATCGCAGCCTTCGCCATCATCAAGAACACGCCCTGCAGATCGTCGGTGACGCCGTTCGACAGCGAAAGTGCCGTCGCCCACGCCTCGCTTGCCGCCATTTCGGGATCGACGCCGGAGCGCGAAACCGCAACGCGCCGTCGGAATTCCGGCAGCGACATCGGCGGACCGGGAACGCGGCGCATGCGCAGCCGCACCAGGAACTCCTGATAGAGAACTGCATCGGTGCGGAAGCCGGAGCCCGGATCGTCGAGGATTTCGGCGAGTACGCCGGCAAGCCGTTCCTCACGCTCCTCGGCCGAGATTTCCGGCTGCGCCACACGTGGCTCGGAAGTCTGCAACGGTGCTGCTGAGGGCGTCGAGCGCGACAGCTCAGCCAGAATATCGGTGGTCGGGCGTGGTGCGGGCGGAGTACGCCGCACGATCGGCCGCTGGAATTCTTCCGGGTCGGGTGTGAAGATCAGGTCTTCCACATCCTGCGGCGCATCCGGTAACGGCATCAGCTTCGGGCTGGAAGAGCGCGCAGAGGTCTCTACATTGCCGATCTGGATCGGCAGCGGCCGGCGCGACAAGGCCGGGCCGAGCGCCACGAAATGACCGCGCTTCAGATCTCGGAACATTTCCGCCTGGCGACGATCCATGCCGAGCAGGTCTGCGGCACGCGCCATGTCGATATCGAGGAAGGTGCGGCCCATCAGGAAGTTCGAGGCTTCGGCCGCGACGTTCTTCGCAAGCTTTGCAAGGCGCTGCGTGGCGATGACGCCCGCAAGCCCGCGTTTACGTCCGCGGCACATCAGGTTGGTCATGGCACCGAGCGAAGCCTTGCGCGCATCTTCCGACACATCGCCGGCGACCGAGGGCGCAAACATCTGCGCTTCGTCGACCACGACGAGAACAGGATACCAATATTCGCGATCGGCATCGAACATGCCGTTGAGGAAGGCGGCAGCGGCCCGCATCTGCTGCTCTATATCGAGACCTTCCAGCGTCAGAACGCAGGATACGCGGTGCTGGCGGATACGGTTGGCAATGCCGGCGAGCTCGGCCTCGGTGCGCTCACCGTCGACAACGACATGGCCGTAGCGGTCGGAGAGTGTCACGAAATCACCTTCGGGATCGATGATGACCTGTTGCACCCATTGGGCTGACTGTTCCAGCAGACGGCGGAGAAGATGCGACTTGCCGGAACCGGAATTGCCCTGCACGAGCAGACGCGTCGCCAGTAGCTCCTCGATATCGAGCGTCGCCGGAGCGCCGGACGCCAGTCCCATATCGATGCCAACCTGCACGTCCAATTCCCCTTACAAATTCCCGGCCCGTCTCTAGCAGATTCGCAGGCACTGTTGTCGTCAAACCGTCAAGAACCCACAGGGAAAGTCAACCTTGGGAAATAGCGCTTCACACCGCCTCGCGCTCGATAAGATCGCCTGCCATCTCCTTCTGCGTCGGGATCAGCAAACGGGTGCAGAGCAGGCTGACGAAAAGCGGTACCAGCAAGACCGCAAGCCCCACACGCAAGCCCAGGAGTTCGCCGAGAAAGCCGATGATGGGCGGCCCGATGAGGAAACCGCTCAGGGCTGCGAAGGACAGCGTCGCAACGCTTGACGCGGGCGGGCGGTCGGTCAGCGAGGCAACTGCCGTCACCGCAAGCGGAAATCCGACCGAAACGCCGACACCGACTGCTGCAAAGCCCAGCAGGGCAAGCGGCGTCGCCGGCGCAAAGAGAACGACAAGCATGCCGGCAAGCGAGGCGATGCCGCAGCCGCGGGCAATGGCAACCGCGCCGAAACGGCCTTTCATGTAATCACCGCTGAAGCGCCCCGCCGCAACCATGAAGGCAAAAACCGAATAACCAAGGCCGGTTTGCGCGCCCGCGGCATTCATGACATCGCGGAGGTAGACCGCCGACCAATCGGCGATCGCACCCTCAGTCATCGTCACACCGAAGACGAAGGCGCAGATCCCGAGCAGGGCAAGACTGGGCGGCTTGAAGCCGGTCTTTACCTGCGAATTCTCCTCGTGGTGACTTTCAGGCAATTTCGGCAGGCGCAGGCTGGTAATCAGCCCGGCCGGCAGGACGACGATCGCCGTGATCAAGATCGACCAGTGCGGTGAAAGCCCGATGGCTATGGCACCAACACCGATCAGGCTGCCGACCATGATGCCGAGGCTCCAGAAGCCATGGCAGCGGCTCATGATGATCAGCCCCGTCGCCTTCTCCGTTACATCGGCCTCGACATTCATGCCGAGTTCTACCGTCGAGAGCGCGACCCCGACGATCATCAGGGCAAAGAATAGAAGCGTGGCGCTGGGCGCGAAGGCCGGCAGCGAAACCACCGCAAGAAAGAAGATGAAACCATAGATGATCGCCATGCGCCCGCCGATGCGCGAGACGAGGCGGCCGGCAAACGGCAGGGTGATCAGCGTGCCGATTGGCAATCCCAGAAGTGCAACGGCGAGATCGGCGGTGCCGAGTTCAAGCTTCGCCTGGATATCAGGAATGCGCGGCAACCAGGCGCCAAAGGCTATCGGTTGCAGAAAGAAGATCAGCATGACTAGTCTTTGCAGCGGCACGGCCCACCCCTTTGCATCTTGAGCGCCAAACACCCGCTCGCGATTCCCCGCGGAGATCTTGCGCGATGAGGCAGGTGAAATAAAGCGCGCAGTGCCTTCTCAGGCGCTCAGCCCGAAACCTTGCATCAGCCGCCGCGTGGCAAAATCCGGATTGCCCGAAGTAAAAACGGCAAAGTCGAAATTATCGGGATGAACCGCGTCGGCCACCTGCGGCACCAACGTGCGGGCGCGCCGCGCAATGGCTTCCGCCGGATCCAGCCAGTCCACCGGCCAAGGCGCCAGCCTGCGGAATAGATTGGCCATGAAGGGATAATGCGTGCAGGCAAGCACGACGATATCGGTCTTGCGGCCTTCCTTCTCGACGAAGCACTGGTCGATTTCGGCCGTCACAGCCTCATCGGAAACGGTATCGCCCCGGATATAGGCTTCCGCCATACGCGCCAGGTTTTCGGAACCCACGAGCCGCACATGGCACTGCTGCGCAAAGGACTGAATGAGGTCACGTGTGTAGGCGCGCTTGACTGTGCCGGGGGTGGCCAACACCGAAACGAGGCCGGAGCGCGTGCGCTCGGCGGCAGGCTTGATGGCCGGCACCGTGCCGACGAAGGTCATCTGCGGAAAGGCGGCGCGCAAGTCTGCGCCCACAAGCGTAAAGGCCGTGTTGCAGGCGATCACGCAGACTTCCGGGTCGTAGTCTTCGAGCAGTTTGGCGAAGAGCCCGATGATCCGCTCCTTCAGTGCCTGCTCTTCCCAGCCGCCATAGGGAAAGCCGGCATCGTCGGCAATGTAGATAAAGCCGCGCTCGGGCATCAGCACGCGCGCTTCGCGCAGCACCGTCAGCCCGCCTATGCCGGAATCGAAGACGAGGACGGGTTTCAGCTCATTCGTCGGCACTGTCATCGGTCGGGGCACCCTTGCCGGATCGAGTAGAACCGCCCTTGCGCGGACTATCGCGCGAAAAGCGGTCGAGGGAGGAGATGACGCCGCGCAGCACGCTGATTTCCTGTTCCGTGAATGCCCGGCGGGAGAGGACTGCGCGAAGGTTGTCGACCATTTTCGGCTTTTTCGAGGGCGGATGGAAATAGTTGCGCGAATCAAGTGCGTCTTCGAGCTGGTCGAACAGGCCGAAGAGCTGCTCCTTGGTGGAGGGCCGTTGCTCGAGCGCCTGGAACGGCACCGCTTCCAGATCTTCCATGCCCGATTTCATCCACTCATAGGACATCAAGAGCACGGCCTGGGCGATGTTGAGCGAGGCGAAGGCCGGATTGACCGGAAAGGTGACGATCTCGTCGGCAAGCGCCACTTCCTCGTTCGTCAACCCCCAGCGCTCGCGCCCGAAAAGGATGCCGGTTGCCTCGCCCGCCCGGAACCGGCTGCGCAGCGTTTGCGCGGCAAAGACCGGAGCGCGCACCGGCTTGTAATTGTCGCGGCTTCGCGCCGTCGTCGCATAAACGAAGTTGAGGTCGGCAATCGCCTCTTCCAGCGTGGCAAAAACCTGAGTGCCCTCGATCACGTGGTCGGCCTTGGAGGCCGCCGCCTGGGCCTTCTCATTGGGCCAGCCGTCACGCGGGTTGACGAGGCGAAGATCTGCGAGGCCGAAATTCGCCATGGCGCGCGCCACCATGCCGATATTCTCGCCCATCTGCGGCTCGACCAGAATGATAACTGGCCCTTCGGCCAGAAGTTGACGCTCGCTGTTCGTGCCCGCCATCGTATTTCCTATTCCTGATTTATGGGCGCAATAGCTTTGCTGGCCGTAAACGGCAAGTCCCGCGTCTCTGCGGGATAGAGCCGCTCCAGCGTCGAGCCGATCATTTCGACGGCGAGCCGCGTGCCTTCCCGCCACAGCGGCAGATGGCGGCCGGTCGGCCGCATCTGCTTGCGGATGACGAGGAAACATTCCGAGCCGCGTGGTGCAGCCGCGTCCAGAACGCCGATATCGGCAGCGATCCTGCGCTTCAGATCGTCGTCGACGACATCGGCCGTGTGGTTGCGGGCCAGAATGCGCGACCAATAGGTGATCGAAAGGAATATTGCCAGCGTCTGGCGGATCTGTCCCGGTCTGGTGACAATGGACCAGGTGGAGCCGAGAGGGCGTGCGGCGAGCGTAATGTCCCGGTAGCAGGCATCGACCTTTTGCGAGATGACGATGAGCTCCGGCTGGCTCTTCTTGTCCGATACGGCCGACAGCAGCTGCTTTAGGGTGTCGAACCACTTGGCGACCGCCGTATCGAGTGTCCCGCGCGTGCGCGCCGGCAGGACGAGGAAGGCGACCAGCGTTCCCGCGATCGCGCCGATGACCGTTTCCTCAAGTCGCAGTTTCAGGAGATCGAAGGTCAGGACACCCATCATGCCATAGACCAGGCAGAGCACGATCGAGATGAAGAAGGTCATCGTCGCATAGGAACTCTGCAGGAAGTAGAAGGCAAGGAAGACGCAGACGATCGAAACGGCAATGGCAATACCTATCTGGTGGGAAAGCAACGAGGCCAGCACCAGGCCGAAGGCGATGCCGAACAGCGTGCCGATCGAGCGCTGCAGCGCCTTGATGGCCGTGTCGCCGCGCGAATTGGTATTGCTGAAGACGAGGAAGGAGGCGAGCACCGCCCAGAACCAGCGCTCGCGCGACAGCGCCAGCCCGAGCGTCATGGCAATCGCCGCCGCCAGCGTGATCTGCAGGGCAGAACGCATCACCGGGTTCTTCAGAGAGAAATCGACTGCCGTGGGCGTGCTGACCTCCTCGACAGAGGCGATCTCGGCAAAATCCGTCCCGCGCCCGGTATCGATCGTTTCGATGAGCTGCCGGCGCGCCGCTCCGAGCCAGAGCAGTGCCCGCGCCGTCTCGCCCTGCGGCTGGCCTTCCATATCGGCGACTGCCTTTTCCTGCGCAGACAACACTGCCTTGTCATCCTCGATGACGGCATGGACGAGCACAAAGGATGGCGCACTTTGATAGCTCAGCACGATGGCGCTTTCAGCCGCCAAATGCGCATCGAATAACCGGATCGCCAGTTCCGCGGCCGGAGCGGAAGCGCCATCAAAAACGCCGCCCGGCGGGCGCGGAATGAAGCTCTCTGCCATCAGCACCACTTCTTTCAGCCGGTCTTCCAACTGGCGCAGTTCCTGCCGATCGGCCTCATCGACCTTTCCATCCGCTGCAAGGGCAGCGAGCTTGAAGAGGATCTGATTGATGCGGCCCCTCACGCTCTCCAGTGAACGCAGCAGGTCGCGCCGCCAATTGTCGGGTAGAAGCACCGCCCTCACCCAATGGCTGACAAGCGCCGAGACAACGGGGCCGATCAGGACGACAGGCAATTCCCCGATCGTCGGGTGGAAATAGGAGCCCATGAAATAGGAGGTGAAAGCGAACATGCCGATCGCAAAGCCACGCGGGCCGTAAACGCGCGCCACCGAGGCGAGGAAAATCACCACGAGGAAGATGAAATCCGAGAGGACGCGATGCGATTCAAGCACGGCCGCAATGCCGACCACCAAGAGGCTCGCAAGACAGCCGAGCAGCCTTGTGATGAGCTGGCGCGTCGAGCCCTTGTCGCGCACGGCAACCCCGCCTTCGATCGACAGCACGATGCCGAGGCCAAAGGAGGCGATCGGCAGCGGCACGACAAGCATATGGATCAAAAGCAGGATCGCGAAGGACAGGACGATCGACAGCGTGACGCGCGAGCCCATGCGCAGGCGCGAAAGCGCCGGGTCGTTGGCGAGCAGCCAGTCTCGGAATTCAAATCCGGAAATCACCCTTGCCAGTCCTCATGCGCACCTGCAGCGACGACACCCGAGAGCCAGATACCGTCGTCGCGGCAAAAATCAAATCACATCCGGCACCGCCAGCATGGTGATCCCTGGGCGTAACCAGTCGGCGATCCCCAGCCTTCATTCGCCATTGGCAATCTGCACCATGGCTTCCTTCAGCGAGATCGGCCCCTGCCCCTCCTCGCCCTGGATCATGATGTCGTCGATGACGGCTTTGCTGTTCTCGTCGATCACCTCGAAACGCACGGTCGTGAGGGCATCCTTGTCGGGTGTGCCATCCATGCAGGTCGCCGCCTTGAATTTGACGGTCACTTCGGTCGTGCCGTTTGCCGGCTGGCCGCTTTCGATGGAAAGATCCTGCAGCGGGCAGGCATCCTGGCCGTTGACGATCACGTCGTAGTCGAAGGGGGAGATGCCGTCTTCGTCGGCTGCCGGGTTCTGCGCGGCAGCCTTGTATTTGTCCCCAAAGTCCTTGCTGTAGAGCCGGTTCAGCGTGGCCTCGTCGAAAATATCGATCCAGTCGCTGTTGTCGCCCGCCCAGTTCTTCTGCGTGTCCTTCATGATCTCCTGGACCGGCGCGGTTGCGTCGGCGGCGGCCGAAACGCGCGGCAGGACAGACAGCGCGGCAATGAGGCCGGCGAACAGAACGGCGATCTTTTTCATGGCAAAATGTCCGGGACTCGGGGGCTTCTGTCGGCGAGACTAGCCATTTTCCCGCACTTGGCAATGGCGGCAAAAACGCATTTCCGCGGCCGTTATACTTTGCCTTCCCGGCTCACAATGCTATAGCGCTCCGGACCACATCACCCACCCGGGGACAGCCGTCCCTTTCCTAAGCTTACGAGGCAGATACATGAAGAAGATCAAGGTCGCCAATCCCGTCGCCGATCTCGACGGCGATGAAATGACTCGCATCATTTGGCAGCTCATCAAGGATAAGCTGATCCATCCGTATCTCGACCTCGACATCGATTACTTCGACCTCTCGGTCGAAAACCGCGACGCCACCAACGACCAGGTGACCGTCGACGCCGCCAACGCCATCAAGAAGTACGGCGTCGGCATCAAGTGCGCGACGATCACGCCGGACGAAGCGCGCGTCAAGGAATTCAACCTCAAGGAAATGTGGAAGAGCCCGAACGGCACGATCCGCAACATCCTCGGCGGCGTCATCTTCCGCGAGCCGATCATCTGCCGCAACGTTCCCCGCCTCGTTCCGGGCTGGACACAGCCGATCGTCGTCGGCCGTCACGCTTTCGGCGACCAGTACCGCGCAACCGACTTCAAGTTCCCCGGCAAGGGCAAGCTGACGATCAAGTTCGTCGGCGAAGATGGCACCGTCATCGAGAAGGAAGTCTTCAACGCACCGGGCGCCGGCGTCGCCATGGCCATGTACAACCTCGACGAGTCGATCCGCGAATTCGCCCGCGCCTCGATGATGTATGGCCTGATGCGCAAGTGGCCGGTCTACCTGTCGACCAAGAACACCATCCTCAAGGCCTATGACGGCCGCTTCAAGGACATCTTCGAAGAAGTCTTCGAAGCTGAATTCAAGGATCAGTTCAAGGAAGCCGGCATCACCTACGAACACCGCCTGATCGACGACATGGTCGCTTCCGCGCTGAAGTGGTCCGGCGGTTACGTCTGGGCCTGCAAGAACTATGACGGCGACGTCCAGTCCGACACGGTCGCCCAGGGCTTCGGCTCGCTCGGCCTGATGACCTCGGTCCTGCTGACGCCCGATGGCAAGACGGTTGAAGCCGAAGCCGCGCACGGCACGGTTACCCGCCACTACCGCCAGCACCAGAAGGGCCAGGAAACCTCGACGAACTCGATCGCTTCGATCTTCGCCTGGACCCGTGGCCTCGCTCACCGCGCCAAGCTCGACGACAATGCCGAACTGGCCAAGTTCGCCGCCACGCTCGAAAAGGTCTGCGTCGATACCGTCGAAGCCGGCTTCATGACCAAGGATCTGGCGCTCCTCATCGGACCGGATCAGCCGTGGCTCTCCACCACCGCATTCCTCGACAAGATCGACCAGAACCTGCAGGCCGCGATGGCCTGAGCCCTGCTCGGTTGAACGATCTCGGAAAACCCGGCCTCTGCGCCGGGTTTTTGTTGTCTGCCAGGTGTCGGCCTTGGGGTCTAAATTAGCAGGTGCTTTAAGAATTAAGCCTCGCGTAAGTTGCAATGGCTATCAATTCTCTCGCCTAGGCATGGAGGTTCTGATGGCCAAGAAGAGTTTTGTCCCCGAATTCCTGCAACTTGTAAGGCTCCTTGCGCGACGCGAGGGGCAGGATATGATTGTTTTTTATCTTGATCTTGCTTTGCTTGAGACCCAGACCCAACATTACAATCAGCGTTGGCGATTGCCTTCCGGTCAGACTGCCGTCGGCGACGCACCGACATCGACCGAGATCATCCGCCGTGCTGCTCTGAAGACGCCGCCTGCACCAAAGGTTGAAATCTCCCGCGCCAATGCTACGAAAAGAGCATGGGAAAGAGGAGAACAGGATGACCGAGGAAATCACCTTCTACACCAACCCGATGTCGCGCGGCCGGATAGCGCGGTGGATGCTGGAAGAAACCGGCGTACCCTATCGTACCGAAATCCTGACATTCGGCGGGACGATGAAGGAGCCGGACTATCTGTCCGTCAACCCGATGGGCAAGGTGCCGGCCATCCGTCACAGGACGACGATCGTGACGGAATGCGCGGCGATCTGTGCGTATCTTGCGGACACGTTTCCGCAGGCAGGGCTCGGCCCGCAGCCCGATGAACGGGCCGATTATTACCGCTGGATGTTTTTCGCCGCCGGGCCGCTGGAAGCTTCCGTCACGCTGAAGGCGCTCGGCTTCGAAATCCCGCAGGAGCGGCTGCGCATGGCTGGCTGCGGTTCCTTCGGCGATGTCATGGGTACGCTGGAAAAGGCGGTTTCGGCCGCCTCTCCCTATATCGCCGGCAAGCGCTTCACGGCGGCCGACGTCTATGTCGGCTCGCATGTCGGCTGGGGCCTTGCCTTCGGTGGCATCGAGAAGCGCCAGGTCTTCGTCGACTATTTCGGCCGCCTTGCCGAACGCGATGCCTACAAGCGGGCAACCGCGCTGGATGACGAGGCGGCGAAAGCCATGCAGGCGGCCTGAAAGCAATTCCAGCAAAACTGTGCAGCGGTTTTGCGTCCGGAATTGCGTAGAAAAAAGCCAAATCAGGCGAGGGGCATATAGATATCAGTCCGTAGCTCGGTCGGCGCGACTTCGCGCGGATTGTTGAGATACTCCTCGAACATGACCTTGTCGCGGATCTGTCGACCCGAGGCTGGCAGCCACTGCGCGTAGAGCCACTGGTAGGCCTTGTACATATCGGCATAAGGCCCCTTGTGGTGCAGCACGGCGTAGTCACCGCCTTCCACCATGCGCCGCTCCAGCGGGGTGTTTGCCGTCGTCTCTTCACCTGCCGTCACGCAGGCGACGGAGCGCAGCTTCTCGGCCTGCACGAGATCGGGATCGTCGAGATAGACGCCGATCATTCGCATCTCGGGTTTTGCGAGCCCGCGGGCATAGAGCGTGCCGAACAGCGTCTCGAAGGCCTTGCCGATCTCCATATAGGAGCCGGTATGGGGAACGCCGACCAATTCGAGCGGCGGGATGGTTTTCAGGCTTACGTCAAACATGGCAGGTGCCTTTCCGGAGGTTGAGGGTTCGAAGACTGTATGGCTTCCCTCTTTCCGATAGCGTGCCGGCGGCATTCCATAGACCGCCTTGAAGATGCGGTTGAAGGATTGGAGATTGGGATAGCCTGATCGCTTCGCAATCTCGCTGACATCAAGGTCCGTGCGGACGATATCGCCCGCGGCGCGATGCAGCCGCAGCCGCTTGACCGTCGCCGCCAGCGTCTCGCCGTAAATCGCCCGATAGATCCTGTGCCAGTGATAGCTCGACAGGCAGGCGATCTCGGCCAGCCGCTCCATAT
Organism: Rhizobium sp. 01L419; assembly: GCF_056400025.1. Lineage (NCBI taxonomy): Bacteria > Pseudomonadati > Pseudomonadota > Alphaproteobacteria > Hyphomicrobiales > Rhizobiaceae > Rhizobium > Rhizobium sp. 01L419. Next base: position 154,071 of record NZ_JBFTSM010000017.1, read on the forward strand.
CCAGATCCTCGTCCAGATGGTCGTGGATATAGGACGAAACCCGTCTCAGACGGTTCTCGTAAAGCGCCCAGGCCGTTTCACCCACCATGTCAAACCCTTTGCTGTTCGATCGGCCGTAACAAAGCATAACCCGATTTGACAAATCCTGCGGACTTGAACCTTCGGCGAATCCGGCTTAGAGCGGAATTCCGGCTCAAACCCATGAGGAAGACTGATGCCGGATTTTTCCACATTGATATTTTTCGCCGCCGCAGCGCTGGTGCTGACCGCCACGCCCGGCCCCGACATGCTGCTGATCGCCTCGCGCAGCATCAGCCAGGGACCTGCTGCCGGATTTCTGACCTATGCGGGCATCGCGCTCGGCACCTACTGCCACGCCCTTGCCGCAGCTTTCGGGCTTTCCCAGCTCTTCATGACCGTACCTGCCGCCTTTGAAGCCGTACGCTGGGCCGGCTGCTGCTATCTGCTTTATCTCGCCTACAAGACCATCCGTTCGGAAGGCACAGCCTTTGCGCCGGCTTCGACGCCGAAGCGCCTGTCGGGCAGGCGCATCTTCTTCGCTGGCCTTGCAACCAACCTGCTCAATCCGAAAATGGCGCTCTTCGTCATCGCGCTATTTCCGCAATTCGTGAACGCAGAGAGCGGCTTCATGACCGCGCAGATGCTGGTGCTTGCCAGCGTCCTGAACGGCATCGGCCTCGTCGTGAATGGTGCCGTCATTATCCTCGGAAGCCAGATCCGTTCACGGCTTGGCTCGATGTGCCGTTTGCCGAAGCTGCCGCAATATATGCTGGCAACTGTCTTTACCGGGCTCGCCTGCCATCTCGCGCTGCAGACCAGAAACTGACCGCCCTGCAGTCACCTGTCTAAGCACGCTCGCGGAAACAGAACCGGCTGCGAAATCCAGGATCTCGCAGCCGGTTCTGATGTCAAACTGTTGTCAGGCCAGTGATCAGCCGGCGAGCGCGACCGCAACGGCCTCGAGCGCCTCGTCGGCCTTGGCTCCGTCAGGGCCGCCGGCCTGGGCCATATCAGGACGGCCGCCGCCGCCCTTGCCGCCGAGCGCGGCGGATGCGACGCGCACCAGATCGACGGCACTGAAGCGGCCGACGAGATCGGGCGTCACGGCGACGACCGCACTGGCCTTGCCATCTTCGGAAACGCCGATCAGAGTCACCACGCCGGAGCCGATGCTGGCCTTGCCGTCATCGGCGAGGCCCTTGAGATCCTTCGGGTCGACGCCGGCTATGGCCTTGCCGAGGAACTTGATGCCGGCAATCTCGCGCACGGCATCGGCAGAACCACCCTGCCCGCCGCCCATGGCGAGCTTGCGCTTGGCATCGGCCAGTTCCTTTTCCAGCTTGCGACGCTCATCGATCAGCGCCTCGACGCGCGTCAGCACTTCTGAAGGCTGCACCTTCAGCGATGCGGCGAGCGTCTTCACGCGGTCGTCCTGCTCGGCGAGATATTCGCGAGCCGATTCACCGGTCACCGCTTCGATACGGCGGACACCGGCACCAACGGCGCTTTCGCCGAGGATACGAATGAGGCCGATCTGGCCGGTCGCCGACACATGCGTGCCGCCACAGAGTTCGATCGAATAGGGCCTGTTGGCCTTGGCGCCATGCAGACCCGTGCCCATCGAAACGACACGCACTTCATCGCCGTATTTCTCGCCGAAGAGCGCCATCGCGCCTTCCTCGATCGCATCGTCGACGCTCATCAGGCGTGTCGTAACAGGCGCGTTCTGCAAAACGATCTCGTTGGCCATCTCCTCGACAACCTTAAGCTCCTCTGCCGACATCGGCTTCGGATGCGAAACGTCGAAACGCAGGCGCTCGGGCGCGACCAGCGAACCCTTCTGGGCGACATGGGTGCCGAGCACTTCGCGCAGAGCCTCATGCAGCAGGTGGGTCGCCGAGTGGTTGCCACGTAGCCGCGAACGGCGCGCATGATCGACCGTCAGCACGACCGCATCGCCGTCCTTGAACACGCCTTCGATGACCGTACCCAGATGCACGAAAAGGCCTTCGCCCCGCTTCTGCGTATCTGAAATCTCGATCTTGCCATGGTCGGACGAGATCACGCCGGTATCGCCCATCTGGCCACCGGATTCACCGTAGAATGGTGTCTGGCTGACGACGATCTGCACCTTGTCGCCGGCCTTGGCCTCGGTCGTAACAGCGCCATCCTTGATGATCGCCTGCACCACGCCTTCAGCCGTTTCGGTGTCGTAGCCCAGGAATTCGGTCGCGCCGTGCTTTTCCTTGAGCTCGAACCAGACGGTCTCCGTCGCCTTCTCGCCGGAACCGGCCCAGTGCGAGCGTGCCTCTGCCTTCTGGCGCTGCATCGCATCGGTGAAGCCGGAAATGTCGACGCCGATCTCGCGGGCGCGCAGTGCGTCCTGTGTCAGGTCGAGCGGGAAGCCATAGGTGTCGTAGAGCTTGAAGGCGGTCTCACCGTCAAGCATATCGCCCTTGGAAAGGTCCGTGGTCGCGTCGGAGAGAAGCGAGAGGCCGCGCTCCAGCGTCTTGCGGAAGCGGTTTTCTTCGAGCTTCAGTGTTTCGGAGATCAGCGCCTCGGCGCGCACCAGTTCCGGATAGGCGCGGCCCATCTCCTGCACCAGCGTCGGCAGCAGCTTGTACATCAGCGGTTCCTTGGCGCCGAGAAGCTGCGCATGGCGCATGGCGCGGCGCATGATGCGGCGCAGCACGTAACCGCGGCCTTCATTCGACGGCAGAACGCCATCGGCGATCAGGAAGGCCGAGGAGCGCAGATGGTCTGCGATGACCCGGTGGCTGGCACTGCCCTCAGCCTTGGCGCCCATCGTATCCTCGATGGTGGCGATCAATGTGCGGAACAGGTCGGTGTCGAACACGCTCTGGACACCCTGGAGAACGGCGGCCATGCGCTCCAGGCCCATGCCGGTGTCGATCGACGGACGCGGCAGCGGATTGCGAACGCCGGGCTCGGTCTGTTCGAACTGCATGAAGACGAGGTTCCAGAATTCCAGGAACCGGTCACCATCCTCTTCCGGCGAGCCGGGAGGGCCGCCCCAGACATTCTCGCCCTGGTCGATGAAGATTTCCGAGCACGGGCCGCAGGGGCCGGTATCGCCCATCTGCCAGAAATTGTCAGAGGTCGGGATGCGGATGATCTTGTCGTCGGAAAAACCGGCGATCTTCTTCCACAGCGTCGCGGCTTCCTCGTCTTCGGAATAGACGGTCACCAGCAGACGGTTCTTCGGAAGGTCGAAACCTTCAGTAACGAGCTTCCAGGCAAGCTCGATCGCATTCTCCTTGAAATAGTCGCCGAAGGAGAAGTTGCCGAGCATTTCGAAGAAGGTCAGATGGCGCGCGGTATAACCGACATTGTCGAGGTCGTTATGCTTGCCGCCGGCGCGCACGCATTTCTGCGAGGTCGTCGCCGTCGAATAGGGACGCTTTTCGAGACCGGTGAAGACGTTCTTGAACTGCACCATGCCGGCATTCGTAAACATCAGCGTCGGGTCGTTGCGCGGCACGAGCGGGCTCGATGAAACGATCTCATGGCCGTTCTTCTTGAAGTAGTCGAGGAAGGTCGACCGGATATCGTTCACACCGCTCATTTCATGCCCTTCGATGCTGCCAGCAGGCAGGTAAAACCAAATTCATCGGCTTTTATCGTTCGACCTTGCCACTGTCCAGCGAACAAACAAAACCGGCCGCATTCTCGTGAAGGAATGCGGCCGGTACGAATTTGATTCAGTGGTCAGGGCGAATTACATGTCGCCGGTATCACCTGCATCGTCGCCGGCGTCAGGGCCGCCATTCTGCAGGAAGCGGTCGGCAATCAGGCCGGCGTTCTGGCGCAATGCCGTTTCGATCTCGCGCGCGAGATCCGGATTGTCGCGCAGGAAAGTCTTGGCATTTTCGCGGCCCTGGCCGAGGCGCTGGCTGTTGTAGGAGAACCAGGCGCCCGATTTCTCGACGATGCCGGCCTTGACGCCGAGATCGACGAGTTCGCCGGTCTTGGAGACGCCTTCGCCATACATGATGTCGAATTCGACCTGCTTGAAGGGAGGCGCCATCTTGTTCTTGACGACCTTGACGCGCGTCTGGTTGCCGATCACCTCTTCGCGCTCCTTGACCTGGCCGATGCGCCGGATGTCGAGGCGAACGGAGGCGTAGAACTTCAGCGCGTTACCACCAGTTGTCGTTTCCGGCGAACCGAACATGACGCCGATCTTCATGCGGATCTGGTTGATGAAGATCACCATGGTATTCGACTTGGAGATCGAAGCCGTCAGCTTGCGCAGCGCCTGGCTCATCAGGCGAGCCTGAAGGCCTGGCAGGCTGTCGCCCATTTCACCTTCGATTTCGGCACGCGGCGTCAGTGCGGCGACCGAGTCGACGACGAGGACGTCGATGGCGCCGGAACGCACCAGCGTATCGGTGATTTCAAGCGCCTGCTCGCCTGTGTCCGGCTGGGAGATCAGGAGGTTCTGCAGATCGACGCCAAGCTTGCGGGCATAGACCGGATCGAGAGCGTGTTCGGCGTCGACGAAGGCGCAGATGCCGCCCTTCTTCTGGGCTTCGGCAATGGTCTGCAGAGCGAGCGTCGTCTTACCAGAGCTTTCCGGACCGTAGATTTCGACGATGCGGCCCTTCGGCAGGCCGCCGATGCCGAGCGCGATATCGAGGCTGAGCGAACCCGTGGAAACTGTTTCGATCTCGACGATGCTCTCGTTCGAACCGAGTTTCATGATCGAGCCCTTGCCGAACGACCGCTCGATCTGTGAGAGTGCCGCTTCGAGCGCCTTGCTTTTATCCACCGATTTGTCCTCTACGAGCCGCAATGAATTCTGAGACATTCGATCCACCTTTAGGTTATTGACGCTGCTCAAGCAATGTCGCCGCTGATGCGAAGTTTGTACCTGATTTGTTCTTATTTCGCAATGGGGTTGCAAATAATTGAAAGAAAAAGGTAAAACGGCCTGTGTTCTATTTTTGTTTTATCGATGCAAAGCAACGGCTTAATAAGCCACCGGGGCTGAATGCGGATATTTCGGAGCCTATTCGATTCGCTTTGGGAGAGCAGAAATGAGCGGCAAGATTCTCGTTCTCGGCGGTGCCCATATCGATCGTCGCGGCCGCATTGCCGGCGAGACGGCACCCGGCGCCAGCAACCCCGGGACATGGTTCGAGGAACCGGGCGGCGGCGGCTTCAATGCGGCCCGCAATCTGGCTCGACTCGGCTTCGACGTGACGATGATTTCGCCGCGCGGCGGCGACCCGATCGGCGAGACGGTGAGCGAGGCGGCCGACTTTGCGGGGATAGACGACCGCCCCTTCGTCTTCCTCGACCGCAAGACGCCGAGCTATACGGCGATCATTGAGAGGGACGGCAATCTGGTCATCGCGCTGGCGGATATGGAGCTCTACCGCTTCTTCGTGCCGCGGCGTCTGTCGATCCGCTGGGTGCGCGATGCCTTCGCCGCTACCGATTTCATTCTCTTCGACGCCAACCTGCCGGAGGAAACGGCAGCTGCGATCGTCGCAAGGGCAAAGGCGCTCGGCAAGCCGGTGGCGGCCATCGCCATCTCGCCGGCCAAGGTGGTGCGCCTCCTGCCCTGCCTCGACGGCATCGACTATCTCTTCCTCAACGAGGCCGAGGCTGCAGCCCTTGTCGGCCACCGGCCAGAGGATGCTGCCGCTTGGCCGTCCCTGCTCGGTGACATCGGCGTCAGCGGCGCGGTCGTCACCCGCGGCCAGCGCGAGCTCGTCGCCTTCAATGACCATCGTGCGCTCGTCCTACAGCCGCCGATCTCGGAGACAGTGGCCGATGTCACCGGCGCCGGAGATTCTCTGGCAGCCGGCACGCTCTCGGCCCTCATGCACGGCCTGCCGCTGGAAGAAGCGGTGCGCCATGGCACGGCTGCAGCCGCCCTTACTGTCCAGTCACGGCACGCCGTGAACGAAAATCTCTCGCCGGATCTTATCCGCGACATGCTTTCGCTTGTCCCGGCGGCGAGAATTCTGCAATGAAGCGGCACCATCGATAAAGGGACACCGATCATGACCAAACCCATTTCGCCCCTGCTGCCGATCTCCTATTCGAAGGAAGTGGCCGCCGCCAAGCAGCGCGGCGCCCCGATCGTGGCGCTCGAATCGACCATCATCACGCATGGCATGCCCTACCCCGGCAATATCGAGATGGCGCGCAGCGTCGAATCGATCATCCGCGATCAGGGTGCGGTTCCCGCCACCATCGCTGTCATCCACGGCACACTTCATATTGGCCTTGAGGCCGCTGAGCTCGAGCAACTCGCCCAGGCGAAGGATGTCTTGAAGGTGTCGCGCGCCGATCTCGCCTTCGCCATCGCCGAGCGCCGCACGGGTGCGACGACGGTTGCCGCGACGATGATTGCGGCAGCGCGGGCCGGCATCAAGGTCTTTGCGACAGGCGGCATCGGCGGCGTCCATCGCGGTGCTGAAGAAACCTTCGATATCTCGGCTGATCTCGAAGAACTGGCCCGCACCGGCGTCATCGTCGTTTGCGCCGGCGCAAAGGCGATCCTCGATATTCCGAAGACGCTGGAAGTGCTGGAAACCCGCGGCGTGCCCGTCGTGACCTATGAGAGCGATGAATTCCCGGCCTTCTGGTCGCGCGCCTCGGGCATCCGCAGCCCGCTCACCCTGAACAGCCCGGCCGCGATCGCCAATTTCCAGACCACCCGCGAACAGCTCGGCATCGACGGCGGCATGCTGATCGCCAATCCGGTTCCGGAAGCCGACGAAATCGCCCGCGAGGAAATGGAAATCTACATCGAGCGCGCCCTCGACAGCGCCGAACGCGACGAAGTCACCGGCAAGGCGGTAACACCTTACCTGCTGAGCACGATCTTCGATCTGACGGACGGGCAGAGCCTGAAGACGAATATTGCGCTGGTGGAGAACAATGCGCGGCTTGCGGCTGAGATTGCCGTGGCGCTTGGAGAATAAGGATTGATGGGGCGGGCTAGACCCGCCCCGTTCCTGTAGACGTGTCGTGCCGGCGGACACCCCCCCGCAAAAGCTTTAGCTATCCAGCGTTTCCTTCACTGCCACCGCCAGCTGCTTCAGCGAAAACGGCTTCGGCAGAAATCCGAACTTGGCCTCCGGCGGCAGGTTGCGGGCGAACGCATCCTCGGCATAGCCGGAAACGAAGATGAACTTCATATCCGGATATTTCTTGCGCAACTCGCGCAGCAGCGAAGGCCCGTCCATTTCCGGCATCACGACGTCGGAGACGACGATGTCGACCTTGCCTTCCAGCTCTTCCATGATTTCGAGGGCTTCGACGCCGGACCCAGCCTCGTGGACCGTATAGCCGCGCGTCTCCAGCATGCGCTTGCCGCCGCGGCGCACCGCTTCCTCATCTTCCACGAGCAGGATGACAGCCGAACCGGTCAGGTCTTCCGGCTGCTGGGGCTGGACCAGTTCGACAATCTGCGCGCCGCCGGCTGCAACTGCCTGATCAGCGGCTTCCCCTTCGGCCGCAACCGCCGGCTCGACGATATGGCGCGGCAGGAAGATGCGGAAGGTCGTGCCTTTGCCGACTTCAGATTCCGGCTGAATATAACCGCCGGACTGCTTGACGATGCCATAGACCATGGCAAGGCCGAGACCGGTGCCTTTGCCCACATCCTTGGTCGTGAAGAACGGCTCGAAGATCTTGTCCATGATCTCGGGCGCAATGCCGGTGCCTGTATCGGTCACCTCGATCAGCACCATGTCTTCATGCGGCATGTAGGAATAGTTGAAGGCGGCGACCTCTGCGGCCGACAGATTGCGGGTCCGCAGCGTCAGCGTGCCTCCATTGGGCATGGCGTCGCGGGCATTGACGCTGAGGTTGATCAGCACCTGCTCGAATTGCGAAAGATCGGTTTTGACAGGCCAGAGATCGCGGCCATATTCGACGTCGAGCTTGACGTTGGTGCCCGAAATCAGCCGGTCCACCAGCATGCGCAGGTCGCCGACGACATCAGTCAGGTTCAGCACCGTCGGCCGCATCGTCTGCTTGCGCGAGAAGGCGAGAAGCTGGCGCACCAGCACCGCCGCGCGGTTGGCGTTGCGCTTGATTTCTATCAGGTCGGCGAAGCTCGCATCGGCAGGCCGCGCCTGCAAGAGCAGGTGGTCGGAGGACAGCAGGATTGCCGTCAGCACATTGTTGAAGTCGTGCGCGATGCCACCGGCAAGGGTACCGACCGCATTCATCTTTTGCGTCTGCGCCATCTGCGCTTCCAGTGCCTTCTGCTCGGTCACCTCGACGGCATAGACGATTGCCGCCTCCTCGGGCGCCTCGTCGCTCTGGTCGATGACGGCATTCACGTAGAAGCGGAAGAAGCGCGCATCGTCCGTCGGCGTGCGGGAATCGATCGGCGCGATATCGCCCTGCCGGTCCTTGGCGGCGGCGAGTGCCGCGGCAAGCTGCGGCCGGTCGCTTTCCTGCACGATCGTTTCCATCAGCGCGCCACGCTCCAGGTCGTCACGCGAGACGATATTGGAGAAGAGCTTCAGGAAGGGCGCATTGGTGCGCAGGATCTTGCCATCGCCATTGACGGAGGCGATCGCCATCGGCGTGTTGTTGAAGAAGCGCGTAAAGCGCATGGCAGCCGCAGAAGCAGATTGTCCGTTCTCGCCGTCCTTGTCGCGCGTCAGCACGATCGTGCGGCTTTCACCGGGCGCCCCGTCGCGCATGGAGGTGACGCGGTGGATGATCTGCACCGGCAGGCTCTGGCCGTTCGTTTTGCGCAGGTCGAGTTCGAGCGTCACGGTCTTCTTGAAGCCCGGCTCGGCTTGTACGGACTGGATCAGCGCCAGCCCCTCGCCCGCCACCAGATCGCCGATGTTCATCGAGCCCGGCATGAATTTGGTGAGGTCGAGGCCCAGCCATTCGGCAAGCGTCGCATTCAGATAGAAGATCTCGCCCTTGCGTCCGGCGGAGAAGAAGCCTGCCGGAGCGTGGTCGAGATAATCGATCGCGTTCTGCAATTCCTTGAAGAAGCGCTCCTGATCCTCGCGCTCGGCGGTGATATCGGTGATCTGCCAGATCTGCAGCGGCTTGCCGTCGCCCTCTTCCGGCGTCAAGAGACGAGCTTTCAGGCGGTACCAATGGGCGCCGGCGCTGCTTCCGGGGCCGACGGCACGCAGCAGGCGGAATTCCTCCCGGCCTTCGCGGCCTTCCCGCAGGCCGTTCACCAGCCGGTAGAGCGCCTCGTTCGATTCGCGGTGGCGCGACAGCAACGTCTCCAGCGTCTGCACCTCGGTCGCCTTGCGGGCGCCCGTCAGCGCCCCATAGGCGGCGTTGGCGTAGACGATGCGGCCCTTGTCGTCGGTGATCAGCGATCCATCGGGGTGGCTGTTCAAAAAGGCGCGCGCCAAGCTGTCGGACTGGCGCTGCGGCATCACCTCGATGAAGCCGATGACCGAGGATACCAGGAAGAAGATGCCGACCATGGCGAGCACGCCGAGACAGCCGAGCACCAGCTCGTTGCCGAGCGAATCCTTGAAGAAGACAAAGGCCGCGGCCGCCGCAATCAGCACGATCGCCAGCAGGATGATGCGTATTGCCGTGCCAGAACGCCCCCCACGATCCACAAGCGGCGCGTTATAGTCGTCGACCTGACGCGATTTCGTCATTTATTCCTCGCATGAGCCCTTCCGGCTGCGTGCGTACACCGATACGCAGCAGGAATCAGGCAGTCTATCCCTTCTTATCAACTTGCTGCGCCCTCAAAAACAGCAGGCTTTCATCAGACTGCTTGAATTCACAGGCAAACGCGCCAGTTTGCCCCTGACCCCGTTCTATCAAATAGGTTGCACAACACGAAATCGCGTTCGGCGGCGACTGGACAGACCCGCCAGCTCTTGCCTAAGGAGCGGAAAAGTCGTCTGTTGTGCCATAATGCGAAATGGAGTGAGTGCCTATGTTCGATGATGTTGTAGGAGCTTACGGTAGCCGCTTCCTGCTTGCAGCCGGCGGTGTCGGTATTGCCCTCATCCTGCTCATCGCCATCCTGTGGTTCATGCGCAACCGTGCGCCCTCGCCCTTCGTCCGTGGCGGCCGCAACCGCCAGCCGCGCCTTCAGGTCCTCGATGCCGCCGCTGTCGATGCCCGCCGTCGCCTCGTGCTGGTGCGGCGTGACAATGTCGAACATCTCGTCATGATCGGCGGCCCCACTGATATTGTCATCGAAAGCCGCATCCTGCCGGAACCCGAAGTCGAAACGGTTGCTGAGTTCCGCCCGCAGCCGGTCGAAGAACGCCCAGTCGTCCCGGAGCGGGCCGTCATCCAGCCGCGCCGCGAACCGCAGCCGCAGCCGGTCGCCGCTTCCGTCGCTCCGCCTGTTGCTGCAAGCGCCGAACCCGATTTCGAAACCTATACACCGGCGCCGACACCTGCACCTGTCGTCATCGCCCCCCCAGTCATCGCGCCGCCGGCCGAGCCTATCCGCCAGCGGCCCGAACCCCTGGTCGCTCCGGCCGTTGCCCCGCCCATGTCCGCTCAGCAAACGTCCGCTCAGCAAACGCCGGGCCAGCCGATGTCCAGCCAGCCGGAACGTTCCGCTCCGCAGATGTCGGCTCCGCCCCTCACAGCCGAGCGTGACGGTCTGCAGCGCCCGCCACAGGTTCAGCCGCGCCAGCCCGAACGTCCCGCTCCGCAGCCGATGCCGGATGCGGCCAACGCCGCCGATATCCTCGATGCAGCCCGCCAGCGCGTGCTGCCGCAGCAGCGCATCGAACCGGAGGTTTCCACGCCGCCCGTTTCGCGCGGTGCACCGGTCGCAACGGAAGACGGCGGCGCGCAATCGGCCGCCATCCGCCGGGATTTCCAGCGCGTCCTCGATGAGGAAATAACCGGCAATGTTGCCGCAGATCGCGTGGCTCCCGCGCCCAATGCGCAGCAGGCGCGCCCTGCCCAGCATCCCGGCGCCTCTCAGCCTGGATCAATGCCGCGCCGCGACCCCGAAATGGCACCGATCACGGGCGCTGATGCAGCACTTCAAAAGGAAGTTGCCCGCATCTTCGGCGAAATGAGCGTCAACCGAGACAAGTAAAGCCGCGGCCTAGGGGCCCGGAGCGAAGAGCGCCAAAACCAAAAAAGGCACCGCGATCGTCTCGCGGTGCCTTTATTCTTTGCCGGTCTTGAAACGATTATTCGTCCCGGTAAACCTTCTCGCGGCGCTCGTGGCGTTCCTGCGCCTCGATCGACAGCGTGGCGATCGGGCGGGCGTCGAGACGCTTGAGGCCGATCGGTTCGCCGGTTTCCTCACAATAGCCGTAGGTGCCATCTTCAATGCGCTGCAGCGCTGCGTCGATCTTGGAGATCAGCTTTCTCTGACGGTCACGGGCGCGAAGTTCGATAGCCCGGTCGGTTTCAGAGGATGCACGGTCTGCGAGGTCAGGATGGTTTGCGCTTTCTTCTGCCAGATGGTCGAGAGTTTCGCGCGCTTCTCTAAGGATGTCGTTTCTCCACGCGACCAGTTTGCCTCTGAAGTAAGCCCGCTGGTTCGTGTTCATGAACTCCTCGTCTTCCGAGGGAGCATAATTGCTAAGATCGATCTTCTCACTCAACGCGATTCTCCTGAAGAACATCTCATCTGGCCGGCTGTATATCCCAAGCGCTAGCCGTGATTCAAGCCAAAATAGACAGGTAAACAGATTTTTAAATCTGTCACAAATTTTAGCTAACAGTCTATTTTCCCATCATTATTCCGAACAGCAATTTTTGCTTCGCCTTCAAAATGCCGTGTTGGGACCGTGCTTTTGCGCCGTTGGGAGCCTTCGGACGGTTGACGTTGCCGGATCGCAACCGCTACTGAAAAGGCTCCGTTAGAAGCTGGATTTGCCCATGGCCGCCCTCCTGCCTCCGCCCAACCGGATCTATCTCCTTCGTCATGCCGAAGCCGCGTGGGCCGAGCCCGGACAGCGCGATTTCGACCGCCCGCTGAACCAGAAGGGTTTCGGCGATGCCGAGATCGTCGCCGACCGCGCCGCCGACAAGGGCTACCGTCCGGACGTCCTGATCAGCTCGACCGCGCTTCGCTGCCGTGACACCGCCGAGGCCGTGCATCGCGCCATGGGCGAAACGCTCGACATGCGCTTCGTCGACACGCTCTACAACGCCTCGGTCGATACATATCTCGAAATCATCGATGCGCAGGATGCGGGCACCGTCATGCTCGTCGGCCACAACCCGACCATGGAGCAGGCCCTGCAGGCGCTGATCGGCCAAGAGGCGATGGTCGCCGCGTTGCCGACCGGCTTCCCGACCGCAGGTCTTGCCGTCATCGATCACGATGCGTCGGCCTCTATCTGGCGACTGGTCGATTTCGTTATCGATTAGAGCTTTTCGCGCCGCTTCTTTTTCAGGCAGCGGCCCTTCCCTATATTGCAGGCAGTGCCATCAGGGATTCCGATTTGCCGCCACGCCTGACATCCTTTGCCGACGATGCGCTGATCGCGCTGGACAATCTTGCAGACCGCGCCAGCGGTCTGGTCAATCCGACCATCCGGCTCGGCGTCACCGGACTTTCCCGTTCCGGCAAGACGGTCTTCATCTCCTCGCTGGTCCACAATCTCCTGCACGGTGGCCGCCTGCCGCTGTTCGAAGCGGTGCAGTCCGGTCGTGTTTCGGCTGTGCGTCTGGAGCCGCAGCCCGATGATGCAGTGCCGCGCTTCCAGTACGAGGATCATATCCGCGCGCTGGTGAAGGAGCGCATCTGGCCGGATTCCACCCGCGCGATTTCCGAGCTGCGCATCACGCTCGATTATCAAAGCGCCAGTTCCTGGACGCGCATGTTCTCGCCCGGCCGGCTGTCGATCGATATCGTCGATTATCCCGGCGAATGGCTGCTCGACCTGCCACTGCTCGGCAAGGACTTCCGTACCTTCAGCGAGGAAACGATCGCACTTGCCGCAACCGGCATCCGCGCCGAACTGTCGAGCGGCTGGCTGGCCTTGACGAAGGCGACAGACATTACCGCCTCGGCCGATGAAATGGTGGCCCGCGACCTCGCAACCAGCTTTGCCGACTACCTGAAGGCCTGCAAGGCCGACGAGCGCTCGCTTTCCACCCTGCCGCCCGGCCGCTTCCTGTTGCCTGGAGATCTCGATGGGTCGCCTGCCCTGACCTTCGCGCCCCTTGCCTTGCCCCCGGACGGAAGGCCTGAGCGCGGTTCCCTCTGGGCGATGATGGAGCGGCGCTACGAGGCCTATAAGTCCGTCGTCGTCAAACCCTTCTTCCGCGAGCATTTCGCTCGCCTAGACCGGCAGATCGTGCTGGTCGATGCGCTGCAGGCCATGAACCGCGGGCCTGAAGCCGTGCAGGATCTGGAACGGGCGCTGACCGATGTGCTCGCCTGCTTCCGCCCCGGCAACAATTCCGTCCTCTCCTCGCTGCTCGGCCGTCGCATCGACCGCGTTCTGGTCGCCGCCACCAAGGCTGACCATCTGCACCACGAAAGCCACGACCGGCTGGATCGCCTGACGCGCCGTCTCGTCGACCGCGCCATCGACCGTATCGGCATGGCCGGCGCCGGCATCGATGTCATGGCGCTAGCCTCCGTGCGCGCCACGCGGGAGGCAACTGTGCGCCGCGACGGCAACGACCTGCCCGTCATCGTCGGAACACCCATCGCAGGCGAAAAGATTGCCGGCGAGATCTTCGACGGCGAGCGCAAGACGGCGATCTTCCCTGGCGATCTTCCGGAAAATCCCGAATCCCTATTCGAGCGCATCGAGGCCGGCGACGCCTCGGTCGAGCTGCCCGACGTCAATGTCGTGCGCTTCCGCCCGCCGCAGCTTGAGGAAACCGGCGGCGGTATCAAACTCTCCGTGCCGCATATCCGCCTCGACCGCGCCATGCAGTTCCTGTTCGGAGACCGCCTCGCATGAGCAAGCCGCCGATCGACCAGCCCAATCAGCCACGCCGGGCCCCCGCCGCCTTCACCTACGAGGAAGAGAACGCGGCGCCCGAAGCCCCGCGCGCCGAGCGCCGCAAGCCTGCGAGCTTCACGGGGGAGGTTGTGCTGACGCCTGACGAGGAAGATCCCTTCCTCAATCCGGAACAGGATCTGAGCCCGCTGCCGGTCGCCGCTCCACGCAAGCGCCGAACTTCGTTCGCCAGCATCGCCGCCGGCGCTTTCGGCATTCTTCTGTCGCTTGCCTTTGGCCTCTGGACCGATCGGTTGATCCGCGATCTCTTCAGTCGCGCCGACTGGCTGGGTTATACCGCGCTTGCTGTCCTGGCGATCGGCATCCTTGCCGTCATCGCCATCGTCATCCGGGAAACGGCGGGCATGATGCGGCTTGCCGCGGTGCAGATCATCAAGGCTGAAGCCGATGCGGCGATCGTTGAAACCCGGCCAGCGAAGGCTCGCGCGGTTATCGCTCGCCTGACGGGCCTTCTCGGCAACAAGCCCGAGACGGCAAAAGGTCGAGCCACGCTCAAGGAAACCGAGGGCGAGGTCATCGATCCCCCGCACTTGATTGCACTTGCCGAGCGCGAACTGCTCGCCCCGCTGGACCGGCGAGCTCGCGCGCTGATCGTCAACTCTGCAAAGCGCGTCTCGATCGTCACGGCCGTCAGCCCGCGCGCCATCGTCGACCTGCTCTATGTCCTCTATGAATCGGCGCGTCTCATCCGTGCCATGGCCGAGCTCTATGGCGGTCGTCCCGGCACGCTCGGCATGCTGAGATTGATGCGCGATGTTCTCGCCCACCTTGCGGTGACCGGTTCGATTGCCGTCGGCGACAGCCTCGTGCAGCAGGTGCTGGGCCACGGGCTTGCCTCGAAGCTCTCGGCCCGACTCGGCGAAGGCGTCATCAACGGGCTGATGACGGCGCGCATCGGCATTGCCGCCATGGATCTCTGCCGTCCGCTGACGTTCCGGGCGTTGAAACGGCCGGGAATCGGCGATTTCATCGGTGACCTGACGCCCTCGATGACCGCGCGCAATGGTAATTCCTAAGCAAGACGCCAGATTTTGACATATTCATGCCTTTTCGCTTTGGACGCAAAAAATTCAAGCGGATTCAATGTGCTAAAGGCGCAACCTCAGAATCCTGACCTTGCGAAAGCCCCTGTATTCCCACGCATTTCGGCGCCTCGGAAAGAAAGCATTAACCATTCTCCGGCAAAACTTCGTGCCAGTTCCCGAGTGGTGTTTGCCAAGGAAAATCCATGTACTCGCGCAAGTTTCTTTTTGTATGCGGCCTGGCCGCCGCGGCATTGTCTCCGGTGGCAGACGTCACGTCCAATGCCTCTGCGGCGACCCGCGACAAGGCCTTCTTCGAATCCGTCTCCGGTACCTGGAAGGGTCCGGGCGAAATCGTCGCCGGCAAGTACAAGGGCACGAAATTCACGTGCAATCTTGTCGGATCGCCGGCCGATGATTCCCCCGCCGGCATCAAGCTCGACGGTACCTGCCGCGTTGGCGTCTTCAAGCAGCCGATGAGCGCCGTCATCTCGCAGTCCGGTTCCACCTACAAGGGCAAGTTCCTGGACGGCGCTGAAGGCAAGGGCCTCGATATCGTCTCCGGCGCCGTCACCAACGACACCGTCGTCGTCGGCATCAATCGCTCAAAGCTGAACGGCGCGATGATTGCCCGCGTTCGCGACGACAAGACCATGAACGTCACCGTTTCGGTCAAGGTCGAAAGCCAGATGATCCCTGTCATTGGCTTGACCCTGACCCGCCAGGTCGATGAAATGGCTGTCGGCTCGATCGAGTGAACAAGTTGCCGTAAGTCTCTGACTACGAACAAATTTTCCTGAGGCGGCGGTTTTCCGCCGCTTTTGCGTTTCAGGCGTGGGGAACCATGAGCATCGTCCCAGGTTGTGTGCGAACGAACAACGTGGAGATCGATCGTGCCCCTCAAAGCCGTTGCCCTCAATGCCACCCTGAAATCGAGCGGCGGTGAGCCCTCCTCAACCGACCGGATGCTGTCGCTCATTGCCGAGGCAATGCGCAAGGAAGACGTCGAGACCGAAACGATCCGTCTCGCCGATCACAACATCCTGCCCGGTGTCACCTCCGATGAGGGACCGGGCGATGCCTGGCCCGATATTCGCAAGACGATCCTCGACGCCGATATCCTCATCCTCGGCACGCCCATCTGGATGGGCCAGCCCTGCAGTGTCGCAAAGCGCGCCTTGGAGCGCATGGATGCATTTCTGGAAGAAAAAGATGAGCAAGGCCGCATGATCTCTTACGGACGGGTCGCGGCCGTCGCCGTTGTTGGCAATGAGGACGGTGCCCATCATGTCTCGGCGGAACTCTATCAGGCGCTGAACGATGTCGGCTTCACTATCCCCGCCAATGCTGTGGCTTACTGGGTGGGCGAAGCCATGGGCAGCACCAATTTCGTCGATCTCGACGACGTGCCTGAAGTCGTCACGACGACGGTCGACATGCTGGCGCGCAACACGGTTCATCTGGCCGGGCTGCTCAAGGAGAAGCAGTATCCAGGCGAGGACGATAGCGGCGGCTGAATATTGGATCCGCCAAAAACACATGCAGCCGACAACATCCGAAGACATGAAAAAAGCCCGCTTTTGCGGGCTAATTTCGATTGTTTCAAAGGTTATCGGCTGTTTTTGTGGCTCTGTTGGCCGGCCTTCACATGCTGTTCGTGTGAACCGCCTTGGTTTGCCATGATAGATTCTCCTTGAGGGATTTTGAGACAGCTTGACTGCCGTCTCGGTAGAAGAACCTCCCCGGCCCTTCATGGCCCTCACCTTAATATTCGTGATTGCGTTGGGATCATTTCCGGCAGTGAGCAGTTCTACGACGGAGAAAAGGAGAATGTGATGAAGGCCCTCACTTGGCACGGCAAGCATGACATACGCTGCGAAAGCGTTCCCGATCCCGAGATCGAGGATGGCCGCGACGCGATTATCAAGGTCACGGCCTGTGCGATCTGCGGCTCCGATCTTCACCTCTTCAACGGCGTCATGCCCGACATGCACAGCGGCGATATCATGGGCCATGAGACGATGGGTGAGATCGTCGCACTCGGCAAGGACAATAGCAATCTCAAGATCGGCGACCGCGTCGTCGTTCCCTTCACCATTTCCTGCGGCGAATGCTTCTTCTGCAAACGAGGCTTCTTTTCGGGCTGCGAACGCTCCAATCCCGATCCCGCCAAGGTCACG
>NZ_JBFTSM010000018.1:0-159362 GCF_056400025.1 Rhizobium sp. 01L419
ACTGCTCGACCTCGGCAAAGATGATTTCCAGCACGAGGGCAAGTTCGCGCCGCTTGCTGGCCGGCAGATGATCAAGGGTGTCGGTCAGTGTCAAAGCCACATCAAAGCCTTCGGTGGGAATCGTATCCATCGTAACGGCTCGCCCGATAATTATCACCAAAACCTTTTAGCGAAGTCATGACAAAAGTGCAATCTGGAAGTGAAATTGGAGCGTACCACTGCCGATCTGGCGCTAGCCTATCTCCGATTATGTGCCGATCGACAGGCATCGAGGTGTAAATTTCCGGGAAACAGCCGATCCGCTAATAACGGGTCAAAGGTCCACGTCGGTTCAAGACCGGCAATGAAATTAAGGTAGCGAAACAGTACGACGCGAAACTTGTAACGACATCATCTTTACAGTGCTTGTAAAGATGATGTCGTTACGCTATATGGTTGGTGGAGACAGGAGATTTCTATGCCCACCACCTCGCATACAAGTAAAAGCCCGGACGCCAGCGTGCCGCTGAATATGCGTATCAAGCCTGCGACCCGCAACTTGATCGACCGCGCCGCTGAATTGCTCGGCAAGACGCGCACGGATTTCATGCTGGAGGCTTCAGAGCG
This sequence comes from Rhizobium sp. 01L419, assembly GCF_056400025.1. NCBI lineage: Bacteria > Pseudomonadati > Pseudomonadota > Alphaproteobacteria > Hyphomicrobiales > Rhizobiaceae > Rhizobium > Rhizobium sp. 01L419. The sequence continues at coordinate 607 of NZ_JBFTSM010000018.1, forward strand.
CCGTGCCGAGGAGGTGCTGCTTGATCGTACCATATTCACGGTTAGCCCCGAAATCTATGCCGAATACCTTGCCCGACTGGATGCACCCACGCAGCCCAATGAGCGTCTGAAACGCACGATGTCCACCAAAGCGCCGTGGGATGAGGCGTGACTCTCAGCGTACCCATCCCACTGGCGGATCATCACGAGCTGTCAGAATTCAATTCCAGTGTCCCTGAATTGGACGACTGGCTGCGTCGCCGCGCCCGCGCCAATCAGGCAGGTGGCGCATCGCGCACCTTTGTCGTGTGTGAAGAAAATCGCGTCATCGCCTATTACTCACTCGCTTCCGGGGCAGTGAAACAGCCGGAAGCGCCAGGCCGTTTTCGGCGCAACATGCCCGATCCAATTCCGGTTGCCGTGCTTGGTCGTCTCGCCATTGATCAGTCCTATCAGGGGCGCGGGATCGGCAGAGCATTGGTGCGCGACGCAGGCTTACGCTTGCTCAATGCCGCTGATATCCTCGGCATCCGCGGCCTGCTTGTGCATGCGATTTCCGATGATGCCCGAGCCTTCTATGAGGCGGTCGGCTTTCTGCCTTCGCCATCTGATCCCATGATGCTGATGGTCGGGCTGAATGATCTCAACAGCGCATTGAACTCCCAACCGTAGTTTGTCGACATTGAGCTCAGCGCATTTACAGCCGTTTCTAACTTGCTGAAACCAGTGTTGAAGTCATGCCGTGTCGGTTCGGCTCCCATCAAGGCGAGAGATCGAAAAAATCCGAAAACTCGGCAGGACTATTTTGTGTTTAGTTGCGAGCATTGGCCGGCTTATGCAATGAAGCGCCAGCTTTTTTGGCTGCCGCCTGCAGACGCTTGTCCCTGGTCCATAACGCCGCTCGCCGATCAAGCAGTATCGAGGCGAGCAAGTGGACATCTGTATAGCCGATGCCCATACTGAAAATGCCGTGACGATCCATCATTGTCATCACTTCGTCATGCGTTGCGACGAACGCTTGGCGCTGGGCTTCCAGAAACGTTATCACGCGCTCGCGATCGCGAAGGCTGCCAAGCGCCAGTTCGCCAACCACAGCCGGATGGCAGAGTAAACGATCGTCCTCAATGATCGTCCGAAGCTCCGCATCAACATGGCGGAAATGATCGATCCATATAGAAGTGTCTGCCAGTATCACTTGGCCGCTGCGCTCCGGCGACGTGGAGCCGCCTCTGCATCGGGCATAGTTCCGCCGAGCGCGATGAGACGTTTTCCGGACTCTACTCGGACAAGCGTCTCCAACGCCTGGCGCACGAGAGCAGCGGTTTCTTTTGTGCCGGTAAGGGCTCTGGCCCTTTCCATGAGAGTATCGTCGAGATTGATAGTCGACCGCATCGTTTCTTATCCTTGTCCTGATGCTTCAAATAGCACCATTTGGTGATAATATCTACGCCTAGTTCCCCGTCGATATTTCCGGCGTCATGACAAAAACCAAGCGGCCACCTGTCAATCGAGATCACCCGATCTGACCAGCATGCTCAACGCGATCGTCCGCGCTCATAATCAAGGTCTACTGAGAACTCGTACCGTGGAATTAAATGTGCTTGGAGTTCCTCTTGGTGACCCTGCCTATAACGCCAACCCGATCCGTCTTGAACCTTCCGTAAACTGGGGACATGTGGCCAGGTTCTTCTGATGAAGGCCAAGATGCAGACCGAGGCGTAAAAGGAGGGGACGGCGGTCGCGTACGGCGCCGCGCTGTGCAAAACTCGTTCAGAAAAGGCATGCAAACAGATCAAATTCTCCGAAAACGTAACATTTGAAGCGCAATGATAGGTTTAGAGATCAAATGATTGCTGAGTCAGAGGCTTTGCTTGCGATCGGCCGGCTGTTGAAGACGGCACGTAAAAACTTGGGACTCACTCAAGAGCAGGTTGCCGAATTGGCAGGCATATCGCGTCCTCGCTATCGCGAGATCGAGGCTGGAAGCGCCGCAGCTCGCACAACAACCTTGATCAACATTTCCCGGGCGCTCGGTCTTGAACTGATGCTGATTCCGCAGGCTATGGTGCCGGGGGTCGACGCCTTGCTGCGGCCGCATGATGATGACGACGACATTCCTGCGTTCGTGGTCAGCGCCGACGGTGATGCAAATGCCTGAGGCTCCTGTCGATCCAAGATCCATACCGTCTCTTGAAGTGCTGCTGAATGACCTGAAGGTCGGCACGATCGTCAGAACGCCCGGCGACTTCAACGCGTTCAGCTTCGAGGATAGCTATCGCGCAACGGGCGGCTTTCCGGTGCTCAGCCTTTCTTTCCGCGCCGCCACCGGCGGTCTGCGCAAAGACCCCGAGCCTGTTGCTAGAGCGTTGCCGGCGTTCTTTGCCAATCTTCTTCCCGAGGACAAGTTGCGCGAGGCGATGGAAAAGCACCACGCTGGCAGTGTTCGCGCCGGAAACGACTTTGATCTGCTGGTTGCACTCGGGTCGGATCTGCCGGGTGCTGTCCGCGTTATCCAAGCGAAGGAACGGTTGCTCGCGTCGACGATCCGTCACCTCTCAAACTAAGGGCCCGCTTTTCACTGGCCGGTGTGCAGATGAAACTTTCCGTCATAAAGAACACGGGGAAGGGCGGGGGCCTGACCATACCGCTTGGCGATGAGCAGGGGGCCTATATTGCCAAGTTTCCGTCGACGTTGTTTCCCGGCGTCTCGGAAAATGAATATGCCAATCTCGCTCTGGCTGAAGCGATCGGCATGGTTCTTGAGCGGATCGATGCTCATGTGAAGTTGATGATACCAATCCTCGGCACGTGCGCGGACTAGCTTAAGGGCATCGTCTGTTCGAACGGGCATAAGACTCGTCCTAGCCGGCGGTTGACCCTTGGCCCCCTCGTCATGATCCTAAACTTTGCGGGGGAGGAGTTCGTCAGGGTCACGGGCGGAGACAGGCATCGTGCGATACTATGGGCATGGCATTTCGTCGGCATGGCGGTCGTTCTTTATTGGATTGGCGCAATTTGCCAAATCCCGATTTGGCTTTATCTGCTGGGATTCGTCTACGGCGGCGCGTCCCTCAGCAGGCTGCGCTCCTATGCCGAACACCGTTTTGCCAATCATCACCACGAACGTACGGCCATCGTTGAAAACAGCCCGCTGTTCGGTCTGCTGGTCCTCTACAACAACCTGCATGTCCTCCATCAGCAGAGACCCAGCATGCCATTGTATCGGATTCCGCGTCTCTACCGCCGGCACCGGAACCTGCTTGTCTCGATCAATGGTGGTCTCGTCTATGATGGCTATATCGATGTCGCCCGTCGCTTATTTCTGACATCACATGATGATCCACGCCATCCACGTCACGCTTTTTCAGAACCTCTCGCTCGATCGCACGATGAAGGCGTTGTCACGACGGGAGAGACGCAGCTGACCGGGGCATAACGGAACGCAGCGCTTGCCAGGAACGACTGAGAGCACACGTGTCCCGATCGCCAATCGATGAACCAGCGTCGCGGCGTATCATTAATCGAACCTTGGAGCGGGGCGAGCGCTGCTTGGCGATGAATTGCGAAAAGAACGCCATGCCGATCATCCCGCATCACGTGCTGGACTGGAGATTTTGATGCCTTCGACTCGGATCGAGACACGGCGTGGATGGATAGGGGGAGCGCAAGCTCGAACTTATCGAAGCCGTGCAACGTGCGTTATCGGACGCTTTGAAACTGCCAAGTGACGACCGGTGTGTGCGTTTGTTTGAGTACGATGACGACTCCACTATTACCCCGCCGGGGAAAAGTTCCCCTATATGGTGGTGGAGGTAACCTTCTTTTCCGGCCGTACGGACGACGCCGAACGGCGGCTCCACGCTGGCTTGGCGAGGGAGCTCTCTCCCCTTGGTATTCCCGCTCCGATGTCAAAACCATCCTCGTCGAAGCGCCGGCCTCAGACTGGGGCTTCATGGGAAAGCGGCGAGCGACATTGACCTCGGTTACAAGATCGATGTTTAGGCCGCCGGCCGATGCGGACCTGCTTTGCGAATCCAACGGACAGGACAGAATCATCGGCGGCATCCGTTTCTTCCGACGGACGCTTCCGCATCGGATGCCGGTCATGTCGGGACGCCCGATGATGTGATTGCGCAGCAAATCTGTGTGAGTGTCTTCGACAAATGGGGAACTCCGGTGTTCGGTCTTCGGCTTGGCGCGATTTGTCCGCTATCTGTCCGCAATCGGCATTTCGCAGTATGGTGTTGTCGGTAGACTGTCTTCACGCTAATCCTTGGAGATAATCACATGTCCGCAGATACCGCACTCCTCGTCATCGATGCCCAGGAATCCTTCCGTCATCGACCCTATTTTCGCGAAGATGAGATCGGGACTTACCTCGCGTCTCAGCAGGCGTTGATCGATGGCGCAAAAATGGCCGGTCTTCCGGTCGTCCAGATATTTCACGTCGAGGAGTCAGGCGTTTTCTCTGAAGGCTCGGGTTTCGTCCGTCCGTTGACGCCGCTTCGGATCGAGGCGGATGCGGTGTTTCGCAAGCGCCGCCACAGCGCGCTCGTTGGCAGCGGCCTGGACGTCTGGCTGACTGAAAACCACATCCGGCGCGCTATCATCTCCGGCATTCGCACAGAGCAGTGCTGCGAGACGACGACCAGGCACGCCTCCGACCTCGGTTATGAGGTCGACTATGTCGGCGAGGCGACACTGACCTTTCCAATGACCGATACATCCGGCCGCGAGTGGAGTGCCGCCGAGATCAAGGCGCGCACGGAATTGGTCCTGGCCGATCGTTTTGCCCGTATCGTTACCGTGGAGCAGGTGCTCAACGAGATTGCAGCACGGGCGGCCGCATAATGGGGGAAAGCCCCCGGCGCATTATCCCGGTTTTTGTGGTCGTGCCGCCGCGGGCGCTCCTGCTCGATATCGCAGGTCCGATGGAAGTCTTGCGCAGAGCCAATCTCGAACAGGAATCGATAGGGTTCGAGCCGACCTACATCGGACCTGCCGCTGAGGTGCGAAGCTCGACCGGTCTCGACCTGGCCAGGATTTCCCCGCTTCCGGCACGCCTGCCCGATGACGCACTTCTCGTTGTTTCCGGTGCGGTGGATGAACCGCTCGCTCGAGCGGTCGAGACTGCTCCAGGAGACGCGGCTCTGGAAGCGGAAATCGTTGAATGGCTGCGGGGGATCGTCCGTCCTGGTATTCGGCTTGCGACGATCTGTTCCGGTGCCTTGCTTGCGGCGCGCGCGGGACTGCTCGAGGGACACGAATGCACCACCCACCATTCCATGCTGCAGGATCTCGTCCGACTTGCTCCGACCGCTCGCGTCCGCGAAAACCGGCTCTATGTCGAGGACGGCGAGCGCTTGACCAGTGCAGGCGTCACTGCAGGGATCGATCTCATGCTTGCCGTTGTCGCAAAAGAGGTCGGCCACGCCGTGTCGCTTGCCGTGGCACGCACTCTGGTCATCTATCTGCGACGGGCCGGCGGTGATCCTCAGCTATCGCCGTGGCTGGAAGGGCGAAACCACCTCCATCCGGCAATCCACAGAGCTCAGGATGCCGTCGGTGCCGATCCCTCGCAGAACTGGTCCGTCGAGGCGCTTGCCAAGATCGCCGTGACGAGCCCGCGCAATCTGTCACGGCTTTTCAACGAGCACACCGGCATGAGCGTGACCGACTATGTGAACCGCATGCGAATTGCGCTCGCACGAGAACTCATCACCGGTTCAAGACTCGATATGGAAAACGTCGCCGAACGCATCGGCTTTTCGTCGGCTCGCCAGTTTCGGCGGGCCTGGAGACGAGTTCACGACACGCCACCGGGCCACGTCCGAGCGCCTGCCAAGGGTTGAAAGCTCGATCAAATCCCCGATCCAGACACAGAATTCGAAATTGTGCTGAGAAAACGCGTCGCCGTTTGTTTCAGCGGCAGGCGGTGCGGGTCGCAATTTATAGACAACAAACTCCAGCCGATGGGGTCTTTTGGAAAAGAGTGCGCACAGCGGCTGTGCGGCAACGGGATCTGTGCCTGATGGACAAAAAAAGAGGCCACGGGCGTAAAGCCGGGCCTCAAGGTGTGAAGGTCAAGAACCTCCAGAGGGGGGAACAGCCGACGTAGCGGGTCGGGAGGAATGAACCGCCGAAGATCGTCGACTGTCGAGATCATGACCGAGGGTCGTTGCTGATGCGAAGTATAAGGCACTCAAATCGAGGCGCTCCTTGACAAATTGTACCGCGGCGGTCTCAGAACGACCCGCAATCAGCCGATGGATGGTGAAAGACGATGTCGGCACGAGCCTCCGGCGGCGCATCGAGAACGTTATTCCGGCAAGGTGACGGCGATCGAGTTCGAGCCGGAGCTTGCCGCGCGGGCGAAAGCGAATCTCACTCCCTATAGGAACGTTTCCGTGGTTCAGGAAGATGGCAGTTCCGTAGCTTTCGATGCACCGATGATTCTATGTGAACGCTGGAGCAACCCGACCGGCGGGGATCTGGCTGGACCGGCTCATGATGGCGGAAGGCTGGTCCTCCCGCTTACAACCGATCTAGAATTCACCAGCAGCAATTGGAGCAACATGCATCTTCGAGGAGCGGTGTTCCTCGTGACGCGCAAGGGTGAGGAATTCCGCGCGCAATGGATTTCGCCGGTGGCCATCTTCCCCTGTGAAGGAATGCGCGACGCGGAATCGGAAAAAGCGCTTGCGGCGGCATTCGATAGCGGGGAGCACAAGAGGGTGACGCGGCTGTACCCTGATGATGAGCTGCCGACTGAGGAATGCTGGATTCGCGGTCCCGGCTGGTGCCTAGCCTATGCTTAGGCAGCAATCTGGCAATCATACCGTCGCGAAAATCCTGACTTTTCCGCCAATCGCCGCCGATCGCGGCCGGAAGGGAACAAAAATGATCGAGGAAGCCATGATTTATGCCACCAATTCCTGTGGGTGTTGATGTGCACTGAGAAGTGACCCGGCATTTGTGCCGAGAATTGACCCGCCTCTTAGGTATGTTGTAAATTGTAAACAATCTAGACTGGAGTAGGATCGTCCGTGGATTCCCCGAGCCCTTCGTTTGCCGTTTCGATCGCCCTGGTGCGCTCACAGAGCCTGTCGTCGCTCGCGCGAGCAGAGATAGAATCATTAATCCTGAAGGGTGCATTGAGCCCAGGAGAGCGTCTCGGCGAAGTCGAGATGGCTGAGAAGTTGGGCGTCAGCCGCGGACCTGTGCGAGAGGCATTCCGGGCGCTCGGGGAGCAAGGGCTGATCGAGGTCGAGAAAAACAGGGGCGTTTTCGTACGCCGCATCTCGATCGAGGAAGCGGACGAAACCTATGCCGTTCGCGCCGTCCTTGAGGGGCTTGCAGGCGAGGCGCTCGCAAGGCGTGCGACAGGCGAGGATCGGCAGACCCTTGTCAACTTCCGGGCCGAGATGGAGAGGGTGGCCGGCACTCGGTCGCTGGGCGACTATGCCGAGCTCAATTTCCAATTTCACCAGTTCATCATCGATCGCTCGGGCAATCGAAAGCTCAAAGACGTCTATGACGGCCTCGTCAAGGTCCTGACGATGTTCCGCAATACGACCCTCAAACATGGAAATTCCCTGGAGATATCACTGACAGAGCATTCGAGAATTGTAGCCGCTATCTGCGCTGGCGACCCGGAGGCTGCGCGCCGGGCCATGACCGAGCATGTCGCCTCCAGCCAGCGCCGCATGCATGGCGCTTCTCTGTGAGGTCCGGCTCCAGGCTCCCATGATGAATTCATCAAGTTCATTGACAAGGTAATTTTATGAAGATCGATTTGAGAAGCGACATTCTCGGCGGTTGGTCGCCCGACGTCCTGAAGGCGATTGTGGAGGCGGCGGGCGACCCGCGCGGCTTTGCCCATGGCGAGGATATCAATCAAAGCGCGCTCGAGGAGGAACTCGCCGACCTGTTCGGCTTCGAGGCTGCGCTCTTCGTACCGACCGGGACCATGGCCAATCAGATCGCGGTTCGTGTCTGGTGCCAGCCCGGACAGGTCATCGTCGCCGACCGCGAAGCGCATGTCGCAATCAACGAATCCTCATCGACCGCCGGCCTGAACGGCGTGGTCGTCCGCGGTGTCGATGGCCGGCAGGGCCATCTTTCCGTTGATATGGTGACCCACGCACTGGGCACGACGCCACGCTCGTCGATCGACCGACAGGTCGGCTTGGTCTGGCTCGAAAACACTCATAATCACGCGGGTGGCACCGTCGCACCGGACGGTTGGACGGCCGGTGTCGGAGCCTATTGCCGCCATGTTGGCAAGCCCGTGCACGTGGACGGCGCGCGTATCTGGAACGCCGCCGTCGCGACCGCAAAGGAGCCCTCCGAACTCGTCAAGGGTGCTTCCAGCCTGTCTGTCAATCTCAACAAAGCCGTCGGCGCGCCGGTTGGTGCGGTCATCCTCGGAGATCGCTCCTTCATGGAGGAGGCGGCCCGGGTGCGCAAGATGTTCGGCGGCTGGTGGAGACCGGTCGGCATGCTGGCGGCTGGCGCCCGGGCCGCCGTACGGGCCTATAAGGAAAAGCTGGCCGCCGATCACGTCCGCGCCGGCGCGCTCGCTGCGCGCCTTTCCGAGCACATCCACTCGATCGGGGCGGTCAACGAGCCTCAGACCAACATCGTCATGATGACCGGACCGTCGGAGGAATGGGCGAGATCAACGCTTGCGGGACTGAAAGAAAGGCAGGTGCTGGCTTCCGCCTATGGGCATGGCAGGATCCGTTTCGTACTGCACGCGGGCATCTCGGACAGGGAAGTCGTGGCCGCGGCAGACGCCGTCGGTGCCGTGCTTGCGTCCGCAGAACGGCGATAGTCAAAGGTCCAGGACGAGCTCGATCCTGTCGCTGCAATAGGCCGAAAAGGCATGTACCAGCGGCAGGCCATTGGCATCGACGAGCGTTATGACGGTCTCCAGAAGCGGGATGCTTCGTCCGATCTGTAGATGGTGCATTTCACTGGCCTCGGGAAGCCGCCCGCGGATCTTGACGGCCTTTCGTTGGAATTCGAAGACGCCCGCTCTTCCGAGTATGTCGGAAAAGACGATCTGGTCGCGTCCTTCCGCATCCAGATCGTGAAACACGGATTCCAGACCCGGCAGGCGATCGAGAGAAAAGTAATGGCGCCCGAGATAAACCGGCATGCCGTCAGCTTCACCGAGCATTGTCACGAACAGCAATGGTGCGCCCGGTGCCAAATTCAGTGCGCTCGCGATCTCGTCGGGCGCAGGTGTTGGGGCGATGGCCAGGACTTTTCGAGCTGGAATGTGATTGTTCTCAAGAAGGTTCTGCTCGAACCAGGTCTTGCGACCCAGCCGGAACCCGATCGGCTGCAAGACCACGAAAGTCCCGCGGCCCCTCGATATCCGGACGATGCCTTCCGACTGAAGATGCGAGATCGCCTTCAGTACGGTGTGCTGATGCGCCCCGAAGCGTTGCGCGAGCACATTGCTCGGCGGAAGCTTCTCTCCGACAGCAAAGGTCCCGTTTCCGATATCCTCTTCGAGTGTCGCGCTGATGCGACGCCAGAGATCCTGATCTACGCGGTTCAGTGTCTTTCCCCTGATTCGCTGATGAAAAAATTAGGCCACCGGACACTGCTATCCGCATTCTTTTGTCACACGCAAGTCATCTATCATAGAATAATAGAGTTATATAACTCTCTTCGCGAACGACCTTTCGACCGAAAGCGGCAGCCGGGCATGAGAGCATCTGAAATTGCGAAGGTGAGGAACTCATGGCGACTGTCAGCGCTATCGAAATCAGCAAGACGATTGGAACCACGCCCGTCCTGAACGGCGTCTCCCTTGATGTGCGCAACGGAGAGTTTCTGACCCTCGTCGGACCGTCAGGATGCGGGAAATCGACGCTGCTCAGGATCATTGCCGGCCTTGAGCCGCAGACGTCTGGTTCGATCGCCATTGCTGGGAACGTGGTCGATAAAATCAGGCCGAAACTGCGCAACGTGGCGATGGTGTTCCAGTCCTACGCGCTCTATCCCTATATGACAGCCGGGCAGAACATTGCCCTGCCGCTCATCATGCGCAAACTCGCCTGGTGGCAGCGCCTGCCGCTGCTCGGACGCTGGATGCCGGGAGCGCGCAGGACGCTGTCCGAGATCGACAGCGAGGTCCGCGAGGTGGCGGCGAGCCTTGGGCTGGAAGCGCTGCTTGCGCGAAAACCCTCGCAGATGTCGGGAGGTCAGCGACAGCGGGTCGCACTCGGCCGCGCCCTGGTGCGTCATCCGCATGTCTTCCTGATGGACGAACCGCTTTCCAACCTCGACGCCAAGCTCCGGGTGCAGATGCGCGAAGAGATCACCGGCCTCCACCGCAGGCTCGGGGCGACCTTCATCTACGTCACCCATGATCAGGCCGAGGCGATGACAATGTCGGATCGCGTGGCCGTGATGCGCCATGGCGAGATCCTGCAGCTCGCCACGCCGCAGGTGATCTACAGCGATCCCGACACGATCGAGGTCGCCAAATTCATCGGCAGCCCGCAGATCAATCTCCTACCGGCGATCGTCGATGATCGCCTCGACCTGCAGGTTCACGGAACCCGGATTACCGGCCTTTTTACCAAGCTGCTGTCCCCCGACATGCGACTGACGATTGGACTTCGACCCGAAGCCATTCGCTTTTCGCTCGACGACCGCGACGATGGCCTGCCGGCCTGCGTCTCCTATGTCGAGAGCCTCGGCTCCGACAGCTTCATCCACGCTAAGCTGGACGATCAGAAAACGCCCGTGATAGTCCGCGCCATACCGGGCGCTGCTGGGCAGTTGCGGCCCGGCGCGCAGATCCGGCTCTCTTTCTCGCTCGGCGACGTGCTGATCTTCGGCGCTGACGGAAAACGCATCCGGGCGGGCGCCAGGCTGGCTGAGATGAAGAAGGCCTACGCCTGATGACGATGGTTATACCCGCCATTGCCCGGCCCGTCGCGCACTCGCCCTTCACCCGTGATGCCCTTGCCGGCTACTTGCTCGTTCTTCCGGCACTTATATTGCTGGTCTGCCTGCTGATCGGGCCCTCGCTTGCCGTCTTCGCCATCTCCGTCACGGACTGGCAGTTCGGGGCGAAAGATTTCTCCTTCGTCGGGCTGCAGAACTTTCGCGAGCTTCTGGGGGACGACGTGTTCCTCCACTCCCTGATCAACACGATGGTCTACGTTCTCGTCGTCGTTCCCACGGTTCTTGGTTTCGGCCTTTTCGTGGCGCTGGTGATCGAATCGCGGAAGGAATACCAGGCCCTCTACAGGGCGATCCATTTTTTGCCGGTCATGGCGACCATGGCGGCGATGGCAATCGCCTGGGAGGCACTGCTGCATCCGACGATTGGCCTCGTGACGCATTTGGCGCAGCGTCTCGGTTTCGGCCCCCTGAACTTCCTCCACGACCCCAACCTGGTTCTGGCCACCCTGTGCGTGATCGGCGTCTGGCAGCATCTGGGTTATGCCATGGTTCTGTTCCTGGCCGGCCTCAAGGCAATTCCCGGCGACCTCTACCAGGCCGCGGCGATCGATGGTGTCGACCATCCGCTCGATCGCCTGCGTTTCGTCACCTTACCCATGCTGGGGCCGGTCATGATGTTCCTGCTGATCGTAATGACCCTGAAGGCCCTGGAGACCTTCGACACCGTTGCCGTGCTGACGCAGGGCGGCCCGGGAGATGCCTCCGAACTCCTTCTGCACACGCTCTACGTGGAGAGTTTCCAGTTCTTCCGCACCGGCTATGGCGCCGCGATGACTGTCGTGTTCCTTGTCATCGTCATGGCGATCGTCCTCCTGCAGGCGAAGATCCTCGACAAGAAGGTTCACTATTCATGATCCTCGCGCCAACAAATCCCGCTCCCGCAATCCTCCGGCACGCGATTCTCATTGCGACGAGCCTCTTCATCCTCCTGCCGTTCCTTTGGATGATCAGCCTGTCGATCAAGTCGCCGCAAGAAGCCTTCCAGCAGAGCATCAGTCTGCTGCCGACCGTCTTCTATGGCTATGAGAACTATACGCGCGCCCTGGTCGACGTTCCGCTGCTGCGATTCATGGGTAACGGACTGTTCGTCTGCCTGTCGGTGCTGCTGCTGCAGATCCTGGTCGCCGCCCCGGCTGCCTATGCCCTGGCCAAACTCGAATTTTACGGACGCGGCGCCATGTTTGCGGCCGTCCTCGTCGGGCTGCTCATCCCCCATCAGGTCCTGGCCATCCCGCTCTTCATCATGTTCAACCAGCTTGGCATTTTGAACAGCTACGCCTCGCTCGTTCTCCCTGGCGTCATCTCCCCCTTCGGCATCTTCCTGTTCCGGCAGTTCTTCAAGGCCGTCCCGGACGACCTCGTCCATGCTGCGCGCCTGGACGGGCTCAGCGAGCTGTCGATCGTATGGCGAATCATGATCCCGTCCTCGCTTTCGGCCGTGATCGCTTTCAGCATCCTGTCGCTCGTGAGCCGCTGGAACGATCTGTTCCTGCCGCTGATCTTCATACAGGACCAGCAGCTGCTCACGCCGCCGGCAGGCATCATGCTCTTCCGCAGCGAGGAGGCGGGCAATTCCTACGGGCCGCTGATGGCGGCGGCATCTTTGATTGTCGCGCCCCTGCTGATCGCATTCCTCATTGCCCAGCGCCAGTTCATCGAGGGGCTGACGGTCAGCGGGCTCAAGTAAATCCGCAGGCTGCCGCAAGACGGTAGCCGATTTGATGTTCTTCTTGCGCGGTCAGGCGCCGCGCAAGGCAGAAGACGTGGCCGGAATCCGGGTGCCTCCAGATTCCGGCCTTCAGTACCAAACTCTTGCGTGAAGGGATCACGACATGAAGCAGATACCGAAACTTGCATCCACCATTCTACTGGCACTAGCGGCAACGACTTGCAATGCTCTGGCCGGCACGACGCTGACGGTTTCAGCGACGCCCGCCATCTTCAAGCCGATGTTCGAGAGCTTCGCGAAGGATTTCGAGGCCGCCCATCCTGACATTAAGATCTCCCTGGAGGTCCCCGCGGGCGATCAGGAAGACATGATCCAGGATCTGCTGCGCAAGTCGCTGGTTGGAAACGTCCCGGACGTGACCTTCCAGGGCTATAATTTCATTCAGACCGTCGTCGCCAGGGATCTGGCGCAGCCGCTCGACGATCTGATCGCAGCCGATGCCGAGGCCGTGGAGGCCGGCATTTCCCCGAATGTGACGGCGAGCGCGCAAATCAACGGAAAGACCTATGGCTTCGGCGTCGCCTACTCATTTCTGGTCGTCTACTATAATGCCGATCTGGTGAAGGCGGCGACCGGTGAAGCGAAATTCCCTGAAACCTGGGACGGCCTTCTGGACCTGGCAAAGGCGATCAAGGCGCAGCGCAGCGACAACCTCGGCGGCTATATCAGGCCGGATTCCTGGGTGTTGCAGGCGCTCGTCAACGGGGCCGGAGGCGCACTTGCCGATGCCAAGGCCAACGCGCCGCAATTTGCGGGCAAGGAAGGGCAGGCTGCCTTTGCGCTCCTTGAAAAGTTCGGTCAGGCTGGTCAGGCAACCACGCCCATGAGCACGGATCAGGCGCGCCAGGCCTTTGCTGCCGGAAAGATCGGCTTCATGACCGACGCCAGCAGCATTTTGTCGAGACTCGAGAAGGAATCCGCCGGCAAGTTCACGCTCGGCGTTGCCCGGTTTCCGATCCCCGCCAAGGGAACGATCCCGGCCGCCGGCATTGCCGGCCTGATGCTGACCAAGGATGCCGAACGGCAAAAGGCCGCGTGGCAGTTCCTGAAATTCCTCGTCGGGCCGAAGGGCCAGGTCGATGTCGTCGCCAATACGTCCTATGTGCCGACCAACGCGAACGCCATCAAGGATAGTCAGGAACTGCAGGCCGCGCTCGCCAGGCAGCCGAAAATGCAGGCTGCGATCGATACCGTGCCCTTTGCCTCGGCCTGGTATGCCTTTCCGGGCGCCAATACCGCGCGCATCGACAAAGAGATCAACGATGCGATGGAGAGCGTCGTCACGTTGCGGAAGGCTCCCGATCCGGCGCTTCAGGCTTTGAAGTCGAGGGTCGAGGAACTCCAGAAGTAGGGTGATCAAAGACCCGTCCGCCATCGTGCGATCCGGGTTCGGCGGCGACTTGCCGCCGAACCCGTCCTCCCTCCACGAATCGAAGCCGAAAGGGCTTAACGATGCCCCTTAATCGACGGAATTTTCTTGCTGGCGTCGCGCTTCTGACTGGGCTGCCGGCTTCGGCCAGTGCCGAGCAGACGACACTGCGCGTCGGCCAGGCCATTTCGATTTTCCGCCCGCTGTTTGACGAATTGGTCAGCGCCTTCGAAGCGGAAAATCCAGACATAGCCGTCAAGCTTGAGATGGCCCCCGGCGAACAGCCCGAAATGATACAGGAACTCTTGCGCAAGGCCGTCGTCGACGACCTTCCCGACGTCTCCTTCCAGGGTTATAACTATCTGCGTGTCGCCGCCGAGCGCAAAATCGCGGCTCCTCTGCAGCCGTTTATCGACAATGACCCCGACTGGAAGGGTGGCGCCTATTCCGCCTCCGTCGCCGACAGTTGCAGGATCGCGGGTACGATCTACGGACTGGGCGTCGGCTTTTCCTTTCCCATGCTTTTTTACAATGCGACCCTGGTCGAGGAGGTTCATGGCGATCGGCCCTTCCCGACCGACTGGGCCGAGATCGTCGCACTTGCCAAGGAGATCAGGGGACGCCATCCTGATGTCATCGGCGGCTTTATCCGCAGCAATGCGGCAACCTTCCAGGCCCTGATCGAATCCCATGGCGGCAGGCTGATGAGTGAGGACGACCGGACGCTGACCTTTGACGGTCCGGCTGGCGCTTCTGTGTTCAAGCTGCTGCGCGATTTCGGAGATGCCGGCCAGGCAGGCATGACGATGACGACGCCCCAGTCGCGACAGGCCTTCGTGAGTGGTGCCATCGGCGTGTTCACCGATTCAAGCAGCCTCCTGTCGAAGCACACGCAGGAAATCGCCGACAAGTTTAAGCTCGGCGTCACCGCTCTTCCCATTCCTGATGCCAAGGGCCGTGTGCCGGCTGCAGGCATTGCCGCCATCATGACGGCCGGGGATCCCCGTCGACAGGAGGCGGCCTGGCGTTTCCTAAAATTCTTGGCGGGGCCAAAAGGGCAGTTGATCGTCGCCCAGAAGACCTCCTACCTGCCGACCAATACGGTTGCGGTCGAGCGGGATCCCGCGTTGAAAGCGTTCCTCCTGTCCCAGCCCAACCTCGGCCCGGCAATCGACAGCATCGGCCGCGCTTCACCATGGTATGCCTTTCCAGGGCAGAATTCGGCCAAGATTGACAAGACGATCGAGGATGCGATGCAGCAGGCGTCGTCCCTTGCCGTTCCACCCGAACAGGCGCTGCCGCAATTGCGTCGGCAGGTCGAAATCCTCCTTTAGTGGGGCGGACCGACGGGGGCCGATGCAAGTCGGCCTCCTCATGATGCAGCGTGCCTTTTACGCTGCAGGGCGAGGATAAATGTTCAAAGTTATTCATATCAGTGACACACATCTGCGGGAAAATGATCCTGGCTCTCGTTCCGGGTGGGCCGAGGCGATCCGCGCGATCAGAAAAGCTCGACCGAATCTGGTCATTCACACCGGGGACATCGTGCTGGCAGAGCCCGAGAATGCCACGGATCACGCTTTCGCAAAGGGCGAGCTGTCTCGTCTCGACGTCGAATGGCTGGCCATTCCGGGCAATCACGATATTGGCGACGGGCCGCCGCGAAGCGCCTTTATCCGCGATGATCTTCTGCAACGTTTCGAGACCAATTACGGCTCAGCGCACTGGGCAAGGGACATTGCCGGGTGGAGCTTGATCGGCATAAACTCCATGTTGTTCGGGCTGGGATCGCAGAAGGAAACCGAAGAGTGGGCATGGCTGGAAGGCGCGCTTCACCTGGCGCGTGGGCCGTCGATCGCGCTCTTCATGCACAAGCCGCCTTTCGTTATCGCACCCGACGAGGTCGAGGAGGGCTCGGCCGCCATTCCTGTGGAGACACGGTCGCGGTTCTGGGATCTCGTAACCAGGTTCGGCGTGCGCGTGGTCGCCTGCGGCCATCGCCACGAATATCGCGTTCTGCATCGGGATGGCGTCAGCGTCGTCTGGGCCCCGACCACGGGCGACCAACTCGACGAACGGACCGCTCCGGTTGACCGCCCTGTCGCATTTCCTGGTGTGCTGGAAATGATCTTCCATGGCGAAACGTTCATGCATCGCCTCATTCCCTTCGGCACACGCGGGCAATCGGCATGAGCATGGCAACATCCACCTCACGGATCGTCTGTGAAGTTCCCTTCTTGGAGACGGGCAGGTTCGACGGCCATCTGCGCTTGCCCTATTCCTCCAACCGATCGGCCTATGGGTGGCAGCCGGTTCCCATCACCGTCATCCGGAACGGAGACGGGCCGACCATCCTTGTCTCTTCGGGCATTCATGGCGACGAGTATGAGGGCCAGCTCGCAACGACCAAATTGCTTGCTGAAATCTCTCTCCAGCAGCTGAGGGGCAGGCTTATCGTACTGCCTTCGGTCAACACGCCTGCGGTCGCAGCTGGAACACGGCTTTCGCCGCTCGACGGAATGAACCTCAATCGTGCCTTCCCCGGACGGCCGGATGGTTCGCCGACCGAAATGCTCGCGCATTATCTAGAAACCGTCCTGCTTCCCGGATGCGATCTTATCATCGACCTGCATTCGGGCGGCAGTTCTCTTCTGCACAGTCCCTGCAGCCTGATGCGGTTGAGCCCCGATCCGGCGCGACGGGCGCTGCTTGTCTCGGCCGTCCGAGCCTTGGGTGCGCCTCTCTGTCTGGTCAAATCCGGCCAGCCCGGAGAGGAGGGCCTATTGGACAGGGGATTGGCCGGCGCTGCCGAACGCTGTGGCAAGCCGCTCATCTCGAGCGAACTTGGGGGCGGCGGCACAGTATCCCGCCTTGGGCTGGACATCGCCGAACGCGGCATAAGGTCGGTGCTCAGGCTGTGGGGTCTCTTATGTGATGGCGGCGAGATAATCGGTGGGAAGAATCTGCGGATGGTCGAACTGGCTGGGGATGATAATTTCGTCTTTGCTTCGGCCGATGGCATCTACGAGCCGCTGTGCGATCTCGGCGACGTGGTGACGAGGGGAGAGCCTGCCGCCAGGATCTGGTTCCCTGACGACCCGGCACGCCAGCCGGTCGTCGACCGGTTTCGTCATGACGGGCTCGTGATTTGCCAGCGCTCGATCGGACGGACCAGTCGCGGCGACTGCCTCTATCATCTGGCGACCGATATTTCCCTGTGACGACCCTGCCTACGCTCCGAGCGGTTGATCTCGCCGCAATTCAACAGGAACGCATCGAGCGGGGCGCCGAGGACCGGCAGCTCAACGCCAATGCCCCTGCCGTCGCCTTCGTGCGCAATATCAGGCTGCCGAAGCAGGATGGTCTGCCCTGCCGCCTCTATGAGCCTCTGCGCGTGGAGACGCTCCCGTTGCTCGTCTACCTGCACGGCGGCGGATGGTCCTTCGGCTCGCTCGACAGCCATGACCGCTTCCTGCGCCAGCTTTCCGTCTACGCAAGGATCGCGATCCTGTCGGTTGGCTATCGGCTGGCGCCGGAGCATCCCTATCCGTCGGCGCGCGACGATGTCGTTGAGATCATGCACGGCCTGCGGGACCGGACGATCCTTGCCGACGTAGGTCGGGGTGGGCTTTTCCTGGCCGGGGATTCGGCCGGCGCCCATATCGCCCTGTCGGCCGCGATGAAACTGCCCCGCGCGACAACGAACGGGCTGATCCTGTTCTATGGCGCCTACAGGCCGGAATTTGCGACAGTCAGCCATCGCATGCATGGCTGCGGAGACTCCGGCCTGACGACTGAACGGATGCGCAACTACTGGTCGGCATACCTGCATGCAACGCCGCTCCAGAGCCGGTGCGAGGCTGATCTACTCGCCCGCGATCCCGGTGCGCTTCCCAATGTCTACATCGCGGCCGCCGAATGCGATCCGCTTCTGTCGGACAGCCTGGATCTGGCGGCGTTGCTCGATCGAGATCGCGTCAGCCATCAGTTGCTGGTCGCGAAAGGGGCTCGCCACGGTTATCTGAGGCGACTTGAGCATTGGGCCGCAGTCCACGAGCATCTTGCGCCTGTGGTTGCCTTCATCAACCATTGCTGCCACCGCTCGCCACCGGCATTACTGGCTGGCAAGGTCTCGAGCTCCTGAGAGGCCGCGCGGCAAATCCAACAACGGTTTCGCCGGGAGACACGGGATGAACGACAACGGCCCCAGCTCCGATCACGGCATTCTCGCCGATCGTGATCCGGCCAAGGATGCTCGCCCCGGCGCCGATGATGACACCGGGTCCCACGAGCGGGTGGCGCAGGCCGCCGTGCCGATATTTGGATCCGAGTGTCACATTCTGGCGAATGATCACGCCTTGGCCGATTTCGGCGGTTTCGCCGATGACGACGCCGTTGCTGTGCGACAGCACGACGCCGGGCTCGATCTGTGCACCCGGATGAATGTCAGCTCCATGGAGGCGGATCGACAATGACTGGATGTGATGCGCGAGCCCGAAGCGCCCGGATCGCCACAACCGATGCGCCTGGCGGTGGGCCTGCAGCGCATGAAATCCCGGAAAGAACAGAAACGGGCTCAATATGTCGGAGACGGCCGCCTCGCCGGAAAAGGTCTGCTCGAGATCGCTGCGGGCCGCCGAAACAAGGCGGGCATCATTCGCGTAGGCTTCCTCGAATATCGCCTCCAGGTCGAGCGGGCTCCCCGCCGACAGGGGCACGGCGACCGTCGATGCCAGGAGGGGCGCAAGCTTGCTGGCAGACAGAATGGGCTCAAGCAACGGTGCCAAGACCTCGTCCTTGCGAAGCCATTCCAACGCGAGTTGCTTCAGTCTTTCGAGAAGATTGTCCTTCAAGACCCCCTGATTGCCCATTTGGCGCATGGCGATGACCTCGAAACTACAATTGCGGAGACGGTGTAGGGCGGCACATCAGGTAGAGGCCGATGCAGATGATTGGCATGCCCACGAGGAGGCCCCGAGTGACCGGTTCGTCGAGGAAGACTGCGCCAAGAAGGGCTGCACCGACGACCCGGATCGCTTCGAAGCCGGAATTTCGGCTAAGCGGACCGGCGACATAGGCGGCAAACAGGGCAAGCTGCGAGACGACCGACAGCGCTGCAACCAGCACGATCACCATCAGCGCAGACAGATCCGGCATTGTCAGGGAGGGCGCGGAGATCGCAAGTCCGATCGGCAGTCCGCCGATCGAGAAGGCAAGACTGGCCAGAAGCACATCGGCGCGCCGTGAGACTTCCCGGGAGGCGATCGCGCTGCCTGCGCTTAGCAGCCCCGAGAGGATGGCCAGTCCGGTCCCGATATTGTACAGGGAAAGATCAGGCCCGATGGCGACCGCAATTCCCGCGCACACGATCACGGCGCCGCCGGCGGCAAGCGGCGAAAACCTCTCGCCCAAGAGCAGGCTGGACAGGAGCGCCGCAAATACGATCTTCAGGTAAAATAGCGTCGTGACGCTTGCCAGCGGCAGGAGCCGCAGGCTCCAGAACCATAGAAACATGACCAGGTAGGTGGCCGATCCAGCCAGAAACGACTGAAGGACCATCGCTCTGTCGAAGCGAATGCGGCCATTCTCGCCGCGGCGTGCTGCAATCAGTAACATGAAGAGGACCATGAAGACGCTGCGCAGAAGGGCGATTTCCGATGGCGACATCTGCGGGACGAGGCGGGTCAGTGCGTTCGCGATCAAAAATGCGATCGCCGCTATGAGATGGAGCCAGAAGATCAGCCAGGTCGAGCCTTTGCTCGAATGGGCAAAAAGAAGCACCGACATCACGTCAGGCTCGCTGAAAATTGCGTGGCGATCAGCGGCAACTGCTTGTGGCTGACGATCGACGGCAGCGCGTTTGTTTCGCCTGCGCGTATCTTGGCAACGAGCATGTGCGGGCCGGGGCGCTTTCTGGCCTCCCTCAGTTCCTGAGCAAGGGTTGAGGCATCCCCGCATCTGACGGCCGACCTGTAGCCGTTCGCAAGGGCGACCTCCGCGAGGTTGACGGCTGCCGACAGGCTCGGCTGGCCGCCGGTCGTCTCGTAGAGCTCGTTGTCGAGCACCACATGCACGAACCGCGAAGGCCGCTGCTCGCCGATCATGGAAAGCACGCCAAGGTGCATCATGAGCGCGCCATCGCCATCCAGGAGCACGACTTCGCCCTGCCTTGCCCTTGCCAGCGCCACACCCAGCCCGATCGCAGGTGCGTGTCCCATTGAGCCCAGCATGTAGAAATTTTCCGGGCGGTCGAATGCGACCCGCAGTTCGCGCGAAATATAGCCGGTCGTCGCGACGACGGCCGTATCGGGCAAGAGCCATTCCGCCACGGCTCTAACCGCAGCGGCACGATCGGGACGGTCGCTCAAACCTTCTTGCATATGCAGGCCCGCCAGCTGGTCATGCGCAATGCTGCCACGACGGATTCCGATCGCGACCACGCCGCCGGAAGCGATGCTGCCCCGGATGAGCTTGGTTGCCCCGTGCAAATCGAAATCGCCGTGGACATCGAGGAAGGGAATGTCGAGCGCCTCCAGCACCGCGGTCACGACCTTGGGCATATAGCGATGTTGCGGCTCATCCGTTTGCGGATTGTGGGATCCGATGATCAGCACGGTGCCGATCCCGTAGGGCAGGGACAGTGACGTCAGTGGATTGACGAGATTGCCGAAGCCCGAATCCTGCATCAGTGTTGCGCAAGGCTGGCCGCAAAGCGCAAGTCCGCTGGCAAGGGAAAGGGCGGCCCCCTCGTTGTGGGCGGTGATGTAGCCGATGTCGCGCCGCTCGGGCAGCGCAGCATAAAGCGCTCCCAGCAGCRAACAGGGAACCCCCGTCGCCCTGGCAATCCCGGCCTCGACCAGCATGTCGAGAAACGTGTGGGCGGCGATCGTCATCGAACATGGTCCTCGGTGGACGACGTTTGTTCGGGCAAGGCGGAGGCCTTTCTTCGCGCCGACCATCGCACCGTCCCGAACTGTCTTCGGAAGACAGGTCCGAAGTGTTCGTCGGCGGCGGCCCCGAGCGCGACCTCGCCGCTCATGGTCTCGCCGTCAACCTCCCCAGAAAAGCTGTAATAGACAGAGGTCGGATGCCCGGCATGTCTTGCGGTCAGGCGAAACGTCTTGCCGGCCACCGTTCCGGAGATCTCCCCGTCGGAATCGAGCGATCGGTGCGAACCGCTGATGCCGTTTGCAACAGTTTCGAGCCGGAACGTGTGGACCACCCGGCCGTGGAGATAGTCGATTTCGACTTCCCACTGGCCGCCGACATCGATGATGCGCGGCTGCGGTTCCCGGGTCGCTTTGCGTAGGTGGGCTCGGAACAGGCGGGCGAGCGCGGAACCGACGATCTCGGCGTCACCGTCGTGAAAATTGAAAGGGTCGACGACGATGGAATTCTCCGACGACCAGAAGTCATGAATATGGATCCGCGGTCTGGAGCGATCCATTTCGACGCGGACCTCCTCTCCGGTAAGGTCGACAGCGTCGCGGTCCCAGGAAACCCGGATCCTTGGCGAATGCCAGGTCGCGCTCGCCGGGACGATCTGCGTAGTGACCGCGGCGAGGCCGAGATGCCCGTCAATTGCCTCGAGGCGCCGCTCCATCTCGAGCGCTTCGGCATTGGCGTCCCGTTCGTGGAGGAAATGGCGCAAGGCACGCACGGCCCCGATGATCTCTTCCTTCCCGACCTTCATCGCCCGGCCGAATGCCTGATGGGGAGGCCCGTTGAGCCAGGCCATCTTGCAGAGGTTCTCGGCCCCGAGGAGAAAGCCCGTCGATTGAGGCCCCCTCAGAAACTTGCCACCGGCATAGACGACGAGGTCCGCACCGGCCTCCAGCCACCGATCGGGATAGGTGGGCGTCTGAGCCGCGGCGTCGACCAGCACCGGCACGCGCTTGCTCTTGGCGATGCGGATGATGTCGGCGTTCGAGAAGTCCTCGCCGGTGTTTGCTCGTCCCAGCAGGCAGACCATCGCGACGGAACCGTCGAGCACCCGCAAGAGCTCTTCGACACTGGCGAATTCGACGAGAACGGCCCCCACTGTCTTGAAGACGAAGTCGTAGGCAAAGCGGTGGGCTCGCGGGATAACGACCTTGTTGGGCATTGCCGTCGCGTCCGGCAGTCGCAGCATTCGTTCCGGATTGTGGCCTGCCATGCAGGCCGCCGTCGCCAACGCCATGGCCGCCGTCGTGCAGGAGGTCACGATTCCCCACTGCGCCCCGGTAATGGCTGCAAGCTCGCGGCCCGCACCGATCGCCAGCTCGTCGAGGTCGACGAACTCAGCCGCTGCTTTGTTCATGCTGTCCATGGCCTCAGGGAGGATGCGGCTGCCGCCGAATGTGGACCGAACGCCGCCGCAATTGATGAAGGGTTCGACACCCAGGGACTTGAAGGGTGACGGCGCGTCGCCTTCCATTGCCGAGACGGGCAGGGTGCTTGCGTGTAACATGGTCTTGCTCCCGTATTTCAGCCGTTTACCTGTCCAAAAAGCCCCTCAGCATGCGCAAGCAGCAGACCCGTGGCCGCAAGCGCATAGGCGCAGATCGCCCGGTACATGACCTTGCCGGGCGCCGGGATCTGCAGTGGAGACACGTGCAGCAGCACCAGCACGAGGAAGGCTGCAACGACGGTTGTCGGGCCTACGAGGCCGGGCGCCAGGTGACCGGCGATCTGGAGGGCGGCCAGAAGCGGCATGTCGTAGGACAGGGGCACGCCGGTAAAGTATCCCGTTGTGGAAAGGCCGAAATTGTTGAAATAGCTCAGACGAAGGGCGCCTGCCGCGACCATCGTCACGCTCAGCACATTGGCGAAAAGCCAGCCGTCGCCAAGTTGAATGACGATCAGCGCCGGCAGTACTGCGCCATAAACGAGGTCGGCAAAGCCGTCGAGACTCTTGCCCATCTTGCCGAAATCGGCAGCACGGTTCTTCGTGCGGGAAGCGACGATTCCATCGAGTTGGTCGGCCAGCATCGCCCATAGTCCGAACACGATGGCGTAATCGATCCGGTCCTGCAGGGCGAAATTCATCGCGACGGCGGAAAAGAGCAGACCGCAGAACGTTATGGCGTTGGCGGGATCATAGAGATACTTGATCATGACGGGCTCCTATTCTGCCGCGGCGACTGCCCGGGAGGGCGCGAAAGCGTCTGCAAAGAGAGCCTCGGCGATGCGCAGATCCTCGGTGCTGTCAATCTCGTACCATCTGAGATCGTCGCACCGTGCCGCCGCCATGCGCAGCCCGCGTCGTTCGATGAGATTGGCGAAGAGTTCCTCGGTATAGGCCTTGACGGCTCCGGTGCCGATCAATTCGTCGAGGAAGGGCACGATCTTGGAGCGCAGATCCGCGGAACACAGCCGGATCAGGTTCATCGTCTTGAAGAGTTGGGGTGCCCCCTCGACAAGGTTTGCGGCTGTCTGCTTCATCCGCACTTCTGCGATATAACCGTTGTCGGAGAGAACGACGGCGGAGCCCTCCATGGAGGGCTCGAAGGGCGCCACTGCTGATGCGTTTGCAGCCTCATCCATCATCAGAGAGCGTAGCGCATCGACCTCGAAGAAGACGTCACCCTCGAGAAGATAGCAGTCTCCTTGCAGCAGCGTTTCGCGCGCCAGCCAGAGGGAATAGGCACTGCCAGTCTTGTCGAAGACGGTTGACTCGACATAGTTGATTTCCAGGCGGCCGAAGCGTCGGCCGCAAGCGTACTGGATGGCGTCCTTGCGATAACCGACGACGATTGTGACCTCTTCGACGCCAACCTCTTCCAGGTTGCGCAGGGCGTTGTGAAGGATCGGCGTTCCATTGACCTCGACCAGCGGCTTGGGGCGCAGATCCGTCAAGGGCCGCAGGCGGGAACCGAAACCGGCTGCGAGAATGACGGCCTTCTTCGGATGGTAATATGTCATTTCCTTCCCCTTCTTGGTTGTTCGGGATGACGGCGTCATTCCCAGGCGTTGAGGACATCGACGAGCCGGGAGAGGCCGGCTTCCAGTTTTTCGGGCGGGATGCCGTAGGAGAGGCGAAGCCCAACGGGATCGCCGAACGCGGTGCCGGACACGGCCGCAACGCCGGCCTCAGAAAGGAGCGAATTGACGACCTCGTCGGCGGTTGCGGCAGCGCCGTTCATCAACGCCGGTTTCAACAGATCCGAAAGGTCGAGATAGAAGTAGAAGCCGCCCTGCGCCTTCGGAACGAGTACCCGCGTCAGCGACGAAAGCGCATTGAGCCCCACCTGGCGGGCGCTCGCAAGTTGCGACCGCAGCCTGCTCTCATAAGCTCCATCGGTTCGTTGCAGATGAGCGAGAACGGCGTGCTGCGCGATCACATTGGGATTGGACGTCGTGTGCGATTGCAGTGCCTTGACGGCATTGATCACCTCCTTCGGCCCTGCAAGATAGCCGATCCGCCAGCCGGTCAGGGCGAGTGACTTGCTGAAAGCGTTGACGATCAGGGTCCGCGAACGCACCTCCGGAACGAGAGAAACAATCGGATGATGGATCTGATGGCCGTGCACGAAGTCGCCGTAGCACTCGTCGAAGATGACCCATAGATTGCGGTTGATGGCGAGCTCGGCAATGCCGATCAGGGTCTGCACATCGTAGACGGCGCCCGTCGGATTGTTCGGCGTGTTGATGACGATCGCTCGCGTCCTATCCGTGACGGCTGCCCGGATATCAGCGATGCGCGGGATATGGCCATTGGACCGTGTGTCGATGAACACCGGCGTGCCGCCGGCGATCAGCACCTGGGCTGGAAAGGTCGTCCAGTAGGGCGCCGGGATGATGACTTCATCGCCGGGGTTGAGCAGCACCATTGCGGCGTTGAAGAGGGCCTGCTTGGCGCCTGACGTGACGGCAACCTCTTCTGCCTTCCAGATCTGCCCGGTATCGAGCGACACCTTTCTTGCAAGCGCTTCGCGCAACTCCATCATGCCGACCGTGTCGGTATAACGATTGATGCCCTTGTTGATGGCATCGATCGCACCATCGCGGATGGCTGGCGCCAGATCGCTCCAGATCTCTCCGGCCGTCAGATCGATGATTTCCTTGCCGGCATCGGCGGCCGCCTTTGCTGCGGCGCGCGCCGCTGCGGTCCCCGATGAACCGAACAGATTTGTCCGTTGCGCAAGCATGTGCGCTCCTCCACGTCTGATGTTTTGGAATGGTTATGGCGCCGTTTCGACGGCCGTTATGCGATCTGCTTTGGCAGATACTGCTCTTCCGCCTGCGCCAGCTCGTCATAACCGACTAGGCTGAAGAGCTCCTCGAGGCCGGCAACCTGCTCCTCGATCCCGGCAATACTTTCTTCTGTCTGGATGCGGGCACAGATATCGCGCATGCCGGCAATGGCCGCCCGCATCGTGTGATTGGCCCAGATGACGGTCGAAATGCCGGCCTTGCGGTAGGCGGAAACGGGCGTCCGGTAGTATTTGGTCGGCACAATGACGACAGGAAGCTTGTTGTCCCATTCCTTGGCAAAGGCGAGGATCTCGTCGGCAACCGCCTTGCGGGAATGAATGAGAATGGCGTCGGCGCCCGCCTTCGCATAGGCATGGGCTCTTGTCAGCGCCTCATCCAGCCCGTGGCCGGCGATCAGCGCTTCGATACGGGCAACGAGCGCGAAATCCGGCCCAGTCGTATCCTTCACGGCTTTTAGCCGGCCGCAGAATTCGTCGACATCTGCCAGCGTATGTCTGTCGCCGACGAAGGAGTTCATCTTCGGAAACCCCTTGTCCTCGATCGCCACACCCGAGGCACCACGCTGTTCGAGCTTCTTGGCGAGCAACCGGGCATTATTGAAGTTGCCGAAGCCGCTGTCGCCGTCGACCAGAACAGGAACACTGGTGGCATCGACCATGCGTTCGACGACGTCAACCACCTGCGTCCAGCTTGCCTCGTTGGCGTCGCGATAACCGAGCGCAGATGAGATCGAAAGCCCTGACGCCCAAAGCCCCTTGAAGCCGGCGCGTTCGGCAATCGCCGCCGAAAGGCCGTCATGGGCTTCCATCAGGAAGGATAGATCGTTGGAAAGAATGAGTTCG
This sequence comes from Rhizobium sp. 01L419, assembly GCF_056400025.1. Taxonomy (NCBI): domain Bacteria; kingdom Pseudomonadati; phylum Pseudomonadota; class Alphaproteobacteria; order Hyphomicrobiales; family Rhizobiaceae; genus Rhizobium; species Rhizobium sp. 01L419. The sequence goes on from NZ_JBFTSM010000018.1 coordinate 26,714, forward strand.
CGAAGGGTTGTCGATGAGGTGCTCACCGGCAAGGCTTCAGCATTCATCGGAAATGAAATTGCCTTGTTCATTGTCATGCCTCCTTCATAAAACTGATGCTTTATGAAAAAGGTTAGACTCGCAATAGGGGTTGAGAATATATCTTTGAATATATTTGGAGAACCTGCGGGTGTAGTGGGTTTATTGCTGAAAAAACAGTTATGTACTGTGATATATTTTGAAATATATTCTAGAATATATCGTATTATATGTTCTGCGGCGTGCCCAGAAGCAATGCCAGCATTATTTTTGTCCGATTTTGAGTGATATCCCCGATGGTCCCATTGCCCACTCGTCACGGGTTTCAAACGCCAGGATTCCGATCAACACAATTGAACGTAGTATTGAATGGATGAGTATTGCACACGGTTGCAATGTCAGTGTAGCATGTCAATTGTTAGCCGGCGCGAGCCGGAAGATCGGAACGCAGGTGGAATTGGCGCATGACAAACGGGGATGAACTGCCGTCAGATCAGATCTTGTCGATGCGGGACGATCTTGATTTTGCACATGCCATCATGCGCCACGCAGTTCGCGCCAATCTCTCGGTCTTCTCTTTCGCAGGTCTGCGCATTCCCCCACTTCTTCAGTCGCCCGAACCGAACGGTGAGCTTCCGAAGCCATCGGAATTTGCCGGCGAACTCATTACCTTCCAGGAGCAATTGTACGACCGTATCGTCTCCTTGGCGGACAACAAGCGCATGCTTGGCGAGATCTGGGGGTTCAACGAACGCTCGCGCGCATTCCGGCAATCCGAGCTGACGACGACCAAATCGGCCAGGAAGGCGCTTGCCGAAACGGCCGATCTTGTGGATGCCCTTATCGTCCAGGACACCGAGCGGGTCCTGGAGATCCTCGATTGCAGTCTTCGCCGTCGCCTTCTGTTGCTTGCGGGCCAGACCGGAACGATACTCCCGTTTCCCGACGTCCGCCGGCGCAAGTAAAGTTTATCGGATCTCTAGGATAACTGGCCCGGACAACCGGGGCGGTGCACGGCGAATTGATATCTAGTAAATAGAAGTTGACTTTTGAACTCCTTGAGCGTGTATTATCGTCAATAATCGCCTGTGGGTAGTTGTATTCACCCGACAATCAATCGGCCCAACCTGCCACTAGACCGGGTTTGCCGTCGCTGTCCTGCAAACTTAATCGGGCGGCGCAGCGCTGGCAGGAGGCCTCAACCAATTTGTATGGAGGCGTTTCGATGATGAGGGGGCATGCCATAGCAGAGGGATCGCATACGGCTGATCGATCGAAAACCGGGCACGTCTACGCGCGGCTGAAATCTCTCCTCGTGACGCAAAGGGTGCCGCCGCACGCCAAGCTCGACATCGGTGTGCTCGCCGATCATTTGCGGGTAAGTAAAACGCCCGTGCGCGAGGCGCTGATCCTACTTGCAAGCGAAGGCATCGTCGGCAGCGTACCGGGAAGCGGCTATTTCTCCAAGCCGTTGAGCTTCGCCGACCTCGCCGACGACTACGATCTGGCGCTCACCATCCTCACGCATGTCATCGAGTCGGATGTCGCCGCCTTCACGGGAACGGGCCTTCCGAGCCTGGAGCGCGCGCCGTTGGGAGGAAACGCGACAGACAAACCGGATCTCGCGCACGCCTATACCGATTTCATCGAAGTGCTCTATGAGCGGGTCGCCGGCATGGCGAACAACAGGAAATACCGGCAGGTGATCCAATCCTTCAATGGCAGGACGACCTTCATCCGCCATCTTGACCTCAAGCGACCGGCGCGGCTGACGAGGATCGCGCAAGACATGGAGGAGTTTCTGGATCTCTTGCGCCGCCACGACGCCAGAGGTGCTGCCGCAAACCTGCGGACTCAATATCGCGCCAAGCACGATCTGTTGCACGAACTTGTCAGCGAAGGAAATCTCGTTGCATTGCAGGCGAGCAACGATTGGGCACAAGGCCTCTGACGGCGGTGGAACAAGGATGTCCGCATCTTGTTCGTTTCTGAGCCACGATTGACTCCCTACGAGTCCGGCGGATAATCAAGACAGCGGCGCACGATGCCCGCTTCACATCGCTAGAGACCTCTCGCGCCAGAGCGCCAAAAGGCATTCCGTGCTCCGTCTTCCCAGCGGCTATGAGCCAGGGCAGCCAGCTATCCAGAGAACTGGGACGTGAACCGAAGACATCGAGGTGCTGTCCGGGTCGAGGCAGGCAAGGCGACCAGCTCTCGGTCGTCGAGTTTCAGGAGAACGCTTCCCAGTTCCACCATCTCGCCTTCGGCGAAAGGTATTTCCATGACCTGGCCATCAATGCGAGGGCGCACGTCAACTGATTGAAGCGGCGCCACTGTGCCGATGCCGTTGATCACCCGGTTGATGTGTTGCATCGACTGATCGATGGCAAGGCGCCGCTGAGCCGGGACGAAGCGGTTGGTTTCTCTTGGGTGCGCTTATTCACTTGCCGCAGGCGCGCCGTATCGGCGTGATGACCGTTCAGGTCAGATAAGAGGATGGGTTCTCCGCCACAAAATGGCCGAGCCGTTAGGAGGCGCTTCGGGACGCACTCCATCTCGCGTAATTCGAAAAGAACGGCGTGCGGGGATTGATTGGACGAGAGGTGCAGAACTGCGGCGCCTGCGGGCCGCGCGACATTCCCCGAGCAGGATATCGAAAGGACTTGGAAGAATGCCGCGAAAGACGGAGTCTGAGTTGAGAGCGGTTCTGGGCATAGACACTGCGTGGACGGATCGCGAACCGAGCGGCGTCGTCTTGATCTGCGAAGACAGCTCCGGTTGGCGCCTGATCGAGGCCGCAACTTCGTGCGGGACATTTTTTCGGTAGGAGAGAGATGCCGATCGCGAACTATTGCACCTGGTCTCTGGCAGCCACGACTTCTCCGGCGACTTCCAGCCCCAGAACGGAGCTGTCGCCGTATGATTGGTTGCCGTAGACGTCCGCGCGCTGGAGGATGTCGGCGCGGTTGACGCCCTGCAGCCATCACTCCGAGGAGCGTATCGTCTCGACGAAGAATGGGAAGGGAAACTTCGGCCGGTCTGAAAACCTTCGCCTCGCCGAAGTCGTCGAAAACGATCGCTTGCATCTCATCGCTTCACTTCGCCAGTGCGTGGCGGGCAATGCTCGCAGCAAATAGGGGAGTCTCGCGGCTGTTGTGGTCGCCGCCCGCGGCCTGCCGGGCTGCAGCGGCATCGTCGTACTTGGTACCATATTCTTCGAGGAAGGCCATGAAGGCGTCTGTCGGATGAGCGGTAACCCGGTTGGTATATCGGGTGCGACGGTCGTCGATCTTCTCGGCGATCAGCTCCCAGACGACATTGACCTGGGTGCGGCCATTGACCGTGAACACATCCGAGATGGAGTTCATCCGGCAGTAAGTCGGCCCGGCAACCTCGGCCACGTAGTGCTGGACTACCAGTCCGGAGCCGATCTGTTCGACGTTGATCGACATCCGGCGGCCGTCGTCAGTCCAGGTGATTCCGGCTGCGATGTGGTCGGGAGGGCAGCACCGCAGATATTCGGCTTCCGGCAGATTGAAGAGCCAGTCGGCGATGTCGATCGCTTCGAGCGGCACCTCAATTTCGGCGGAGTACGCAGACTGCGAAAGAATGTCGTCCAAGACCTTGACCATCTGATTGTTCCTTTTGTTGAGTGGGCAGGTTGCCCGCTGACGAGAAGGACTGTGCTCCGGATGCCTGTAGATGATAACGAACTGATTACTCGAAACCGTTTTGCGTTGTAGGCAAAGATGAAGGACCCAAGGTTCGCCGAATATCTCGCCATCTATGTCGATGTCGTCCGGACGGGCAGTTTCTCTGCCGCTTCACGACGCCGCGCGGTTACGCCCTCGGCCATAGTCCGTCAGATCGATGCGCTGGAGCAGGATCTGGGCGTCACGCTTCTGGTTCGCTCGACGCGGGCTTTGTCATTGACCGATGCCGGGAGCCACCTGTTCGACAGGGCTCAACGTCTGCTCAACGACCTGACCGATACCCACGCCGAGGTCGCAGCGTTCGATGATGCAGTTACCGGGACGCTTCGCATTGCTTGCTTTCCGACCTTCGGAAAACGTTATGTTATCCCGGTCCTGGCATCGCTTGCGAAGGAGCATCCGGATCTTCACGTCGAACTCGATCTGACCGAGCGGCTCGCGGATCCCGTCGCGGAAAGGCTGGACCTAGTGGTGCGGATGGGCGAAATGCGGGACAGTTCCCTGATCGCGACCAGACTCGCACCGCTGAACAGGATCCTGGTTGCGAGCAAAGAATATCTCGAGCGTCACGACACGCCGACTGGCATCGAAGACCTCCACCGACATCGTCTATTGGACAAACTGCACGGGAACGACCTGTTGGGATGGTCCGACATATTGGGAACCCCGGCTGGGCTGGCCTGCGGGCATCTGGCGTTTCGATCCGATGACTTCGAAGCGCTTAACGCCGCCGCGATGTCTGGTATGGGCGTCGCCTTCCTGCCGAGCTGGGTTGCGGGGCCTGCCGTGAAATCGAGCGGGCTTGTCCGTCTTCCGCTTGACGGCGAGCGGTGGAACGAGCGGCCTTCCGGTATCTATCTCTTGCGGGCACTTCAGGCTCCATCGGCCAAGATCAGAGCATTCTCCGAAGCGCTCAGAGCACATATCGGCACGCCTGCCCATTGGGACTAACGTGGCCCGGACCATGGCGAGACAGCGCTCTTCCGATGATGCAACAGGCGATCCGCAAGCGAAGCCAAGCGGAGGGAACGCGTCAATCCGGGGTTATGTAGGAACGCCCACCAGATGAATTGAATCCGTCCGGCGGCCTGACGGTCCGACGCCAACCTTAGGGGCATTTTCGAAATTAGATAGCGAATGTCGCGACAGCGGCCGGCCGACACGACCGAGCTTCGCCATCTAAATTTGTTCCGCTCCAAAACCGGGATACACGAAAGCGCCTTCGATAGTCTTGCAATCGATTTCGGTCACGCCCGCTGAGCGCGCAACACGATACCAGGCCTCTCGAACTGTGTTTGTCATGTTTTTTATGATCGCGGTGGCCTCTTCGCGGCTTAACAGGAAGCGGTGGCACTGAGACAGTAAGTTGCTGGCACGAGCGATCCGACCCTGATCTCCACAAGTGAGCGCCAAATCCCCTTGTTCGAGACTTATCGGCGTAGAAGGCGTTAGATCATAAGCCGGTGACAACTTCCAATCCTTGTTCTTGGCGATTGCGGTATGGTTCCGCGGATGATCGTCGGTATTGGAAATCAGCGCGTTAAAAGACATCCGTTTGAATAGTTCGTGTACTTGCCGCTGGGGTGCCTCGCACACACGACGAAGTTCTTCGGCGAGCAGGATGTAGGACCAAAGATCACGTGAACGGTGACTGTCATCCGCCCGGAGGAGGGTGAGCCCGCTCACCATCCTCGCCCGGTGATAACCACCCTGCGCTTTTTCACGATCAAACCGCTTGACCAGAAGAACGTAACACTCTGACGGATCGCCTTTAGAAATCGTCATTCAATGTCCTTTGTTGTCTGGCCCGTGTTGGTAATCGAGCACTCTCAAGGGCTTTCCCTTCATCATCCGCGTCGGGGTCGGCTATTTGTGCAAGCTGATCCGCCATCCCAAATACCCAAAGCATGGCGGCGTAGACGGCAATGCTCGTGGACGCCTTCCCGTTCTCGGCATCCGAGACCACGTGTCTGCCGACGCCAATTTTTTCAGCCACATCCTGCATTTTCAAATTCCGTCGAAGGCGCGCCGTCCTTAGGTTCGCGCCGAGAGTTGTTAGTGAACGCTCCACCATGTACGGGGGGGCTAAACTCAAGGCATTTCTTTTGGACATGGCGGTTAAATCCTCCGCAAACTCACTTTATGGTCGTTTTAACAACCATAGCACCCCGCGCCGATAGCATGTCAAGGATGGTTGATAAAAACTACATTATTGACGTTTAAGGTACTTTTATCGGCCATATAGAATAGACGCGAAATAACATCAAATTTCCCGAAAAGGACTTCCGGAAGCAGCGCTGGTTCCCTCTGAAGAAAGCCGTGCGCGAGGCCGCCCAGCCGGGCCTGCGCACTCTGCTTTCCAAGCTTGAGAATGCGGGCATTTGAAGTTTGGTTTTCGGGGTTCGTTTTCGAAAGCGCGTCGGCGGAGTTGCTGCGCGACCTCTTCAAGGCATAGAGGCAGGCGGAGTGGATGAGGGCTTTTGAGCGGACGGGTCCAGCATGAGTTCAGCATGTTGGCGGAGCCCGTAGCTTGAGCCCGAGAAATCAGTCGGCTAACAGCTCCGCACTGCCAGACGCTAGGCGCGGATATTTCGACGATCGAACTGCTGGATGTCGAGGACGTGCCAATGTCCTATACCCCAGGCAATCCTCTGCGGGTGCGGTTGCGGGTGATAGCCAACCTGTCGGGATGAAGTGGGGGAGTTGCAATCGGATGGATGGGCATTTCTCCGCACCTAAACCTGTCCGTTGTGAGCGGCCGTAGGTGCCGACCAAGAAAGCCCAAAACCGATCTTCCGGTCTCGATATGCCAACGGGTGCTGTGCCAGCCCCCATCATCTGTTGGCGGTTCAGCCCTTTTCAATGGCATTTGAAGCGGTGAGTGCAACTTCGGTCGAAGAGCACTTGGTCATGCCAGCATCTTCCGCCGCAAAACCTGAGGCGACGCTACCGCTCCTCAAGTTGACGATGCTGTCGCAACCCCCGAGATTTGCGCGGAGCCAGACAGTTTCCGTTTCAGCGTAGTTGCCCATGCGGTGCGAATTGACGTATCGACAATCGGCACAGTGGGGATTTCGAGCTGCATGAGTGACGATTCGGGTGATTTCGATGAGGAGTTGGAACGTGCCCGCGTTGCCTGGCTCTATTTCATCGGTGGCCAGACGCAGCAGGAGATTGCCCAGCGGATGAACATCACCCGGCTGAAGGTCAACAAGATCATCGGCCAGGTGCGCGAGTCGGGAAGCGTTCAGGTCAATGTCAGCCTGCCGCTCACCGATTGCATCGAGCTCGCCGATCGGGTCTCGGCGCGATACGGGCTCGCTGAAGCGGTGGTGGTGCCGGATCTCGACGACTATATCGAACAGAAGCGGGTGATCGGCGAGGCGGCGGGGTCGCTTGCAAGCAAGCTGGTGGATGAGCGTGATATGGGCATCGGCATCAGCTCGGGGCGGACCCTGAGCTTTGCCGTTCGTAACCTGAACGCGCGACCGAAGTCGGATAGCTGGGTCGTCGGGCTGACCGGCGGCGTGACGAGCGGCTCGTCCACTAATACGTTCGAGGTGGCGACGGCCTGTGCGAGGGCGCTCGGCGTCGAATGCCATTATCTAACGGCACCGATCTATTGCGCCAATCCCGAAAGCCGCAATGCGCTGCTGCTCAGCGATGAACTGACGGATGTTCTGGCCCGCACCGAAATTGCGGATATCGGCATCGTCTCGTGCGGAGCGCTGACGCAGGATACATCGCTAACGCAGATCCGTGTCGTCAAGGACAATCTCGATACCGTCCTGAAACGTGGCGCCGTTGGGGAATTCATGGGCTGCTTTCTCGATGCCCGCGGTCAGGCAATCGATCACTTCCTCAATGAATCAATCATTGCCCTGCCGCCGGACAAGCTGAAGCTGAAGCCGATTTCCATTCTTGTCTCCGGCGGCATCAAGAAGATCCCGATTATCCGGGCGGTGCTGCGCGCCGGTTATGTCAACCGACTGGTCACCAATGAGGGCGTCGCGCGAGCCCTGTTACAAGGCCCGCGCTGACGCGGCTTTTCATCAGGCGAGCGTCTGCTGGAGGGCGGTCGCCATCGCCCGCAGTGTAATGAAGGTCGAAGCGGCGCCCGGATCAATATGCCCGATAGACCGTTCGCCAAGCTTGGCTGAGCGGCCCCGGCGCGATTCCAGCGCGGCGGTCGCCTTCATGCCGGCTTCGCCGCCGTCGCGAGCAGCAATCAGCACTACCAAAGCGGAACCGCCATTTTCGGCTGCCTGCAATGCAGCCTCGACGGCCGGGACCCAGGCATCGATCATCGTCTTGTCGCCGGGCTCGGCGCGGCCGCGATCGCGAATGCCCTGGCAGGCAGCACTCAGCCATTCGGCCATGCCGATGCCGTCGAGATTGAGACGGTGGCTGACCGCCATACCGGCCCGCAAGAAAGCGGTCGCGTAAAGCGGCCCGGAGGACGCGCCGACCGCATCGAGGAACGCCTTGGCCATGCGCTTGCAGATACTTTCGATCGTCTCGTCGTTCTGGATATCCTCCAGCGCATGTTGAACCGCCTTCCAGCCAATCTCCATCGTCACGCCGTGGTCACCATCGCCAATCACGCCGTCAAGCTCGGAGAGCAAGTTCTTCTCGGCAATGATCTGCTCACCGACCAAATGCATCATCGTACGGAAGATCGCCGGCGAAACGTCGCCATCCGTCAGGAGTTCCCGCGGCTTGTCCTGCGCCGTCGTTGTCATCTCTGCAACACGACCCGCCCTGCGGCTGCGCGTGGCGACAGCATCGGTCTTCTCGAAAGCGCCCACGGCCAGTGCCGGCGTACGGCAAGGATGATCGAGAAGGACCTGCAGAGTGTCATCAAGTTTCATCAGCGTCACCGAGGCGCCGGCCATTTCGAGCGAGGTCGCATATTCGCCGACCCAGGATGCATGGATCTCGATGCCAAGGGCATCCAGCCGCTGCTTGACGCGACGGAAGATCACATAAAGCTCGATTTGCGAGGTCGCACCGAGGCCGTTCACGAGGACGGCGACACGGTTGCCCGAAGCAAGGTCGAGCTCCTTCAAAAGCGCGTCCATCAGCTCGTCGGTCACCACATCTGCCGGCGCCAGTTTCTGACGCCTTATGCCGGGCTCGCCGTGCAGGCCCATGCCAATTTCCATGTCTTCGTCGCCGATGGTGAAGTTCGGTTTGCCGGTCTGCGGCAGCGAACAGGGGCTCAGTGCTACGCCAATGGATCGCGTCGCATCATTGGCAGCCAGCGCGAGAGCCTCGACGCGCGCCAGGGGCTCACCGATGTCGGCGGCTGCGCCTGCGATCTTGAAGACAAAGAAATCGCCGGCGATGCCGCGGCGTTCGGATCTCCGTTCGATTGGCGCGGAGGCCACGTCATCAGCAACTGCAATGTGGCGAGCGACGATGCCGCCCTGCTCCAGTTCCTCGGCGGCCATGGTGAAGTTCAGGACGTCACCCGTGTAATTGCCGTAAAGCATTAGCACTCCGACGCCGCCATCTGCCGCACGGGCTGCTTCAACAATATGGGCCGGGGAGGGGGAGGCAAAGACGTTGCCAACGGCTGCGGCATCGGCAAGCCCGCGCCCGACATAGCCGGCAAAGGCCGGCTCGTGACCAGAACCGCCACCGACGACGATCCCCACCTTGCCGTCGCGCGGTCCATCGACAGCGACGACGGCCCGCCCGGTTGCCCCTTCGACCCGCAGCATGTCGGGATGAGCTCCCACCATGCCTTCGATCATTTCCGCGATGATGTTGTCCGGCGCATTGATGAGCTTCTTGGTTTTGACTTCCTGGTTCATTCTACGTTCTTTCGTCATATCGATGCTGGCGGTTGCTTACGCGTCATGGCGGAGGTAACGGCGGGAGATGGCGTCGAAGGAGATGGCGAGCACGACAATTGCGCCGGAGACGATGCCTTGCCAATAGGGTGACACGCCAAAAAGCACAATGATGTTCTCGATGATCGCGATGATGCCGGCGCCGAAGATAGCTCCGATCGGGCTGCCGATGCCGCCGGTGGTCGCCACTCCCCCGATGACGGAGGCCGCGATTGGCGCGAGCACCCAGGTATCGCCGATCGATGGCTGCGCCGTGCCGAGACGAGCCACCATCAGGACGCCGGCAAGCGCGGCAATTGCACCGGCCGCGACAAAGACGATCAGCCGGACGCGATCAACGCGGATACCAAGCATGCGGGCGCCGGCCTGATTGTTGCCGATCGCATACATGTACCGACCGAACGGCGTCTTCAACATCACGAAAGTGGCAATGGCGAGGGCGGCCAGCATGATGAGAAAGGGCGCGGGTATACCGAAGACATCACCTCGTCCGAGAACCTGAATTTCGCGCGGAATGCCCGTTATCGCAACACCGCGCGTCAGCACGAGGTTTGCGCCACCAAACATTCCGGCCGTACCGATGGTCAGCACGAGCGAATGAAGCTTGAGTACGGTGACCAACAGTCCGTTGAGAAGTCCAAGGCAGGCTCCGAGCAGGATCGCAAGCAGCATTGAGGAATACGGATCGAAGCCCAGCCGGATCATCAGGATACCGGAAATAACGCCGCACAGACCACCGACGACGCCGAGCGACAGATCAAGCTCGCCAAGCACCATCAGCATGGATTGCGCGATGGTGATCAGCCCGACAAAGGCAAGTCCGCGGGCAATAACCGAAAGATTGTATGAGGTCAGAAAATAGGGTGAGATCAGCGCAGAAAGCGTGAAGATGACTGCAAGCGCCACGAAGACGCCGGCAAGCGGGCTGCGCATCAAAAGCGCAAAGGACTTAGTTTGCATCGGCTTTCGCCTCCGTGCCGAAAATGGCACCTATGAGTGTTTCATTGCGGGTGTTGGCCGTGTCGAACTCTCCGGTGATTCGGCCATGATGCATCGTGACAATGCGGCTTGCGCACTTCTTGAGCTCATCGAGTTCAGAGGAGACGAGGATGACGCCGACACCCTCCTCGGCGAGGCCTCTCATGATCTTGTAGATCTCGCTCTTCGTGCGGATGTCGATGCCTTTCGTCGGCTCATCGAAGATGAGGACGCGTGGCCGCGTGGCCATTGCTCGGCCGATGATCGCCTTCTGCTGGTTACCGCCGGAAAGCTGCGATATCCGCTTGCCCATGCCGGCGGTGCGGATGCCGTAATCATTGATGATCTTCTGCACGGCCTCGCGCTCGCGGCCGTCGCTGATGCCGAAGGAGCCTTTGGTCAGCGAAAGGATGGAGATGCCGATATTCTCGCGCAGCGAAAGCAGCGGAAAGATGCCGTGATGCTTGCGCTCCTCGGAAAGATAGAGCATGCCGCCGGCAACCGAGGCCGACGTGTCGTTCAGTACCCACTGGTTGCCGTTGACGCGGACCTGCCCTGCTGACGCCTTGAGGAAGCCGAAGATCGTTTGCATGACTTCCGACCGTCCCGCGCCGACAAGTCCGGCAAAGCCGAGGATCTCGCCGCGGCGCAGTTCAAAGCTGACGTCCAAAAAACGCGTTCCGCAGAGACCACGGACTTCCATGATCGTGTCGGTGACGGGTACCTGAGGACGGAAATGCTCGTCCATAGCGAGATCGCGCCCTGACATGGAGCGAATGAGATCCGTCTCCTTGATGTCGGCGATCTGTCCGCTTTCGACCTTTTCGCCGTTGCGCAGCACGGTGTAGTCGTCGCCGATCGCAAAGACTTCATCCATCTTGTGGCTGATGAAGACGATTGCATGGTCGCGATCGAGCAGGCCGCGGATGACCTTGAAGACGCGGTCCACCTCCACCCGCGTGAGTGACGAGGTCGGTTCGTCGAGGATGAGCACCTTCATGTTGGCATTGGTGCAGGCACGCGCGATCTGCAGCAGCTGCTGGTCCGATACTGAAATATTGGCGACGAGATCGCGGGGATCCGCCTCGATGCCGAAGCGTTCGAGAAAGCCGGTTGCTTCCTGAGCGAGCGCGCTGCGGTTCACGAGAAATCCGCCGTGCCCTGTCCGGTCAAACGGCATGAACAGGTTCTCCGCGACGCTCATCTGCGGAAAGAGATTGAGTTCCTGCGGAACATAAGCGACGTTCTTGTAGAGCATCGGCTCGTTGGTCGGGTCGCGCCCGTCGATCTGAACCGTCCCGCGGGAGGGCCTGTCGGTGCCGGTGAGGATCTTGACCAGCGTCGACTTGCCAGCGCCGTTCTCGCCGGCCAGAATGTGCGTGCGGCCAAGTTCGATCGAAAGATCGACATCGTTGAGGGCGGTCACGCCAGGAAAATCCCGACCGAGGCCGCGTGTTTCGAGATAAGCCATTTTATACCTACACGTAGGACCGATATGAAAGAGGCGCGGAGCAACCCGCGCCTCGAAGCAATCCGATCGTGTCGATCAGCCGCCCACGTTCTTCTTGGTGAGGAAGGCGTTGCCGGTGTCGAGGTAGCCGGGGACCGGGGCGCCTGTTGCCTGGGCCCAGAGCAGCATCACCGACCAGTAGCCTTGCAGTTCCGGCTGCGAGGCCGACGAGCTGTCGGCGACGCCGTTGCGGATCATGTCCAGCATTTCCGGCAGGTTATCGAGGCCGACGAGCGTGACCTTGCCCTGCTTGCCAGCTTCCACGATCGCCTGACCGATACCGATCGGACCGGCGGCATCGGACGCGACCCAACCCTTCAGGTTTGGGTTTGCCTGCATGATGGCGGCAGCCTGCTGCTGGGCGGTCTCGATGCTGTCGTTGTCGATGCCTTCGGCAACGACGTTGATCCCCGGATGTTCGGCGAAGACCTTGCGGTGGCATTCGGCGCGGATCGAATGGTTCGGTGCGGTCGGTACGCCCTGCATGATGGCGACTTCGCCCTGGCCGCCGAGAACCTCGACGAGACGGCGCGCGGCGATCTTTGCCTGCTCGCAGAAGTCAGAGCCGATATGCGGGATTTCCATACCTTCCGGAGGCACGGAATCGAAGATTACCAGCGGAATCTTCTGCCCCTGCGCTTCTTCGAGCGAGGCGCGGTTGCCTGAGGGATCGAGCAGGTCGAGCGCCAGACCGTCCGGCCGCGTGGAGAGCGCACTATCGATGATCTGGTTCTGCTGCACGACGTCTGCGGCTTGCGGTGCCGAATATACGATTTCGACGGACGCGCCGGTCTGGGCCTTGATGGCGGCTGCGGCCGCCTGCGCGCCGTTATTCACCTTGTCGAACCAGGGGTGCACGACTTTCGGCACGATGACGAAGCGATAGCTGTCTTTTTTGGTGGTTCCGATGGCGTCCTGTGCCCAGACGACGCCCGGGATTGCAAGTGCGGCGCATGCCAGCACTGCGGCTAGTTTCTTCATGATGTCCTCCCTTGGTGCAGGCGAAAAATCCTCCCGCCTGAGTATTGGAACGAGGGCTTTGCAAGGGGCTCGTTCCCACAACTCAAAGCCCGCGAGCACATCAATACATATGTAATTTTATTTTTACAATAGTAAATCTTCGCGCTGAAACTCCCTCATTTTCGCTATTTGGTTGGTTGAAAGGACAGCAGACGCGAGCGGGGGCATCCGATCAGACTCTGTCGCAAGCTTTTAGAAACGGTTTGAGGCACGGCTTTCGCTGGACACGGTCGCAATCGAGGAGTTCTCGGCATTGCGCTGAGTGCGCGGTCGTGTCTATGGCTCAAAGTGATATCGATAGGCTCGATCTCCTCGCCGACCCAGACCAGCCGCGAGACCTGATCGGCTTCGTTGTCCACATCGGTGATGTCGCCGATACCGAATTCGCTCGACTCCGTCATGATGGTTTTTCAGAGCCTGACAAAACGAACATAGCGGTCTATGCTTGAGATCGATCTTCTGTCACCGCGCAGGCCGCTCCTCACCCTGATGGTATCTCAAGACCAACAGCACTGATGTACCAGGCACCTCCGTGCTCAACCGTCGAGCTCACTCCACTCTTCGCGTAACAGTGACATCAGGACCAAATCCCCACGGCTTCCGTCCTGAGCCGAAGCGCTTGGCGCATAGTGCCTTCCTGGATGAAGCCGATTCTTCTGTAGACATCTTTCGCATGCACATTAGAGGGGAGCAGGTCGAGCCAGAGCCGTCCGACATCGTGGAGAGCGAAGACCAGTCGGCAAATCTGACGCAAGAATGCCGATCCGTGGCCCAAGCCCGTCTGCGCCATCGCGATGCGGTGAAGCTGGGCGTTCCCCATGCCGTCATCGTCCAGACGAACCACGGCGAAGCCGACGGGTTCCGCTCCGAGATGGCATAGAAGATAATTGGTGTTCGTCGTTTCGATCCGTCGCCGATGTTCGTCCGCATTGAAGCTGCCGATCAAAGCGGCATAACCAAGAGTGCGCTCTACCGACATGATAAAAGGAATGTCGGCTTCGGTGGCCGGGATGATCGAAAGAGGCTGCGCTGAAGGGGAAGTATCCATATCGTCACTTCTTCCGTTCAGCACTCACGCGGACCGACGGTTTCGAGTGGCGCCTCATGCCAACCTTCGGCTCGGGTCAGGTAGGCAACACTGCGATATCCGCAGCGGCGATCGTAGCGAGCGACCGGCCGAGCCCCACTCCGACAGTCTGCACACCATGGCTGTCGTCACCGAGGGTGACAGGAATTCCCATTCTGTGGGGGCGTTCGAGAATTTGTGGAAGCGGGTAAACAGGCCCATAGCCATTGCGAAAGGCTGCGCAGTTGACGTCGAGTATGGATCCGTTCGCCTTGATGGCGTCGAGCGTCCTGTTGATGGAGCGAACGACCCGATCGGAGAAGACAAAGCCGGGAGGTTCGTATTTTCGAACGAGATCCAAATGCGCGACGATATCGGGCCTCAAGTCCCCCACCATACCCATCACCTGATCGAAATAGGCAAGGCGCAGTTCTCCGTGCCACCGAGATCGGCACCCAATGCCGCCGTGTCGCTTGCGGAGTAGTCGATCCATCTGCCACTGATGTCATGAACGCTGCCGACAATGTAATCGAAGGCATGGGCTTCACGCAGCCGGATCATCGCTTCGAGCCAGCCTTCTGGCGGCAAGGTCTCCGTTTCCTGCCGGCGCGGCCTTTTCGATGCGATCATGGATCCGGTCGAGCGTGTAGGATGTGGGATCAGGCGTAGCGAACCTACTTTCCGACCGAAAATTATATAGAAATATTGGTCAGTAAAAAGGCAAGCCTTTACTGACCAAAGTGTGTATCAAGATATTGGTCAGTGGACGCCGCTTCGCACCGTCCTTGCCGAATGGCCGCCTTGCAGCCTACGTCTTCGGCAGCGATCAGCCAACGATCGACCGCTTCCTCCACGGCTTCCCCCTCCGGCGGCGGCGTCACAGCCGAGCTTGCGGAGGCAGTCGATGAACCGGACCTCAAGACGCTTTTCGAAAGGGGCCCGATGAGTAGCGAAATTGCTGAGACATGGCTCTAAGTACGGTCCGGACAAGCCGCAGGCAGGGTACGACGTAGTCCCAGAACTGCCGTACCCCCATGCCTTTCATTCAAAGTTACCTTGTCTCTCATCGCTTTATGCTGAGGCTCACTTAATCGAAATGCGAAGCTCCGCACGGAGCCCACCCTCCGGTCGACTATACAAGAGGACGATGCCATTTAGCCGGCGCGCGGCCAGTTCAGCTATCGCCAGTCCCAGTCCGCCGCCCATTATCGCTCCAGCATATTCAATATAGTTCGATATAAGAGCCGCCCTTCGTGAGAAAGGCGGCCGAGCATCTACTGATGGAGCCGGGTGCCGCTCAGAGCTCCGACCATTCCTCTGCTTTTATGGCGGTATTGCCGCGGATCATCTGGACCGACCTTCTAGCAGACAAGGGCGCGTTGGCAGAAGATATTGGGTTCGAATGTGACGACAATGGCGCCTGATCGCCAGGCAGCTTGAACTGATTGACGAGATCGCGCAGACGGGTGGCCTCTGAGGCCAGCGCTGCCGATGCCGCTGTCGATTGCTCCACCATCGCGGCATTTTGCTGTGTCGTCTGGTCCATTTGATTGACGGCGGTGTTGACTTCGGCAAGTCCCGTGGACTGCTCGCGAGCCGAAACGGCAATCGCATCCATCAAACCATTTATTTGCACGACGTGATCACCGATTGCCTTTAAAGCCGTGCCCGTTTCACCAACCAGCGACACGCCGGAGCTGACCTGCGTTCCAGAAGCGGTAATCAGCGCTTTGATCTCCTTGGCCGCCTGCGCGGAGCGTTGGGCCAATTCGCGCACTTCCTGAGCGACGACCGCGAAACCTTTGCCGGCCTCACCGGCGCGTGCAGCTTCGACACCGGCGTTGAGCGCCAAGAGATTGGTTTGGAAGGCGATTTCGTCGATGACGCCGATGATGTTGGAGATCTGCCGAGAGCTTTCCTCGATCCGCCGCATGGCTTCGACCGCCTGCGAGACGACCTCGGCCGACTTGGCCGCATTCTGGTTGGCGAGCGCCGCGACGCTGCGGGCCTCCTCAGTGCGCTTCGAAGAGTTGCGAACGTTGACCGTAATCTGGTCCAAGGCTGCTGCCGTTTCTTCAAGGGCCGCGGCCTGCTGCTCTGTGCGTTTGGAAAGGTCGTTGGCGCCGCCTGAGATCTCGCGAGTGCCGCTGTCCATGCTGGCAACACTGTGCAGGACAGAGCCAATGGTCTGGGCGAGTTGCCGAAGCGAATCATTGAAGTTCTGCCGAAGCGGTTCGTAGTCAGTTGCGAAGGCTTCGTTGAGCTGGAAGGAGATGTCGCCTTCCGCCAGGCGTTTCAGACCCTCGCCCAGGGTTTCGGTAGCGTGACGAAGTTTTCCGGCCTCTTCCTGCATCCGTTTCTGGCTGGCGAGGCGTGTTTCCTCGGTTTGCCCGCGGGCGGCCTCCGCCTCTTCTTCGAGTTGCCTGTTGGCAATCGCGTTCTGTCGGAAAACTTCGACGGCGGCGGCCATTTGTCCAACCTCATCCTTACGGCCGACGCCGGGAATAGCGATGGCAGTGTCGCCGGAGGCCAAGGTTCTCATGGAGCCGGAAATCTGAACCAGCGGTGAGACGAGGCTCTTCTGCAGCAGGAACAGCAGGGTTACGACAGCCGCCGCCATGGCGGCGGCGCCCAGGAGAATAGTCATGCGGGCGGTGTCAGCAGCCTCATTCGCGCCCTTCGTGCGTCCGTCCAGTAGGGCGGCCTCATCGGCAGTGATCTCCGCAATCTTTGCACGAACTCCGTCCATCCATTTCTTGCCTGCGCCTTCCATTTCCATGGCACGCGCCTGCTCGATGGTGGCCGGGTTGCGCATTAGCGCAATCTCTTTGGTCGCGACTTCTGCCGTCCAACCTTTAACGAGCACGTCAAGGTCGGCAAGGCGTTTCTGCTGGGTGCTGTTGTCCGATGTCAGTTTGACGACGTCATCAAAGGCCGCCTTGTAGTTCTTCTCCCCACTATTGTACGGCGCGAGAAAGTCCTCGTTACCGGAGATCAGGTAGCCGCGCACGCCGGTTTCGCGATCAACCATCGCCGCAACGATCGCCTCGGCTTGCTTCAGCACTTCATAGGTATGAACGGTCCATCCGTTGGCCGTCTGCTGATATGACAACGACGACCAACTCAGGGCGTTGACGACGAGGCTGATGACGATCACAAGCGCAAAGGCTGCGATCATCTTCACGAGCGTGCGGAGATTGTTAAGAAGCTGCATGATTGCTTTCCGGTTGGCGGTGGTTCTGCGGCGCCGGACCAAGCGGCTCGCAACCACGGGCGGGGTGCTGATGATGGTAGAATTTCACATTGCTGCTTTTCTGACTGCTGCACGCGCGATGTCGATGCCCATCAATCTTGGGCACAAGATTTCCGGGAATGGCAATTCACAGCAAAGGGAAGCATTCGATGGTTGGGGCCGCCGCAAAGCGGCGACGGCGGGTTTGCCACGAGTGGTTCATCATGAGCTTCGTGGCGTATTGACCCGGCAGGATCACGGGATTCTAAATACGTTTATTGCAAAATAAAGCTAATAAAGTTCTAAATTAGAGAATCTTCGTGAAATGTTGGTCGCACCATCTGATCTTTTTCTAGATATGGTTCTCGGTTGGGCCAAGAGCGTTTCCTTTATATACTTGTAGGACGTTCGCATGTGCGGACTCAACTGTGGGTAGGGCTCAGAAATACAACGCCACAGCCAATGAACCTCGGTCTTGGACGGCATTGAAGGCGCTGGAAGCAGTGCTGGCGTCAACACACTCCGCGAGATCCAACCTGATCCGTCGCTCTGTGGTCAGATAACGTCAGTGAGGCCTTACGCTTCTTAGCCTATGGAAATCCCCTGATGTGTCTTCAAAATGCATTTTGCCTTTCAGGACTAGTGATTTGACAATCGACTGAAGTGATTGGCTAAAGCGCAACAGCGATGAGACGGGTCTACGTTCGTACCCTTTCAGGAACAAACGTCCCGCTTCCTGGCCCTGTGCAAGCGCTGCTCAATTCCAGCAGCACCTCTTCGACGTGCCTCCAATACCCGGGGGCGAAGAGCGACTTCCAGTTCACAAAGTGTTGCTCCGGGCTTGCAGACGACCTGGTGCCCGGCATTAATCAGACGAACGCCCTTCAGCCGCATCGTGTTAATGACGATGACATCCCGATCATAATCATTGCCGTGCGGCGTTGAGCCGCCCGTCAGGCCGGTGTTCGAAGCCTGCATGATGACGATCGTATTGGCCGCGACACAGGCCTGTAGCACGCGCCACAGCGCGACCAGAGAGCCCGGTCTGACGACGGCAAGCGCCTTGCCGCCGTCAAAGCGAAATCCGACACTATATGATCTCGTCTCTGCGGCATCGGTCATAACATAGCGGTACCTGGCGATCCGCTTGAGAGTATCGATCAGGGCCGAGGCTTTCCGCGAATGCTCGTTCGGGGAAAAGATCAAATCGGAAGTGCTGGCCACCGATCATCTATCCTGTTTGATTTGCTGGCGTTGGCTGCCGAGCCCCTCGATACCCAGTTCGACGATGTCTCCGGATTTCAGGAAGCGCGGTGGCTTCATTCCCATGCCAACACCCGGCGGGGTACCGGTCGAGATGATGTCTCCGGGCTGCAAGCTCATGAACTGGCTGAGATAGGATACGAGATAGGCAACACCGTAGATCATGGTCGTGGTCGAGCCGTTCTGCATCATTTCGCCATTGACCTTCAGCCACATGCTGAGGTTCTGGGGCCGGTCGGTCCGAACGTGTCGCAGCTCTTGCCTTTCGTCCATTGTCCGGAGCGTTCAGTCTGGAACGCCCGCTCCGAAACGTCATGCACGACACAATAGCCTGCCACGTGATCCAGCGCGTCGGCCTCTGAAACACATTTGGCTGTCTTGCCGATCACGACCCCGAGTTCGACCTCCCAGTCCGTCTTCGTGGAACCCCGCGGAACGAAAACATCGTCGTCAGGTCCGACGATGGCCGAGGTCGCCTTCATGAAGATAATCGGCTCCGGTGGGACTGCGGCTCCTGTCTCCGCCGCATGGTCAGAGTAATTGAGGCCAATGCAGATGAACTTGCCCGTGCCCCTGACACATGCGCCAAGACGCGGAGAGCCTGAAACTGTGGGCAACATTCACGTTGGTGATATCAGTTGCTCAGGTACCGGGGGTGGTGAACAATCCCGCAAATTCCGGGTCGGCGTTGCAACGCAGCTTTATGGCTGCGATCGGCTGTTGTCTGAGATCTGTGGGGACAGCCGCCGCGAGGTGGATGTCGTTTTGGTCGATGCGGTGATCGCCAAGTTATTCCGTGACAAATGATAATGGGGCGGTAAGGCCTTCCCTTTTAGCTTTCATAACGGGAGTGGTCCATCAAGGCCGATATCAATCCAGCTTGTTGCTCATCAAAAGGGGGCACGTCCACTGCGCTTTGTGCGAGGCGCACGTAAAGCGCGCCGTGCACGACCGTCAGATCGTCTGCCGCCCTGAAAGCAGCTCGATCGAAAGGCTGAAGAAGGTCGGCCCGCCCAGAGGCTCCTCCGTATCGACGCCAAAATTGAAAGATCCTGGCTCCCACCAGAAGGCACGTTTTTCCAGGAGTGACCATGCATGGATGCGTTCGTCGCGGCGCGCGGGCGTATCCGTCAGCTCCTCGAAACGACCCTGAATGAGGACGCTTTTCCACTTTCTGTCCTGGCCAAGCTCTTCGACGTGGAAACTGGCCAGGGGGTTTGCTCTGAGAAGGTCGATCTTCAGGCCAGGCATGGAAAACATGAACAGCCGGCGTCCTTCATAGGCGTAGTGAATGGGAACGATATAGGGATACTGCTCACCGCTGCATGCGAGATGGCCGAAGGTGTGATTGGCCAGGAATTCGATGCAGGCATTATCGCTCATCTCCCGCAGTTGCATGCTAGCCTCCGATGCTTGAGATGTTCAGTCGCTGCTGATCCGGCGGGCCAAGCATCAATTTCGTCAGAAGCGCGAACGTCTCCTGCTGCTGGGCGACGAGCGATTTCAGATCAGTATTTCTGAGCTCGTCGAGCTTGTCATGCAGCGCCATGATTTCGATCTCAGCCTTCAAATTGACCTCGTAGTCGTGTGCGGCATCCACCCGGTCTTTGGCGGCATGCCTATTCTGGCTCATCATGATGACCGGCGCCTGCACGGCTGCCAGCATGGAAAGGATGAGATTGAGGAATATGAATGGATAAGGATCGAAGGCGCCCGCTGCGGCCAGCAGATTGCCGGCGACCCATCCCGCAAGGACGATCCCGAAAAGAATGATGAAGGTCCACGAACCGCCGAATTCCGCCACCTTGTCGGCCAGCCGCTGCGGCGGTGTCAGCTTTGCATCGAAGGACTGATTGGAATCATGGGCAATCGCGTGCCGGGAGATGAGGCGCCGGAAGACTCCCCGTTCGCGCTCGGTTAGGAGCTCGAAAGCTTTGCCGAGGTATTTGTTAGCATCGGATTCGATGGCCGCGGCGCCAATCTCAGCACCAGCCAATTCAGTATCATTCCCGGTCGACATGATAGTCTCCCGCCGGATACACCGGCCGCCTTCGCGACCCCATGACAAAGTCGCCCATCGAATGAATATCCCGATATCAATGCGCATTCACATCAAAGAAGTCTTCCATCCGCTTAAGCCGGTACATGGCCCGCCTCTTGCGATCATAGAGCCTGCCCAGCAGCGCATGCTCCACAGCTGGCGGTCCGCCGATGAGGCGGAGCCTGCTTAAGATTATTTCCTGCCTAGTGACCCGCTGCTCTGCCTTCATGGCGCGGTGCCTTGCAAACCTCAGGTCCTTTTTCTTGTATCGCGCTGATTGCATCTTTCTCACCAATCGTTGTCGTCATCGCGCCTGGCCGATGATGCTGTTCTCGCGGCCATGACCACGAGGCGTTTCAACTCCATGAACACGTGATGTGCGCTCTTGCGGGCATCCTCACATTGCCTGCCGCGGGTAAAGTCTTCTTCTGAAGCAACCGCCGAGAATAGCACAATTCTTCCGCTTCCCGGCTAGAGAAAATAAATTATTCATCTAAAAGCCGACCATCGGTGCAATGCAATTTTTTCAAAGTCGAGACTTGTTCAAATCCCCTCAGATAGGATGGCAGCAGTATAGATTGTTGCTGCGTCGTTGATCCCGGGCTTGTATCGTGCTGCGGCTTTGACGCGCTTTTGCTGAAGTACAAGCCCCACGATGCGCCGATCAATCGCGGAGCAGGTGCGGAGATCGGTCAACACGTCGGGGGCAGAGCGACCTAGGCCGGGCAGCTTCCAAGGATGTACTGGATCGGCGATGAAAAACTGTCCCCACGCAGATCCAGTTGCTCACCCTGGCCATCTTTCTCGCTCAGCATCCACCCGGCAGAGCCCACGCTTTTGTGCATCCGGATTGGCGTTTGTTGGCACCGCGGCGGCAGCATGATATTTCCGCTCGCCAGCTCCCTCGCTGTTCCATCTCCGGATCCTCGAAGGTGGCCAGGCCATTGACGATCACGTGCTAAGAGATCGCGTCCGCGGCCGCGCGCGTTTCGCCAAACCGCTCTGCGTCAAATCATGACCTGTCGAACGAGACAGGTCCTCGTCTGCTTGAAGCCACTTGATCACGTCGTCGGAGACGGATGTGGAGTTCGAGAGGCTGCCCTCGATGAGGGTTCGAATCCCGTAGAATGTGACGAGGTCCCGGGCAGAAACGCGAAAGAACAAGCCATCGTCAGCGGGCAGTATGACCACCCATCCGTCCTCAAAACTCAAAAATCTGTCGGGTCCTTCGCAGAGGATCGATCTGCAGAACTCCCCGATCTGCTTACAGATTTTCTCGGTTATGCTCGGCGCCTGTACGACGGCGACGAAAGTCTCGGCAACATGTTTATACATCAGAATACCCTTTCGGCCGTCTCCGGCTCAGTCGATTCATGATTTCGTCCTGGATAGAAATTCCATTCACGCGGACCCCAGTCCGGACGCGTGCGATCTCGAAAATGTGGGACGCCTGTATTCGGCGCTGCGGATTTCCTCAGGTCGGCCCCAGACCCCCTGTTTGCGTTACAGGGCGATCAACGGACGTGTACGGTGGTGTGCGGTGACATCTCTGGTTTCTGGCTCAGGGAGGATCTATCCGGATCGACGGCATCGACGCGCTATGCGCTGCCGCGGTGGACGTTGGTTCGACGCTGAAACTGGGAATGGCCTTCGCCGCATCGTGCGGGCCGCTTGCCAAAGACTGTCCAAGCGGTTGATCGGCAATTCGCGTGTCGCCTGCAAGCTTCGTCTCACCGGCTCCTGGTGATCGGCTGGATACAGGTCGTATTGCTCCGGGGCAGGACGGACCCTCGGCCTTGAATAGTCCGTGTCGACGCGGCGAAGCCAAGATGCACGCCACGCGCTTCGTGCATCTGCGGAAATCCTCGACTTCTCACCGCTCGAACTTTTTTTCGGCTGCTCCGCAGTTCCGGGCAAGACAACGGAAGAGTTCAAGACTGCGGGCGCTTGATGCAGCATGTCGAAGAATTGCGGCTCGACATCGTCCGGGCATTCCTGGCGACGCACGCAGCGGGGAGATAGGACGGCCATTGTTGGCCGTCCTGGCGTGCTCAGTCACCGGTTTCGAAGGCAACCAGCAAGGATATGAACCGCGGTCTCATCTTTTTCGGCATAACCATGAAGGCATCCACGAGCCTCTGGCCCTCATCCGTCGCGACGAATTCTTCGCGCAGAATCGCCTTTCGATTCAGCTCTCCATTCACAGTTGACAAAGGGTTTTGTAGCCCCTCAAAAAAATAGGCCATCGGAACGCTGAGCAATTGTGCCATCTCGTAGAGAGTGGAGGCACTCACCCGATTGTATCCGCGCTCATATTTCTGAATCTGCTGGAAAGAAACCCCGACGGCCGCGCCGAGCGCGCTCTGCGACATTTTCAGTTGTTGACGGCGCCTTTTGATGCGCTTTCCAACCTCCACATCGACCACATGATAGGCCGCCTCATCAATTGCGGCACTTTCATCGACCGGAAATGACCTGGCTATAGCATTCTGCTGCATGTACGGCGCTCCCCGCTGGCCAGATGATCTGGCAACCGAAACGCCGGGGAGTTGGAAATGCCGTTGGTTACAGCCCCCGTGGACTTTAGCGCGAACGCCTCTTGCATACTCCACAGGCTCCCCGACCACTAAAGGTCGCGAAGAAGTCGCTTACAGCGCACAACAACCAAAATGGGGTTTCCACGCCCCAAGGCGATCAGATCGCCTGAGTTGTACACTATCAACCCGATTCACGTTTGCAAAGAACCTTTAAGGCCGGGCCTTAACATGAAGCATGGATGCAGGCCTGTTCCACTATGATCTGTCCGCTCGATCGGCATGGTCCGTCTCGATCACGATCATGCGCAGCAGGTAACGCACGAAATTCAAATCGTTGCTCGGCGGGTAGCGGCGACAGATTTCTTCGACCGCTTTCAGTAGTTGCGCCGTATCCTTGTGGACGGTCTCCATCATAAAACGGCGCGCGTTATCGGCATCCATTGCCGACTTGCCGCGACGAGCCACTGGCTCGGTTCCTTCACGCAGCTGCGGGCGAGGATTCGCGATTGACTGCGAAACTGCCCCTCCAGCAGAGAATCGATTGAGAAATGTGATATTTGTCGCGATGCAGCCGCAGCAGGTCAGATGAAACGCTTGCGGCCGCGAGCTGGATTGGGACACCGTTTTCTTCTGCGACACTCTTCAGCAGGTCGAACCGGTAGCCTCTGCGACGCATCATCGCGATGACACGTGGATAGGTCAGGAAAACAACGCCGCGCGCGCCGAGGGCGAGCACGCATTCCAGGACACCGGTCATGAGCAGGTCCGAAACGCCGATGCCGTTGATGGCCGGCACATTGCGGGCTGTCGCGCACCTGGTCCATTCGAAGGAATACCGTTCCCCTGGCAGGGTTGCCGCGAAATGGGGACAAAACTCGGCGGCGAGGTACGGGAAGGATGTCGGCAGAAGGCGCGAATAGGCGACAATATGCTTCTCATGTTCGAGGATCAGATGGATTGCTGAGGGACCATCGAACTGGTCGCGCTCGCGCCGGTCGGCTCTGCGCACCGCTTCCCATCCGAGTTGCTCGACGAAGCGGGTGTGGCGAAATGACCAAACCCGGTCCATCAATGCTGGATCGTCATGCTCATGGATGATTTGCAACATAGTTCTCACTCCGGCTGCATGTGCGAACAATGCAACCAGTGATAAGGGAATACTATCCGTAATTTGTCGTGGTTTTCAGCGCTGCAGGCCGCGGCGAAACGCTTCAGCGACCAACTGAGCTCTATTTGTCGCGGACAGCTTGCGCTGCAGGCTCCGAATATGGTCTTGGACCGTGCGTGGCGAGCGTCCCGTGAGGCGTCCGATCTCTCGGTCGGTCTTTCCGGCTACGCACAGTGTCAGGCATTCGCTTTCGGATCTGGTGATGTGTGGTGGCAGACCAGGGGGGTGCCGGATCGGCTCCAGTTCTTTCAGCCGTCCATAGGCGCGTTCTGCAACAAGTTCTAGGAGCTTTGTTTCTTGTCGTGTCATCGCTTTTCGCGCGCCAGCGACGGAAAAAATTCCCCCGTAGCCCATTGTTGAGTGCAAAGGGATCGTCAGGCCATCGACGAGGCCGAAATCACGGGCTTCCTCCATGATTCGTCTGGCCTTTGCCGGTAGGGCTCGTTGGTCCAGCGCCTTTGACCAGATCACCGACTGGCCGGTTTGGCGAACCAAATTGGCGACCGGGTCGGCGTGGAAATAATCCAGTTTCAAATAGCGTTCAAACCAAGCCTTCGGCCATTGCTGCCATACGAAGAAATTATCGAGCCGCTCATGCGGCAAAGGCAGGGATGCCATCGCGACATAATCGATGCCGAGGTATGATGTGACGCGCTCGATGCCCTGGACAAGCTCGGCGCGATTTCTGATCTCGTCGCTGGTCGCAAGAAACTCGACCAAAATATCCGCGAGGAATGGATCCACTAGCTATCCTTCTCAAGATTGACCACAACACCCTTAGTGCCGTCGCAGGCCTCCGCAGAACTAGTTATGCATCATATAATTGTATTTTTTATATAAAACCACCGTAATTTGTATTTGCGCCACGCTTTCATGCAAAGAGTGAGTTTGTGGAACAAAACAGCGAAAGGAGTACGGGTCCGGGGTCTGGAGCAAATGACGTTCTGTGACCATCCCGCCGTATTCCGTCCGATCTTTGCGCCTTCCGGAAATGCATGCAGGATCACGAGTACTGTGGCAACTACGGTTACGGGCGGAATGCAGATCGCGACAAGGGCTTCGCGGAAGCGATGTTCGCAGCCGGGCGCTGCATTAGGCATTGCCCCGCTAATGGGACGGGGGCTCTCGCAGACGCTCGTATCCCGTTCGTCTCGGTGCCAACGGTATCAAAAAGGGAGATGTCGCATGCGTTGGCATAGGACGAGATTTGAACGATCCCAGTGATCTAGCTCGTTGACCGACTACAGAACCGCTTTGCCGATTTTAATGAACGCCGGCCCGATCCTCTTCGATCGCCAGTTGCGCAGCGTGCCCCCGCTCAGCAACGAGGCCAAACTTGCAATGGTGGCAGAGAGTTATTCCGCCCCGCGTCAGGTCACCGCAACAGCACGTCACCATGGGATAACACGCTTTCAGTTGAACGCTTGGCGTAAAGCAGCTCTTGCCGCGAACAGTGCAGGCGTTAGGCCGGCGAAGCCTGTCGTAAAAATACTTGCAGGCTGCTGATGCCAGTCGGCAGGATACAGGCAGTCACTGAATGGTGGGCAATTGCTTCAGGGGATTGGCCAGCGACACACCGAGCGGCTCGAAATGTCGCTCATTGGCGGTCAGAACAGTGAGACCGTGCGCGGCGGCAGTGGCCGCTATGGCGATGTCCTCAAAGCCAGGATCATGAGCACGCGCCCGGTCGAGCATCAGACCGGCGTGTCTCGCTTCCTCGACGCCGAACGGCAGGATCCGACCGGCGTAGAAATGTTCCACCGCCGACAGCCAACGGCGCAGGTTCTTCGCCTTCGTCGTCGCTTCTATTCTGACGGCGCGGGCAATGCCGGCCTCAATCTCGGCGATGGTGATGGCCGAAAGATAGAGGCGGTCGCTATGCGCCCGCACCCAGGTCGCGAAAGCCTCGACGCCGACCTGACGCTTGGTCGGCGCATCGGCCGACACGATGTTTGTGTCCAGAAGATACAAGATCAGAGACCGTTTTCGCGGGCGGGCTTGCGCGACCGTTCGGGAATATCCGCCGGCTCACCGGGAAAAGCCAGAAGCAGGTCAGCGAAGTCCGGCACCCTGGAGACTCGTTGCCATTCCTCGAAGGAAATCAGCACGGCTTCCTTGCGACCATGACGGGTGATAACGGTTGGTTCTCCGGCCACGGCCTGATCGACCACGGCCGAAAGCGTCGCCTTGGCGTCCTTGAGCTGGATTTCCTTCATGTCACTACTCCATATGACTACCGATAGTCATATATGATTCCGCCGGCCTGAATCAAGCAGGAGCTGGAATTTCATTGACAAGCCAAGCCCACGCTTGCGGCCAAACCTCCAGTCCACGCCGCCGTCCGGACGAGCCACCTCTGATATATGCTGGCCGATTTGTTTCTCGACGGCAGGCGTCCACGGCACGAGGCTGAAACCGAGACCATCATCGACCATCGCAGACCGCAAGCGGCGATCGTTTCGAGGCCGATGCCGTGGTGGTCGCCACCGGGCCGGCGGTGCCGAAGATGGTGGCAGAGAGTGGCCAGACCATTGGCGACGGAACCCGGGTCGCCCTCTTGGTGCAGACGGAAGCCGTTCGACCATCCGCTGCGCGCCGTGCTCAATACGCCGTGCGTCGCGGTTCGTCCGGCCCCGGGGCGGGACTTTTTCGCTGGATGTCGATTGGGCCGCAGACGAGGGCGTGACGCTGCGCCCCGACGGCAGCTATGCAATCGATGATGCGGTGGTGGAGGCGCCGATGGCCGAGGCGAGCCGGGTGATGGTGGACCAGCCATCACGGTTGAGTGAGGAAGCTGTCGTTTGTCGTGGAAACTCGCCAAAGCGATGTACCGAAGTTTAGCACAGCCGGGACGGGCATCAGCTAGTGCGGCAAAAGAATCCATATTATGGATACGTGAAGTTTCAACAATCTATGGATCCGGCGCGTGCACCCCCAAATGCCATTCACCAGGCTGACCGGCTCGCCATTTGAACGAGGCCGGCAACAGGGCTCCCTTCTCTTGCAATTGGTTTTTGAGGGCTTTGCCAGGCTGCGCAGATCGACGACACCGGAGCGATGGCACCGCGCCAAAAGCATGGGTGCGAAATCCTTCGCGCGTCTTCGTGCCGTCGCGCCCGATCTAACGGCGGAGCTGGAGGGTCTCGCCGAGGCGACCCGCCTCGATATTCTCGACGTCTATCTCCTGTCCTGCTTTGAGTATTTCGGCGAAGGCCAGACGGGTTGTACCTCCGCTGGTCTGCAGACGATCGATGGGACTTTCGTCGCTCAAAACTGGGATGCATCGGCGTGTCGCAGCGAGGAACTCGTAACGCTCGTCCATGAGGATCCAGACCGTCCCTTCGTCACGATAGCTTCGGCGGGAACACTTGGCTGGGTGGGCATGAATGGCGCCGGGCTTGCCTTCGTCAACAATGATCTCATTGTCGACAAAAGCCAGGAAGGGATGCCAAGTCTGGTGATCCGGCGCCTCATGCTCGCAACGGGTTCGGTCGGTGAGGCGCTCGAGGTCCTGCGGAAGAGTGATCATCTGGCCGGGCGCTGTTTTCTCATTGGCGATGCGACGGGTTCCCTGTCAGTAGCGGAAATCTCCCCGTCTGCCGGCGTTGCGGATGCTGCTTGCCCGGTCATTCGTCATACCAACCATCCGCTCCTGCCGGCGATTGCCGTATGGGAAGACATCGAAGCCGTCGCGCAGCTCTACCCGTCGAGCCGCGAGCGGCTGCGAGCGGCAAACCGCCTGACGCTGGAGAGCGCCCAGGATATCGAGGTGCTCCTCAGGGACAGGGCGGGTGCGCCCGATGCCATATGCAAATCCGCCTCACAGCGCGAGGATACCGAAACCGCCTTTTCAGTCATCTTCGACTGCCGCCGGCGCGAGGCGATGATCGCACTCGGGCGGCCGGACAGAGCGCCTTACCAGCGCTTTAGGCTCGAGGTCCGAGCGATGGCCTAGGCTGCGGTTGCGACCTCCATGCCATGCATGCGGGCATAATTCGCAAAATGGGCGCCGAGCTCCTCGGCCCGCCATTCACAATCTTCTGGCCCGTATGCTTCGCACTCATACCCAAGAACATCGCGCAACACTTCGGTCGATCGGCCGGTAAAGCGGACTGTGCCGTCGTCGTCGACGCTTTCAATGCCGTCGAAGCGCTGGCATTGTCTGTTGATGTCTACAGCCTCTTCGAGCGTCAATTTACCGGGGAGGTCAATGAGAAGCCCGGTCGGTGAAACCCTGACGGGATAACCGCCGACGAGTCCCAGCGGTCCCGGTGCGTGCACCACCTGGCCGGAACGGTTTGAAAGTGCAAGCAACATCGCAGTCGCAGATGACGCCGTCACCGACTGACCGGCAAGCCCTTTGAGCCGACGGAAGCGGCCTGCTACCAGTGAGAAAAGCACGTCGTGATCAATCTCGGACCTCGGCACTTCCAGCCCGTTTGCGTAGACGGTCAGATGATAAGGCGCGCCATCGGTCCCGCCAGTGCTGGGCATTCGGTAACTGAGGTAGTGCTGGGCAAAGAACCGAACCTCGATCGACGATGGATCTAGCGAAAGCATGTGAGCGGCAGCGAGCCGGATCCCGGGGACCGCGTTTGCGATATTTCCGATGCCGACTGCGGGCGCTAGTCCTTCGGCAGCGAGCGTTGCATTGACAACATCAGGATAGGACGCGTTGACGACGGTCGCTCGGCTGTTTGCCATTCGGACAGATTTCATGAGACGACGAATGAGGACCTGGTGCATCGGCGTCCAAATACCGCCTCGGGCCTCGTCAAGCTTCTTGAAGGCGTCCGCCGGCAATTTGGTGATGACCCACCAGCTGTGCAAGGTCGTCGCGTTGAAGATGATGTCGGGTTTCAGCCGGTCGATTGCCGCCGCTGTCGTATCGATATCCATAAGGTCGATCGCTTCAATCTCTACCGGCTTGGACCGTCCGAGATTCATTGCGGTATATCGAGCCAGATTAACGCGGTGCAGCGCCTTCTCCGGGTTTCTCACGCCAACGACGAGCGCAAGCGGTGCGTCGCTTTGCAGCAGGAAATCAAGAACGTCGCCGCCGAGAACGCCTTGACCGAGGATCAGCATCTTCGGGGGGTCGGCATGTCTTGTCATGGTCATTCCTCCTTTTGCATCCTATGAGTTAATCTCATGAATATTACATCAATAGATTGCATCATGGATCGGCTTGTTGTAAATTGCAACTGAAAATTAATGTTTACTAAAATACGACTACGGGTGGTTTCTCATATGCACGCAGACAGCCCGGAAGTGATTATTGATCTGGACGCGATCCAGCGAAACTTTGCGATTGCGACCTCGATCGCCGGCCCGGATGTGGACGTGGCTGCGGTGGTCAAAAGCGATGGCTACGGTCTTGGTCTTGACAGACTGATCGAACCTTTGATCGCTGCCGGATGTCAAACCTTCTTCGTGGCCGATCTCTCTGAGGCCTACCGTGTACGTGATCGCTCGAAGGGAGAGACCGTCTTCGTATTGGCCGGAATGAAGCGCGACCATGCCGAGCACTGCCGCAAGAACCGGTTTGTTCCGGTATGCAACACATTGGCAGAAGCAGTCGCAGCAGCGGAAGGACGTTGTGACTACGCACTTAATCTTGAAACCGGATTTTCGCGCTTCGGACTAGGACCTTCCGACGTGCGAAGCCTCATCCACCGATCTCTTCCTCAACCTCTATTGGTCATGAGCCATCTGGCATGCGCCGACGAGCCGGCTAATACGCTCAACGAGCTGCAGAAAAACAGGTTCGTCTGCTTTTCCGCGCTGCTAGGCCCGACGCGGCGCAGTCTCGCAGCATCGGCAGGATTGTTCCTTGGCCCGGCTTACCTTTTCGACCTCGTGCGTCTTGGATCAGCCCTTTACGGCCTGAACACCACAGACCTTGTCCCCAATCCGTTTATGAATGTCCTCAGGCTGCGAGCCTGTCTCGTCGATGTCAGGCACGTTCACGCGGGCGCTACTGTGGGCTACAGAAGCACCTTTCGCGCGAGCCGGCCAACACGTCTCGGTATCCTCTCCATCGGCTACGCGCACGGTCTGGCCTGGTCTCTTTCAAACAGAATGATTGTGGAGATCGGATCCCACGTTGCACCGCTCGTGGGCCGAGTTGCCATGGAATACGTTGCGATCGATCTGACGGACATACCAGATCAGCTTTGCCACCCGGGACAATGGGTCGAGCTGATCACGAAAGATCGGCCTGCCGATGCGATGGCGCGTGCTGGCGCTACTGTTGCGCAGGAAGTGATGCTGCGTGTCGGTGCAGCCTGCCGCCGCTCTTACGTGGCCATTGAGCAGGGGAAGGATGCATGAGGCTCGAACTGCCGCCAAGGCTGTCCATCCTGCTCGCCGCCGGCCTGTTTAGCACGGCTGGTTTCTTCATAGGCTTTCTCGACATGAATGTATGGGCGATCCTGTTCTGGCGGAGCTTGTTTGCACTGGGCTTCACCTCAATCTTCATCGCGATGCAGCCCACGTCGCTCGCGCGTCTGCGCTTCGATCGCGCGGGTCTCCTCGCGGCTATTCTCTCGGCTGCAGCAACGCTCGCCTTCATCCCGTCGCTGCGACTGACATCAGTTGCAAACGTTGCTGTTATTCACGGCGCTCTGCCTCTGACCACGGTCATCCTGTCCGGATTGATCCTCGCGGAACGGGTGGACCGCCGGACAGTCGGCCTTTGCTTGTTGGTAGCCTTCGGCGCGATCATCATCTTTGCGGGCTCGGCATCCTCGGGCATACGACTGGCCGGCGACGGGCTGGCTTTGATGATGACGATCTTCATGGCCCTGATGACGATCGCCTTCAAGCGCTCGAACGTCCTTTCGGTCCTTCCGATGGTCGGGCTTTCGAACGCAATTGCCATGCTTGCGGGCGCGGCCATGGCGCCGAGCCTCGCTCTCGACGCCAAACAGGCATTCGTCATTGCGTGCTTTGCTCTCTTCCAAATCTCGTTCGGCCTGATCCTCTATGCCAAAGGTGCACGTCTGCTCCCGCCACCCGAGACAGCCTTGCTGTCACTCTGTGAAGTTCCTTTGTCAGCGCTGTGGGTCTGGCTCGCCTTTGATCAAAGGCCGACCCTGCAGACGATCGTCGGAGGGGGCATCATCCTTGTGGCAGTGATCGTCCATCTGACGGCGCCAAAAGAACGAACGGTTCGAACGGAGGAATGAGCTTGTGGCAGAGTCCATGCCGGAAATGATCTCACTGGCGGATATTGTCGGGCCCTACGGAGGCGTAGTCCTTGATGTATTCGGGGTCATCTATGACGGGGTCTCGGCCTTCCCGGAGGCATGCGCGACCCTTCGCCGACTCCGAAAGGAGGGGATCGGAACCTGCCTTCTGTCCAACTCGCCCCGACGATCCGAAGAGGTAGCCAAACGCCTGGAGGCGATGGAGATCGGACGCGATATGTATCGCGGGCTGATCACATCAGGCGAACTGGTTTATGAGGCGCTCACCGAATCTCCCGATTTTCCAGCAGGATCTAGCTATTTTCACCTCGGACCGGTGGAGTTGGCCGGTCTCTTGTCGGGGCTGCCGATGAAGGCATCGATGAGGATAGAGACGACGGATTTCATACTTGCGACCGGATGGCCCGAAGAGAGCACGATGACAGGTGAACTTCTTCATGCCGGCATTGCCTGCAAGCTGCCGATGATCTGTGCCAATCCGGACTTCGAGGTTCTCGTCGGAGACAGGAAGGTTATCTGCGCGGGTGCGCTCGCGCGCGACTATGAAATGCTTGGAGGGCGCGTTATCTCTTATGGGAAACCCTACCAGGCCGCCTACTCAAAGGCGTTGGAGGTTCTCTGCCTATCTGAGGGGCAGGCTCTGGCGATTGGAGATAGCGTCGCGACCGATATTGTCGGCGGCAAGCGAGCTGGTCTCGATACTGCACTCGTGCTGACAGGCGTCCACAAGAACTGCCTGACCCGTGACGGTAAAATGGACCGTTTGATGCTCCGGGATCTCTTCCGGCAGCACGGCGTCGAGCCCAATTTCATCCTTTCGTCGCTTGGCTAGCCGTCACGGTCGCGGCACTGATCTAGGAGAAGATATGGCGCTCAAACTCCGCTCTCAAGCGGATTGAGCTGAGCTTCGATGTCCTGAACCTCACGTGAGAGCAGGCTGACAAGCTCGGGAATACGCTCTCTTGTCAGCCGCGCGCTCGTCAGGTTGATCGCAATCGATGCGACAGCGTCGCGGCCGGGCGGCAGGATCGGCACGGCGATCGCGGAAATCCCTGCGACAAGCTCGCCGTCGTCGAGGGCAAATCCGGTCTCACGGATTTTTTTGATGTCGTCTTTGACCTTCCGGACGGTCAAGCCGCCGTATTTTTTGAAGAGCGGTTCGTTGGTCGCAAGGACAATATCGATCTCTGTCTCGGGCAGGAACGAGAGGATTGCCTGGCTCGCCGGGCCGACGCCCATCGGGATCTGGCCACCGACATGGCCGGTCAGACTATCGATCATATAGGTGCCCTGCTGACGGTCGACGCAGACTGCGTTGAAACCGGAGCGGGCCATTAGGAAGATCGGATCGCCGGTTGCTGCGGCAAGGCGCATCAGGGCAGGCCGGGCGAGCTGGCGCAGGCCGGTTCCATCGGCGGCCGTCGCACCCATCGCAAATAACGCAAGACCAAGCCGATAGCGTTTGGTTCGCCGTTCGCGGTCAACAAGCCCGTGGCGTTCGAGCGCCGTGACGATGCGGTGGACGGTCGGCTGCTTTAGACCCATCACCTCTTCGATCGATGTCATGGTCAGTCCAGTCTGTCCACTCTCGCCCAGGAGCTTGAGGATCGCCACCGCCCTATCGAGCAGTTGCGTGCCGGTCGCCGTGACATCTTCCTTCGCCATGTCGGTCCTCATTCCACATTCCGTGAGATTCCTTATACGACACGGCGCTGTTGTAAACGCTTGTGAGGACATCGCCAGGCGCACCAGGTCCGTGCGTCAGCACCTGTAGCGCCAAAAGGAGCATGCCGAACCTCAAGAGCGATAGAGAGACCCAGAAACTCGATGTACAATCCCTCCAGGAAGTGGTCTTATCGATTTTCTGCTTGTTGAAAGCGGGCCAAAGGCGGCGGCATGAGAATTGTCTCTGGCCGCCGTGTTCAACCCGGCAATCAGAACAAACCGAAGGCGACTATGGCTCCACTGCTCTCAGGGCGGCATAGAGGTCGGAGGGCTCACGATCGATGCCCAGCCGGCCTGCCGCCTCAAGCAATGCCATGGCCTGCTTTTCGTCAAAAGGCGATTTCTCCATGAGAGCCAGGAATTTGGTCTCAAGCGCATCACGGGTGAGTGGGTTCAGCAGCTCCCCTCGCGGTGACAGCACTTCTTGCTGGTCGAGCTGGCCTTTCCCCACGATTGTCACGCGCGCTGGGGTCGATGCCGGAAAAACATGCTCATAATTCTTGGAGCTCACAAGCTTGATACGCCGGGCGAGCGCCACCACGGAGGCATCGCAGAGATGTTCCTCCTTCAGTGGCAGCAGCGCTTGTTCGCCATGTACGAGCGCCAGCGCGATAGAGAAGGGGATACTGTATTGCGCGGCCTCGCTCGTGGAGGGGTCCGGCAGGTTGGGCAAGGACAGCGCCCGTTCGAAGGTTTCCACGAGGATCGTGTCGATGTCGCAGCTGCTTAGTGACATGCGAACCTGAAGGGTTAGCGCCGCGTCGATCGCAGCATGCGCCCAGCGGCAACAACTATAGAGCTTGAAATAGGCACTCTCGATCGCCCATGCGCCTTCCGGTGCGCCGACAAGGTGTTTCCTGGCGTAAGTATCGGCGTCATCCAGCATATCGACCGGTCCTCGATGACCGGCATTGGCCAGTATCACGGCCTGGATGCCGTTCGCCGTCGCCCACGGTATGCCTTCCTTCACTGTATGGCCGATGCGGGTGAACCCGGTCGCAGCCTGAGACGTTGATGTCTGGCCGGCGATCGCGAGCGCGTGGCTCATGGTGTCCGCGGAAACCCCATAGAGCCACGCAGTTGCCGCCGCGACGCCGTATCCGCACCACAGACCGCTGTCGGTGGTTCGAAGCGCATTGATTTCGCGGGAGCTCGATACACGGACTGCCACCTCGTATCCAATTGCTATGGCGGTGAGGACTGCGTCCGCGCCTGCTCCGTTGTGCTCCGCGCAGGCCAGTACGGAAGGAATGATGGCAGCGGCCGGATGGCCAGAGGCCTTCCTGTGGCCGTCGTCAAGATCGAGCGCTGCCGCGTAAGTGGCGTTGACGAAGGCGGCTCCGACAGCGGTTGAGCGCCGCCTGGAAAACCAGATACCGCAGTCTCCGGATCCCCAAATGAGCGGGACGCCTTTCAGCGAGGCCTGTCCAGCTCTGGTTGCAGCTCCAGCTGCTGCTGCTCCGATCGTGTCGACAAGCGTTCGCCGGGTAGCGTCCAGCACGTGGGCCGGTGCGACCGAAACGGACGCGCTCATTGTTGCGAGATGATCGATCACGAAGGCCGTCTCCTCGCGCGGGTTACTCTCACAGGTAGTAGTCAAGTTTCGAACATCCTCAGTTAGAGCCCAATTGCCAGAATTATTATGAATGTTTAAATTCATATTATGGATGTTAAGCTTGTCAACACGAAATCAGGAGTGAGAGATTTCAGCCATGGATTTGGTGGAAAGCGGCCGGGTAAGGCCGGATCTGCGCGCAGGAGCTGCCATCAGCGTCTTCGTCGACGGCCTGCGGGTACGCGCCCGCCTGGGTGAAACTGTGCTGACGGCGATGCGGTCCGATCCAGGTCATGTCCGCAGCTTTGAATTCATGGACGAAGCTCGCGCC
The DNA here is from genome assembly GCF_056400025.1 of Rhizobium sp. 01L419. Classification (NCBI taxonomy): domain Bacteria; kingdom Pseudomonadati; phylum Pseudomonadota; class Alphaproteobacteria; order Hyphomicrobiales; family Rhizobiaceae; genus Rhizobium; species Rhizobium sp. 01L419. The sequence continues at coordinate 61,940 of NZ_JBFTSM010000018.1, forward strand.
GGCTTTTGCCTGATGGGTGCCTGCCAGGACTGCTGGCTTTGGCGCGAGGACGGCGAACGTCTTCGCGCGTGCACCAGCATGGTCGATGCCGGCATGCGGCTCCTGACCCGATCGCCGGAGGCGCCTCGATGAAACCGTTTCAGCCAATCGTGATTATCGGTGCCGGTCCGGCCGGCATCGCCGCGGCCAGGACGCTTGCCGATGCCGGCCTTCGTCCGGTTGTGATCGATGAGGCCCGATCTGCGGGCGGCCAGATATTCCGCAAGCCCCAGCCGGAGCTCTCGCGATCGTTGAGCGATCTTTACGGCTTCGACGCCAGGCGGGCTCAAGCGTTCCGCGGCGATGTGGCCGATCTTAAGTCGGCCATCGAATACCACGCCGAAACAGCAGTCTGGAGCGCCGAACCCGGCGCACTTCATCTGGTGAGCCGCGGGCGCGCCTTCGTGCAGCGCTGGTCGCACATGATCATCGCAAGTGGCGCCATGGATCGCGTCGTGCCGATGAAGGGGTGGACGGCTCCCGGGGTCTACAGTCTAGGCGGTGCGCAGATCGCACTCAAGGCGGAGGCATCGTTGATCGGCCGGACTGTCGTGCTTGCAGGCACCGGGCCGCTTCTTTATCTGGTCGCCTACCAGTATGCCCGGGCCGGGGCGACTGTCCCGGCTGTCCTGGAGACCGCGAAACCCTTCAACGATCTGTCGGCCCTTCCGGCACTGGCCTCCGGCGGTACCACATTCGCCCGCGGGCTCTATTTTATCGCCTGGCTTCGGGCGCATGGTATTCCCGTGCTGACCGGTGTTGTTCCCGCGGAGGCGACGCGCGGTGGTGATGGCCGCGTGAATGGACTAGAGTTCCGCTGTGATGGCCGGGATATGTTCCTTGCCTGTGATGCGCTCGCCGTGGGGCATGGCCTGAAAGCGGAGACGCAGATCGCCGACCTCCTCGGCGTCGACTTCCAATTCAACGCACCGCAGAGACAGTGGCTGCCGAAGGTCGACATTGACGGACGCTCGTCACTCCCGAATGTCTATCTGGCAGGCGAGGGCTCCTCTGTTCGAGGCAGCGTCATCGCAGCCGCGAGCGGCAGGCTCGCGGCTGCGGCACTGCTTCGGGACTGTGCACATGAGGAAAAAGGTCCTTCAGAGCGCGACCGGGGCGTGATCGGACGAGCGGCGCGCTTTCGCAATGCTCTCGATCGCGTCTTCCCCTTTCCGTCGCACATCGCCGAAACACTGCCGGATGAGACCATGGTCTGTCGCTGTGAAGGCCTCACCGCAGGCGACATCCGCCGGACTGTGATCGAATCGGGCGAGTCGGACATCAATCGTATCAAGGCCTTCTGCCGACTCGGCATGGGGCGATGCCAGGGACGCATCTGCGCGCCGACCGCTGCCGAGCTCATTGCGGCGACTGCCCGGGTCGATATCAGCGCGGTCGGCCGCTTGCGCGGTCAGGCTCCGATCAAACCGATGCCGCTCAAGCATCTCGCGGAGATTGGCCGATGACTGCGTCCTTCGACATCGCGATCGTCGGCGGCGGTCTGGCCGGCTGCGCGGCGGCCCTGTATGCGCGGCGCATGGGCGCCTCCGTCGTCCTGCTTGAGCGCGGCCGCTGCGGAGCGCAGGCAAGCGGTGTGAACTATGGGGGTGTCCGCCAGCAGGGCCGTCATCCGGCGGAACTGCCGCTCGCGCGTCGCAGCCGCGGCATCTGGGATAATCTGCAGAGCCTGGTCGGCAGCGACTGTGAATTCAGGGCGACGGGTCATCTGAAGCTCGCGCGAAACGATGCGGACATGCACGACCTTGCAGCGCACCGGGAGCTGCTTGGACGCCACGAGATTCATTCCGAAATTCTCGAACCAGCCGAGCTGCGCCTGCGCTTTCCGTATGTTGCGCCAATCTATGCCGGAGGCTCCTTCTGCGCGGAAGACGGCCAGGCCAATCCCCGTCTGGTCGCGCCAGCCTTCGCCCGCGCGGCCCGCGCGCTCGGCGCCGACATCCGTGAATGCTGCCCCGTCGAAGAGATCCGGGTGTCGGAGCGGGGGTTTCTGCTTTGGCTGCCCGGCGATCTGTCACCCGTCAGCGCACGGCGGCTCATTAACACCGCCGGCGCCTGGGGCGCTGCGATCGCGGCATCGCTCGGCGACCAGGTCGAAGAAGCTGTGATGGCGCCGAACATGTGTGTGACGGAGCCCATCGCACCCCTGATCGGCCCCAATCTCGGGATCTGCGGCGGCGGCATCTATATCCGCCAGACAGGGCAGGGGAGCGTCGTCTTCGGAAGCGGCCTCGGCACTGCCGACCGGCACCAGTTGAAGGCACGCCCCCTTGCGGAGGTTACATGCGAGGCGGCCAGGCTCGCAATCGCGATGGTACCCGCACTTGCCAATGTCCTGCTCGTCAGGACCTGGACAGGCATCGAGGGCCGCATGCCGGACGGTCTGCCCGTCGTCGGCCCGAGCCCCAGACTTGATGGGCTCTTTCACGCTTTCGGCTTTTCGGGTCACGGCTTCCAGCTCGGACCCGCAGTCGGTGCCGTGCTGGCCGAGCTTTGCCTCGAGGGTCACTCAAGAACAGAGATCGATGGGCTTTCGATGAGCCGTTTCGAGACGAGACCCGCTGCGTCGGACGCGGCAGGTCTTCATTCAACCTGACAACCATCCACAACAGAGGGAACAGACATGCAGCATTTCATTTTCGGATTGCTCGGTGGCGCCATCGGGATCGCCGTCGCGCTCCAACCGGATCCATCGGCGGCAACCGACCCGGCCTATCATCTTGCCGAAGCGGGGGTCCTATCGGTCGCCATTACCGGCGACATGCCAGGCCTGGTGGCACGCGACGGCAAGCTTGCTGGTTATGACGGAGATATCCTGCAGATCGCTGCCGAAAGACTATCGCTGAAGATCAAGCCGGTGCCGATGGAATGGTCGGGAGCGATCGCCGCCGTCCAGACCGGTCGCGTCGACATTATCGGCGGCAATGTCGCCTGGACGAAGCAGCGCGCCGAAACGCTGTCCCTGACCGACCCGACCGGTTATTTCCAGAACGGCATCACCTCGCCCAAGGAGGCGGCCTGGCATGCATTGAAAGATCTCGAAAACCGCAAGGTCGGATCGATGACCGGCTTCTCCTTCCTGCCGGAACTCCGGAAGATCAAGGGTCTCGAACTGTCTCTGTATGACAGCTCGGACGCTGCACTGCGCGATCTTCTCGCCGGCCGCATCGAAGCGCTCGTCGGCGACCCGCCGGTAATCGACTACGCACTCGCCAAAAATCCGGCCTGGGGGCTCGTCAACCTGCCCTTCACCGACAACAATCCGGACTATCCACTGCTGACCGGTCTCGGGCGGCAATATGTCTTCGGTCTGTCGAAAGAGAACGCCGTGCTCGCGGCAGCTCTCAGCGGGGAAATCCGCAACCTCTGGACCTCCTGCACTATCAACGCGATCGGCCAGCGCTACGGCAACGTCAGCCGAGCGAACTACACCCCGTCATCAGAGAACTTCCGGGTCGGTATCGATCGGCTGACCGATTGGACGCCGCCAGTCTGCGGGAAGTAGCCGCCACGCGGCCGGGTAGCCGGCCGCGTAAGTTCTTCTCATTGTTCAAGGAGGCGGACATGGCCGCCGAATATCTTCTTCAGGTCACCGGTCTCGGCAAGGCCTATGGTCATCATACGGTTCTGACCGATGTGTCCTTTGCGCTCACACGCGGCGAACGGATTGCGCTCATCGGGCCGAGTGGCTCGGGAAAGTCGACCTGTCTCAGGGCCATCAACTATCTCGAACCTCCGACAGCAGGCGATATCCGCCTGGACGGTAAGGCGATCGGCAGCCGCGGAGATGGTCGTCGCATGAGCGATCTCGAGCTTGCGCCGCAGCGCGCCGAAATCGGCATGGTGTTCCAGCATTTTCATCTGTGGCCGCACCTGAGTGTTCGCGCCAATGTCTCGCTGCAGCCGCGAAAGGTGCGCGGCATCGCTCGGAGCCAAGCCTCTCGCATGGCGGAAGCGATGCTCGCGAAGGTACATCTTGATCACAAGGTCGACGAGATGCCTGGACGCCTGTCCGGTGGCCAGCAGCAACGCGTGGCGATTGCCCGCGCGCTCGCCCAGCAGCCCAAACTCCTGCTCTTCGACGAGCCGACCTCGGCGCTCGATCCGGAGCTCGTCGGCGAGGTTCTAAGCGTCATCAAAGAACTGGCGGGAGAAGGAAGGGCGATGGTGCTCGTAACCCATGAAATCGCCTTCGCCCGCGAGGTTGCCGATCGCATCCTGTTCATGGACGGTGGTCGTATCGTCGAGCAGGGACCGGCAAAGGACCTTCTCGACAATCCGCAATCACCGCGCCTCAAGCAGTTCCTGGCGAGCCTGTCGCGGGGAGGGCGCCGCGATGGATAGCACCCTTCTCGACAGAATTGCCGAAGCCCTGCTGACGGGCGTGTGGGTGACCGTCGAAGTCACGGCTGGAGCGTTGATCCTGGCGATTGTCATAGGACTTGGCCTCGCAACGATCGCCGTCCTGTCGAAGAGCCGCTGGCTTCATCTGCTGATCCGTCTTTATGTCGAGGCCCTGCGCAACGTTCCGAGCCTGACCTTCCTGTTTCTTCTCTATTTCGGGCTCGCGGCCGCTGGGATCAGGCTCTCTTCGATGGTCGCCGCGATTCTCGGTCTCGGCCTGATCGGCGGAGCGATCGCGGTCGATATTTTCCGTTCCGGCTTCCAGGCGGTTCCCCTCGGCCAGAAGGAAGCGGCCGCCTCTATCGGCCTCAAGCCGCTCGCGGCCTTCCGGTTCATCATCCTGCCGCAGGGATTGCGGCTCGCGCTGCCGTCGCTTGGCAACTATGCCGTCGGCCTTGTCAAGGACACCTCGCTCGTTGCAGCGATCGCAGCGCCCGAGGTGATGTTCAACGCGCGTCAGTTGGTCAACGAAACCTTCGAGACCGCGCTGATCTATGGTTGTGCGGCAACCATCTATCTCGTTCTGACGATGGCAGTCGCCGGGTCGGTTTTCCTCGTGGAACGCAAGCTGGAGACCCACTGATGTTTTTTGTCGATACGTTCCTCGCCAATCTCGGCGATTGGGGACCACGCATGCTGTCCGGTCTGCGAGGCACGCTGATGCTGACGGCCGGCGGCTTTGCTCTCGCCTTTCTGCTCGCCCTCGTGCTCGAATTTCTTCGCTCACGCCGTCAGGCGACACTACGCCTCATCGCCCGGATCTATATCGCCGTCGCACGCGGCATTCCGATCCTCGTCATCTTGTATCTTGTCTATTTCGCGCTGCCAGGCGCTGGCATCACTCTGCCGGCGGAACTGGCCGCGACCATTGGGCTTGCCGCCGTCTATGCCGCCTATCTCTCAGAAGTATTCCGCGCCGGGCTCGAAGCGATCCCGGTGGGCCAACGAGAAGCGGCGCTCGCAAGCGGCCTGACCCCGTTTCAGACATTCAGGCTGATCCTTCTCCCGCAGGCAATCCGTCATACGGTTGCTCCTCTTTTGATCAATCTCGTCTCGCTACTGAAGGATAGTTCGATCGCCGCCCTCATCGCCGTTCCCGAAATGACGCTTGTCTCACGAGAAATCATGTCGGAGAGCTTTTTGCCCTTGCAGGTCTTTGCGCTGACAGCGCTGCTCTACTTTTGCCTCGCCTGGCCGGCGTCTCTTGCAGCCCGTCATATCGAGTGGCGCTTGCGCTTTCCGAAAACGAAGCGAAAATCCCAGGCGCCGGTCGATCGTCTGACCACGGCTTCGTCCTCTTCGTGACAGCCTCCAACATCGCGCCATCCATACCAAGCATTACGATCAGGAGATCTTAGCAACTATGAAAAACTCCTCACACTTCCCGAGGCAGTGGGGCGCGAAACATACCCAAGGCGCTATGCCGTAACGTTACAACAGCGGATCGTGTTGGCGAATCCCTGCCGAATTTTTCGGTCCGCAGACGGATCGTCTGGTGCGAGACGATGATGCCGCGCACCGCCAGCATAAGGCACCTCTTCGGCGCCATGATGGAGCCCTCACGATATCAAGCGCTACGAGCTTGTTCCGGGTGTTTTCCTTCAGCGAACTCCTCGATGATCTTCGCGCAGAAGGCCGCGAGATCGTCCGGCTTGCGGCTCGTGACCAGCCCCTTGTCGGTGACGACTTCCTGATCGACCCAGATGCCCCCGGCGTTTTCGATGTCCTTGCGGATGGACGAATACGAGGTGACCTTGCGCCCCTTGAGAACGTCGGCCTCAACCAGCAGCCAAGGTCCATGGCAGATCACGCCTACGGGTTTTGCCTGTTCGAAGAATGCTGTCACGAACGAGACGATTTCCGGGTTCGCCCTGAGCTTGTCGGCTCCAACTGTGCCGCCCGGAATTACGAGGCCGTCAAAGTCATTCGCTGACACCTCGCTTACAGCGTTGTCGACCGTGTAGCTGCTGCCTTGGTCCAGGTCGCCAATGTTCGTCTTCGCTTCTCCGGTTTCGATGCCTACGACGGTGACGGTTGCGCCCGCGGCCTGTACAGCTTCCTTTGGCTGCTTGAATTCCGGATCTTCGGTTCCGCGCGGTGCGATGAGGATGGCAATCTTCTTCCCTGCGAGGGTCATGGGATTCTTCCTTGCTGTTGAAGATTTCGACAGGAGTGTCGATGTGGAAACCTGCAAGCGGTCTCGATGTTCCGTAGCCGGAGCGATCAATCGTTGGCAGGCCTTTCGCAGTGTTGCGCGCGCAGGCTGAATCAGTTTTCTTGCGTCCATGATCAGTATCCCGTCCTTTGTCTCCGAGCTCGTGCGTGCCGCCAACGAGGTCGATCGTCAGACCACCCGCGAGATCGAGAATTTGCTCTTCCGGGCAATCACCACCATTCGGGATTTGAGGGACGTGATTGGGATCCCGGTCAACGGCACCGAGCACGACGCTGTCATCCGGTTGACAGACTTGGCGTCGGCAGTCGAGGAGGCATCGCCGCAGGAAAGTCGAGACGGTCTTCTCGAGGCGGCCGATATGATCCGAACCCTCTGGATCGTTGTCGACAGCGGAACCGTAATAAGCCTGACGCCTTCCGGATGACTTGAGCAGCACGCCGCACGTCGACCGTCAATCATGCGTTTTTCAGGGTGAGCGCCAAGCCATTCTTACACCAGACTTTTTCGGTCACGGGAACGGACGGATTCAATATCCCGAAACTGCGACAGCTCATATCCTCTTGGCAGACCTGCAGCAGCGCTGAAATCCTTCGGTTTCCTCCATGTTAAAGTCGATGTCCGCGCGCACAATATCTCGCCGAGCGATAGCGCAGCGCTCTCTGTGGGCGTGGTTGGATTCTTCGACCGTCGGTACAGGAATTCCAATCCCGGCATGTTCGGCCTGCCGCGACCTTGAACGCCATTTTCGCTCGAAACGGGCAGGAGAGATGAGTTTGACTTATATGTCCGTCTGCCCGTGGACGCGATTGGTAAAATGGGCATTTCCAAGTCCAGTGCCGATCGTCAGGATCGCCCAGCTCGACACATCGGTCATCAGCGGGATCTGTGAAAGTCCCTGAACGACGCCGTCATTGTGCATTATGACAAAGGTTTCAGCCCCATCGATTTCAGGAATGCTTTTCACGAGAGCCGCCGGCAGGTTGAAATGGTCGCTTTCCCAGTTTCCGCCAGGAAGGTTCTGCCCGCCTCGAACGATCGCACCGTCGGTCTCGATCACGCCCGGACAGCCGATCCCGATCAATGGCGCAAGGTGGAGCTTGGCCTCGGCCGCCTTCGCAATCAGTTCTTTAAGCATTTCCGAGAGCTTCGCGACGGTTGAGGTCCGGCTTGGAGTTTCATCCGCATGCCGCCAGATGAGCGAGGCCACCACCGAGGCATCTTCGATTTTGCTTTTGGTGTCTTTCCCGAAGTGGACGACGCCCGCCCTGACGTTGGTTCCGCCGATATCAACGGCGAGGATCGCGTCATGGCCTTTGAGCATCCATTCCGGCATCAGGTGCACCGAACCAATCAGACCGGCATCGTCTGGATGATGCGCGATCGGGACGAGCTCGATTTCGACGCCGTCGCTCCGGAGAAGCATCATCGTGCGGGCGATGACAAGTTCGCCGATTTTGCGCTGCCGGAACCCGCCGCCAACGGCAATCCGTTCTGTTTTCTTCCACGGTTTTTCGTTCAGAAACTTTCTGATGACGGCGGCAAACTCGCCGGAAAACTCCTCTACAGCGCCTAAGACCAAGGCTGCAGCCCCTGCATCTTCTCCGGAAAGCAGCGCGTCAATATCCTTCTTCTTCAGTTCTTTGGTCGGGATCTTGCCAAAGGGATCGCGTCCAAGCGCTCGCATCAGCATTCTTTGTTCGTCAAGCTTGTGGCGGAAAGACTTCTTGTTCGCGCCGTCGCCAATGAATCCTTTCCTATCCCGGGCCTCGTTGTTGTAGTCGTCGATGACAACTGAGGGCAATGTGGCCGCGCCGTGAACGAGTGGCGTCGTATCATTGGCAGGCTTACGGTTTGGTTTTGTCATGGAGGCTCGCGGAATTTCCAAATGTCGGGACCGCAGAAACGCACGACTGACTTTCGGTGTTCCAGGGAGTTTAGAAACAATGAAGGTGCGTCGCTGGACGGCGGTCTTTTTCACGTGTCTCGTCCGCCCGGCAGTTGCGGGTTAGCGCCATCGCGCCTCATATCGGAGCTTTGCGACAGTGGCGGCTGCTATCACTTAACCTGGCGACGATCTGCGCCGTGGGTTTGCTTTTCCAATGTCGTGAAGAAGCTGGCAATTAAACCGACCGGCCGCCCTTGCCGACGCAAGACAGTTTCAGTCCAGTTTGGTCTTGAGCCGTTAGTCATGGGCGACGCCCTCCGGTGAGTTATACCCACGTTCGCAGCGCCTATGACGTGCTGAATGAGGCCGAATCGGCCTTGTACCAACGGGTGTATGATGACGTCATCTCGACAAAACAGATAGATAGAGCCGCCGAGCGCGAGGACGTAGCCAGCCGCATCATTCAGTCATCTCAGCGTGGGTGGAGGACGAGGACACCTTGGCCCGCCTGCTGATCTGACTTCAGTTCAAGGGGTCAAGATAGCCTCTGAACCTCTCCTCAAATCGCTTGACGCCGAACGTTTCGTCGACACCGCCGGATTGCGGCTAACCGACCTGCTCCACCAATAGCGTTCCTGTCGGAAGCGGCCTGATCAGCGACTTTGCAGAAACTCTTGGATCGAGCCAGTCGGCCCAACTGCTGCGCTCCAGGATGACGATCTGTCGATCGTGATAGGGGGCGATGTCTGGTCCCGGCTCCATCGTCAGCATGGTGAAGGCCTGGCCGACCTCCGGCATCTCGCGCCAGATGCCGGCGATGCAGAAGATCGGCTCATTTTTCTTGGTGAACAGCCACTTGTCCTTGCGCTTCTTTTGGGGGTCCTTGGGGTCTGTGAACTCGTAAAAGCCGTCGGCGACGATCAGGCAGCGATTGGAAGTGAATTCCCTCCCTTCCGACCTAAAATTATAGACCGGCCGCTTGTTCGGCCCAGGCCAGCTCCAGCGCCGTTGCACGAGCTCGGCCTCATCGTGAGTTCCGTCGAAGGTCCGGACGATGGCGCCGATATCGGTGATCTTGATGTCCTCACGCGCCTGAAGGTTCGGTGCGCCTTCACCGAAGCGGATCTTGATCTTGAGGTCGGCGAAATCTTCGACAACCGAGGCGACATCCACCATCAGCCGATAGTCATTGCACATTGCTCTTTCCTTCGAGTGCGTTCCCATCACCGAGCGACCGAGCCGCTGCAGGTCAATATGTGCGCGGATTGTAGGCGTTCCAGCAGAACGAAGAGATCCTCCACGTCCCTCGTCGGCAGGCGGAGAGCGGCAAGCCTTTTGATCAGAACGGTTTGACGCGCGAGGATGGCGGCGCCATCTCGAACGTGTCGCATGACCATCTGAAGCTCGGTCTCATCGGCGCGCATCAAAGGAGATTAGCAGCTTTCCACCATCCGCACACGATCCATCAGACTTGCCTAACGAATATGTTCCTGATATGTTCCAACCGTTATGAGTGCGACGGTTTTCCAGTCCGATGCCCCGCTCGGCGAGCGCCGGGTCATCGTCAGGCGCCATGAGAGCGACCTGGAGATGGTGGAACTGCCCTGGGGGCTGCGGCCCCGCGATGGCAGTCCGCGCGCCGTCAACGTCGTTCGATCGGAGGGCCGAACATTTCCGACCCACCGCTGCCTGGTGCCGGCTTCCGAGTTTCGCCACAAGGGCTTCCGCTTTTCGCTCGCAAATGGGGACTGGTTCTATTTCGCCGGGATTTGGCGGCCGGCGACTGAGGATTGGCCGCAGGCCTATGCCATCCTGACCATCGAAGCGAATGTGGACATCGCGCCGTTTCATGACCGACAGATGGCGGTTCTCGCTCGCGACCAACGCATGGCCTGGCTCGACGGACTGCTGCCCGAAGACGAAATCCTGCGGCCGTTGCCGGCGGGGACATTCCGGGTCAAGCGTCACGCGGGCGCTCCTGCCCAGCCGATGCTGGCTGTGTAGAGCGCCAGCCGCAACTGCGGTTGCGCGGCCTAAGCGCGCCTCTCCAGTGAGGACAGGGTAACGCCGAGCAGGCGGATGCCTTTGCGGGGCGGGAAGGTCGGCGCCGGCAGCAGATCGGCGATCGCCGGCAGAGGGGCCGCAACCGTCTTGCTGCGGGTGCGCTGGGTAAAGTCGGCATATCTGATCTTCAAGGTCACCGTCTTGGCGCCGATCCCATTGGCCTCGCAATAATCCCAGACCTTCCTGATCAGCGGGTCGAGCCCTTCGTTGGCCGGCTCAAGGGTATGGAGGTCCTGCAAGAACGTATCTTTGGCGCCGACGGATTTACGCACCCGGCTCGGCTTGACCTGCCGCTCGTCGATGCCGTGGGAAATGTCATGGAAATAGGGGCCCCGACTTCCCGAAATGGTGGATGAGGAATTCGAGCCTCATCTCCTTGAGGTCGGCGCCCGTGTCGATCCCGGGCCGCTGCATCTTCTCGGCCGTTGCCGTGCCGACGCCATGAAATTTCTTGACGGGGAGGGCCTCGACGAAGGCCGGCCCATTCTTCGGCATGATGACGGCCTGACCGTTGGGCTTGTTGAGGTCAGATGCCATCTTGGCGAGGAACTTATTGTAGGAAATGCCGGCCGAGGCATTGAGCCGGTGACCTGCTTGATCTTGGCGCGGATCTCCAGCGCGATCTCTCCATGTCCTTCAGATTTTCGGTGACATCGAGATAGGCCTCGTCGAGCGACAGCGGCTCGATCATCGACGTATATTCGGCAAAGATCTCGCGGATCTGCTGCAGACACCGTCTTATAGACATCGAAGCGCGGCGGCACGAAGATCAGATCCGGACATTTGCGCTTGGCGCTCACCGACGGCATCGCCGAGTGAACGCCGAAGGCGCGGGCCTCGTAACTTGCTGCCGCGACAACGCCGCGGGCGGCCGATCCGCCGACCGCCAGCTGGTTGCCGCGCAGATCGGGATTATCGCGCTGCTCGACCGACGCATAAAACGCGACCATGTCGATGTGCACGATTTTTCGAATTGGGGTCATGGCGGCTTCTTCGATCGCGATTGCATCTGCATATTGAGCTCGTGCCGAAACGAAAAGAGAAAATAGCAGGCTTCAGCGCGATATCACCCATTTCGATGGGTGCCTTCGGACGCACAGGCGAAACTACCGGCCGCCGAAGGCGTTTTCGTTCCGTGGAGATTTGACACCGGCAAGACTGAGGCCGGCTTGGCTCCTCGTGCCATGGAAAGGGTCCGCAATATTATGGCAGACAATCTCTCGAAATACCGCGCCAAGCGCGACTTCAAAAAGACCAGCGAACCGAGCGGGGAGACGCATGTCAAGCCATCGAACCGCCGGCGGTACGTGATCCAGAAGCACGATGCCACCCGGCTCCACTATGATCTGAGGCTCGAACTTGACGGCGTGTTCAAATCCTGGGCAGTGACCAAGGGGCCTTCTCTCGACCCGCACGACAAGCGGTTGGCGGTCGAGGTCGAGGATCACCCGCTCGACTATGGCGACTTCGAAGGAACGATACCCAAGGGGCAATATGGCGGCGGCACGGTGATGCTGTGGGATCGCGGTTATTGGGAACCGGAAGGCAGGAAGTCCCCCGAGGAGGCCCTGAGGAAGGGAGATTTCAAGTTCATCCTGGAGGGCAAGAGGCTGCATGGCAGTTTCGTCCTCGTCCGGATGGGCAACGACCGTGATGGCGGCAAGCGGACCAACTGGCTGCTGATCAAACATCACGACGACCATTCCGTCCAGGAAAACGGCGCGGCTATTCTCGAAGAAAATGCGACATCGGTCGCCTCCGCCCGCAGCATGGATCAGATCGCCGCGGGCAAGGGCCGCAAGCCGCGACCGTTCATGATGGAGAATGGGGATGTCGAGGCGGATGCGGTCTGGGACAGCAAACATGGCCTGGCGGCCGACGCGCGCAAAAAGCGGTCGCGCAAGACTGTCGCGACCTCCACTGTCGTCGACCTGCCGGATTTCATCGATCCGCAGCTCTGCGAGAAGCTTGCTCGGCCACCGGCCGGCGATGATTGGCTGCACGAAATCAAGTTCGACGGTTACCGGATCCAGATGCGCGTTGCCAATGGCGCCGCGACGCTGAAGACGCGAAAGGGCCTCGACTGGACGGCGAAATATTCGGAAATCGCGGAAGCGGCGTCAGAACTTCCCGATTGCATCATCGATGGCGAGATCTGCGCCCTCGACGAGAATGGTGCACCCGATTTCGCGGCCCTACAGGCCGCTTTGTCGGAGGGGAAGACCGGCGATCTCGTCTATTTCGCGTTCGACCTGCTCTTTGACGGCGGCGAGGACCTGCGGTCGATGCGCCTGGTCGAACGGAAGGAGCGGCTTCAAAATCTGCTTGCCGGTGCCGGCGACGATCCGCGCGTCCGCTACGTTGAACATTTCGAATCCGGTGGCGACGCAGTGCTGCGGTCCGCCTGCAAGCTCCATCTGGAGGGTGTCGTCTCCAAGCAGATCGATGCGCCCTATCAATCAGGCCGCACCGACAGCTGGGCGAAATCGAAGTGCCGGGCCGGCCACGAGGTGGTGATCGGCGCATACGCCAAGACCAACGGCAAGTTCCGCTCGCTGCTGGTCGGCGTCTACCGCGGTGATCACTTCGTCTATGTAGGCCGTGTCGGAACCGGCTACAGCGCCGGGAAAGTCGAGTTACTCCTTCCGAAACTCAAGGCGCTCGAGGCGGCGCGGTCGCCGTTCAGCGGTATCGGCGCTCCGAAGACGCAGGCCGACGTTGTTTGGGTGAAGCCCGAGCTTGTCGCCGAAATCGAATTCGAGGGGTGGACCGCAGACGGCCTCGTCCGTCAGGCGGCCTTCAAGGGGCTGCGCGAGGACAAGCCTTCGAGGGAGGTCGAGGCCGAGAAGCCGGTATCGCCTGCCAAGATCGAGACCGCCAAACCTGTTGCGGCCGCCAAGCACAGGCCTGTCCGGCGCAAAGGCGCAAAGGCCGAGGTCATGGGCGTCCTGATCTCCAATCCCGACAAGCCGCTCTGGCCAGACGCCGGCGATGGTGAGCCTGTCACCAAGGAAGAGCTGGCGCGCTATCATGAAGCCGTCGGTGCCTGGTTGATCGAGCACATCAGAGGCCGGCCCTGTTCGATTATCCGCGCGCCCGATGGGATCGGCGGAGAGCAGTTCTTCCAGCGACATGCGATGCCCGGAACGTCGAACCTTCTCGAGCTGGTCAAGGTCTTCGGTGACAAGAAGCCTTACCTGCAGATCGATCGGATCGAGGGACTGGCGGCGATTGCCCAGATCGGCGGTGTCGAGTTGCATCCGTGGAATTGCGAGCCCGGCAAGCCGGAAGTGCCCGGCCGGCTGGTGTTCGATCTCGATCCCGGCCCCGATGTGCCGTTTTCGACGGTGGTCGCGGCGGCGCGCGAGATGCGCGACCGTCTCGATGAGCTCGGCCTTGTCAGCTTCTGCAAGACCACGGGCGGCAAAGGGCTGCATGTCGTGACCCCGCTCGCCGTCAATAGACGAAAACCGCTATCCTGGGCCGAGGCCAAGGGTTTTGCACACGATGTCTGTCAGCAGATGGCGCGCGACAATCCCGACCTCTATTTGACGAAGATGACCAAGAGTCTGAGAGGTGGCCGGATCTTCCTCGATTATCTCCGCAACGATCGCATGGCCACCGCCGTCGCGCCATTGTCGCCGCGCGCGCGGCCCGGCGCCACCGTGTCGATGCCGCTCACCTGGACGCAGGTGAAGTCCGATCTCGACCCGAAGCGGTTTAACCTGCGCACCGTGCCGGCGCTGCTTGCGAAAACCTCCGCCTGGCAGGATTATTGTGACGGTGAGCGATCGCTCGAGCAGGCGATCAAGCGCCTCGGGAAACCAGGACGGGCAGCGTGATCTCCGAAGCATGGCTTCCAGGCAATGTCTTATGAACAAAACAAAGGACACATCCGCCCCCGTCCCGCTTGAGGGGGCAACGACCGACTTGCCGCATGACCGGATAACGGTAGAGCGTTTCAGGGAGGCGTTTCCGCGTGCCCGGTGGAACGACAGGCTGAATGCCTGGTTCGTGCCCGGCCGAAGGGCGGAAAAACGCATCGGCCGCTGGCTTGCCGAGATGGAAGCAGAGGCCGACACCTTCGCGGACGAAAAGGGCAGGGACGCTTTGGCCTTCGAGCCGATCGAAAGCCGTTACCTTGAGGCCGCACCAGCGAGCTTCCAGATCCGGACGCCCTATTCACGCGCCGTCATCGACGAAATCCGGGAAATCCCCTATGCGCGCTGGGATGCCGACCGCCGCCTCTGGACCGTGCCCTATCGCTCATTCGAGGAGCTGCGGCAGCGGTGGCAGGCGATCGAGGCGGCCGCCGAACGGAGCGAGCCGGCGGCACGACGGGCACGGCGGCAGGCGATCAAGGGTACTGAAGAAGACGAGGCATCCAAGGCGAGGTCGAGGGAGCGCCGGCGGAAGCGCTATCCGGTTCCCGCTGGTGATACCCCGCCGTTCAATTGCGCGATCGGCACGCATATCGGCATCGTCTTCTTCACCAAGACCGATGGCGAACTCGCGGATCCGGTGGCGGTCAGCGCCTTCTATTTTGCCGCGGCGGAAGGGGAGGACTATGTCTGGGGGTCATGGCGAGGAGGTTCTTTCGAAGAACTGGTGACGACTTGGCCGGCGCGGACGCCGCCGGAACAACACGAACGCGATCGCGGCTGGTGGATACCAACGCTTGAGGAGTTGCGCACTGCTCGGCGGGCCGCCAAATCCAGGCGGCGGACGAATGAGCGCAAGCAAAAGGACAACCCATCCGGTGAGAGACCAGCAGGCAATGCTTGAGGAATTCCGACGCTTGTCGTCGATCGAGCCGCGTGACCTCGTCGGCCTATGGAAAGGGCACGGCATACCGGCCGGGCATCCCTTCGACGGCGTGCTGGAAAATCTCGGCTGGTTCGGCAAGCGGTTTACGCCCAACATGCGCGCCGACGCGTTGCTGTTTCGGTCTGGCGAACACCGGCTGACTGCGATCGATCCGAAATGGATACCCCTTCAGCTGGCGCTACGTTTCCATGAGGTCGGCAGGACGACTATTGCGAGAAACCTGTTTTCCTATCTTCACCGCCGTCTGCGGGCGAGGGGTCCGGTCGCTTCGCTGAAGACCATGGCGTTTGACGGCGCCAAGAGTGCCGCCATGGTCTACGATCACCAGCCGATCGTCGATCATTTCCGGCGGACAGACGACCTGAGGGTCATCGGGGCAATGACGATCAGCGGCGACGAGCGGATCTATTTCTTCGAACTCGAGCGCGTCGACGAACCTTGAAGACCAGTCATCCCGATACCATTTATCGCCGACTACCCGTTTCGACGATCGCCTTGCCGCGCAGACTGTCTGGCGCGTGCGATCCTCCGGGTCGGACAGGGCGCTCCCCGCAAGGGTCGAGCGCCCTGTCCATTTAGCCTCCCGGCCTCTCGTTCATGTCGAAGACTGCAGCATTGTCCTGGACTTCACGGAGGCCCTTGTAGGATGCGTGACGCAAGCTGCCGTCACGTGTCCATCCGCGGAACTCGATCTCGGCGATCAATGTCGGTTCCGCGAACACCAGATTCTTGCCCTTGAGCGGGACGGCTGGTTGAGTGGTCTTCAGCTTATCGAGCGTGCTGCGGAGATCTTCGGCGGTCTTCGTATTGAAGCCGGTGCCGACCGACCCGACATGGACCCAGCCAAGGCCCTTGCGGCCGGCGAGAAGCAGGCTGCCGATCCCACCGCGCGCAACTTTAGATCGCTCGTAGCCAACGATCATGAAGCTCTCGCTCTCAACGCATTTGATCTTCAGCCAGTCGCCGGTACGGCCGGAGCGATAGGGCTGATCCCGATGCTTGGCGATGATGCCTTCAAGCCCGATCGAGCAGGCATGTTCCAGAAGCGTGGCGCCATCGCCATGGACTTCGTCTGAGAGCTGGACCGCGCCGGTGGCGCCATGGAGAAAGTCCTCAAGCAGGTGTCGGCGGACGGAGAGCTCGGTTCCCGTCAGATCATGGCCGTCGAAATACAAAAGGTCGAAAGCAAAAAACACCGACTCCGTCGACGTGCGCTTGCCGCCGCGCCCACCAAGCGAGCGCTGCAGCGCGCCGAAATCCGAACGCCCTTCATCATCGAGCACGACGGCTTCGCCATCGAGGATCGCGGTGCCGACGCCCAGCTTTCCTGCTGCCTCGGCAATGGCGGGAAACCGGTGCGTCCAATCGTGGCCGCCGCGGGTGATGATCCTGACGCCCTTCGGCTCGATGTGGATCGCCAGGCGATAGCCGTCCCACTTCACCTCGAATGTCCAGTCCGGCCCTGTGGGCGGCGCTTTCTTCAAGAGCGCCAGGCATGGCTCCACCCGGTCCGGCATCGGGTCGAACGGAAGATGGGGTTGCGCCGGATCGCGCGGCCGGGCCGGCTTCGACTTCGCGACGTGATCGTCCTGCAGAAGCGGTTTGGCGTGACGGCTCATTTGCCGGTCCGCTGTTCGGCCGCGACGGACTTTTTCAGCGCATCCATGATATTGACGACATTGCTGGCTGGTGAGAACGGCTGAGGCTTGGTCTTGCCTTTGGCCGGTTTTTTCAGGTCCTTCTTCTTGGCCGCGATGATATCGAGCAGCTTCTCCTGGACCGGGTCGCCGACCATTTTCGGGCTCCAGTCCTTCGTCTTCTTTTTGATCAGTTGCTGGACGAGCGGCATCATCTCCGAGTCCGCCAGCTCATCGCCGATACCCTCGAAATAGCTGTTTTCATCGCGGACCTCATCACCGTAGCGCAGCGTCCACAAGACTATGCCCTTGCCGCGTGGCTCGAGCATGACGGCGCGCTCGCGACGCGAGATCACCAGCCGGGATATGCCCACCATGTGCTGGGCCTCCATCGCATCGCGGATGACGGAAAAGGCTTCCTGACCGACCGGGTCGTTCGGGGAGACATAATAGGGCGTGTCGAGCCAGATCCATTCGATGCTGTCGCGCGGCGTGAAGGTGGAAATATCGATCGTCTTCGTGCTCTCGAGAGCCACATTCTCGAGTTCGTCGTCTTCGAGAATGACGTATTCGTCCTCCCCCCGCTGATAGCCTTTGACCTCGTCTTCCTCCTTCACCTCCTTGCCGGTGACGGAATCGACATAGTGGCTGACCACACGGTTCTGGGTTTGGCGATTGAGCGTATGGAAACGGACCTTCTTGCTCTCGGAGGTTGCCGGCATCATCTGCACCGGGCAGGTGACGAGTGAGAGTTTGAGATAGCCTCGCCAGTAGGGACGTAGAGCCATGGCGGCATCCTCCGATCAGCCGGCTCGGCGGGTCGTCGCCGTGGCCTGTTTCGATTTCGCGGCCGGTTTTGCTGCCTTGTGGCGGCCACCTCGGTTGGCATTGGCATTGGCAGCGGAATGCATTGGCTTCGTCTGCTTGGCGCCGATACCGGCGCTTTCGCGAAGTGCCTGCAAGAGATCGCCAGGCTTCGATGCGACCGGAGCCTTCTTCTTCGGCAGCGCGCGGCCCTCGATCTTCGCTTTCACCAGCTCGGCGACGGCGGCCTCATAGCGGTCATCGAATGTGCTGGCGTCGAAACTGCCCTTCTTGGTGCCAATGATGTGTTCCGCAAGCTCGAGCATTTCGCCTTCGATCTTCAGATCCGGCATGTCTTCGAACGCCTTTTCCGACGAGCGGACCTCGTAGTCGAAGTTCAGCGTCGAGGCGATCAGCCCCTTGCCAGACACCCGAATGAGGACGGTGCGCAGCCGGCGGAAGAGCACGGTCTGGGCGATGGCTGCGACACCTTGCTGTTTCATGCCGTCTCGCAGCAGCACGAACGCGTCCGTACCCATCGTGTCCGGCGCCAGGTAGTAGGGCTTGTCGAAATAGGTGGTATCGATCTGCGAGCAGGGAATGAAGGCCTCAATGTTCAATGTCTTGTTGCTCTCGGGCACGGTGGCCGCGACTTCCTCGGGCTCGAACACGACATATTGGCCGTTCTCGACCTCATACCCTTTGACCTGATCCTCGCGCTCGACGGGATCGCCCGTCTCGCTGTCGATGAACTCCCGCTTGACCCTGTTGCCGGTCTTGCGGTTGAGCGTATTGAACGCGATCCGTTCGGAGGACGATGCGGCGGTATAGAGCGCCACCGGACAGGAAACCTCTCCGAACTTGATGTAGCCCTTCCAATTGGCTCTTGGACCCGCCATGACATCGACCCTCCGGACACAACTCAAGCGATTCAAGTGATTCGGCGGCGAATCGTTCCGACTCGAAACGAATCATTTTTCAATGACTTAGCGCTATCCGAATGCGCGTTTTGCGAGTCCTGCCTAGGCTTATGATTCTATGCATCTTTTTAGCGCCGGCGTGCGTTCCCCATATGGAACAACCCCTAAGGAGTCCTCCTATGAGCAAGCGTGAACTGATCGAAACCGGCACCGACAAACGCTATGTCCGTCGCGACGAGCAGGGCCAGTTCGAAAGTGTTGACGTCTCGCGGTCCCTCTTCGCCGATGCGCGTCACGACGCTAAGCCAGGCCAGGGCGTAAGGTTTGCAAGCGCTGATGGCCCGCTTATCAGGAGGCTGTCGGACCGGCTATGTTTCAGGCTCTCGGAGCCTTCAAGATCGAATGCGCCACACATGCCGTAGAAGCCTGAAAAAATCTCGGACCGGCCAGAAGCCTGAAGGTGGAGCAGGCTCACCATCGCGAGATGCGCACCGGACAACTGTCCCGAAAAGGCGAGGCGTTCGACACCGAAACGCCGAAGATTCCCGGCTAGAAAGTCGGTTGCGAGGAGACAGTCTTCAATTGTCGCAATCAGGTTGTCATCGATTGCGTTTCGAAACTAAACGACCTCGACCATTACGCCGCACTCCTCGGCAATCGCCGCAGCAATGCGGTCTTCAAGCCGCGCATGTCCCATGATCCACGCTCCGTCATCGAAATGGACAACCATCGCCCGTGGCAAGCCGGAAGGCTTTGTCAGGCGGATCGATGCAGATGTGCCCGGTATCTTGAGAACGGACAGCTCGTCCCTCCACTTTCGCACGTCCGGCATCAGAGCATTTTCGGCACGAAGAGCGGCTTGAATTAGTCTGGCAGCCATCGGCGCCCCGTATGAAAGCGAGGAAGGCGATTCAAGAATGCGTTGAAACGTTGCGCCTGATGCAAATCACTAGCGCTGAGCTCAAGCTCACTCATGGAGTTACCGCCTGTCGGACGTCTCATAGAGGCGATCCTGCCTTGGGTCTGAAACGTCGTCGCAGCGGATGTTTTCCTTCCCGTCCCAGCGGCATGCTTTCATACGTACTTCTGCTGTCGTCTTGATCGCAACAATGCCGTGCGGATGATGAACTAGCGGTAATCGTGATCGCAAGCCGGAAGGTAACCGGAACCCGGTAAGGGTCGTCCTTCGGGGATACCTGCCTTTAGTTTCGTCGGCTGCCCAGCCGGCGCGACGAGTGCGGGCAGGGCCAGCAGACGCCGATGCTCGGCTTCA
Source organism: Rhizobium sp. 01L419 (assembly GCF_056400025.1). Taxonomy (NCBI): domain Bacteria; kingdom Pseudomonadati; phylum Pseudomonadota; class Alphaproteobacteria; order Hyphomicrobiales; family Rhizobiaceae; genus Rhizobium; species Rhizobium sp. 01L419. The sequence continues at coordinate 81,987 of NZ_JBFTSM010000018.1, forward strand.
GGAGTTCCGTATGCCTCACCGGCAAATCGGACAAGGCCGTCGCGATCACGGATAAGTACATTGCTTCTTGTCGATCTGATGAGGAGTTCGCCTTCAAGAAGGTGCATTGCGGCAGTGACTGACGGTCTCCTGACGCCGAGAGAACCCGCAAGCGTATCATGTGTGATGTCCAGGGAAGCCTTCCCCGACCGGTCCTGGATCATCAGGAGCCATCTGGCAAGCCGGGTGGGGATGTCGAATTGACCGATCACAAGAGCCGCATGACCGACCTGGATACAGATCGATCGTTCGTAGCGGGCGGAGATCAGCCGGAGAGTAGGCCCCGCCTTGATGGCGGCGCGGAAATCATCTGCCGAGATCGCCAAGACATCGCCTTCGACCCGGTTGATCAGGTCGTAGGTTGCCTTGTCATCGCCGACGACGATCCCGCTGCCGGTCATGCCTTCGTTTCCGACAAACGCAGTATCGACCCTGGTTCCGGCGGCACCAACTGTTGTGCGCGAAAGAACGCAGTCGACAGGAAACAAGACACGCTCGACGATCTGGCTCGCCGTTTCAAGCAATGCGCCGCGGGGGAGGTGAAGCTTCCGAAGATGGGGAAGCAGTTGCGCGAACTCCTGCTGCGGAAGCAGACGCAGAATCCCGTTCATCAACGCGTCTTCACCAGATGCCGAACGCGGGGTTGTCGTCGACAGTAGGGCAGCGATAGTGGCCTCGTCCTCGAGCGGCTTGCGGAGCACGATCTTGTCAGAGAAGCGGACTGGGATGATGTTCGGCTCGTAGCCGGTGGCAAACAGAAACGGTATGCCCCGCCGGTCGAGTTCGTCGGCAACCGGGAAGGACATTTCCCCGCCAAGGTTCACGTCGAGGACCACACCGGCGAGATCGCGGTTTTCTCTGATTTTTTTGAGAGCGTCGTCGACGTTCGGAGATGGGCCCACCACGTCGACGCCCCACTGGCGAAGGCTAGAGGCAAGTGCTGTAGCGGCGTGGTAGTCATCCTCCACGAGGAGTATTGGTTTTCCGGTTAGTATTCTTAGAGATTTCATCATGGACCGATCCTCCAAAGCCGGTCGAGACTGCCAACGATGCATCCTGGGTGCTATCGTCTGATTTTCCGGTGAAAAGACGTTGGTCGAAAAATTGTTCCGGCGTAGGGTTTGATTCTACTCAACCGTCAGGCGGTAAACGTCGCCACCGGTTTGGCGGCGGCCACCCGGAGCTCCTGGCCTTCTCGGGCGGAGGTAGCTAAGCTTGTGTGTCACGCCACCACGGTCAAGTCAGTGGCTACGGCTGCAAAGACGATGAATGCGCTGACTGGAAATCCTTGAGCGTGGGTTGTCATTGGCGCTTGAAATCCGGTGGTGAAAAAGCCATCTGACCGGCAATTTCAGCGCAATGGGGATTATCGATGACGACAGTAGAAGATCGGCCTGAGCACCACGCATTCGAAGCCGATGTCAGCCGGCTGCTGCACATGATGGTGCATTCGGTTTATTCGGACAAGGATGTGTTCCTCCGCGAATTGATCTCGAATGCTGCGGATGCCTGCGAAAAGCTGCGTTATGAGTCGATTTCCCAGCCGCAGCTCTCGGCGGATTCGACCCCGCCGGGAATTCTCGTGAGCCTCAATGAAGAGGCGTTGACGCTCGTCATCGAGGACAACGGCATCGGCATGAGCCGCGACGAGATGATCGACGCGCTCGGCACGATCGCGCGCTCCGGCACGAAGGCGTTCATGGAGCGGCTTGAGGCTGCCAAGGCTGGCGAAAAGGCGGAATTGATCGGCCAGTTCGGCGTCGGCTTCTATTCCTCGTTCATGGTCGCCGAGCAGGTCGATGTTATTTCCCGCCGTGCTGGTCAGGACGAAGCCTGGAAATGGTCGTCGGACGGCAAGGGAAGTTATGACATCGTCGCCATCGATCCCGACGCGGCGCCAGCGAGGGGCACGCGTGTCGTGCTGCATCTGATGCAGGACGCAAAGAAATATACCGGCAAATGGACGGTCGAAAAGATTATTCGCGATCAGTCCGGACATGTGCCTGTTCCGATCCGCCTTACTGAGAAAGACGGCGCCGAGCCGTCGCAGATCTCAGACGGCGCTGCACTTTGGACAAAACCGAAAAGCGAGATATCCAAGCAGGATTACGACGATTTTTATCGCGGTGTCTCCGGTCAGTATGACGAGCCGCTGGCCAATGTGCATTTCCGCGCCGAGGGTCGCCACGAATACACAACGCTCGCCTTCATCCCCGGTTCGCAACCTTTCGACCTGTTCGATCCGGATCGACAGGGTCGGATGAAGCTCTACGTGAAGCGCGTCTTCATTACCGACGAAGCCGAGTTGCTGCCGCGTTACCTGCGGTTCGTGCGCGGCATCGTCGACACCTCGGATCTGCCGCTTAACATTTCCCGCGAGATGATTCAGGAAAGCCCGGTGCTGAGCGCCATCAAGAAAGGCGTAACCAGCCGGATCCTCACCGCGCTTGAGAAGATGGCCGAAGGTGAGCCCGAGACGTTTTCAAAATTCTGGGACCTGTTTGGCGCTATCCTTAAGGAAGGAATTTATGAAGACTTCGAGCGGCGCTCGCAGTTGCTGAAGCTGGCGCGCTTCCGCAGCACTCTATCCGGTGAAACAACCCGCAGTCTGGCCGACTACCTGGCGTCGATGAAAGAGGGGCAGTCGGCGATCTATTACATCAGCGGCTCCAGTCTGGACCAACTGAAATCGTCGCCGCAACTCGAAGGTTTTCGAGCCAAAGGTATCGAAGTCCTTCTCCTTACAGATGGCGTAGACAATTTCTGGCCGACGAATGTCCCAGATTTCGAGGGAAAGTCCTTCAAGTCGGTCACCCAGGGTCTTGCCGATCTGAACGACATTACCGGCGAGGGAAGCACAGATGAGCAGGCCCTGGAAGCCTCTCCCGACGTTGCAGCATTCATCGATTTTGCGCGAGCTAGCCTGAAAGAGGAGGTTGCCGACGTGCGGGTCTCCGGTCGGTTGACCGAAAGTGCCGTCTGCCTGGTCGCCTCCGAACATGGGCCGGATCGACAGCTCGAGAAGCTGCTGCAGGGGGCAGGGCGGCTACAGACCGCGTCGAAGCCGATCCTGGAAATCAATGCGCAGAACGAACTTGTGAAAAGCATTGCCGCGATGGACGATCAGGCGTTTCGCGAAGATGCCGCTTGGCTCCTGCTCGACGAAGCCCGTATTCTCGACGGGGACAAGCCCACCAATCCGCGCGCTTTCGCGGAAAGGCAGGCCAGACTGTTTGCATTGGCGATCGGACGGGCGAGGTAGCACCGCAGCCAGGCGACCTCTCGCTGGCAGGTCAAAACCTGGAATTGGCAGTTTTACTGGAAAATCGGTCGGATCAAGCTTCGCTGCACAGCAGCCTTCGCGGCGAAGCTTGATCCCTGCCGCAGCGTGTCGGCGCCTTTCGAACGTCGAAACGGATGGCGATGTCCCGATCTTAAGTGAATTCTTCGAGTACGCACTCAACCTCAGACCGGCGTTTTTGAGTATAGGGAAGCATAGTGGCCCGGAAGGACTCAAAACGGGATTTGATCTTTTACGACCGCATCCCGATCGCTGCGTCGAGAGGTCGCCTGGCAAGCTCATCGCCATAAGTAGACGCCGGTCTTGAAGTGCAATAAGGTACAACGGTGGCGTCGCCTTAACTGCCTGTTCGAAATGACTTGATATCGGGTTTTCATGACCGAAGCCCCTCTCGCCCACTTCAGACGCCACCGATTTCCCGCTGAGATCATTGCCCATGCCGTATGGCTCTATTATCGGTTCCCGCTCAGCTTCCGTGACATCGAAGATCTGCTCGCTGAGCGCGGCATCAATGTCTCATTCCAGACCGTCTCGGAATGGGCGGCGAAATTCGGCTTGAAATTTGCTCATCTGCTCCGGCACCGTTCACGAGGCCACTTTTCCGACAAGTGGCAGCTCGACGAGATGGTGGTGACGATCAAGGGAAAGAAATATTGGTTGTGGCGCGCCGTCGACTCGAACGGTTACGTGCTCGACGCCCTGCTGCAAAGCCGACGGAACAAGGCGGCCGCCTTAAAGCTGATGAGAAAGCTGCTCAAGCACCATGGGACCGCCCCGCGCGTGATGGTGACCGACAAGCTGCGTTCCTATTCGGCCGCAAAATCCCAGTTGATGCCGCGCGTCGAACATCGCTCGCACAAGGGATTGAACAACCGAGCTGAGAACTCTCATCTTGTTGTGCGACGGCGAGAGCGACGCATGATGCGCTTCAAGTCCGCGCGACAATGTCAGCGTTTCGTCTCAACTCACGGCCCGATCGCCAATCTTTTCCTTCTTCACCGGAAATGGCTGTCCGCCGCAGACCGTCGCCAGCTTCGCACTCACGCCATCTCGATCTGGCGTGAAATCGCTGGCTCAATCGCTGCCTGAAGTACGCGAAACACGTCGACACCGCGCGCTCGAAACCGTCCAGGCGACGCCACCGGTGGAGACCATATGTCGGCCTGCATTAGCAGTTCGGATTGCGCAATTGTCCAATTGCATTGTTCATTTGTTCGGCGGGCGTTTCAAGCTGGGGTGCCCGAAGAACGTTCTGCACAGAACGGCCCCGCCGCCAGAACTTCAACACGAAGCGTCGGCTGGGAACTTCCACCAGTTCATGGATGACCCAGGCCGCGGTTAGAGCGACAATGGGCGACACGACGGTCAGTGTTAGCTCAGGCAGCACGGAGGCGAAAGCGCGCTGCGTGAGAAACATCGCTGGTACATGGAAAAGGTAGAGCGAGAAACTAATGAAGGCCTGACCACAGCCGAGCGGCAGGCGACAGTCCGCCATCTCCTTCAGGCCCGATCAGGCATCTATCATCCGGCCCTGGCTGAATCGAAAGCCATGACGGAAGCAAAGCCGTTCAGAGGAAGTCAGGCACCGGGAAGCATTTGGCACTACAACAACTGGGATTTCAACGCGCTCGGGACAATCTATGAGCAGGCGACCGGCCGGTCTGTCTATGACGGCGTCATGATCGATGTCGCGTCCCGGATTGGCATGCAGGACCCGGTAGTTCCTGATCCAATGGATCGGTGCGTCCGTTGGGGGATACCGGACCGAGCACTCCCAGTTCCGCAGCACTCAGATAGCGCCGAAGCTCGTCAGCGATGAAGAACGCGTTTTCTACGGCGAGGATCATAATCTCGCCTCCGGTCTTTTTCGTCGGCGGTATCGCTCACATAGCTCAAATCGGGATTTTGATCGTCGCAGTGAAACCACTGTGAGGATAGGCGAGTTTCACGCTTCCACCGACATGAGCGGTGAGACCCTCGATCAGTTCAGTTCCATAGCCCTTGCGTTCAGGTTGGGAGATAAGCGGGCCTGCTTCCTCGCGCCACTGGCATACGAGGAGCGTCCGCTCCCGCGGTCCGGTTTCCGATTCCCAAGTCACGCGGATCTTTCCGGCCGGAACCGAAATGGCCCCGTATTTCGCTGCGTTCGTCGCGAGTTCGTGGAAAATCATGCTGACCGGAAGAACCTTCGCGCTATCTAACTTCGCCGACGATCCCGAGCATTCGAGCCGTTCCGAAACCGTCGCTCCGACTGCGTCCTTCAGGAGTTCTTCAAACTCAACCGCCTCGCGACGGGCGGCAACATCCTGCGCTTGAAATGTGATATCCAGCCTTCCGAGAAGCGCTTCCTTGAAATTGGCCGCGGCGGCGTCGTCGGCTCTGCTGTTCTTCACCACAGACAGGACGACGGCCGAGAGATTCTTCATGCGATGCCGCATCTCCGCAACAATGAAATCCATTTCGGCATCGTTGCGGCGACGCTCGGTAACGTCGTCGAAGATGACCAGAATGTTGGGGCTGTTGTCGTCGGGATGAACGAGGCGCCGGGCATCGACGAGAAAGGTGCGCTGGCCGATTAGCGGGAAATCGTGCTTCACTTCGAAGCCGATGACGGCAGCCGCCCGCGGGATAACGACAGATATGAGCTGCCGCAGCTCGGGAATATCCCATTGCCCGTTCCCAAATGAGAAGAAGTTCTGCGAGAGGATATCCTCACGGTCGGCGTGGAAGGCCTTGATGAATGCATTGTTCGCGGTCGTAACACACAAATTCTGATCCAGGACGACAACGGGCTGGGTCATGGTGTCGACGACGCCCTGAGCCTGGACGTGGCCGATCTTCATCAGGCGATACAAATCCTCCAGCAGCATCGATACAATCCCATGCCCGCATTTCGTTCCACGAGGCAAATATGGTGGAGCGACCACTGTTGAAAACCCCTTATTGACCATATCCGTCACTCGCTTTCAAAGTAAACCGTTCCGCCTTGCTGGCAAAGTCCGCTACGAGCGCTTTGAGACGAGAACTCTTCCATGGCAGCAGGGTCGTGGTTCGAATCTCGTGAAGGCGCTCAGGGTGCTACTGTTGCGACCATGGTCTTGGCTTACCTCTCGCTGGTCATTCAATGTGCTCCCACCCAGGCCTACTGGCCTTCACGTGTTCGACTCTTTGAAAGGACGCTGGTCCTGACGATCAGAAGCGGCATTACCATCGCCGTAACGATAGCCCGCGACCGCGCCGACGAGGGCGAGCGCGAGCCACTCAAGAAGGGCTTCCACGTTCCCGCAATAGGTCCGGAACCAGGCATTCTTGAGTGTCAGTACCGGTCTTTGATCATTCATCGACGATCCTTCGTTGCGTTCAGGGCGAGGGGTGAAGGTGGAGGAGCCCGCGAGGAAAGAGCGATTCGGTGGTCAAACGTGCATGATGGTGGCGGCGGAAAGCGACCGGAGGCCGCCGATGCCGTCCTCAAGGGTCATGATCGCTGCGAAGAAGACGAGAGCAAACAAGAAGGGCCTCAGCCCAGGGCGCCGGTCGATGCCATGCGGGGGAATATCGACAGAGTGAGTTTGGGCGTTCGACCGAGGGAGTGTCTTTTGCTGATCCATGCCCACAATCTTAATCCTGGGCGACTCCGAAGATTAGCGCGACTAATTCGCATGCACTTATCGATTTCTGACATGAATTGGTAGACGCACGAGGATGCCGATGAAGCCGGACGACCCAGGCCAGCGGCAACGTCGGCATGATCCAAGAACGACCTGAGGGATATTGTTGTCCTGGGGGGACGCCCATGAGATCTGATACAGAGATCTCCTGGAGCATAATTTCCAACCTGGGGATCAATTGGATCTGGAACGGGAACAACGCTTGCTGATGGATGTTAGCAAGGGGACACGGCACTCTTCCTTCAAATAGAGCCGGTATGTGTCAAGCCTCGCCGTGTCACCAACACGAATGCCCCCCGGCAGCCCTCACCGCCGGGGGGCATTCGTGAATTGGCGAAGGTCGATCGAAAGAAGAATCGCTTTACGCAATGACTCCTGTCCGACGGCGACCATTGTGCCGGTCACCCAGATGTTTGCGGCCGTCGCTGGTCCCAATGCAATCTTTCCCGACAACTATTGCGCCCGCGTCCGATGAGGCTGATGCCGCCGCGATGACGAGCCTTGCGGTCGCTTTGGGGTCTCGCTCGTAGGGTTCTCCGCGGCCTGGAATAAAACCGCAATTGCCATTGCGACCGGTGCTCTGCTCAGCCCGGGCTCGACTAATACTGGGCCTGTGAATCCTGTCCTGTTGCCCCTGGACGTATCAAGCTCGTCTGGATGACGGGCTTGTTGCCGCCCTCCCGGTGACAGTGACGAACTCAAGACACTGTTTACGGTTGAAAGTCTGGACAAGCGTCAATCGTCGCGGACATCAAAGTGGACTTGTACCCGCCGACCATTTGTACGGTATCGCACATACGAGGCAGCCAGCGCTTTGTTTGGGAACAAGCACGATGACAGCAGGTTGGGCAAGCTTCGTCCAAAAGAGGAAAATTCCGATGTTCATGCGTGTTGATCAACTGCAGGCCGAACTGCCTCCACCCAAGGCAGCCGATCCCAACGCCGCCGCCGCGCTACAGGAATTGCTCGGCGGGAAGTATGGCGAGATGTCGACGCTCGGGAACTACATGTTCCAGAGCTTCAACTTCCGGTCGAAATCCAAGCTGCGGCCTTTCTACAGCTTGGTTGCCAGCATTACCGCCGAAGAACTCGGCCATGTTGAGCTGGTCAGTAACGGCGTTGCCATGCTGAACAACGGGCCGGATATTCCAGACGGGGATGTCGGCGACGGTGGCGACATCTCAGCAGCTCCCTTCGAGGATATGAAGGACATCCGGCTAGCCGCCAGTTTCCTCTCCGGGGCCGGGGGCGCGATGCCGGTCAACAGCAACGGCGTTTCCTGGAACAACGACTTCATCACAACCACCGGCAATGTAGTCCTCGACCTCCTGCATAATTTTCATCTGGAATGCGGCGCACGGCTGCACAAGCTGCGCGTTTACGAGACGGTCACCGACCCGACCGGCCGCGCCGTCTGTGGCTATCTTCTCGTACGCGGTTCGGTGCATGCCCACGCTTATGCACTCGCATTGAAGAAGATCACCGGCGTCGAGATCGAAAAATTCCTTCCCTGCCCCAACATTCCGCTCGGCAACATCCCCGAATGCCAGCAATACCTTGACGAGGGCTCGCATCGGCGTCTCTACACGTGGAGCCCCAACGACTACAAAGAAATTGCCGGGATCTGGAGTAATGACGAAGTCGCGCTTCCCGGTGATCCGCCGGGGGAACTCGAAGTCGTCGACGGCATGCCCGAAGGTGGCAAGATCCACCAGCTCGTCGGTGTGCCCTCCGCATTCACCCCCGACTACGCGCCGGAAGAAATGTTCGAGATCGCCGAAAAACTGTACAAGAAGTCCCGCTGAAGCACGCCGCCGACGGCGCAAAACAGCGCCGGCTGCGGCACATCCTTGAAAGGAACGCTATGGCAGACAACGAAACGCGATATCTTCATTGTCGGCCTGCGAAACGCTCATGCGATGGAGAACCAGGCCCTCAGCATCATGAAGCCGCAGCTCAGCCGGATCGAGAACTATCCGGAAGTGGCGGAGATGCTTCAACGCCACATAACCGAGACCGAAGGACAGATCCACCGCATTGAGGAGATCCTGACAGGCCTCAACGCGGGCCATTCGACGCTGAAGGATATGGCACTCTCCCTCACAGGTTCCATGGCGGCGCTGGGCCATACTGTCGCCGGCGACGAGATCCTGAAGAACTCGTTTGCCAACTTCGCCTTTGAGAACTTCGAAATCGCCGCCTATAAATCGTCGCTGACGGTAGGGGAAGCCGGCGGGTTCAAGGCAGCCATCGGGGGCCTGAAGGAAAACCTTGCCGAAGAAAAGGCCATGGCAGACTGGCTGGACGCGCACGTGGCCTCGTTGACGGAGAAATTTCTGTCGCTGAGGGTAGCCGGCAAGTCTGCCAAGGTGTGATCAAAAACGGCTGCAGACGACCGGGTGTTGTCTGCGGCCGCTCCGCTTTGCCCCAACGGAACTCGACCTGACAATTAACGTCAGCTCCGACGATACGAGGCGAACGTTCCATGCATGATGTTTGCTCGGCGGTGAACTGAAGAGATACGCTTTGAGAGATGACTGCTCCTACGATCGATGGGGCGACATGCTCCAATATGGCTTCACAATTGTGCGCGAAGCCGCGGCTATAGGGCAACCGCGCATGGCGCAGGTGACCAGAATCCCGGTGGCCGCGTCATTTGATGGAGAAGGCGCGGTCGTCACATGCGATCTTCAYCAAGCTGCAATGCCAAAAGCAGTTCGGAATGCGCAACCACAGCACGGTGGTTATCGTCTGGGATCAATCGCAACACCAAGCGCATGACGATGGACAGCGACCATAGGCGAACCCGGAGTGACAACTTGCTCAATAACTTTCCCTACCCGTGCTCCCAAGGCCCTTTGCTTGTGAGCTGCCCCTTTGTTCGAACTTACCTGTGCAAAGGATGGCGAAGGTCAAGGGGGCAAGCGGCCGGGCTTGCGCTAATCCTCGGCCCGTGTGCCGGCTAGAACAGTCATCGTGTCAGTGTCTGAAATCGGCGGCGAACATCAGCGCTCGCCAGTTCTCCCAACGCGTCTTCACCTGTTCCCACAAGACATCGCTCCGATCGTGAGCGTCCGGACCTCTCGGACAATATGGAGTTCCCTGGCATTCATTCGTAGCCGTCGTTCCGTTGCAGGATTTTTTGGGCAGCGCGCGGTTGGGAACCTTTGATGCGCGAAAGCGGTTGCCTCGAATAGACCAATCGGGAGCGCTCATGATCAACGACCTCTGGTACAAGAATGCTGTTGTCTACTGCCTGTCGATCGAGACCTTCATGGACGCCAACGGCGATGGCGTTGGAGATTTCCAGGGGCTTGCGCGCCGGCTCGACTACCTTGCAGGTCTCGGGATCACGGCGATCTGGCTGATGCCCTTCCAGACCTCGCCCGGCAGGGACGACGGTTACGACGTGTCCGACTATTACAATGTCGATCCGCGCTACGGTACGCTCGGCGACTTCGTCGAGTTCACGCATGGCGCCAAGCAGCGCGGTATCCGGGTATTGATCGATCTCGTCGTCAATCATACTTCGGACCAGCACCCCTGGTTTCAGGAGGCACGTCGCGATGAAGGATCGCGTTTCCGCGACTGGTACGTCTGGTCAAAGCAAAAGCCGGCAAACGCCAATGAAGGAATGGTCTTTCCGGGCGCGCAGACGTCGACATGGACCTATGACAAGGAGGCGAAGGCCTATTATTTCCACCGTTTCTACGATTTCCAGCCCGATCTCGACACGGCAAACCCGCATGTGCAGGCCGAAATCCTCAAGATCATGGGCTTCTGGATCCAACTTGGCGTTTCCGGATTCCGGATGGACGCGGTGCCTTTCGTAATCGCCGAGAAGGGTGCGGACGTCAAAAAGCCGCGCGAACGGTTCGAGATGCTCCGGTCGTTTCGCGAGTTCCTGCAATGGCGAAAGGGTGATTCCATCATTCTGGCGGAAGCGAACGTCCTGCCGGAGACCGATATGGACTATTTCGGCGAGGACGGCGACCGGATGCAGATGATGTTCAACTTTCAGGTCAACCAAACACTCTTCTATGCGCTGGCGAGCGCGAACTGCCGACCGCTGGAAAAGGCCCTCGAGGCCACCCGCACGCGCCCCGAGACGGCACAATGGGGATTGTTCCTGCGCAATCATGATGAACTCGACCTCGGACGGCTGAGCGAGGGGCAGAGAAGCGCAGTCTTTGCGGCCTTCGGACCGGACAAGGACATGCAGCTTTATGATCGCGGCATCAGGCGGCGGCTTGCACCGATGCTGGAAGGCAATGGAGCCCGCATTCGCATGGCCTATAGCCTGATGTTTTCCCTGCCGGGAACGCCGGTATTGCGCTATGGTGACGAGATCGGCATGGGCGATGATCTTTCGCTTCCCGAACGCAATTGTGCACGCACACCGATGCAATGGTCGACAGAGCCGCAGGCCGGCTTCACAAAGAGCGCGACGCCCATCCTGCCCGTCATCACAGGCGGCGCCTACGGGTTCGAGCATATCAACGTGGCGGACCAGAGGAGGAACCCCGATTCCATGCTCAACTGGATGGAACGCTTGATCCGAATGCGCAAGGAGGCGCCTGAGATCGGCTGGGGAGATTACAGCTGTGTCGAAACCGGCCAGCAAGGGGTTCTCGCCATACGATATGACTGGCGCAACAATTCGATCTTGATCGTTCACAATCTGATGCAGGAGCCCGTCGAAGCAGAAATCGATCCCGGGATCGGCGAAAACGGGCAGTTGCTGATCGATATCGCCGATGGTTCCAACAGCAAAGCCGGAAAAGACGGCAAGCACTGCGTGTTTCTGGAAGGCTTCGGCTACAAGTGGTACCGTATCGGCGGCCTCGACTATCTACTGCGCCGGTCCGAGGTTTGAACATTATCCATTGCTCCGGCCTGCCGGAGCGTTGACACTTGCTTTCTTTATAGGCCCCGAAACAACCGGGGCGGAAGCGAACCGTTCCTCCATTACCGCCTGCCTGCGCGATTAGCGTGCCAACTTCTATATCAAAGGCCGACGGTGCGGACGTGCAGCTAAGAAGGGACCGGCCGATTTGATAGAAATTGCGTTATTGTGACTTCGTCCGAAAGCGGAACACGATGTCGGGCGCGGCAGCACCATGCTGGGGTAGTTGTCCTACCTATGCTCTCAAAATGAAGCTATCGAGAGCACATGTAGAGTTCAGCCACGGCGGGCCATCGCCGGCATTGCAGGGGCCGGAACCGGCAGACAAACGCCGGAGCACAAATTGCCGAATGCACCTTAGGATGTCCCGCATCTCTCGACTGCGAAAAATGATAGGATATCACCTTCGATCAAAACGTACCTCGGAGAACAAACCTCCGCCGTCCGCCTCGATTTCCATTTCCTCAGGTTTCAACTAGGCTTGGTGGCTTTTTGCTTTTTCCTCGCCTCAGGAATTAGCTTTGGTCAGTCCCCAGCCACCTCTCATCGCCCAAATTCGATCGCACGCGCCAACAATGATGCGGGCGCTTGAACGCGTTGGGATTTTTTGTCCTCAACGATCCGAAGGCGGTGCTTTATAAGAGCATTACGGAGCTCGCTGACGAGGCGAAATGCTTCCCGGCCGTTTTCCATTGCTCTCCGAACAGGCAACCCTTCAGCCCGCCGCGCCTGCCGTCTTAAGCACCCGGTTGAGGACCGACGCCGCAACGACGTGGCCATTGCCCGCATGATTCAACGCTGGGACGCGTACGACCCGCGTCCCCGGCACGTGAGACGGTTTCGAAACTGGCACCAAAGCGCTGAACTATAGTCTTGGATCGGCGTTTAAGTGGGCGACCATTGAAAGGTGCCATGTGTCTGAGACCGACAAGTCCATCATCCACGGCGACCGCCCTGCCGCCGCATCGAAGAAGGGCATGGCCGATCACAAGGAGCTCGCAACATTCGCGTTTCAAAGAACGCGCATGCCGATCGTCGTCGCCGACGCCTGTGAGCCGGACTACCCAATCGTTCTCGCCAATGAAGCTTTTCTCGACCTGACGGGCTACGCCGCTGAAGAGCTGCTCGGCCGGAATTGCCGCATGCTTCAGGGCGAGGCAACCTCGAGAACGGCGGTAGCAGAGATCCGGGCCATCATCGCCCAGGAGCGCGAAGGCACGGTCGAGGTCCTGAACTACAGGAAGGACGGCAGCACATTTTGGAACCAGCTTCACCTCAGCCCCATTCATGACGATGCCGGACAACTCGCCTACTATTTCGCCTCGCAGATCGACGTCACGAAGTACCGGAAGATCCAGACGCTTGAAGAAGCGGAACACCGTCTGCTTCTCGAAGTCGACCACAGGACGAAAAACGTCCTTGCGATCGTTGACAGCATCGTGCGGCTCAGCCGGTCCGACGATGCGGCACTCTATGCGGCCTCGGTCCAACAGCGCGTCCAGGCGCTGTCGAGGACGCATATGTTGCTTGCCGAGAACGGATGGCAGCATGTTTCTCTTCGCGACATCGTCGCTCTTCAGGTCGGCATCTTTGGGGACCAGAAGGTCAAAATAGACGGTCCGGACGTGATGATGCCGGCACCGTCCGTCCAGCCGATAGGCCTCGCTATCCACGAGCTCGCAGCCAATGCCGCAGTCCATGGCTCGCTGTCGCGTCCCGGCGGCAGCCTCACGATCGACTGGAAGAGGGAAGGTGAAGGTCTCATCCTGATGTGGCACGAACGCGGAGGAACGGGGTCGAAGGCGACCCGGGGCAAGGGGTTCGGCAACGTGCTGCTCGGCGCGGTTCTCGAAAAGCAGCTCGGTGGCAAGATCGCCCGCGACTGGCGTAAGGACGGCCTGCGGCTCCTTGTCGAGCTGCCGTTTCTCGACCGCGTTGGCCGAGGTCTGAAGGCAAAACCGTGAACGTCGAGCACCCTCTGTGTGTTTAGCGACAGGACCAGAATGCCAAGCAAATCATCGCTCGTCATCTTTCTCCATGGGATCGGCGCCTCCGGTGCGCAGCTTATGCCGCTTGCAGCCTCTTGGCGGGCGAGCCTTACGAATACCCGCTTCGCGGCCCCGGACGCACCGCTCCACCATTGGCGCGGTCATCAATGGTTCTCGACCGAGGGCGACCCGTTGGATCCGGCGCGCATCCGTTTAGCGCGTGAGGGATTCGACGCGTTGATGAACGACGTCGTTCATCGAGAAGGGTTCTCCGACGCCCATGACAGGCTTGCCTTCGTCGGCGTCTCCCAAGGTGCCATTGTCGCGCTTGATGCAGTGGCCTCTGGACGCTGGAAGGTTGGCGCTCTCGTATCCTTCGCAGGGCTCTTGCCGCCGGAACGGACTTCGTCGGCGAGCAACACTACGCCCGTCCTTCTCGTTCATGGTCAGAACGACACGACGATCCCTTACATGGCTTCGACGCTTGCGGCTGCGCAGCTTGGGACCGCCGGCTTCAAGGTTGAACTCGACGTTGAACCAGGCGTAGGTCACACGATCTCATCGTCGGGAGCGGAAAGAGCGCTGGCGTTCCTGAGACGAACGCTTGCATAGGCGACAGCCTCGACAGCTGTCACCCCATGCGTGGACATGATCGCTGCCGCCGGAGACGGCTTCGTTCGGCTTCGAGCGATGGCAATCACATCATTTAGCGAGACGTTTCCGAACTTCTGCTTAGGCGACAGCCTTCAAGCGTCGCCCGCGATTGAGCGGCAACGCAAGGATCTAACCAGTCAGTCCAGGTATCACGGTCCCGCCATGAATCAGGGGAGGTAGCCGCTTTCCTTGACGCGGTCATATAGAGACTTGAAGGCGTCGTCAGTGTCTCCCTCGAAGGCAAACCACATCCCTTCCTTTACGCCAACATCACTGTAAATCCCCAAAGCCCGGCCGGCAGTCTTGTCGGTCGAAACCACGAAGGTGCCGGCGGGAGCGCACGTCTCCATATCGAAGACGTGGGCAAGGTATATTTCGAACTGGTCCATTTTTTCGAAGCGAGCTTCGACCGCCAGCAACATCGCAGCACGAAGCGCAGGAAGCAATTCATGGATGCCAACAGGTGAAGGAGGAGTCCAGTATGTGCCGACAGGTTGCTTTTCGATGTCGTCTTCTTGCCATGAGATATCGATCGGCAAATCGTTCATCGCCGTAATCCTTCATCTTGGTGTCGATGTTCTTATTATGTTCTCGTTTTGGGCTGAGTCAAGGATCAAGGTTTGGACATRCTAAAATGGTGACAGGAAACAATTCCGCTTTAGAACCTGAAGGGTGCTCCGACGTTCGCGTTGGCCTTAATCATAAGCGCCTGGTTGTCGGCGAGCTCGAAATGGCAATGAGAACTTCTGCAGCCACCCGGCGGCAGCCGCATTGTCAACGAGATCCAGGAATACGAGATCGAGAACGTCCTGGCGCCTGAGAAGTTCGTTCTGGATCGCAATCGGGGCCCTTGGTGTGGGAACAGAGGTCATGATGTGGTTCCGCCGTTGCCTTAAGCGCCGGCAGTGTCGCGCAGAAACTGCCATGTTATACCGGCGATCTGCGTCGGCTTGACGATGTGCATGCGGGCTTGCAGTAGCCGGAGAGTTGGAACGAGCCTCGCGGGATCCGCAATTGCCGCAGGGACAGGCTTGCCCGCCTCAGTAAAGTGCCGCTCCATTTCTTCCCGAAGTTCTCGGATATCGAAGCTGTCCATTCCTGTATTGAACCAATCGGTCAGGATGACATCGCATACGATATCAAGGCTATCTGGGTCGTCGGCATCGGGAAAAGGCTGCATTGGCGGACCTTATGAACATGGTGTTCTACTCAAGTATTCCCATAGTCGTCTCTCCGACCCAACTTCATCAGAAGTCCGGACAGACGCAAGGGCTTCCAGACAAAGACGAACTCCAGCGAACTTGTCTCATCTACGCTCATCACGGCGACAACCCGATTAGAAGTCCTGGGCCTGAGAACCGCAATTCGACCAATTGGATTAGCTCGCCTGTTCCGTAGCAGGGAATCGAGCGTCCGCTGGTATTTTGCTCTCGGAATTCAAAGACCAGACAATCTGAAAATGGTGCATGGTAATTAGGCCGTAAGCCCTGACCTGCTCCTCTATTGATTGCCGGGGGATCATGAGCGCCGTGCGTGACGGGCGGATGGAAGATGTTTCGGGACGAGGATACTATCGCGGGAACGGGTAGGATTTCAGGATGCGAGTTGACCCCGGAGCCGGGTCGCATCCAAGGCGCGCGCGCGAAATGTGACAGGCGGAGCGCCAATGATGCGCTTGAAGGCTCGGCTGAAGGATGCCTCGGATTCGTAACCCAGTCGTTCGGCAATGGCGGCAACACGCTGTCCTTCGCGCAGCCACTGATGTGCTTGATGCATGCGCATTCGGGCGACGTAGCGGGCAGGTGTCTCTCCAACTGCCCTGGCGAAACGTTCGGCAAAACCGGATCGAGATGCTCCCATCTTCCGCGCGAGCTCGTCGACCGTCCAGTCATGCGCAGGGTCGAGATGGATGGCTGCCAGAACGCGCCCGACCTCGGGATTGCGAACTGCCGTTAACCAACCGGATGAGTCACCGCACCCGTGCTCCACCCATGCTCGAATGAGAGTGGCGGTAAGGACGTCGGCGAGGCGGGCCAGAATACCGCCGGCGCCAACGCGATTCATATCCACCTCGCGCATCATTGCATCGAGGAGCGCAGGGATAGAAGGTTCGCTGGCCGCGAGGTCGGCTGTGCGCATCACATTGGGCATCAGTTGCAACAGCGGATGTTGCTTGTCGACGTTGAACCGCATGACGGCAAAGAACAGCAGGTTGCTTGCGTCCGCACAGGGACATTCCAGGTCGACGATCCCGTCGCAGACGGGTCTGCGCGGCATGCGTTCCACCGGCGTCGGCGCGATCCCGGGCTCGCTTGCAAGCACGTGTGCATCGCCTCGTGGCAGAAGGACCGCATCGCCCGGATGCATCTCCATCCATTCCCCGTCCGGCGTCTGCACAAATGCCTTTCCAGCAGCCAGAAAATGAAACTGCGCTTCATCCTTCATCGGAAACGCCGTCGCCCAYGGCGCAGAAGGCTGACAGCGGCCGTAGTCGACCCCGTCAAGGCGAAGTCCCCGCATCATCTCGGTTAGTGCGTCGCTCATGGCCGGCTTTCATTTTTTGGACGAATAGTCATGTCTTATAGATTTTGCAGCATAGAAACACCAGGGCGACCCGTCTAGCCTTTCCGTAGCAACTTTTGGAGACGGCATATGAACATCAGCCCCGACGCCGACGGCTTCCATAAGGAGACACGAAAGATAAATCCCGCCTGGGCCGGCGTCGTCTCACTTTCGCTTGGCGTCTTCGGTCTTGTCACGGCCGAATTCCTTCCGGCCAGTCTGCTCACACCGATCTCTCATGATCTCAATGTCAGCATCGGCGCTGCGGGTCAGTCCGTAACAATGACAGCTGTCGTTGGTGCTTTTGCCGGACCCGCCGTGGTCATCGGCACGCGCCGGATTGACCGCCGCATTACGCTTCTCGCCCTCACGAGCCTGCTGATCGTGTCAAGCCTCCTTGCAGCCTTTGCCGACGGGCTTACCGCGCTTCTCATTGCTCGCGCGCTGCTTGGTATCGCCCTCGGTGGCTTCTGGGCCTTGTCGCTTGCGCTTGCCATGCGGCTCGTTCCGGAGCAACTGATGCCGCGAGCGATGGCAATCATCATGACTGGCGTATCCGTTGCGACGGTTTGCGCTGCGCCCGTCGGCGCGTGGGTTGGGGAGGCCTATGGGTGGCGCTCCGCTTTCCTGATTGCCGCCGGCGTCGGTGGCCTTGCACTCATTGTCCAGATCCTCACCTTACCCGCCATGCCAGCCACGGGCTCTGCCGGATTAGCCACAATGGCAGCAGTGCTGCGCCGTCCCGCGATCCGTCTTGGCCTGCTCACGGTGCTGCTGGTCGTGGCGGGTCATTTTGCAGGTTTCACCTTCATACGGCCATTCCTGGAAACAGTTCCGCATTTAGGGGTCGAAGGCATCTCGGGCGTACTCTTGGCCTTCGGCATCGGCGGATTTCTCGGCAATCTGTTCGGCGGCTTTGTCTCCGAACGCAGCACCCGCCTGTCAATCGTTATCGCAGCCGGCGGGATTGGCGCAACCACCTTGCTCCTGGCGCTCGCTGGCGTCCTCCCGGTCGTAGCTTTGATTGCCACTGCCCTTTGGGG
This sequence comes from Rhizobium sp. 01L419, assembly GCF_056400025.1. Lineage (NCBI taxonomy): Bacteria > Pseudomonadati > Pseudomonadota > Alphaproteobacteria > Hyphomicrobiales > Rhizobiaceae > Rhizobium > Rhizobium sp. 01L419. The sequence continues at coordinate 100,148 of NZ_JBFTSM010000018.1, forward strand.
TTTCGCGTTCGGAGCCCTGCCGGTGAGTGTTCAGAGTTTCGTGACGCAAGCGGCGTCCGACGAGGCAGAAAGTGCTGGCGCTCTGATGCTGACGACTTTCCAGATTGCTATTTCCAGCGGTGCTGCAATCGGCGGCCTGATCGTCGACGCCCAAGGGCTTGAAGGGGTATTCGGCTTCGCTGCCGTCTCCGCACTCTGCGGAGCTGTCGTAATCGGTGTCCGCAGCCGAGGAACCGTGGAGACGGCATAAACTCCCGCGACCGTGTTCCGCGGTCAAACCGATTGAGCCTTGTTCGCGTCTGCAAGGACGCGAATGGGTGCTGGCTACCAATGCACGCAGCCGGGTCTCAAATTTTGCCTCGGGCTGCGAAAACCAGGACTTTCAGCTGATCGAAATTCCGGACACCCTGTCGGTAAAGTTCGATAGTGATCGCCGCGCTCCTCGATGTCTCTTCGTCACCATCACCAAGCTGGAATTCCGCTTTCACCGCCTCCAGTACTTGCTGGCAAACAGCAAGATCTTCCGAAGTCATCGGCCGGTCGCGTTCGGTGATTTTACGCTCATTCATCGTTTCCTCCATGCGCAAAAATCGGTACCGATTATAGTGTGAAATAGATGATTTTCAAACCGTGGTCGGCCCATCGGGCGTGCATATCACAAATTGTCTTTAGGCTGAAGAAGGGTGCTCGTGAACGGAACGCGCAATTCTTCTTTTGCTGAGTTTGCAGCACCACCTGAAGCGAAAGTAAGGTGGCAGATTCTGTCTTCAATCGGACTTAAGTCCGACCAAGTGGTTTGATGCCGGCACGCTGCGACGGTTGAACTGAGACTACTCGCATGGTCACGGTCGAGCTCCCGCCCCATTATGGAGGACCGCGAAGCAAGCGAGCGAGCGTTCCAACGGCTGAACAAATGCACGCAATTGGGTCGGAGATAATCTGGGCGGGTTTAAAGCCGTTTGCCGGATCAGATCGAGGTGATGTCAGTCATCGCACACCGAGAATCGAAGCATTGCCTATGCCGACAGGCCCGCGCCCTTCAATCCATCGCGCAGCCGCGAAAATTCCCGCTCCTCACTCAGATAGGAAACATCGACAAGCCAATTCACATAGTCAGCCGGGCCGGCCGCCGCTTTTCCGCACCATCGTGTGCCGACGGTGTTGACAAAGACATGGGCGCATCTTTCTGCCTTCCCGATCCGGCCCATATGAGTGTAGGACGCGGCGCGTCAGGCCATATCCCGCGGTTCTCTTTCTGGCGTATCAAAGGTCCGCTGCTCCAGGAGGAGTGCGGCTTCGCTGTAGCGCGCTGGAAGGAACAGCAGGCGTGAACTGTACCGGCCAAACTCTGTTCTGGCCGGCCAAGCGACCCTTGCATCCCGGCCCAAAGGATCAGGATCGTGGCATCATAAAGCGTCCCGCTCACCGTCTCCAGGAGCTGCAACGTGATCCGCACCCGATTGCCTGCCCGCCTGACTCTGCCTTCGACAACGTAACCGACGCCGAGAAGCCGCCCGATCTAGCGCAAGTCTGCGCGCGTGATGGCGCTCGTGATTGCCGGCCTCACGGATCACTTCGTCGGTCGAGCTCTTTGAGGGCAGACTGAACCTCATCGATCGACACTGGCTCTGGGGTCCCTGGAATCTGACGCAGGGACGGCTTGGAAACGACGGCGTAAAAATCCGACGCCCATGCAGCGAGAATCGACCGCTTATCATCGATGGTAAGCGACGGCGCCCTCACCACATCGATCGGCCGCCGAACCTGCGATCCTTGGCCCGTCAGAACGGCTGGTCCCATCGCCACTGCGTCCTCGACGGCCTGCGTCAACATCCTGTTCAGCATCGGCGCACCTCAACGCACGTGCGGATCTCGGTCCCGGCGAAGGGACACCGCGGCCGGATCGATGTCCGGCGCGAGAAGATCATGTCTTTCGGCGAAAGCGGCAAACAGACCGCGTGCCGTCTCCGGCTCGATTTCGTCGCGAAGCGCCGCGACGCAAGCCTTGAGCGCGATCGAATGCGCAGTGTCTCTCAGTGATACCGGCCATTCCGCAAGGTGTCGGTAGGCGTCCATCACGCTGCCAACCTTCGCTGGGAATCCGAGGCCGACAAGAATGCAAATGGGTTCTTTGAACATACCGGATTTCATCGTACTCTCCTTTCCACCCGTAATGCTTGAGGTGCCGTAATAACCGCACCTCGTCCCTGAACACGACGATCAAGCTGCCTTTTGCTCTTCGATTTGCGCCAAAGCCGCCACACTAAGTGCGCCTTGGATTGCTTTTTCCGTGGCCTAAGTGCCTCCGGAATTTCACGGACCAACCCGATCGACAGGAGACCGTTACCCACATCAGCCGCGTTCACCCGGACGTGATCGGCCAACTCGAACCGGTGTTCGAAAGGTCGGCCGGCAAGGCCTGGATGCAAGTGTTCGTCGGCGCAGGCTTCCTGCCACTTGCCTGTAACAACCAGCGGGTTGGACTGAAAGGTGATGCCGAGATCTTCCTGCGTGAAACCGTCTACGGCGATCGAGATCCGGTCGCTGTCTTCGCCCATTTTGGGAATGTCGTTAGGCGGCCAGTCGCTGATCGAACCGGCACGCTGGGCATTTACCGGCGGATCCAAAACCAGGTCGAAGTCAATGCTTGATCGGAATTCGGACGCGTCGTCGTAAGTTGTTGCCATAGCCATATCCTCCTTAAGGCAACATAGTACGGAAGCGCCGAACTCGGCTCTTCCGCTAGTGCCAGCCCGTTATCAGCGGCCGGTGACAATCGATTTGGTTTTGCGATTTTCAGGTTCAAGAGGGTTTCCAGGAAAATTTTGTCCTGGTTTTCGCCTATTTTAAAGAATCGGTGATGCTAATTGTGAGGCGGCGCTCAGCGAGGAAGCGGACGTGGGCGACCATCTTTCCCTCGCCGGTGATGATCGTCGCCCCCTGTCGCCGAACTGAGAAAAGGTCGGCGTGACGATTTCTCGGAAGCTAAATCCTCGGTGATGGTGTGGATGGATGGCAACCGCGTTTTTGCCGCCATCAGCAGGTCCAGTTCGACGGACGAGGGCCCGAAGCGCGTGAACAGCTTTAAAGCCGTATCGTCGTCGAGCCCGTACTTGTCCGCGAACTCGGCCAGTGAATACGGCCTGCCGCGGGCAACGCGGCTTCGATGAGAGGTGGTATTTTCGATCATTTCTGCACCTTCCGACAATTGCGGTAGAATGACAAAGCGCCTCGATTGTTCCTGGTAAGCGAGAACGCGACGACCGAAGGATCGCTTGGCTCACTCCGCCGGCGTCGCCGCCAAAGGGAAAGCCGAGTGGGACGTCAGCAGTGTCGCCCCTTCGAGCCGTCATAAGGCCTAGCCATCTCCGGCGAGGTTCGCGCGGGGTCGAAACCGCCGTCTTCACGCAGATCGGCTGCTTGTGTAGCCCGCACTGGGGAGCGCTACTTTTGGTCTTTTGGCGGCCCCAGCTTGAGAGCGCAGCAATCAAAACTCGAAATCCGGCTCGTTGGAGAGCGGTGGCGCGTCTTGACGGTAGTATCGCCTGGCCTGACACCAGTATCCGTGAAGCAATTCGTCAGACAGAGCGATGTCGTCGTCTGGGCAGTGCCCGCGGATTGCATCGTGAGGACTAAAGTCGATGAGCGCGACGCGCGTCAGCGCGGCGAAGTCTTTCTCATTCAGGTTCTTCGATGAGATCTCTAGCAGAAGCACCTCGGGGAGGCTTGAGAGACCGCCCCGTCGTTTCGTTGGCAACTGCCCCGGTCGAGCAACTCGAACCGGTGTAGCAGGCGATAACAGGGTTATCGGCGAAGTCGGCGAGTGCCGCCACGACCAGACTTCCCGGAAGCACTGTCACCTCCGCGCGATTAGCCTCGAGACGACGGCCGGCCAACTCAACTATCCCGGCTCGACTGCGCCCTCGGAACTGGAAGCATACTTCGCCTCGTCAAGTACTCTACGCAAAGCGGAAGGTGAGGCTGTCATCGCAGGGGTAAGTCAGCTTCGCGACCTCTGAGAGGATTTCCTCGAAAGCAGTTCTGGCGTCTGTCATACCCTTACCCGCATGTTCGGTGAGGCCAGCGGCTGGCTACATCTTGGCCGCCCCCTTCGGCTGCATTTTGAAATCTGGATTCGGAGAGCTTGCGGAGGTTCGGAGACTGGCAATAAGCCCAACATCTCTGTTTATGCTGGTTGCCTGTTGCAAAATGTCTTCGCGTTGCGTGGCGGGCCGAACGGCGCTGTCACTACAGGTCAACGGGTTCCGTTCACCAGACCTTTCTGTTGAGAGGGTGCCTGAACAAATTCTGGCCGTGCCTTCAACCGAAGATGAGGCTCCACCATCCGTGCAACGATGCAATGGCGTTGAGACCACAAGCTCCTGCGGCCGCCCACCGCGTGGGATGGATCAGGACAAGGGCTGCCGATAGGAGCGCGACCGCTGACATCGCCGAACTCAACTCAACACCTCCGATTCTTGATCGCTCGGCATAACCCTTGTCTCGGAGAGCAGTTCCGCAATGGCCCGCCCGGTCTTGAACCGTACCAAGTTGGGCGTGGAGCGGTCTTCATTCCCTTTAAGCGGCAAGCGGACCATGCAGCCCCCGATCGAATCTCGGGGAACATGTCTGACGCGCGAAGGTCTCAGGTGGGCAACCGCAGGGGAAATCGCGATGATGAACTCGAATGGCCGCACAGGCAGCCCGGGGCAAGTGACGGAAACAGCAACCGAAGCAAGACAGGGCAGCCGAGGCAAGCCGGTTTTTATCGTGCTTGTCAGCGCGCTGGTTCTCGTGGCGATCGCCTGGAGCGCTTCGGAATTCTGGGCGAAAGCATCGACAAGGACACCCAGACGACGGTGCCAACGAAGCCTGATCCGATCAACGCCCAGCCGTCCGGCCCGCGCGGACATAAAATCGCCGAGGTGCCAGACAACCCCCTCGTTTCCTACCCGCTCGTTCCAGTTCTCGATCAACGCCAGGTCGTGGGCTGTCATGTCGGGGAAGGGGCGTCGGTCGATCTGCAGGACCCGTGGGTCGCCAAAATGGGTGTCGCTCGTGAAATAGATCATCTGCGCAACATGGTGCGTTTCGGCCGCACGCCAAGAAGCCGGTAGCTGCCGACCTTCCTTGCGAAGATCGAGGTTGCCCAGCTTCACCTTGCTCTGGCGAGGTGAAATGATGTCCATCGAGTAGCATGCACTACCGGATGTCTGTTGCAGTTGCAGACGTCGGCCGGCGCACCGCCAGATTTTGGCGGACCGGATCGATGATGACGAGTGCGATCAAAATCGCCAGCGCCGTCCGTACGAAAAGTTGCCTGACGATTTCATGAAATTGTCAACAGCCATCAGAACGAATGACCGAAACCCTCGTCGGAACCTCACCCTTTGGCAGGCGTTGGTTTGCGCAAGGAGGAACTCTTCATGTCTGTCCCCTTCGAACCGATCGTACCACCGCCCTCCGGGCCGCCACCAGTCGACAGCCCGCCCGAACCCGATGGCATACCTCACGATGAGCCGCCTCTCGATCCCGCACCGGACGAGGCTGCGAGGTTCGGCCGACGGATGCCGGCTCTTTGTTCGGCCTCGGCACGTTTCCGGCGAGGCGGTGGGACCTGATCGATGCCGGAACGCAGCGCCGGCCTTCTCGTCTTCCGTCGGATCGAAGGCACCATTCAAATCCTGCTCGTTCATCCAGGCGGCCCGTTTTGGGCGAAAAAGGACGAGGGCGCATGGTCGATCCCAAAAGGTATTATCGAGCCTGGCGAAGACGATCTTGCTGCTGCAATCCGCGAAACCAGGGAGGAGTTGGGAACCGCCGTCAATGGCGCGTTCCTGCCGCTCGGCTCATTTCGCCAGCCCAGCGGCAAGACGATCGTGGCATGGGCCGTCGAGGCGAATCCGCCTCTCGATGTGAACAACATCCAAAGCTCGACCTTCACCATGGAGTGGCCGCCGAAATCGGGACGGTCGGAAGTTTTTCCCGAAGTCGACCGGGCCGGCTGGTTCGATCCGGACGCCGCCGCTCTGAAGATCCTCAAGGGCCAGCGGCCCATGCTTGACGAGCTGGCCGCGCACCTTCGGTAGTCGCCTTCAACGCTCTCGCGTCCGCCGGCATGCGTCAGGCGACCAGCAGCCATGACTTGTTTCCGGCAGATGGCATAGCCATCTCCAGGATATCGCTACAGACATCAGCCGTCACTGTCGGCGCGCCGCACCGGCGCGCGAGGAGATCTTCATGCCTGGAACGTCAAAGACCTTGAACGAGATGACACTGATCGAACGATCGAGCCTGCTCCAGACTGTTGCGGACGCGCTCGAAGCGACTGCTGACGAAGCCGGCGAGGACGGTGACACCCGCTTTTTCCTGAATTCCATGTGTATCGCGAACACCATTCGCGGGATATCCGGTGATCTTGCCCAGCGCGATCTGATTGTCGCCGAACTGCTGCTTGCGCAGGGCATCATGCTCGTTCACCAGTTCTCCAACCGGATGCGCCGCCGCGCCCAACACTGACAAGCATTTCAGCCCGCGTGTAGACCCTCCGCTCAGAGGCGGACACGCTGGCGCTCTCTGTTGCCGGCCGGAAACGTGACCTTCGCCAGTCGGCAAGAATGAAAGCGAAGCGCGTTCGACTATCGCCGACGCTGGCCGTCCTTCGATCGCCTGCGGACTCCTTCTCGCGCGACTTTTAAGATCGTTGCTGCAAGCGCGGTGCTGCGGGAGCGACCGGCAGACACGAAAAGAGCCATTTCGGCGGGGCAGTTCTTGGAACATCGCAGGCGCTTGGACGTTCGATGCGTGGGCCGTGCGGCAACGACGCGCCCCGTCGCTGCTGCCCAGCAGGCGCCGTACGGTCCACTCTCAGTGGTTTCTCGAACTGGCACGCTCCGGCGGGCCGTTTTTTGCTTTTCCGCCAACGTTTGACACTCTGTCTAGGGACGATCTCGACCTCATGCCGTATTGGGAGACATCAGCACGAGGGACCAGGCAAGGCCTTCGACCGGAGGAACGCGTCGGCGAAGTTGGAAAGTTGGAAGAGCGACCGTTAGATCAAAATGTAATCGACCGGGTAACCGGATCTGAAAGCAGCGTTGGTAGAGAGGGTTTCCCTTCGAGATGTTGCATATGATCCTAGAGTTGCAGAATGCCATTCTTGAAATGATAGCTGTAGGGCAACCCCTCTCGGCCACGGCCGAGCAGCTTTGCCTGAGGGTCGAGGAGGCACTGCCGCGTATAACGGCTTCTGTCCTGACATTTGACGGGCGTTGCCTGCACACACTGGCGGCTCCGTCCCTCCCGCCCGAATATTCCGCCGCGATCGACAATCTTGAGGCAGGGTCGCTCGCCGGCTCGTGTGGTGCGGCCGCATATGAGGCAAAGCCAGTGGTCGTGACCGACATCGACAACGATCCACGGTGGAGCAAATTCAGATCTCTGGTTCATCCACTCGGTTTTAAGGCCTGCTGGTCGAGCCCGATTTGGAGCGGCGACCACGTTGTCGGGACGTTCGCCTTCTACTACCGTGAACGTGGCGGCCCCACCGCGCTCGAACAAGAGGTTGTAGACGCTTGTGTTCACCTTTGTTCGATCGCCATCGATCGGGAAGAGCGGGTGCGTGAGCGAGAGCGTCTGACCTATACCGACGCGCTGACCGGCTTGTCCAACCGAGCCCGTTTCGATCAGGTTCTCAAAGAAGAACTTTCCACATCGGCTGGCGGTTGGGGCATCCTGCTGGCAGACATCGACAATCTGAAACTGGTGAACGACACGTTCGGGCATGCCGCCGGCGACGCATTGATCTGCGCGGTTTCGGACCGCATCAACACTGTCGCGGGCACACAACGCACATTCAGGCTCGGTGGGGACGAATTTGCCGTCATCGTTTCCGATGTCGATAACCTCGACCTCAGACATATCGCCAGCGACATCCTTGCCGCTCTGTCATCCCCCTCCTTCTGCGATGGTCATGTCGTTATTCCTGTTGCAACCATCGGCGGCGCGGCGGCAGGGACGGGATCGAGGCCTGATCAGACTCAGCGGAATGCCGATGTGGCTCTTTATCATGCGAAGGAACACCATCGCGGCGATTATGTCGAGTTTAGTCCAGGTTTGCGCACGGCGCTGACACAACGGTTCCGGGCGGTGCGAGATGTAGGGGTCGCCCTGTCTGAGGATCGCATCGATGCGCACTACCAGCCTATCGTTCGTTTGGATACGCGCGAGTTGGTTGGCTTCGAAGCGTTGTGTCGGATGACGACTCCATCAGGTGATATCATCGCTGCCGCACACTTTCATGAAGCGACTAAGGACGCCGGTCTTGCGTCTGAGTTGACTGAGCGCATGTTGATACGGGTCGCAGCCGACATGCGCAATTGGATTGGGCGTGGCCTGCCGCTCCAGCATGTCGGGATAAACCTGTCCGCCGCCGATTTTCGGGGCGGCAATCTGCGGGAGAGGCTGTGCCGGGTCTTCGGCGAAGCCAGGGTGCCTCTCGCCCACGTGATCCTGGAGGTGACGGAATCTGTCTATCTTGGCCAAAGGGACCAAGTGGTGGCCGACGAGATCAAGGCACTGCGAGCGGAAGGTTTGAAGGTTGCGCTCGACGATTTCGGAACGGGTTACGCCTCCCTGACCCACCTTTTGACCGTGCCTGTCGACATCATCAAGATCGATAAATCCTTCATTCACCGGATGGTGCCGGGAGATGCGGGCGTGCCTATCATCCGAGGCCTGATGGGCATTGCCTCCGACCTTGGTATCCGGGTGGTTTCGGAGGGTATCGAGACGGAGGCTCAGGCTGATCAGCTTCGCAGGCTTGGGTGCAAGCTCGGACAGGGGTACTTGTTTTGGAAAGCGATGGATCGCGAAAGAGCGGCCGATATGCTTGCCGCGCACGGACAGCGCGTGCCGGAGCGATCAGGCTCGGCGAAAGCTTCATGAGCTTGCGACCCTGGATCGTACACCTGCGTGGCGCACCTGATAGGGCAGCCATTTTATCTCGGTGCCAATACTGTCATTTTGAAGGACTGGGGATGCGTAGAAGAATTCAGGTCAATCAACTCAAGGTTGGAATGTTCATCGAAGACGTCGAGGTTGGCGGAGCGGAAACCGCCTCTCCGTTCAGGCCTTTTCTGGTGTCCTCAGCCCACGACCTCCAAACGATCATGTCGCGACATGTCATGAGCGTCGTCATCGATATCGAGAAAGGTACCGACGTAGACCGGTCTGCGCCACCGTCGATGGCTAAGGACCAGGCAAGTTTCAACGCCATGCTGCTGACCGTGTTTTCTGTGAAGCAGATCGATCGCGCGCGCCGCTCGATCGGGGAAATCGGTCCGCATCTCCAACAGGTGCTTGCCGATGCCCGCTTCCGTCAAAGTTTCGCAAACGATGCGGCAGGATCGGCGGTAGAACGGATCATGGCGGCGACGTTCGAAAACGCCGGGGCGGTTATCGCCGTTGCCAAGCTGAAGGAAAAGGACGAGGTGACGTTCCTCCATTCGCTGGCGGTGAGTGCCCTCATGGTCACGTTCGGGCGCAACCTTGGTCATGGCGAAGAAGAGGTCCGGCTGCTCGGCCTCGGTGGAATCGTGCATGATCTCGGCAAGGTCGCTCTTCCCGAAAAAATTCTCACGAAATCGGGCAAGTTGACCAGCGAAGAAATGGCGCTCGTTCGCGAACATCCGCAACGCGGCTACGAGATGGTGTCAAAAGTCGGCCAAGTGCCGCCGCCCGTGCTCGACATCTGCCGCTATCATCATGAGAGATATGACGGCTCAGGTTATCCCGGCCGGCTTTCTGGGACGAAGATCCCATATGTCGCCCGGCTTGCTGCCATCTGTGACGTCTACGAGGCTCTCACCACAATCAGGCCCTACAAACGGGCCTTCTCCCAGGCCGAGGCAATCAGCATGATGATGACCTCTCCCGGCCACTTCGACAGTCAACTGCTCTCTGCATTTGTTTCGAAAATGGTGATCAGCGGAACGCTTCATTGAATGGGCGCTGACCGATCCTGATGGTGAAACGCGGGGAAGGGAGGGCCGCATAGCAAATACGCCAGCTGCCGCAGTTGATGAACGCGTTGGCCCGACGAACAGAGGCGTCGCATCCCCGGGGCTCAAGGTAGAAAAGCCTCGCCCTGGGGCGAGGCTGACCGTGATGAAATCTTGGGAGGCAGTATGATGATGGCGTACCGCGCGTTGGTTGCGTCAAGCTTGTGGAACCCATGCGCCGTTCGGCGGTTATGCCCTTGTTCAACCAACCGGGGGTTCCCAATGAAAAGCACTTCTGTAATCACAGCCACCCTTTGCATGATGCTCATGCTGTCCGCCTGCGGCAACACGATCCGGGGCATGGGTCAAGACACCGCAAACACCGTGAATGCCACGCAGAATGCTGGCCATCGCGTTGGCAACGCGGCTGCTCGCTGAGCATCCATAGGGACTACCACGTCGGCGCGACGGATGTGGTGGTGCCGAAAGAGAAGACCAAGCGGTGTGCGCGTCTAGGAAGCTGGAGGCGGTGCTATCGCCCCAGCATCGGTATGTCGTTCTGGCCGAGACGAAAAGCGACGGTGGTCTCCCTGGGACGCCGTTTTCCCCAGCTCTCTTTGGCCGGTGACGCCAAAGGGATATTGGTGGTTTCTTGGCTCGGGCTTGCGCTTGGGAGCCACGCAGGTACCTGAGAATGACGACTAGGCGCCACTGGCGGCCCAACCGCCAACTTCAAGCCATCCAGTGGCAAAACCACGCCCATTCATTCCCCGGCGGATGTCGGTGGTTTGATCTGTGGGAGGAGACTGTCCAGCTATCCGAAGATCCGGAGGCCGGCTTCCGCTCCGCTGGTTCAACTTGATGAGTTGTCCTGAACGCGCCGGTTACTCCACACATTCGACCAGTTGTCTCGTGCCTCCCAGCAGCTTCGCATAAAGGAGGCTGCCGTGACTGAGGAAGAATATTGCCGATTACAAGGTAAGCATTGAGGCCGGCGAGAGCGGGAGGAACAAGGGGTCGAAATGACGCTCAAATTTTTTTTGACGACCTCTTGAATCCGAAAATCGCCGAAACCAGATTTTTTTGGCCGGTCGCCAATAGGGGCCGGAAGAACCGGAGACGCTGGTTTCCGCGTCTCTATCCATCTCGCTTTACGAAGGATTTGGTCATGAGAAACGAATTTGACTTCGCACCGCTCTATCGGTCCAGCATCGGTTTCGACCGTGTCTTCAACCTTCTCAACAATGCACAGTCGCGCCTGCAGACCATCGATACGTGGCCGCCTTACGACATCGTCAAGACCGGCGAAGACGGCTACCGCATACAGATGGCTGTCGCAGGCTTCGGCGATGGGGACCTCGACATCACGCAGGAGCGTAACGTGCTTGTGGTGAAGGGGCAGAAGGCCGACGAAAAAGGCGGCGAGTACCTGCATCGTGGAATTGCCGGGCGCGCCTTTGAACGCCGTTTTGAGCTGGCCGATCACGTCAAGGTCGAAAATGCCTTGCTGATGAACGGCCTCTTGAGCATCGAACTCAAGAGGGAAATTCCGGAGGCAATGAAGCCGCGGAAGATCGAAATCGGTCTTGGAAGCGCAGCCCAGGTCCCGCTGCAAATCGACGCTGAAAAGCAGGTCGCCTGATCAAAGCGGGAGTGCCATCCCTGGATGGCACTCCCACGGACACCGCGCTCGCTTGGGACAATGCTATGCCGCTCGGGCGGGTACGCTTTCGGACTTGCCCCTGCTGAGGGAACTTTGCGAGCCGGGCTCTGTTCACATCCGGAACGTCATCTTCACGGCCATACCGACGTTCCCGTCGCCCTTAAGCGCCTACCGTTGCCTGCTGCTTTGCTCGTCGCCCTGTCTGCTTGTGCTGTCGCTTGTACTGCGGGACCCGACGCAACTGGGAATATCATTTGATAGCGATCTCTTTGGCCCTCAATCCGGCCTTCAGCCTGTCAATTATATCATGGCGTGTTTCAGTCCATTCCCCGGTTGCCGCCCAATATTCGATCTTCAACGTTGTCCTGTCTGCCGATAAGTCATCAGAATAGACCCGGGGGTTTGGTTCGCGGCGAACGCGCTTGTCGGAGGCTACAATGTCGAGGAGCGTCTGTTTTGCAAGATGGACATCGGCATCGTTGCCGACTGCGATGGAAAGCTCCTGGCGACGTTCCGGTTCGCGGCTATGATTAATGATCGGCGTATTCCATAACGTGGAATTTGGCGCGAGCAGGTAAAGCCCGTCTGCCGTCCGCAGTTCGGTCGCAAACAGGCCCACCTCGATGATTTTGCCCCTGATGCTGGAGGTCTCGATGTACTCACCCACCCGAAAAGGGCGAAGGACGAGAAGCATGATGCCTGCCGCGATGTTCTGCAACGTTCCCTGAAGCGCGAGTCCGATTGCAAGCCCGGCGGCGCCGAGGGCGGCAACGATTGAAGCTGTCTGAACGCCGAACTGCCCGAGGACCATGACGAAGACAAGGATCAGGAGACCGTAGTGCAGGACGTTTTCAAAGAATCGCGCGAGCGTCTCGTCAATTCCGTGAATCCGCGACAAGCCCTTATAAGCCCATCGGCTGACAAGGCCCGACAGGATCCATCCGCCAACAAGAAGCACGACGGCGCCGGCGAGCGAGAGGCCATAGTGGATGGCCAACGCGCCGAGCTGCGCAAGCGCGGTCGGAGTGGCAGCGATCGATTCAGCGGTATTTTCCATGATGGTTATCCATTATTTCTTCGCTCTCGCTTCACAATCAACAAGGCTATCAGCGACGATGCTCCAGGTTCGGCGAGTTGGTGTGTCGATGCTGGCTGGGCGAGAGTTGTGAGAAAAACCCATCGCGACGGTGCGCATGAGCCTCTGGCGCGGACGGGAACTGCGCGCCGCATGAAACGGCGCCGCGGGCATGTTGTTCCGCGAAGGCGAGCATCATCGACGTTGAAGGTCGACCGCGCGATGCCGCCGTAAGCCACTTGCCGTTCCTACTCAGCCCACAGTGCGACAAACGGCAGGTCATCGCGGACGTCGATCTTGATGGGGTCTTGGTCCTCGAACCGTCGCCCGTCCAGACATTCCGATAGTGCGGTGGGCAAGTCGTGGCGGAAGCCGGATACCGGATAGTCCGATGCGATACGCAGGTTGGGGTGGGCCGTGGTTGAGCGCGTCGAAGACCTGCCGAGGGCAATGACAATCAGAGCGCCCTCGTTGTTCGAGCGCGCGAAGGCGACGAGGTTGTCGCGTCGGTCCGCCGCGATCTCGAGCGGTAAATAGTCTCCTGCGATCGCCACCGAAGCGTTCGCCGCGTGATGCAACAAACGCCCGAAACTACACCACCCGATCTTAGCTCAAAGCATGTTCTATGCGATCCGCATGGTTCCTCGGCACCGTCCTATCGAGCCGCTCTGTCGCTGCAATCTCGCCGACTGTCAGGCCCGTCGCAATCGCGAGATCTTCAAGACTGTAACCTTTGGCAAGGCGAGCCGCACGGCGGCGTTCCGCTGGCGTCATATTCGACATCATGATTTGGTCCATCTTTATCTCCAGTTTTTTGCCGGGTAAGGAATGGCGAGAGACGCAACATGGTGCGTGTCACATCCAACCGTCACGTTGCGATCGGCGGCCAGTCGAAGGGCGCGCAACTTCTCGTTCTTCTCATTGCGCCGACGACGTTCTTCTTCGGTCGCCTCAGCCGCTACCCTGTGTGTATGCTCGAATGCCGCCGTGCGCTGTTGCACAGTCAGGGTCTTCCCGAGCCTGCTTACCATGACAATCATCCTCAAGGGTTTTCTTACATATGGTAGAATGGCGAACTGCTTCAACGTATTGGGAGATCCTGTCTGCTAGCGTACCCGCACATTGCTGGCGCTTTTTTGATGCGGCGCAGGTTGGGAAGGGCATCGTCAAAAACCGCAGGTTCAACGCGCACAACTGACGCCCTTAAAGCGACGGGCAGCGCGTGCGATGGCCTCGCACTTGAACGCCATGAGCGACGTTCAGCCGGGGACGATGCCCACGACGTAGTGGGTCAAGCATGCGCCACCAATCCGCACGAAGTGACCGATTCAAAAGGACCTAAAGCCTCCCGCACGCCATTCCACAGGCTTTTGCCATTCTTATTTCATTCCCCGTCCCATCGCGAGATGACGTGGTTTGACAATGCTGACTGAGCGCTTCACCTGACCTTGAAATGCGATCACGTGTTTTGCCCGCCGCTGCCGAGCTTTGCGAAGGCAAGAGGGAAAGAGTGCCCGAGCGGATCGTTCAAGCTCAGAAATCACTGACGCGTGGAACAATCTGCCATGACGCGGCGTATAGGTCCGATCAAAAAGTGCGCCAATCACGGCACCGGCAAGGACGGAGCAACATCATGCCAGCTAAGACAAATGGAACCGCCACTCTCATCTCGGACGGCGCAAAACTAGGCGAGCCTGTACCGCGGGCCGTTGTAGACACGAACTCGGCATCGGTTGGCATCCCACCGCAGCCGGAGGCCAATGCCAAGGAACAGATAGGCGCCCTTTATAAGCAATTGGACGCCCTTCGCCAGCAGGTCTCGGACACCGCCAGCAAGATCAAAGGAGGGGTTCGTCAGGCGGGGCGACAAACTGAAGCCGGCGTGAAGCTCTATCCCGTCTCCGGTCTCATGACTGTAGCCGCAATTGCCGGTGCGGTCGCTCTCGTCATTGCTGGTCTGCGGTCGGCCCCGCCACGGTCGCGTTACGGGCGCATGCTGGACGAAATTGGCACTCTCTACGGCAAGCTTCGCGATCGCAGCTAGTCAGATTTCGTTGTTGCCGAAGAGCCGGAGTCGGTGCCCTTTTTTAAAGAACGGGGGCGTGATGGTGCTCGAAGCCCATCGCATCATCGGTGAGGCCAGGCCGAGCGCTCGATCGAAACCGGCTCCGTCGATATGCCAACATCAGCCCCGGGGGCCTTGTGGTTGTCGCCCCCGGTCAAAGATCCTGCATCAGCTTGGTGACGTTTTCGCCCTCGAATGGTATGTCGCGACCGTGGGCACGGATTCGCAGCACGATCCTAAGGCGGACAGGGTCCAATCGTCTCAGGTAATCCACCGCATCCCGCATCGTCGCGAAGGTCTTTTCTTCGACGGAAAACCCATCTCGTAGAACTGTAACAGTGGTTTCGCTCTCGCCGTAAATGGCGAAGGTCTCTCTGGCGCTGAAGTTTTCGCTCATCTCATCTGCTCCACCTGGAGGCAAGCCAGCCAGAGCCGCATCGAAAACTGCGCCTGGATGCTCCAATTCCCCGGGGGCGTCTCAGACCATCAATCGTCGGAACGAGGATATGGCCGCATACCAGCCGCTTTCATCCTTGCCTCACCGATATTGTGAGCCGGAACATCCGGATGAAGAAATTAGCGTCTGGACGATTTCGACTTTGCAATTCACGTTCTGCTTCTGCAGCATCGTGTCTGTCTTCGCATACGTGGTGCAGGCGATTTCGGGTTGTGGATTGCATAGACGTAATACCTCATGGAAACCTCCGTCCCAAGAGTTCGCTGGCTCAGCCTTCCTAGGCGTAAAAAAGCCAGATAAGCAAGGGCAATCATCAACCCGATGATGAAATGGTCAGCACGAATTTGATCATGCCCTTACTGGCTTTTCCTTCCGTGTCCTTCATGGTGATAAGAACATGAAATGGGCTCCGAAGTTCCCGCCCACCTCGAGGCACGTGCCAGATGTTGATGCATTGAGCCCGATCCCCCGGCGCGGTCGGGTTGGGGCCCGACTTGCCTGAGGAGGCCAGCAGGGTAAGGGCGACTGTCGTTCGGCATGTTGTGCCCGCGAAGACGATTTGGAGATTTGAATAGAACTCAAGGGTTCCGACAGCGCCGGGCGTTCGACGAATTGAAAAGGTCGCATGCAAGAGGGCAAGGTGATTAAGTCCTTGGGGAAAGGTGCCCAGGTCCATTCCGGTCGCCGGATCGATCTGCTCGTTGAGGATGCCAAAATTGTTTCCAAGAGGGCCAAGAAGGGCCTCCAACATTCCTTCGCTTGCGGGACGTCGCCCAAGCACGCATAGGCTTCGACGAGCCAACAGGAGCAGGCAACGAAGGCGCCTCCCTTAGCCCGGCTGTACCGATAGACGAAAGCGCCGACCGCGATTCGCGTTCTATGGCTGACCGCGTCTTGAGCAATCGTTGATCGTGCTCGAAACCGAACCGCGTCGTGAGGAGAAGGGCGGCATCGAGATCTTCGCACCTGGCATACATGGTGTAGGCTTGTTTTTTTGGACCGGCAATTCTGATCGATCCATTCACGGATCCGCTCGCTTTCGCATTGCCAGCGCTCACCGTCACCATTGATATGGCCGTTGCTTGCAAGGCTTGCCGCCTGCCGAAGGGAACCGATTTCCATCCTGGAGGTTGAGTCGCAGCCGCTACACAGGAGGTTTTTATGAGCGACGAACGACGCCCGATCCCGCCGTACCCGAAGCAACAGCAGGATCCGCCCGGCAAGACCGCGCAAATGCAGCCTATTCCTGACCATGGGGAGAAGACATACCGGGGAAACGGCAGGTTGACAGGCAAGGTGGCTCTCATCACCGGCGCCGACTCCGGAATCGGGAAGGCCGTCGCGATCGCTTTCGCTCGCGAAGGCGCTGACATTCTCATCTCGTTTCTTGATGAAACCGACGACGCGGAGGACACGGTTCGGTGGGTGGAAGATGCAGGCCGAAAGGCCGTGGCCGTACCGGGCGATATCACTGCTGAGGGCCATTGCAAGGATTTGGTTCAGAGGGCGGTTCAAGAGCTTGGTGGCGTCGACATTCTCGTCAATAACGCTGCCTTCCAGCGAACTTATGCGGACATTTCCGACATTCCGGGTGAAGAGTGGGATAGAACGTTCCGCACCAACATCTATGCGCCTTTCTTCCTGTCGAAGGCGGCGATTCCGCATATGCGGCCCGGCAGCTCAATTATCAATACGACGTCCATCCAGTCGCGTCAGCCCTCGCCCCAGCTGCTCGCCTACGCGTCGACGAAGGGCGCTGTGTCGAATTTTACGGCTGGGCTTGCAGAAATGGTCGCCGACAAGGGCATCCGCGTCAACGCGGTGGCGCCCGGACCTATTTGGACGCCCCTTATTCCCTCGACAATGTCCGCAGAGAAGGCTGCCAAGTTCGGGCAGCAGACTTTGATCGGCCGAGCCGGGCAACCGGCCGAGCTCGCGGGCGCCTACGTACTACTGGCCTCCGACCTCGGAAGTTTCATGACCGGCGCAATCGTTCCGGTCACCGGCGGCGAGATCATGATTTAAGGCTGGGTGCAGCGCGTCTGTTCGCAAAATCACAGTCGCTCTTAAGGCGCAATGCGCTGCATTCCCGTCGCCGAATTCGGTGGCGTCGGTTCGGTTTTTTTCTCGTCCATCCTTGGCGGCGGGAACCTCCCCGTGCGCAGGAACATGCAGCCGGCCGCTACTGCCCGAAAAGCAAGACGCCTCGCCGGCAAAACATCGGCGATCCGGCATAGGGACCCATTCAACGGGTCAACGAACTCGGCTGACGTCGAGGCGGCGACCACCAGGCGGCCGAAGGCTTCGCACAGGTCAGAAACGTTCAACAGCAAACCCTTTGGGGAAACCGCCGTCGTCCGCAAGGTTATGATCGGTAGCCAGGACTACCGCTTCAAGCGATTCCCACGCAGGAGGCGAATGACCCCGTAGTCAAGGCGACCAACGTCGATATCCGACGGTTCCCGATCAGCGGCATGGCAAGGCGGAACCAATTGCTCCTGTGGGTGTTAAAACCCCGATCGGCGGCAGGCATTTCAACGAGCGGAATCTGTCGGGCGGTCACATAGTTCAACGTACCGGGGGAAATCTCATGGAAGACGCAGGAATCGGCTGGATCGCCGCAATCATTATCGGCGGTATCGCGGGATGGCTGGCAGAGATGCTCATGAAAAGTAACATGGGCGTTCTGATGAACGTTCTGCTCGGGATCGTCGGAGCGATCGTCGCGAACTTCCTTCTCTCGCTTTTCGGCATCGTCCTTGGCGGATGGCTTGGCTATCTCATCGCCGGCTTTATCGGGGCCTGCATTCTCATCGCGCTCGCCCGCATGGTAAGGCGAACCGCCTGATCGAGGGCTAGGCTCAGCGGTTTCACAGGAACAGGCGGTGTACGACCCGACCGTCGTCGTGAAGATTTCGCACATAGGGCCGACTTGGCAAAAGGAGGGCGACGAGCCCCCTTGGCACTCAACTGCGCTGAAGACTCGAAGTGTGGCTTGACCGCGGGTCAGCGGGGAGCCGACGATGTTGCCGGATACGTTTCGGGGAGGTCTGGCGGGCCGGACATGGCTCTTAACCCGCCCAGGGACTCTCAACCCCGTCGGCGTAATCCACGCTGTTGTGAAGAGCGCTGGCATGTCCACGACAAGCTTTCCTTCGCTCGGTTCTTCAGCGTTGTGCTTGGCCTCCAACCCACCAGCTACCGCGGCTCACAGCTCGGACAGCCTCCTATCGTTCGATTGTGCCGTTGCGTCTGATCTTTCTCTGCAGGAGGAGAATGCCGTACAGCAGAGCTTCAGCGGTCGGAGGACAGCCGGGAACGTAGATGTCGACGGGCACGACGCGGTCGCAGCCTCGCACCACGGCAAGGCCGGCGCCATTTTGTTGCAGAGTGTGCCGGCGACGATCATCAGATCCGATTGCCTGGGACTCGCGCGCGGTGCCACGCCAAAACGCTCGACATCGTAACGGGGCATCGACATTTGCATCATCTCGATGGCGCAGCAGGCAAGCCCGAAGGTCATCCACATCAGCGAGCCAGTGCGTGCCCAGGTGATGAGTTCATCGGTGCTGGTGACGAAAAAACCCTTGTCGGCGAGCTCAGCATTGATCATCCCCATCGTCGGATCATCATAGCGGCTTTCACCGGGAGATTGGAATTTAGCCGGGTGTGGTTGGGCTTGTTCTCGTCCGTCTGACATGGCCTCCTCCTGGTTGAACCCAAACAACGTGCGTCGAGAGTTCCCGCGCTTGATCAGGAGGGTCAAATGTGAGCGATTGGCTTCGTTGGAGGACCGTTTGCGGACGAGGAAAGTCCAAACGCGCGCCATTCCGCTGCTGGTTCACGATGTCGGCTGCCGCCGTCCAACCTCGCAGCGCTCTCTTCGCCATCTGTTGCGGGAAGTCGCCCTTGGCGCCACGCCACTTCGAATGGTCATTGGAAAGCATGGAGCAAGCCCATCATCCGTCACAGGCTTGCTCATGGATTGATGCTGGCGGTGTCAAGAACTGGCCGCCTCTAAATCCAATGGGCTCAACAGGCTTTGCCGGCGCCCGACTGAGCGGAGCTGTCCGGCGCAGGATTGCCGGTGCCGGTTCCCGCGGCGCGCTGGCAGTCATTCGTGTCGCCACCGGATGCACCGGAATTGCTGGAGCTGTCCGAGGGGTTGCCGGCGTCGGCGCCCGAGCCAGTGGAACCGCCACCACCCTTATTCCCGTTCATGTTGCTGCCGCCTGTCCCATTGGTACCCGAGTTTCCGCCGCTGGTGCCGGATGTATTGCTACCCGACGACGTGCCGCTGCCCGAATTCCCTCCGCCGGAGCTTCCAGAGCTTCCGGACGACTGGGCCATCGCAGAAGTCGCAAGCGCGAGCGCGAGCGCCGATGTTGCCAGGATCTTCATGATCATGAGTATTGCCTTTCAGGTTGGATCGTCTTTGCATTGCGCTAACCCCAAGCAGTTACCATTGTTCCAGCAGGGAAAGTTCGACTCCGCCAATGTCTGGGAACGTACCAAGAGCGCCGAATTAGGACAGGCGCTACCGAGAGCTAACCATTGAGCCGGTCGGCCTAGCCTTCCCAGGCGGCCCAGCTGCAATCATGGCGGATGTGGGCCGATATCTGTACTGACCCAAGAGACATCATCGCCCAGGCTTCGGCGTCCCGATGAATTCGCCTCTAGTCGTCGCCGAAAATGTCGGGGCGGTATTGGCGGTCGACGATTGCAAGACTACGATCAGGGCGAATGATGTAGGTTTCCTCCACCTGTCTGCCCCATTGGTCCGTAAAGTCATGGGGGAAAGTCGAGCCAACAGGCGATTTGGTCAGCTTGGTGTGGGGCTGTCCGTTATACGTGATGCTGCCGGATATCGGTGCGATCCCTGGACCGTCAAAATTCGCCGCGGTACAACCCGCAAGCAGACTGAAACAGAGGACCCTCAAAATAACGTTTTTCATTCGAAATGTTCCCTTGATCGGCGCCGGCTAGGGCTCATTAGCGTGGCGACCACCGTCAACGTCAAGCGCGCGTCTTGCGCGCAGTTCTCGCCGCACCGCAAACGTCAAGCCAGCGCTGGAATTCCCCAAGTGATCATCCACCGGCAAGATAGGCGTGATGGGGGTCTGCCGTAGATAAGTCGCCTAGAGAAGACTTTAGTCCACGCAGTTCCACACAGGCCCGTTCATCCCTGTGCAAGCCTTTCGCAATTAATTTCCCTTGCTTTTCCCCGTTAGTTCGCTGGCCTGTGCCTGTGCTGCGGGCAACTTTTCATCCGTACCCTGACGATCCGGGGCAACAATAGGGGCGGTGGGAGCGCGGGAAACATACAAGCCGCCAACAAAGGCGAGGGCCGCAACGACGAAGGCACCAACGATTGCACCTAGCGATCGTTTTGGATCCTGCGTGATCATACCGAAAGCCAACGCGAGCCCCAGGAGCGCCGCGCCGCCAGCCACGACAAAAAGCCATATAAAGTTCATGTAGATTTGCTCCGATTTGTCATGCGCTCAAACCCCGTTGTATCGTTGTTGTTCCCGGGGTGGCCGGCTCTGAGCATTTCGGGGCCAATTGGATCCTTCATCTCCGAAACCGGCAGCGCCCCGGCACTCAATTGCCATCGTGCGAGAAGGCCCCGCAACGAGCGTTATCGCCGAACGCTTCCACGAGCCTCCCTTATCGGCATGAGCAGAGGGCTGGTGTGCACCGGAAAAGCGGGAGAAGACCTTAGCGAGCTAAACATGAGGCGGTCGACGCTTGCCGCCGGAACCATTCGCACCACCAGGTCCTTTGCCGCCGAAACAAATGTCCCACCGGCGCCCAGCCTGCGCTGTCGTTATCGGCAGACCGGAACTAAGCCCTCGTCAAAGGGTTGGGGATGTTCAACCAACCTGCGGGATGATGGCGTGTCGGGACCACCCTGCATGGGCGTTTCTTAAAGGAGCCGCCTGTAGGCTAGGAGGGGTCGTGGGCGCCAGCGTGATCATGTTCATGGATCAGCGAATGGTCCGAGCCCTCGTGCCCGATTCGGCACTTCCTGAGAATGGGGTTAGAGCCAGTGTATTTTCGCGGCCCCGTTTCAAGCGCGAGCGAAGCGCGAAGACACGCCGCGGCCGTGCGGCTTGGGGATCCACAGAAAGGCTTGCCCGGCATCATGACCGAACAGAATTGAGGGCGGGACGTACGACCGGCCGCGGCGCGAGCAGCGAGACTTGCTTCTAGCGACAATTCTTGTCTGTTGCATTCAAGATCAAAGCGGATAGGCGCTTGTGAGATCCCATGGGTACAATGACTAAAATGATTTTAAGCCTGTCCGGCGTCAGAAAATCCTACATCACGGCCGAAGGCCCGGTGGAGATATTGAAGGGGGCAGATCTCAACGTTTCTGCGGGCGAAACCGTGGCGCTCACGGGGGAATCGGGGAGCGGCAAGAGTACCCTCTTGCACTTGGCGGGCGGGCTTGATCGGGTGGATGCGGGATCTGTCATCATGGACGGACAAGACATAGGCGCTTTCCGGGACGTCCAGAGGGCGAACTACCGCCGGACGAAGGTCGGCCTCGTCTTTCAGCAATTCAACCTCATCCCGTCGCTAAGCGTTGCCGCCAACATTTCCTTTCATGCCAAACTTGCTGACCGATACGACCCTCAATGGGAGAAACACCTCATCGCCCAGCTGGGGCTCCAGGATTATATAGCGCGATATCCCGAGCAATTGTCCGGCGGTCAGCAGCAGCGCGTTGCAATCGGGCGCACGCTTGCGGCCCGGCCGCTCCTCATCCTCGCCGACGAGCCGACCGGCAATCTGGACGAAGCGACGGGTGATTCCGTCCTGGACCTGATGCTGACGCTCGCCAAAACTGCCGGGTCCGCGCTGCTTTTCGTCACTCACTCATCAAAACTGGCAAATCGTTTAGATCGGAAGGTGATGCTCCGCGGCGGAAGGATTGCCGAATGAGCCTGTCCGCCTTTCTGGCACTATCGTCTCATTGGCGCCGCAAGCCTCTCCAGCTCCTGACCCTGGTACTCGGCATTGCTCTTGCTACGGCACTATGGTCTGGTGTGCAGGCGATCAATGCCGAAGCGCGCGCGAGTTATGCCCGCGCGGCCTCGGTGCTGGAGCAGGGCGGGCTCCGGCAGATCGTGGCACGCGATGGAAAGGGAATTCCTCTCCAAACCTATAGCCGCCTGCGACAGGCCGGATGGGACGTCTCGCCTGTCATCGAAGGATCGATCAAGGTCGGACCTGCACGGCTGCGGCTCGTTGGCATCGAGCCCCTGACCATGCCGAAAGACCAGCATGGTTTCTCGATCGCCATCAACTCCAACCTGAGCAACTTCGTGTCGGGCAGGGAACTCATCGTTGCGGCGGCGACCGCAGAAAGGCTGCGCGGCGCCACGGACATGAGCATTACCATCTCGGATGAAATTCCAGAAGATGCAGCTTTCGTGGATATTTCCGCGGCGGAAAAACTGCTGGACATGCAGGGAAGGATCAGCCGTCTGGTCGTTGCTCGTGACCAACTACCTGATCTGGAGCCTCTCGGAAAAATCGCGCCGGAAGTCACGCTGCGCCAGAACGACCATCCGAACGCCGCAAGGTTGACCGACAGCTTCCATCTCAACCTCACAGCCTTCGGGTTTCTGTCCTTCATTGTTGGACTGTTCATCGTCTACTCGGCTACCGGACTGTCATTCGAGCAGAGGCGCGGGACATTTCGAACGGTGCGCTCCCTGGGGGTCTCGTTGCGGGCGCTGACTGTCATGCTGGTCATAGAGCTCGGGGTTCTGGCCCTCCTGTCAGGAGTGATCGGCATTGTGCTTGGCTACTTTGTTGCGTCGGCCTTGATGCCGGGCGTCGCTGCCACGTTGAGAGGTCTTTTCGGTGCGTCAGTCTCGGGATCGCTTTCGCTACGGGCGGACTGGTGGCTCGCAGGACTGGGGGTTGCTCTTGCCGGTACCGCCATTTCCTCGGCGCAAAGCCTGTGGCGAGTGTGGAGACTGCCCCTGTTGGCGGCTGCCCAGCCAAGGGCATGGGCGAGGTCGTCTGCACGTGGGTTGGTGCATCAGGCCGTTGCCGGTGGCCTGTTGCTCATTTTGGCGATCCTGCTTGCTCTTGCTGGATCCGGTCTCCTCGCGGGCTTTGCGATCCTTGGCTGCCTTTTGCTTGCAGCGGCCTTGATGCTCCCACCTCTCCTCGCTCTTGCTCTTGTGGCCGCAGAGGGTGCATCGCGCGGCGCCCTCGTCCAATGGTTCTGGGCCGATACCAGACTGCAACTGCCAGGCCTTTCTCTCGCTTTGATGGCGCTGCTTCTGGCGCTGTCCGCCAATATCGGGGTCGGAACAATGGTGTCTAGCTTCAGGCTTACCTTTGTGGGCTGGCTCGATCAGAGACTGGCCGCCGAGCTTTACGTGACCGCAAGAGATGAAGAAGAAGCCAGGCGGCTGCGCGCGTGGCTGCCGCAGCGTTCGAAGGCTGTCTTGCCAATCTGGAGCACTGAAGGCGAAGTATCAGGCGAGGACTTACAGATTTATGGGGTCGCGGATGATCCGACCTACAGGGACTATTGGCCCCTGATTTCCGCCGATGCCGACGCCTGGGACCGGGTCGCAGCCGGACAGGGAGCGCTCATCAACGAGCAGATGTGGCGGGCGGGATTGGCAAGGGTGGGCCAGACCGTCACTCTGACGGGTGGGTGGAACGTGTCGATCGTCGGGGTCTACTCCGATTACGGCAATCCGAAGGGACAAGTGATGGTCGGGATAAATGCGCTGGTGGATCACTATCCCGACATATCGAAACTTCGCTACGGCATACGGGTTGAGCCCGCCCAGGCACAAGATCTCAAGCGCGGGCTCATTAACGAGTTCGGCCTACCGGAAAATGCGGTCGTCGACCAGGCGGCTCTCAAACAGCAGTCGTTGGCGATTTTCGAGCAAACTTTCAAAGTAACCGGCGCGTTGAACGTACTGACGCTTGCGGTCGCTGGATTTGCGATGTTTTCGAGCTTGCTGACGCTCTCGGGCATCAGGCTTCCTCAACTGGCGCCCCTTTGGGCACTTGGTGTGCGACGGCGTGACTTGGCGTTTTATGAGGTTCTCCGGACGCTCGCGCTGTGGATTGCGACTTTCGTTGCCGCAATACCCGTCGGTCTGGCACTCGCCTGGGTCCTGCTAGCAATTGTTAACGTCGAGGCGTTCGGATGGCGATTGCCAATGATTCTCTTTCCGTCCGATTGGCTTTGGCTTGGGGCTATTGCGCTTGCCGCTGCACTCTTGTCCGTTCTGGTGCCTGTCCAACGCCTGGCAACGATCGATCCGGCGGACCTGCTGAGGATTTTCACCTATGAACGCTAGGATCGTTCTCACCGTCCTCGGCGCATTGGCTGTGGCCAGCTTGCCGCAAAGTGCCCCCTCGCAGGGATTTGCAGGGCTCGGTTCGGATGCCCAGGGTTTTGCAGTGCCTCAACGCGGACGCATAATCTCCCTTCCTTCCGATCATGGCCCGCATCCAGACTACAGGATCGAGTGGTGGTATGTGACGGCCAACCTGCTGGATGATGATGGAAAGCAGTATGGTGCGCAGTGGACCCTGTTTCGATCGGCTATGGAGCCGGGAAACCGAAATGGATTTTCGGACCCGCAAATCTGGATGGGTCACGCTGCCCTGACGTCAGAGAGCCGCCATTATGTGGCAGAGCGCCTCGCCCGGGGCGGCGTTGGACAGGCAAATGTCACGGCCGCCCCATTCCGTGCCTGGATCGACGACTGGGAAATGAGGGGTACGGCTGTCCCAGGTGCCGACGCGCTCGCAAACATATCGTTAAGCGCGGCAGGCATTGATTTCGGCTATACGCTCAATCTTGAGACGAGCAAGCCAGTGGTTCTTCAAGGCGACCGTGGATATTCCGTAAAATCTGCCAAGGGACAGGCGAGCTACTATTATTCTCAGCCGTTTTATCTGGTCTCGGGCACAATCAATATCGGTGGCGCCGACGTGCATGTTAGCGGAAAAGCGTGGCTCGACAGAGAGTGGTCGTCCCAACCACTCTCTTCCGATCAGACGGGGTGGGACTGGTTTTCATTGCATCTGGAAGGCGGTGAGAAGGTGATGGCGTTCCGCCTCCGCGACGACAGAGATGGGTTCATCTCCGCGACGTGGATTTCGCCCGACGGTCAAACCGTTCCCCTCTCTGGCGACGCGGTCAAGCTCGAGCCGGTTCGACATGCGAGCGTGAACGGCCGACAAGTTCCGGTCGCGTGGCATGTCCAGATTCATGAAAAGTCACTTGATATAACAACCGAACCCCTCAACGACCAATCGTGGATGTCGACCACAACGCCTTATTGGGAGGGGCCGATTGCATTCTCGGGGACTTCGTCAGGGGTTGGATATCTGGAAATGACGGGCTACTGAAGAACGGTGCTTGTCAACACGAACGCGCACCGACCGTCGATGCGCGTCACCCGGGCGCCGATGCAGGTGCCGCCTCTTCTCCCGTAAACTGGTTTTGCAGGTGCTCCTAACCATCGCCTTTTGATGATCTCGCGCCTTTGTGGGGCAAGAACAGTATGTGCGGTGCCAGTAAGGAATGCGCCGACGCATTAGCGCAAGCGTATCCAGCGCGGAATACAACCGCCTGCAGGATCCAATTATTCTCCTTTGGCACCTAGCCCTCTCGGGCCAGTCAATTGCGTGACACCATCACCGAGAGATGCAAGCGCATCCATTGTCACGGCAAGTGCCGACATCAGCAATGCGATGTCGCGGTCATTCTCGCCCCTGGACAGTTCGCGAACCCTGAAATGGAGCTGACTGCTTACCTTGCTGAGTTGGGCGAATGTTTTCTCGTTCATAGCGATCTCCAACGGCTTAAGCTTTCTAAGCGTTGGATACGAATTTCGTTCCCTCACAGACCCGAAAGAACGATCGATTTGCGTGATAGGTGGCCACCCTGGCAGACTGGCGGTCTATCAAGACGCGTCCTTCGCGCTGACGGGATGCGAGTGCTATATTCTCGTTTAGGAATTGCGGGGTCGTTCAGTCAGGAGAGCCACTGGTTGGCAGCGCCATCGCCGGCCTCGATTGCCCATAACGGGGACCCAGCAGGCATACGGCCGCCGACAGGAGTATGAGAGCCATTCCGATGACATTCCTCGGCGCGACTGCTTCGCTGGCTATGAAAACGCCGGTAGTTACCGCAATCGCGGGGGAAACAAACGCGAAGCTGCCGGAGCGGGTCGGGCCTTACCCTGCCGGGTTGAGTAATCGCAGGGGTCTCACCGCATGCATGTTTTGCTGCTGAATGGTGCCAACGGTTCCTGTCCGGTGCCTTCTCGTTTCTTAGCGTACCAACCACTCCGGCTTTGGAACCACTCGGCTTTAGCAGGTGTTTGAGGCGATGACCGTGGACGTGACGCGCTTTTGGCAACAATCGACGCCATGGTCTCGCGGCCAGCCCCGTTGAGAGCCGCGCACTCGCCCACTCTGGGAGATGATATGACGTCAGGTGTTGGACTAGTGACCGGAGCCGGGTCCGGAATCGGCAGAGCGGCGGCGATTGCGCTCGCCGCAGATGGATTCAATATCGGCGCGCTCGGTCATACCGCGGCGGAGCTTTCCTCTACAGTGGATGAAATCCTCGCCGTTGGCGGAAAGGCGATTCCGCTTTTGGCTGACGTCTCCGATGAGCAACAGCTGCAGAGTGCCGTCAGCCTCCTGGTGCGGACATTTGGTCGTTTAGACCTTGTCGTTGCCAACGCTGGTATTAACGGAGTCTGGGCTCCGATCGACGACCTTACGCTCGAGGAATGGAACAGGACGATCGCCGTCAATCTAACCGGCACCTTTTTGACCATCCGCGCGACAGTGCCCGAGCTGAAGCGTGCCGGAGGAGGTTCGATTGTCGTGGTCTCGTCGATCAACGGAACAAGAACGTTCACCACACCTGGTGCGACAGCATACACAGCAACGAAGGCCGGCCAGGTCGCGATGGTGCAGCAGCTTGCCCTAGAGCTCGCCCGCCATCACATCCGAATAAATGCAGTCTGCCCGGGCGAAATCGAGACGAAAATCGAATTGAATACGACCATAAGAAAAGAAGACGAGACTGTCATTCCGGTAGTTTGGCCCGAAGGCCAGGTGCCGATCACCGGCGGCCGGCCCGGGCGCAGTGAAGACGTTGCAGATGTAATTGCCTTTCTTGCGTCCGATAAATCCCGCCATATCACGGGATCGCCTGTCTGGGTGGACGGTGGGCAGGGTTTACTTCGTTAATGGGAGGCGGGCGATGCGCCACGGAACGTATCGCAGGCTATTGCGGCATGAACCGCTTAGGGGTTCTAAGACATGAAATCTGCTATCCTTGACGAGTTTGCGCGCCACCACGGCGTGAGCCTCACGAGGCCCAGCCCTGACAATGTCGAGGTTCCGATCTCGGACAAAACCAAGCGAAAGCTTCTCGCTGCCCTCAATGTGGATCTCACCGTTGCAAGGGGCTTGCCCGATGGAGGGTTGAAGCGCGCCAGGAAGGGCTCCGCCAAGACGACTGTCGCCAAATCTTATGTGCCTCAGTTTCTCGAGAATTCACGCGTGTGGGGCATCAGCACCCAGCTTTATGAACTCCGTTCGGCACGAAACTGGGGAATTGGCGACTATGAAGATCTTGTTGACTTGATCGGCACTGCCCGACCGTTGGGCGCGGACTTCATCGGATTGACCCCGCTGCACGCCCCTTTTTTAGCAGATCCCGATCGTTGCAGTCCCTACGAGCCGTCAAATCGCCAGTTGCTCAACCCGCTCTACATCGCGGTAGACAAAGTGCCGGGCTTCCAAAGCGAGCCTGAACTCGAAAAGCGACTGCAGGAATTGCGTATGACCAAGCTCGTTGATTATGTCGGGGTGGCCCATACCAAGTACTCGGCGCTTCGCAGGATTTGGCGGAGCTGGCAAAGCGAGGCGGTGCATCGTCCTGCATTGGGACGTGACGAATTTATCGACTTCGTCAAGGAGCGCGGAGAAGTGCTACGTCTTCATGCGCTCTTCGAAGCAATTTCATCCACTATGAGCCGCTCCGGCCGCGGCACCGGTTGGACGACATGGCCTGCGGAGTATCAGAGCGCCACGAGCCCGGCTGTTGCGCAATTTTGCCGCGATCACGACGACGATGTCAACTTTCATATGTGGCTGCAGTGGCTTGCGCATCGACAGCTGATGAGGGCGGCGCAGGCGGCGCGCGACGCTGGTCTGAAGGTCGGTCTCTATCTGGATCTTGCTGTCGGCGAAGCGGTTGATGGTTCCGCCACTTGGAGCGATCCTGACGTCTACATCGCCGGAGCAACGATCGGCAGCCCGCCAGATCCAAACGCAACCGAAGGTCAGGACTGGCATCTTGCCGCCCTCCATCCCTCCGCAATTGCGGCTGGCCGGAATTCTCCCTATCGCAGGATGGTGAATGCGGCGATGCGCTATGCGGGCGCGATCCGCATTGATCATGCCGCAGCATTGAGGCGCCTCTTCCTGGTACCTTTGGATTGTGGACCGGACGGCGGTGGTTATGTCGATTATCCGCAGGCAGATCTGCTGCGAATTCTTGCACAAGCGTCTGGTCAATACCGCTGCCTGGTGATTGGGGAGGCATTGGGGATGTTGCCGGACGGATTGGAGGAGGACTTGGCGGAAGCCCGCATCCTTTCCTACCGCATCCTCTCCTATGAGCGGGATCAGGATGGTTTCAAGCCCGCCGCAGCTTACCCCAAGCTTGCTCTCGCTTGCATCTCGACCCACGATCACCAGACCCTCGCCGGATGGTGGCGAGGCGCCGATATAAGGGCGCGCGCCGAGCATGGGATTGTCCCTTCCGACCTGACCGAAAGGCATGTGGAAGAGCGCAAGGAAGAGCGAAGGGACCTGAGGCAGGCGCTAGTGGAGGCGGGGGGCGAACTCCCAAAGCGACTTCCGCCTCAAACCGCGACCGCGGAAACGCTGACGTCGCTTGTGGTCAGCGCACACCTGTTCATTGCAAAGACGCCTTCGATGCTAGCCGCGGTTCGACTTGCTGACATGACCGGTGAAAAATCCCCGACGAATATTCCTGGCACCAAGGACAGCTATCCTAACTGGAAGCCCAAACTCTCCGCTCCAGTCGAGGATCTACCAGGCGTCCCACTTGTCCAGGCCATCGCCAGCGCCATGCGGCAAGTGCGCGGCTGACACTGGCAAAATGATTCCCGCCACGGTTGCTCCGAGACTACAAAGTGCAAACGATGTGTCCCGACACAGCCGTTCTTTCCCCATCCGGACGCGTTCATACGATCGCCCCAAACCAATCTGAGCCAACGGGATTAGGCAGCGTGGCGGGAGCGCCGCGTCATGCTCGGTTACACCGCGGCTCAAGGTCAGCGCTCTGCCTTAGTTTGGTCGACTGGGATCTGATGCGGCCGTTGTTCAATTTGCTTCACAAAGAAGCTGGAACAAGCGTCCGCAACCGATGTTGGATCTCTGTAGCGGGAGATGCTCCGATGACAAATGACGGCCGCGATTCTTACGGTTCAACCGATCAGACCACGCCTTACGAAGGACAACGCAATCCCCCCAAGGGCGGTGTTGCCAAATCTGCCTGGGCGGTTGCTTTGCTTGCGGCGTTCCTGATCCTCGTCGGCGCGTGGTTTCTTCTGACGCCGCAGTCCCCCACTGAAACCGGTCCGGGAAATAGTGTACCGAAACAATCGGGGACTAGTAAATAATCAGGCTACGCCGCGATCGCTGCATGAAGCGAGAGGCCAAGGTCCGCGACCCAGTTCACTAAAGCACCGGAACACAGTGCGGGAACCGGAGTTGTTTGAGCTGTTTCGAAATCGCGTTAGCAACGCGCATACTCAAAACTGCAGGTGCGATTTGCCGGTCATAACAACAGAAGAACTTGCAAAGCGCAACGCCCGACGGGACGAACGGCGGCAAAAGCAGCGTGCCGTCAACGAAGCGCGCGCTTCCAAAATGCACGATGAGAGGATGCAACAGCGAGAATCGAGGTTAGGGGGTCCTACCCAACATGATGGCAGTGTCCACGTCGGTTGTTCTGGATGGTATTACTGGCACTGGAATGGTCGCTTTTACCCCGAAGGTTTGCCGCGGAACCAATGGTTCTCCTTCTACCAAACGCAGCTTCAAACCGTCGAACTGAACGCTCCATTTTATTCCTGGCCGACGGTCGCCACGGTGAAAACCTGGCTTCGCCAAGCCAGCCAGGAGTTCATCTACACTGTCAAGGTCTGCGAACTGATCACCCATATCAAGCGTTTCGAAGGGACCCATGACCTGATCCAGGATTTTTCCTACATTGGGGATATGCTGGGACATCGCATGGGATGCTTCCTGTTTCAGCTCCCACCGAGCGTCCGCTACACTCCACAGACCTTGGAGCTAATCCTGCGCCAGCTCGATCCAAGGCGTCGAAATGTTGTGGAGTTTCGTCACAAGAGCTGGTGGGAAGAGAACGTTTTCAAAAAGTTTGAAGCAGCAGGCGTAATTTTCTGTTCGATCAGCGGCCCCCGTCTACCCGATCAGCTCATAAAAACGGCAGATGACGTCTATGTGCGCTTCCATGGCACGACCAATTGGTATCGTCACGACTATAGCGACGCTGAGCTGGAAAATTGGGCCGATCGAATCAAGGGGAGCGGGGCCAAGCGCGTCTGGGCGTATTTCAACAACGACAGGGACGCCAGTGCGACCAAGAACGCCAAGACCCTGTGCCGACTGCTTGGTCAACGCGCCGGGAAGGCGTGCTGAGGACCGCGTTCCATCATAGCCGATGCGTTGGACAGATTATGACGAAAATTAACTTGCGGTTTTTCGAAAGAACGGGGCGAGCGACTTGGGAACAAACCTCCTCCGGCGAGGTTGGGAAGCATCCGAATAGAATTTACCCACCTCCGGGGAGGAAGAGATGCCTGAAGAAACCCCCTACGCTGGCTCGTGGCCCTCCAGTACGGCCGCAAAACCTATCAATGTGCCGTCCGCAACCGGAACGCCTACACTGGGCGACCTCAAGGACCGGGTCTCTGACGACCTGTCGCGGGCTGCAGAGGCCGTTGGAACAAGTTCGGCAACTGTCATGGCCAAGGTCCAGGATGCGGTCGCCGAACAAAAGAATTTCGCAGCGCGACAGGTTGGTGGGATCGCTACCGCCCTTGAAAAGGTCGGCAGCGAACTGGAAGCCGGTGATCAGCGGGATGTAGGCAGACTGGCCAGCCGGATAGGCAAGGACATCCAGGCAATTGCAAAAGATATGGAGGGGCGCGATCTCGGCGAAATCGCCGGCATGGCAGAGGCATTCGGCCGTCGTCAGCCCGTCGCTTTTCTGGGCGCCGCCGCGCTGGCCGGTCTGGTTGCAAGCCGATTCCTGACCGCCTCGGCGAAACGTCCCGCGTCCCCTTCGTCCTTGCCACGCCGATCGTCCGAGCGGGTGAATGCGGAGGATTCGTCCGACCGCACGGGAGGACCAAACAATGGCTAAGACGGGTGACAATACGCCTTTGGCCGAGCTCGTGGGCGGGCTTCTTGCGGATGTAACAGGACTCTTGCGCAAGGAAATCGATCTCGCAAAGACCGAGGCTTCCGAAAAACTCGATAAGGCGCTGAGTGGCGTCGAACTTCTTTTGATTGGCGTCGTGCTTGCGATCGGCGCCGTTGGCGTGCTGCTCAGCGCCTTGGTCAGCGGACTGGCCGCGGCACTTGCACAAAACGGTATGACTGAAATTAGTGCCAACGCGATTGCGGCCTTGATTGTCGGCCTCGTCATTGCCGGCATTGCTTGGTTGCTTGTCTCGAAAGGAATCACCGCACTGCGAGGTGGGCAATTCAAACTTGATCGCACGACCGCTTCGCTTCGCCGTGATGTCGACATCGTCAAGGAAAAAGTGTGATGACGCAATCTTCAGAAAAATCCTCCGCTGATATCCAGCGTGAAATCGACGTCGATCGCCAGAGGATCGGAGCACGGATCGATGCGATCCAGGAACGCATGTCTCCGGGGCAGCTTGTGGATGAGGTCATTGCCTACGCCAAGGGAAGCGGCGGCGCGGACTATCTGAGCAATCTTGGGAAAGCCGTCAGGACTAATCCGTTGCCAGTAGCGTTGATGGGTGTGAGCTTGGCGTGGCTGGTGGCCAAACAGGGCGCGGAGGGATCTCAAGCCTCGCCGGCCACGGCAGGGCAGGACGTTCTGCCCCTGTATCCAGCCCGTGGCACAATTCAGCGGATTGGTCCTCCCGAAGACATCGGTGGTAGTCGATATAGTCATTTCACGGATGAGGCAGGCCAGCATTTCAAGGCGCTAACCGATGCGACCGGGAGACGCGCCGGCGATTTCCTTGATTCGACGGGAAAAGCCTATCGGGGCTTTTCGGACGCGGCCGGTGAGCAGGTTTCCTCCATCAGAGACGAAGCCGGCGCGGTTCTCGATGCCTCGCTCGGATGGGCATCCCACACCTGGGGCAATGTCAAAGGTGCAGTAGAGGGCGCAACGCAAAGGATCGGCGAGGCCGCAGAATCCGTTTCCAGCACGGCGGCCTCGACGGGAACAAACCTCATGGATCAGTCGAATCGCCTGAATCAAGCAATCCTGTCGCATTTTCGCGATCAGCCGCTGGTTGGTGGCGCACTGGCTTTTGCCGTCGGAGCGGCGATCGGAGCAGCGCTTCCGCACTCCGAACAGGAGGATGAGATGATAGGAGAGGCGGCCGACGCTGTGAAGGCGAGGGTCGCGTCCGACGTAAGCGAGGCGGTTGAACATGGCAGAGATGCGGCCTCGGATCTCGTTGACAGAGCGCTTTCAGTGACCGCTGACCTCCATGATACGGCCAGGGACCGTGTCCTCGATGAAGTGGATCGTCTGAAGAACAGCGGCTCTGCAACCTAGAAACCACTAAAAACCATTCTCCCTCGCTTGTTCGGTCGATAAGGTGATGGCGTCCCGATCCCGTGTCATGATTACCGGGTGCTCGATTGATACGGGCACTGTCGATGGAACCTCGCGCGTTGGGCCTGTTGTGACCGTTGAGGACTAGAGCAGCAAGCGGCGCGGCAGGAATGGTTTTGTTCGCCAATTGAAAGGCATTCGTCTCAAAGCTCGCACAACTGAGAACTCCAGATCAAGAACGGTATGGATCCGTTGAAATCCCCCCCACGGACAATTAGAAGTCCTCCTAATCAGCGATGATGTTGAGGCAGCCGTGGTTGCTATCGGAGGCTCCGCCCATTTCGGGGCGTGGTTGAGAAATTCCTCAGAGACAGTGTGTGCCGCTGACTGAGCGGATCGTTATTGGCGGGGATTCATTAAAAACCTGCGCATGGCCGGTATCATGGCAGTACTCAGGACGAAAATGGACGGCGCTGTTTCTGTTTCCCGCACTTTTGCGAGAAAGCCAGCACAAGTCAGGAGCCATGACACCGCCGGGGCGGCCTTTTGGTTACCGACCGCATGCTGAAGCGGGGACCTGTAAGAAACCCCTTGCCCTAGACTGTTGGTCCGACATTCCGCGCGCGAACTTCTGGATGGTCACATTCTATTCTCGATATTATGACGAATTCGTCCGGCATACGATGCTGTTCCGATCCGATCACCGCTAGCGTCCAATATTCCGGATCCTCCCCAAACACCGTCGAGACGTGAACGATCGTTGCCCTTGTATCCTCGTGCTTCTCGACAGCCCAATAAAAGCCGCCGGGCTCCATCCCTGTCATCGTTCTAGGTCCTCTGCTTACACCATGATCTCTGGTAGAAACTGCGTGGCTGGCTCGCAACAAACACTGGCGCGGGAGAATTGAGTTCCGATCGACAAAGACCAGATTCGCAATATGCCGTGTTGCTTTGTCCGCTACCGTACGGACGCTTCGACAACTGAGCGCCCGCCGCGACCTGATCGACGAAATCGACTGCCGCGCGCAAAGCACTTCTTGTGGATGCTTTCTGCACAGCCATTGTTCACTCCGGTGCGCCGAGCAAAAAGGAAAGGCACCGAAGTGGACTTCCCTCGATATTCTTACTTGCCGGTTTTTGTCGGCGGTCAGCGACCATTGTGCGACGCTGCCACAGCTGATCTGCCGGCCCCTGGGACGCGACCGGCGCCTCACTCCTCGGAACAATGCTCGTTTCGACGAGTTGATGGAGTTCAACCGCCATTGAGGAGCTTGACGATGGACCACAGTAAACACATCCGGCTCGGTGCCGACGAACTTACACCCGCAATCCTGGAAGGAGCCACCGTCTACGGGGCCGATGACCATACCGTCGGAAGCGTGGACCATGTGCATGGATCAGGCTCCGGCGCCGCCGTTGTTATCGACGTCGGCGGCTTCCTCGGTATTGGCGCGAAGCCGGTTTCCGTTCCGATGTCCGACCTCGATTTCATGCGCGACGAGAGTGGTGATGTCCATGCGGTAACGGCCTGGACCAAGGAGCAGCTCAAGGACATGCCTGAGCATCGCGATTGAGAACGCAAAGGCCTGGGAGCTTGCAACGGTGTCGGCTTCTACCGGACAAGCATAGACCGAAAGCCAACTTGCACTGATAGGTGCCGCCTCCCATCTCGGTTGGGAACTGGATACCCGCAACTACCAGGAATGGCGGCTGTAGCAACCTTGATATGGTCGGATGTTTCCGGGCGCCGCCGGCCTTCAAGATGTGTTGGCCCTCAAGGTCTTTGCTTATCGAATATCCGTTCCTTCCAGCGTCATTGGAAAGTTATCGGCAGCCGCTGGACGTACCGTGTCTTCGGTGGCTCGGTTCCCCTATGACACGCCATCGCCAGATTGATGGCCTCCTCGATCTGCTCGGCGCAGTATGGCTTCGTCAGAACGCCGACCGCGTCGGGGTTTTCGTAGACTGCTTCCGGATTTCCGGTGACGAAAACCACGGTGACGGCATGTTCGTTGACCAGATGGGCAGCGACGTCGGGCCCGGTAAAACCGTCGGACAAACGCACGTCGACCAGAGCGATCTCGGCTGAATCAATCGCCTCAACTGCTTGAGAATAGCTGCCCGCCGGTCCAACGACTTCGTGGCCAAGATCCTCCACCATTTGCGACACGTCCAGCGCCAGCAGAAATTCGTCTTCGACAACGAGCACACGCATACAACCACTCCCGGCCAAACCCACTAAACCCGGCTGCTTTCGATTGGTTCCGTAGCAGTGTGCAGTCCATCCGCCGCTCACTCCTGCACGACGTATTCGATATCCCAGCGTCAGCCCGATAGTCATCGGACATGGATCCTCCACGTCGACGCATGCGGGTCGACTAGCGTCTGAGCCGGTTCGGGTGCAATGTGGTTTGTATTGCAGATGCTCCAGGAGGGCGAGCCGTTTTTCCGGCTCCTTAATCGCCACATCGAGCGCAGCCAGCTGATCCGTGCGGCTTGCCGCGCGCGAACAAAGGCTCCGTCCCGACCGTACCGCAAGTGTGGTCAGGACAGTGATCGGCTCGGATCGATCATGAGCGAAGACCCCACTGGCCGAGGACGCAGAGGCCGGTTTCAATGAATGCGCTGATTATGCTCTTCCTCGATCAGGTCGATTGCCGCCGCGACATACGAATAGAAATTATCGAAGAACTTCAGGTCGGCGAGATGTTTGTGAACTTTGGCGACCACTTCCTCTGGCTTTTCGCATTGATACCAGAACGCCGGCGTTGCGATATCATGAGGCTCATGGCGTCCGGCCTCCACGATAATCGTGCGAAAGATACCACATCCGTCGCCCGACCGAGCGTCGATCGCAATATCGAAAGAGGCACACGGCGTGTCTGATGCACGATTGAAAGCTGTCGCCGTGAAGAGCTTGACGTCTTTGCGCCCCTTAATTGCGAGGAGCAGCATTTCGTGGGCCCCATTGACCGTCAACGGGGCAAGCGGGCCCCAATAGACGCCGTTAAAGGGCGTCACCGTAACCTCAGGCGAAGCTTCGCCGTCGTCCAAATGCATCTGCATCGTCGTTCTCCCTGTCGAATTTTGTCGGAGCGGCACGTACGTGCCTGGGATGTTCTTATTATGTTCCGTCAATGCCGAAGAGTCAATCATGGCAGCATCGGAGGTTCCGTACCCTAAGTCCGGAGAGGTATTCCATGTCGACCCATTGTGCACGGGCCGCTGCGTATGGGGCGGACTATGGCATGACACTTGGTGAATCTGCGGAATGGAGAGGTTCATCCTGCCGGCGGCCTTCACGACCCAGACCGGGAAATACCTTTGGGAGGTCCTGTGCCGAGCCCGCACAGTCGAGTTCCAGGCCTTCATGGTCGCCTGCGGCCAATGCGGCTCCTACAAGACGGTTACCGGCGAGGAGCGGTATATGTTGGGAATTCGATGGTCTGCGATCCCTGGGGACAGATCCTCGCGCGTGCCCGGGACAGGCCTGGTGTTGTCAGTGCCAGGATTGATCGCGACCCGCTGAGGCAGGTGCGATCATGGATTCCGATGGACGCACATCGCGTTGATGTCAGCGACATGCCGGTTTCGATCGTCTAAGCGGATGTACAACCGAATTGTCGTCCATGAACGATAGTAGCCGGTAACCCCGGGGCATCTTGCAAGCCCGGGGCGCCTCAGAGAAGGCGCAGGTCATCATCTGCAACCGAAGGCCCCTAACAACAGAGAGGGCTGCGATCGCAGCCTCGTGCCGGTGGGAATGGGCGGCTCGCTGACATTCCTCAGGCTCAATTTTCACTGCCAATCACTTGCCTGAAAGTTTGGTGGCGCTGGCGAATTCGTCGCTACCATCGACTAAGTGCGGACGAGATGGGCCGACCTCGATGAAGGAGGCGTCGGCGGCCCTTGAATCGCATGCGAGAAATTGCCATCTCCCCCCCCCCCGCGTGAATTCAGGGGATCCCAATGAGCGATTTCGTCAACGCCACATTCGGCTCAGTAGAACTCGATTTCATCGCCCAGGCGCTCGAAGAATGGCGGGTTGCGAAGGGCGTAAGCCGGCAGGATCCGGAATATGAAATAGCAGCTGCTACCGTTTTCACGCTGTTTCGCCAGGGGAACGGAACGCTTCCTGAACTGCGCGCCGCAATCGGCGCCCATAAGTGGCTCTCTGAAGACATCTCCATCGCGCTGCCGAACGATGCTTTGGCAGGGTAATCCGGCAGCTGAGCGCGTCTCTGCTGCCGTCTCATGCATATGTTGTCTTCCGCTTCGTCGAAAAGCGCATGACCGCAGGTCACCAAACTGACATGACTGCCGGTGAAAGCCGTCGCCCCTGGCTGGCGCGCACTATGCGATCTCGCCCAGCGCACGCTGCCACACTTGGGGGCAAGATGGCGGCGAAACTGAACAAAATGCGCCTCTCCTCCGCCAATCTGCTGGCTGCCGCACCGTACGCAAGGTGACAAAGCGGAACTATTGGGCTGCGTGAAGATTTAGGGGCGGCAGAAACAAGGCGGACGACATGACAAAACCGAAGTTGGAAATTTTACCGGGGGATTTCACACGCCTCGGCGCGAACTACGACGGCGATGGTGTGAATTTCGCTCTTTTCAGCGCGCATGCCGAACGCGTAGAATTATGCCTATTCTCAGCTGACGGAAGGACGGAGGTGGGGCGCCTTGTCCTCCCCGAGTTCACAAATGAAATCTGGCACGGATATGTGCCCGGGCTGAAAGCTGGAACGCTTTATGGTTACCGGGTTTATGGCCCTTATGACCCCGAACGGGGTCATCGCTTCAATGCCAACAAGCTTTTGATCGATCCCTATGCCCGCGAACTCGTTGGAAATATCGACTGGGGGCAGGCGCAATTCGCTTATCAGATGGACAGCGTCGATAAGGATCTGTCCTTCGACGAGAGTGACAGCGCCTCATCCATGCCCAAATGCAAGGTGGCGGATCCTTCTGAGTACGACTGGAAGGGCGACACCGGCCCTGCCATCAGCTGGGCGAACACGATCTTCTATGAAACGCATGTCAAAGGCTTCACACAGTTACATCCGGCGTTACCCGAGCCACTTCGCGGTACGTTCGATGGCCTCGGCAATAGGCAAATCGTCGACTATGTGAAAAGCCTCGGTGTAACATCGATCGAATTGTTGCCGATCCACTGGTTCCCCGATGATGCCCATCTCCTCGATCGTGGGCTGAAGAATTATTGGGGCTATAACAGCCTCGCCTTTTTCGCGCCGGCGTCCCGGTATTTTGGGCCGAATGGGATTTCCGGTTTTCGCGACATGGTCCGGGCCTTCCACGATGCCGACATCGAAGTCATCCTAGATGTCGTCTACAACCATACAGCCGAGGGCAATGAACTCGGCCCCACCCTTTGCTTCAAGGGCATCGACAATTTCTCCTATTATCGCACCATGCCCGAGGAACCGCGCTACTATATCAACGACACAGGGACTGGAAATACTGTCAACACGTCACATCCGCGCGTGCTGCAGATGATCACAGATTCGCTGCGTTATTGGACGCAAGACATGCATGTAGATGGTTTCCGTTTCGATCTCGGCACGATCCTAGGCCGAGAGCCGGAGGGCTTTGACCAACGCGGCGGCTTCTTTGACGCCATTGGCCAGGACCCTGTGCTATCCAGGGTCAAGCTGATCGGCGAGCCTTGGGACGTCGGACCAGGCGGCTACCAGGTGGGTGGCTTCCCGCCGGGTTGGGCAGAGTGGAACGACAAATATCGCGACACGGTTCGCGACTATTGGAAGGATGAAGACGGCACGACGCAGGATTTCGCGGCCCGTGTTCTTGGCTCTGGCGACGTCTATGACCTGCGCGGTCGCAGGCCTTGGGCGGGCGTGAACTTCATCACTGCCCACGACGGTTTCACGCTAAACGATCTCGTCTCCTATAGTGACAAACACAACGACGCTAACAAGGAAGACAATACGGACGGCCATAACGATAACCGCAGTTTCAACTACGGCGTCGAAGGCCCGACCGATGACGATGGCATCAATACGGTGCGCGACCGGCAGAAGCGCAACCTGCTTGCGACACTCTTTCTGTCGCATGGCACGCCGATGCTCCTTGCCGGCGACGAGTTCGGACGCAGTCAGATGGGCAACAATAATGGATATTGCCAGGACAACGAGCTGAGCTGGGTGCATTGGGAGCACCTGCCGGAGAGTGCCGAAGCCCTTCGTGAGTTCACCAAGCGCTTGACCGCCTTGCGCCGTGAACAGCCGATCTTTCGTCGCGCCAGTTGGCGCGACGGCATGACGGTGACCTGGATCAATCCGGGCGGCGGCGAACAAAACGAGGAGCAATGGGCCCACGCCGGCAGTACGACGATAGGACTCAGATTGTCGCTTCAACAGGAAAATGACCATGAGGACAATTGGCGCGACGTGATGATCCTGTTCAACCCGCATGATGGAGATGTGCCCTTTTCGCTGCCGGAGGCCCGCGGCGGGTGGACCGTGGCTCTCGATACTGCCGATCCACTTTCCGAGCCCCGCAAGGTCGAGTCTCCGGAATATACCCTGCCGGCGCGTAGCGTCCTAATACTGCACGCAGGCTCGAAAGGTGGATCATGATAGAATTCGATTTTGGACCTGAAATCACGCCAAACGGTATACGTTTCCGTCTGTGGGCGCCCTTCCAGTCAGATGTCGCACTCGCAATCGATGGGGAGCGAACGTTTAAGATGGTTGGATCGACGGACGGTTGGCATCATTGCGAGGTTGATGGTGCGCGCCCCGGCGCAGCCTATTCCTTCATTTTGCAGGATGGTCTTGCTGTCCCGGATCCAGCCTCCCGTTTCCAGCCCCGTGACGTCCATGGGCCGAGCGAAGTCATCGATCCCGATGCTTATCGGTGGAAAACGGCGGGTTGGAACGGTCGTGGTTTTGATGACCTCGTCCTTTATGAACTCCATCTCGGTGCATTCACAAGGGAGGGGACCTTCACCGCTGCCATCGACCGTCTCGACCATCTGAGTTCGCTTGGCGTGACAGCTATCCAGATCATGCCTGTCGCCGATTTTCCGGGACGGCGTAATTGGGGATACGACGGCGTGCTGCCCTACGCGCCGGACGGGAGTTACGGCCGACCGGAAGAGTTCAAACGGCTGATCGACGAGGCTCACGTACGCGGGATCTGCGTTTTTCTCGATGTGGTCTACAACCACTTCGGACCGGACGGAAATTACCTGCCGATTTACGCGCCACTCTTTACCGACAAACACAAGACCCCGTGGGGGAGTGCCATCAATTATGACGGGGACCGATCGCATCTGGTCCGGGAGTTCATCATTCAGAATGCCATTTACTGGATCACCGAATTCAGGCTCGATGGTCTCCGCCTGGACGCGGTCCATGCAATCAAGGATGGGTCGGGCGAGCATCTTCTTCACGAGCTAGCACGCCGAGTGAAGGCTGCCGCCGGTGGGCGCCCGGTTCACCTGATCGTCGAAAATGAAAACAATGATGGTAATCTCCTTGCGCGCGACGGCCAGGGGCAACCTCGCCTCTTTTCGGCACAATGGAACGACGACATCCATCATGTCCTGCACGTCGCAGCGACTGGTGAATCTTTCGGCTACTACTCCGACTACCTCGATGCGAATGCAAAGCTCGGGCGAGCACTGGCGGAGGGTTTTGTGTTTCAAGGCGAACATATGCCCTATCGCGGCGAGGAGCGGGGAACGCCGAGCGGCCACCTTCCGCCTTCGGCATTCATTTCTTTTATCCAGAACCATGATCAGATCGGAAATCGTGCGCTCGGCGATCGCATGGTTGCAGGCCGGCCGGAGAACGTTCTATTTGCTATCGCGGCCATCTATCTGCTCTCTCCGCACGTCCCCATGATTTTCATGGGCGAGGAGTGGGGCGCCAGAGAGCCGTTTCCCTATTTCTGCGATTTTAATGAGGATCTCAACGAAAAGGTAAGGCGAGGGCGTCGCGAGGAATTGTCCCGTCTTCCCGGTTTCGACGCCGACGATCTGCCTGATCCGACCGATGAAGCAACCTTCTTGTCCGCGAAGCTCGATTGGACAAAGCGGGAGACGGAGGATGCCAGACGCTGGCTGTTGTTCTACAAAGAGCTGCTGTCCATCCGCCGAGACAGCATAGCCCCTATTTTACCGGACATTGTCGGCGGCACTGCAAGCTATCGCGCGCGCGCGGGTGCCGCGCTTTCCGTTCAATGGCACCTTTCGGACGGTCGCAGGCTGCGCCTTTGTGCAAACTTGAGCAACCAGATCGTCGACTCTGATGAAGAGGCAAACCCTGAGGTGGCAATCTTTGCTCTCGGTTCGCACGAGGAGGGGCGGATGGATCCCTGGTCGGTATTCTGGTCCTTTGTCTAACAGGGTGCCATCACGTGATGGGACGTGTCTGAAGGCTGCAATGGGCATTTTGCCGATTGCTCTGCTCTCCTTGCGCGCATCGTTCGATCGAATGAGCCATCTCGGCGCTAAACATTGCCTTGAGCGACGGGTCTGCGGCTCTTCTATGCTCTGGCGTTGCAGCGAGCCTCGCGAAGGCCTTCCCGGGTCGCTTGCGGCCACCCGCGCGAATGTTTGTAATAGCTAGTTCCTGGTTGGCCGGCCAAGTGTGTCCAAGTTCGTCAAGCGTTTGCCGCCTTCGCGAGACTGCGACGAACGCTCTCGTCAGAAAAAGGTTTTCCGATCACGTCCCGCGAACCTTCAAGACCGCGGCCGACGGCGCCGGGGCGACCGGTAACGAAGATTACCTTGATCTGGAACCGATCGATCAGCCTTCGTGCGAGCGCCGCTCCGCTCGAGCCGTCGGAAAGGCCAAGATCGACAAGTGCCACGCCAGGCTCAGGCTTCGGCCGATAGCGGTCCGCTGCTGAAGATTGAACAGGAACACGAGGCTGCCAAGCACGTTGAAGACTGCCCACCCGACAGCGATGTGAACGCTACCGACACTGAACTTTGTTCACCCAGAACTGTTCCCATTCTGACCGAAGACTGCCTTAAAAGTCGTCGGCCGAATTTGAAAAACCAGTGCCGCCGTCTTGGCTGTGAATAGAGCTTCGAGGTGAACACCCGGACGTCACCCAATAAGGAGCCAGTGCGCGTTCGACTTCCCGCAATCAACCGCCGCATGCTTGGCTTGAACCAATTGTTGGGTCTGCCTGCTTGAGGCAAGCCGTGCAACCAGGGTCGCCCCCGCCGCCCTCTGCGCGATCCTGGCCCGCTCGTCCTGGATGCTCCAAATGGCCAAAAGCATGCATTTCTAATGGCGTGGCGCAGCGCAGCTAGTATAACGTTCATTGACAAATTGGCATGAGTCTTGCGTGCTGATCTCGGTCAAGGCCGCTTTGCCGGACCTTCTTTTCGTGGTGATGCTTAGACTATGACATCCAAGCGCAGGAGGTGGACTCGATGATAGAAAGTTTGCCAGATTAGCTGCAGGGCTTCGGAGGCCTTTTGAATGGGGTGGCTGTCGATGACGGGGGAATGCGTCTAATGGGAAGTGAAAGTCTTCACCTGTTCAAGGGGAAACGTATCCTGATCGTCGAAGATGAGTATTTTGTTGCAGATGAAGCGAGACGCGCCTTGGAAAGGGCCGGCGCCACTGTCATAGGTCCTGCTCCATCCGTTGACATCGGATTGGCCTTGATCGACGAGCACGTGATCGAAGGCGCGATCCTGGATATTCGGCTCGACGGAGAGACGGTTTTCCCGATCGCAGAACGGCTTCAAGACATTGGAATTCCATTTGTCTTCGCCACAGCTTATCTCGGCAGTGATATTCCGCAGCGTTATGGAGGTTATTATCTTGCCGGCAAACCAAATGCACTCGACGACATCGCAACAGCGCTCTTTAATCCTGCGCCGAACGCCCAATAAAGCCCGTACGCTAGCGTACGGGTGAGGAACCAAGAAACCGCTTGTCCTTTATCTGCTCAGGTGGAGGAACGAACGAATGACATTAGAAGATGACAAGTACGCCCCGTTGGAGAGCGAATTGGTAGGGCTGATGCCAGCGTTGCGGGGTTTTGCGCGAACCTTCCAAAAAAATCCTGGCGACGCCGATGATCTGGTACAAGAAACGCTCGTCAGAGCGCTGAGCCATATCGATCGGTTTCAGCAAGGTACCCGGCTGAAATCATGGCTGTTTACCATCATGCGCAACACGTTCTGCACGCAATACCAGGCAAGAAAGCGTGAAATCCTTGGCGGTGCCGAATGCGCATCGCTGGATGTCTCCGTGTTGGCTGATCAGGAGTGGCATATACGCGGCCGGGAACTCGAAGTCGCTTGCGCTGCACTGAACGAGCCTTATCGATCCGTCTTCGAATATGTGCTGGTCGAAGGGCGTTCGTACGAAGACGCTGCATCACATTTCCACTGTGCGACGGGCACAATCAAGAGCCGGCTCAATCGTGCACGTCTCAAACTGAGCAAGCGCCTTGGTGAAGAAGCCGCTCGTTAGGACGACTCACTGGTACCTTGCTGGAAGATTCCAACGATCATCAACGCCCAAGGGTTCCACCCTTTCGAGTATCACCGCAGGCCTGACGGAGCACCGATCTTTTATTGATAATGCTGCTGATCACGTTGACGTTCCCTTCGCGTCGCATGCGGGCTCCCCGGGCAGACGACACTCCGCTTTGAAGTGAGTGGCGGTGAGTTCGCACGCCGGTTGGGAAATCTAATCATTGACGCGCCCACCGCCGCCTGGGTGAGACGATCGAAGTCGTTCGCCTCTAAATGTCTAGCCGGGCAGCTGGAGAACAGGAATCCGACAAAGGCAACCACCAAGTCTCAAGTTTCGACATGGGGCCCTCCAAATTTTTGAGGGAACAAGTGGTCGTCGGCAAAGTTCCTGCGTTCGAGACGGCGATGATCT
Source organism: Rhizobium sp. 01L419 (assembly GCF_056400025.1). NCBI lineage: Bacteria > Pseudomonadati > Pseudomonadota > Alphaproteobacteria > Hyphomicrobiales > Rhizobiaceae > Rhizobium > Rhizobium sp. 01L419. The sequence goes on from NZ_JBFTSM010000018.1 coordinate 144,229, forward strand.
TTCCCTCCCCGAGCTGCCGGTGCCAGGCCGGCGTCGCCTCCATTGGATGCCCTCTGGCAGCCTCCCTGCGAGAGGGCATCTTGTTGCCGCCGCTCCACCGAAAGATCATTGGACCTCTATGATTACCTCATCTATGCCTGCCTGCGAACCGGGCTAGGCCATGAGCTTAAGTAACTCCAACCCGGCCGTGGGTTTGGCGACAAAGGTAACGCCCGCTTCCATGTCCTTGTGAGAGAGCTTGACAAGTCCAGATGTCACGATCACGCGGGTTGACGGCCAATGAGAACGAACCTTGGCAACGAGACCAAGGCCATCCAAGCTGCCCGGCATATCGATATCCGTGTAGAGCGTGTCGACGACGTTGTTCTTCAATAGAACCAGCGCCTCGTCGGCGTTCGCTGCCTCTAGGGTCCTGAAGCCTGCTTGATCCAAAAAATCGACAATGTTGTAACGTAGCTGGAACTCGTCCTCGACAACGAGGACAATTCGCGGCTCGTCCTCAACGGTCACGGCTGCCCTTGGTCGTTCCATCACTTCCCTACCGTCGGCCGATGCTTGAGTTGTCTCCAGAAGCTCGCGCTCGAGTACAGCTTGTTGCCAGTGGATCTCGTCCTGGCCGAACGGCTTGCCTGCCTGCTCCCAGAGCGAGTAGGCCCGTGCCGCGATCCATTCATTGCGATTGTTGTTCATAGTTTTCCATCCCGTCTTTGGCGGCTATCTAAACGCTACGCAGCATCACGAGTTCCTTTTGGTGAGCTCGTTAAACCCGGTGACAGCCCGTATGTACGCTGGCGGACGCACAGACGGGGTGAAGGCAGCAAATTCATCATTCCGGGTCTTTGCTCGCCGATCTCTGTTGCGGCCTTTCCGTCGGCTTCACCCCGGCGCCAGCCGGACCATCGAGCGACTCCCTCGAGCAGCCGTTGGCTATCGCGGCGTTAGCAAACCACGGCAGCGCCTGTTGCTTCTGCTAAGCCCTGGCCACTGCTCGTTTCCAAGGATACTCCGCACACGACCTATGGGTTCGGCACGAGATCTCCCACCTGCGACGGGAACTTGGGCTGACGTTGCGGGTTGTTGCAACGAACGGAACGTCATCGACAGGCACCAATGAAATCAACACTCATCATCGACCAATATATCGAGATCTACAGGCAGGGCGGGCTCGTTGCGTTGAACGCGACGCTCGCTGGAATGGAAGCCGCCCATCGGGCTGACATCCTAGAAGCGCTCGAAGGCGTCGGCTTTCTCATCGAATGGCGAACTGCTGTCTCGGAAACCGACCGAGGGGACGGCATCGTGTGGAGCGGGCCGGATTGACGTTGGCCTGAAACTGTCATCAAGACGACCTCCTCATGCAAAGCTTGAGGTATCGATGATCGATGCGGCTATAGCGCTCATCCCCTCATTGAAATAGTAGAGACAGAGCAACCGTCTATTGGGCGAAGGACGGATCGCACATAACCGAGATCGGGAAGGCCGCCGTCGCCACGAACCACATGCTCATCAGACCAGGTTCTCCCGCCATCAGAGCTTGTCTTCAAACGAATACCGCAAGGCTTGGCGCGCACACCATACACCAGGTAAAGGCGACCGTCCGGCAACAGCGTCAGGCTGGGAGGATTGCCACCCCTGCCGGTGTTTTCAACGACTGTCCCGATCCTGCGCCATATGCAGCCCCCGTCCATGGAGCAATAGGCGTCGAGCCAACCGGGACCGTCAACACCGCGGCCGCGGCGAATGACCGAAAGTATCGTTCCGTCGGACAACTGCACGCTCGCTGGCATAATCGCATAATTGTCGGGATCCTTGACGGATGCACCGATCTCGCGAAAGCTCCTGGCGCAGTCCTGTGTCTTGACGCAGCAACAGCGCCTTGTTTGACGAACGGGCGACAATGTCGGTGCGCGCGGCTAAACCGTTGATCGACAGACCAGCGAAGGCATGTGGCCCGTCCCAGCGCTTGCCCCGGTTCCGGCTAACATAGAACCAACTGAGCGCCTCGCCGCCGAGTCCGGTGCGTGCGTCCATGACGATCGTCTCCGGATCGAGAAAATCGACGGGGGATCGTACTGACGTCGGTGCCAGGCGATCCAGATTGTTGCCAGCTTTCAGACCTGGCGAAAGATGTTCGTCAGCCGATAGGCTTTCCGCACCCGGAACACGGCCATTGGAGGGCTCGATGATCCAGCTTCGGCCGGCGTCGAAACTGCGGGCCTGAAGGGGCGGGAAAGGTCTGTTCTTGTCGCGTGCGTGCAATTTTCCCTGGCTGCCTTTGTGCCCGGCCGCGAAAACGACCAGTGCTTCCTCTCCCCAGATCCACGCGCCGTAATTGGCGGGCCAGGCGGCAAAGCCACCTTTTTCCCGGTAGACCTCGTAGTGCTCGATATCCGCTATTGCCCATTGTAGGAGCCTTCAGGAAGGGTTTTGTCACCGAAACGGACCTTGACGTAGAGAATGAAGGCAGACAGGCAGAAGCAGGCCGCCTTCGTTGCAACGATCGGTAGTTCTTCCTGCAGCAGGCCGAACCAAGTCCACAGCGCAAAGCCCGCTACCGTCAACAAATACATTCGGGTCGATATGGCCCCGGTGTCCCTGGTGCTTAAGACCTTGAGCACTTGGGGCACGAAACTCGCAACCGAACATAAAGAGGCCGCATAGCCCACACCTGATGCAATCTCCATCACGTGGTCTCTCAAGCGACCGGGGCAAGTCGCCGGCGCTGCGTCACCCCAGTAGATTCTCTAACATTGTAATCCTCTCGCCCGCCGATGCTGTCACCTTCCTGTAAACCAGACGGTTGCCATGCAGTGCCGCGCCCCCGCTGCGCAAGAGCGATTTGACGAAGCTGGCCTTGGGTTTGGCGCCGAACGTGATCGCCAAGGCATTCGGGCCCGCCTCCAGTCTGACGATGGTGCGGTTTTTGGCTTCGATCTTAAGCCGTGTGAGCCGCAGCAAAGTCAAAACGTCTTCGGGAAGCTCGCCAAAGCGGTCTTCGAACTCCTCCGCAAAGCCGTCGACTTCGGACGCCGAGCTCGCTTTGGCAAGCCTGGTGTAAAGATTGAGACGTAGCGTTGCATCGGGCACGTAATCGGCGGGAATGGAACCACTTGTGCCAATTGCAACCGAGACGGCCGACGATCCATGCGGTGTTGTCTTCGATGTTGCGGCGACCGCCTCTCCGAGGAGCTTGTGGTAGAGGCCGGCACCGATCACTTTCAGATGACCGGCCTGATCCTCGCCGGCGATATCGCCCCCACCCCTGATGTCGAGATCCTGTAAACTGATGGCCAGGCCGGCGCCGGGGCGATCGTTTCCTACCAGTGCCGACAGACGACGACGTGTCTCTTCCGAGACGTCATCCGGTGACCCGGCCAGCAAATAGGCCATCCCCTGAGCTTTTCCTCGACCAACGCGGCCGCGAAGCTGGTGTAACTGGGCCAATCCGAAGCGGTCGGCACGCCAGATAAAAATGGTGTTGGCGCGTGGTAAATCGAGACCGTTTTCGATGATGTTCGTTGACAGAAGAATGTCGCCCTTACCGTCGGCGAAGTCGACGACGACCACGTCGAGTGCTGCGGCCGGCATCTTTCCATGTGCGACCCGCACTGATAGTTCCGGGACAATCTCCTTGAGGAGCTTTGCCAAATGATCGAGATCCTCAATCCGGGGTGCTACGACGAAGCTCTGACCGCCACGCCGATGTTCGCGGATAAGCGCAATGCGCATGGCCGCTGGGTCGAAGGGGATTAAAGATGTCCGGACGGGACGTCGCCCCGCCGGCGGCGTCGTCAACAGGCTGACCTCCTGCAAACCTGCCATGGCTGCCTGCAATGTTCGCGGAATGGGGGTTGCCGACATGGTGAGCCTGTGCAGGCCAGGTGACAGGGTTTTCATCCGCTGCTTGGCTCGTGTTCCGAAGCGCTGCTCCTCGTCGATAACCACTAGTGCGAGATGTGCGAAGCCGACGTCCTTAGCCAATATCGCCTCCGTTGCCACAATGATACCGATCTTGCCATCAGCGAGCTCCTCTTTCACCCTTGAGGCCTCCTTGGCTGGAACAGCGCGTGACAACATGGCAACCCGAATACCGGTGCCTGCAAAGCGGCGCTCGAAGGTTGAAAAATGCTGGCGCGTCAAGACAGTGGTTGGCGAGATGACGGCAATCTGGCCGCCGCATAGCGCTACCGTTGCTGCAGCCCTCAGCGCAACTTCCGTCTTGCCAAAGCCGACATCCCCGCAGACAAGGCGGTTCATTTGTCGGCCCGAGCGAAGATCCGCAACGACTGAATCGATTGCTCCGCCTTGATCGACTGTCACCATAAACGGAAAACGCGCCACGAACTGTTCATAATCGCGCCGGGGTGGGACGAACGAGGGGGCGGTCGTCTCCTGCCTCTGCCTGGTAAGCCGGCAAAGGTGCCGCGCGGCCAGGCGGATATCCTTAGCGATGGCTGCCCGCCGCTTTGCCCATGCCTCGGTGTGCAAGCGATCGAGTGGCACAGCCTCTGGCACGCCGCCATATCGCCAGATCTTGCCGAAATCCTCCATCGGTACAAGGATCGATGCGCCGTCGCGATAAACGAGTCATGCCGCGTCCTGGTTTTGCCCGTCGACTTGGATTGTTTCCAGATCACGCAAAATGCCGATTCCATGGTCCTCGTGAACGACTGCATCGCCGATCTGAAGATCGGGCTCTGCAAGCGCCTGTGGAGTGCCCGTCGGGGAGCGCGGGCCCACGACATCGCCAAGTGCGATTACCACGAGGTTTTCGGACGAACGGGTAAAACCTCGCTCCAGGTCACAGGAGAATTTCAAAAGCGACCCGGGCTTAGCCTGTTCGACGGCCGATAAGCTCCCAACGGTTTCGATCCTGACCTTGCTTGCGCGCTCGGCGCGCCTCGACAGATTCTCAAATAGATCGCCCCGGCCGGTAATGACTACCCTCCAGTTCGACTGCAATGCATTTGTCACAAAGTCGGTGAAGGCCCGGCGCGGGTTGGGACTATCGTAAAATCGTGGCGCATCCTCTGCCCCACCCATGTCCAAGAAAGTGGATGGCTGCCTGCGCGTCGCCTCCAGCCATTCGGTCCGATCGAGATAGAGCGAGTGTCCTGTCGCCTGCGAGCGGCCACGCAGGTCGCAATGGGCCTGCCGAGCGTCGTCTAAGATCGCGTGATAGCTTGCAGTCCTCTTCTCGGAACCCGCCGCATACAGCACAGGAACGTTGCCGAGCGCGTCAAACACTGTCTCCAGTGTTCCGTAGGTGCTCAACAAATGTCGCTCCATGTCGAGCGGCGACTGCGACTGTGCGATGTCGCCCTCACCGGAACAACTGTGCGCGGAAATTACTTCAGAGGCGGGTCCGAAGCAAATCTCATCCTTGCTTTCGCGTGTTCTCTGGCTGAGCGCATCGAAGGTGCGCAGTTCAACGATCCGGCCCTGATCGGACAACAGGACGCGGATCGGCGCCTCGCTGCTGGCGGGGAAGATGTCGATGACGTCGGCGCGGATACTATATTCGCCATGATCGTCGACGACGGCGCCCTCCACATAACCCGTGCATTGTGCAAATCGCTCAAACGCTGCCTGATCAAAGATCTCACCCACCGCCAGCTTAAACCGATGGGCCGAAACCACTGCCTTTGGTGGAACACGCTGAAGCAGCGCGTCGAGGGATGTGACCAGCAGAGGTGACCGCTCGGCGCGATGAGTCCAAGCCCAGAGTGCTTCCATTCTGCGTCCCATGCACAGTCGTGAAGGCGGCACCCGGTCGTAGGGAAGGCAGTCCCAGGGCGGCAAAAAGACGGGTTCGAATTCCGGCTCGAGACAGCGAACCGCATCAACGACTGCCGATGCCGTGCCTTCGCTCAGCGCAACGTAAGCGATCCTCTGACCATTGTCTGCGGCTGCGACAAGGCGGGTTGCAATGAATGTGGCGGGCTGGCGTTCGATTTTTTCTGAAGGGTCCGTTGGTTCAGCCGTGGCGCGGTCGGATAGGTCTGTAGCTCGCAAGAAAATGGTCCTATTCGCAGTGCGATGCGTGACTTTGCATCCCGGTTCAATCTCAATTAAAATTGCAGGGGCTCTCAACCGAGGCAGCAACCGCTGCCGCTGTTGGCCGCTTCCAAGTCCTCAGCCTTTTGGAGTTCGATTCCCCGCTGAGGGGATTTCGCCGCCATGGTCGCAAGCCAAGAGCGCAAGACCTTCGCGCTCAGTGCCTTTGTCCGCTTCAGTTTGGCGATGCCCCTTTCCTGACCATTTGAGCACCCCTGGTATCCGCCGGCGCGGGCACCTTCCCGCTCGCTTTCCCTCAGCGCTTTTCTGTCAATTGGGATCGCATTCACCCGCAGGCTCTAGCTCCGCTGTTCCGCCTGCTGTCTCGCCGCCTTTAGCCTGGCACTTTTTTCGCTCCGGCGCTTTCGTTCATCTTCCAGCGCGTCGCGGGCAGCGCGGTCTGTTTGCTCGAACGCTTCTCGCCTCTGGGTAAGCGATGTGGACAAGCGTCGTCGGGGCGCGGCAGTATCATCAGCCATCTTGTGTTCTCCCGTGTTGATGGGGAGGAAACGCTTTAACCGCGCCAACGATACATAGCTGTACGCTAGCGGACGAACCAGATTCTGCTTCCGGATCGAACCGCCCGCATTGTCATCCGATAAGGCCTCCAAAATGCTCGCTGGTTGGAACCAGTTTCCGACGTTTTTGGTTTTGGTGTTTCCATGTCTCATGACTACAGGTGCTCGTTGCATGCCTCAGATCCGGACGAGCGTGTCCATGAACCCGGCCCAGGAAGCCAGGATCAGGCGCGTGGTGCGGCTTGCCCGGCTTATGGATACAGCCGTTCGAATTCCGGCTTAGGCATTCGGCTCGGTGCCGACGCCGCTCTCACTCTCATTCACGGAGTAGGGGACGTCGCCGGTTCCTTGATCGGGCTCGTCATCGTCAACGAAGCGCGGCGATTGGGCCTCCCGCCACACAAGCTCGCGGCCATGCTCGTCAACCTGGGGCTCGACACTGCATGCGGTCTGTTCCCCGTGATCGGCGATATTTCTTCAAATCCCACCGCCGCAATGCGGCAATCGTTCTGGAACACTTCGACTTGAATTGATCTCGTTTATGAGGAGGTCGGGTGATAGGCTGCAGTGGCGAGCGGATCGATTTCTCATCCTTCGAGGATGGTCGCCACGCAATGTCGGCATGAGAGCTCTCTTAAAGCAGACAAGATACTGTCTCAGCCGCACAGGTCGCGGTGCACTCATCCGTCTGTTGTTTTGGTGGCGCACAAAAAGAAGCGAGAAGGATTGTCGGTTGCTCAACGCATTCGAGCCTCACCATGAGTGCGCCTCCGGGGTGATGGGAACCTGGCGTTTATGTGCGCTTGCGCGGTACGTCGTGAGAATTTTCCGAAAGGCGGACTCTGCGATACGCTTGCCTTCAAGGAAGTCATCGACTTCGTCGTAGGTGACGCCATACACGTCCTCGTCGGGTCGCAGGGGCGCGTCCGTTTCAAGATCGGCGGTCGGAATCTTGAGGACGAGGTCTTCCGGCGCTCCAAGATGCGTCGCGATGGCCCGCACGCGTCGTTTTGTAAGGCCCGCGAGCGGCAATATGTCCGCCGCGCCGTCGCCAAACTTGGTAAAGAAGCCCATTAGAGCTTCTGCTGCCTGGTCGGTGCCGACAACAAGACCTCGCATCATGCCGGCAAGCGCATATTGGGCAATCATGCGCTGGCGAGCCTTGATATTACCGAGATGAAAATCAAGGCGGGCCGGCTCGATAAGGTCTGTCGCGTCATTTCTGAGAGCGTCGAGCATGGCGTCTGCAGCGGGCATGATGTCGACGGTCGCAACCCGATCAGGGGCGATCACCTGAAGGGCTTTCTGGGCGTCATCCTCGTCCGCCTGCCTGCCGTAAGGCAGGCGCATGGCTACAAACTGTGCGTGCTGCCCATTGACGCGGAGGAGACGAACCGCAGCTTGCGCCAACAGACCGGCGGTCAAAGAATCGACGCCTCCGCTGATACCAAGAATAAGGGAATGGCAGGACGCGGCCTGCAGATAATCGGCTAGAAATCGGATCCTGTGACGCGCTTCCTTGCCCGGATCAAAGGACGCCGTCACACCGAGCCGCTCGGCAATCTCTCTTTGCTGATCCTCAGTGTACAGCATCTGCATCTCCGGCTCGATAAGGCAGCAACTTCGTTCTCCGACCATTGTTCCGTGGGGAGCAAAGGGAGGCGCTGGACCGGCCACTATGCCTGAGGCGACAGAGGACGGTTCTCGCGCCAAGGATTTGCCGGCCCTGCGTGACCGCTGCAGATCATCTGGAACCTGCGCCATTCCCCAAAAAGGCCCCTGTTTCAAGAAGGTCGAGCTGCACCGAAAATCGGTCGCCGAGCAGTTCGAGCGAGGCATCATGTGTGTCGTCGGCGCCGCTGCAAACTGCATCCGTGATCAGGCGGATGCGATATCCGAGATCGATTGCACCGAGTACAGCGGCAAGCACGCAGACATCCGTCTCGCCGCCTGTGATGACGAGCGTCTCTACCGCTTCGGCCTGAAGTACGCGGTGAAGCTCGCCGCTCATCCAGGGGGAATAGGTCATTTTATCGAAAACACGGGCCGGTGGCACGAAAACGCGCAGCTCGGGAACGAGATCGACGAGATCCAGGTCGAGACGGTCGAGCGTCATGACCTCCCACTTCTGGTAGTAGGCCTGCCAGGCGCCCGGCATTTGATCGGCCTGAGAGGGGGGGATAAACCGCGTGAAGATCGTTTTGTCCGGATAGCGCCCAACAATTTCGGCGATGGCCGGCGAAACCTTCGACATCCAGGGAACGCTCCACGGCGTGTCTTCCGCAAACATTCGCTGCATGTCGATGCACAGATGAACCCAGTTTCCGTTCAATTTCCTGCCTTTCCCTGCCAGAGATCGTTCAAACCTCGTTTGCTGGCAGAGGTTCCAAGCAAGTTCGGACACTCAGGCAAAATTAACGCGGGACTCCGTCGGACTTTACCGGCTCGTGGCCGTCCTCTCACGCGGCAGCGTTCCCAGGGCTCTGTGTTTGCAAAGCCGGGCTGCGGCAGCATGGATTTGGCCGCTGATTTAGTGTGCGGATCCCCTCACACAGTGGTTTCCCTGATGGAAGCCTCTGCGCATGGGCGAAGTTAGGAGACATCATTCACCGCTTATCGCATTGAAACCCGAACTGCCCCGGCGCCGTAGAGGACCCGCTGGACGATGCCGACCTGGTTGATCTGAGCATCGACGGTTACATCGATTTCCTCCGCCGTCGGAGCGTCTTTCCGGTTGCCGCCGTCGTGGAACGCGTCGCCACCAGAAGGGATGTCACCGACTGAGTTTCGCTCCCCTACCGGCCGGGCGAATATTTGGGCACGGGCAAGTCCATGCTGCTGCACGAGATGCTCGATTGCGATATCCGCCGCCTCGCGGGTCCGGAAGGTCCCGGTAATGCTGCTTTTGTTGTCATCGGCCATCAATCGAGCTCCTTGCTGTCGAAGGAGGTAACGAGAGACGGTCGTCCTTGTTTCACGCGAAGCTACACAAACTGCGGCCCGGCGCAGATCGCGCAATGGTTGACCTGTCTTCATCTCGTCTGCAAGCAGCACCGCAGTTTTAACGTGGGTCTTTTCCCCGAAGGCCGCTGATGGAGACCCGAGCGTGTAAACTGCAAAGCAACCCGGCGGAACTCGCGCACTGCTTGGAGGTTTCTGCAGGACTTGAATGAGAGTGATGACAGCAAAATGCCGTACGACTCCAAAGGCCGGCTTTCCACACCGCATGGTTTGGTTGGTCGGAGCCAAGCCGCCGTTGCCAGCCAACCGCCTGCAATCGGCAGACGGAGGTGACTTGAGATCAGCTTGAGCTCTCCGATGGCGCGGAACCAAACTGGTCGTCAGGTGTGTCCCCAAAAAGGAGATAGATATGCAAGTTAAAGACGTGATGACGAAACAGGTGATCAGCGTCGCGCCCGACACCAGCATTCGTGACGTTGCCCGGCTCATGTCAGAGATTGATGCGGGCATTATTCCAGTCATTGACGGAGACACTTTCGGCATCGTGACCGACAGAGACATTGTCGTTCGTGCCGTTGCGGAGAGCATCGATGTCGCAAGACCTATTTCCGAAATCATGACGAGCGGGGTTGAAAGCTGCTTGGGATCGGACGAACTGAGGGAGGCGGCCCATCGAATGTCGGAACTTCAGATGCGGCGACTTCTCGTGTTCGATGATACTGGATCGATTAGCGGAATCCTCTCACTGGGAGACATCGCGCGCTTGAATGAGGAGCTTGCGGGTGTGACGCTGGAAGAAATTTCAGGCGACGAGATCCGATAGAATGCGCTAAGCCTCGGCAAAATACGCAAGCGATGCTTTGAGTGGCAGTCATGGCGCTGCACCCCAATGTGCCCGTGAAGACTGACAGGCTGTTTACTGGCCCCGGCCGATGCCAAATTCGCCTCGGGGATCGAGCCACTGCCGCAAGGAGCACAAAGACAGGTGAATACCTGTCTCAATGGAGCCCGCCCACTCAGCATCGTTTGAGCAACGGTCAAGAGGATCGGGGCGGCTGCGTCCCAAGCGAGGCTAGTGCTCTTCTTCCTCTTCATCGGCGTGGCCCATCCCGATCGGCTGCGCGAGCCATGGGCTCGACCAGCATCCCAAAGGAACCGGCGTTGTTCGGCGACGTTGGGGATCTGAAACAGGAGTAAATCGGATGACGCTTTTCGGGAAAATTCGGAACCCCGGGCATGTCGATGAATGCCCAATCGTGCTTGCCAGTGCCCTGACACCGGGAGTTCTGTCTGTCTGGAGCAGGAAGACAAAGGCGAGGTTGAGCAAGGCCGGTCAGAGGGAAAAGGAAACGCAATCAACTCGTCGCGAGGTCGATCAGCAGCTCCAGGATCGACCCGGCCCGATGATACCGCACTGATCAGCAGCAAAGAAACTGTCACGATAGTAGGATCGGATAGTCGCACATCGCCAACTGCCGCGATGATGAATCGTTGCGACCCTTGCGCGCTGGTTGGAGCCCGTCGAGGAAGCGCGCATCCGGGAACCTCGAGCCAAGGTGAGAGGCATCAATCCGGAAAGGCTGCTGCAGATTTGCTTTGGGCGTAAAGTCTATAGCCCAGGGCGACGCCGCCGCTGTTTGCAACAGCTTTCTGGAACCAACTCAGGCATCTGAAGTTTGAGCTGTAGCGTAAAGGAGGTAGAGCATGAACACCGTTCTTAAGTCGGTACTGATACCATTGCTCCTGGGTGGCGCCATAATGCCGTCAGCGGCCCACGCACAGGTGGAATTGCATATCGGCCCCGGGGGCGTCGACGTGCAGAACCGTGATCGCGATCGCTATGTCGATCCGGGATACGAACGCGGTCCGCGCCGGCGCTGCGATCCGCGTGATGCACTTGATAACGCCCGCGATGCGGGCCTCCGCCGCCCACAGATTATCCGCGAAACCTCACGGAGCATCACCGTTCAGGGTTTCACGCGAAACGGAAGGTCTGACCGCATCAGCTTCGCCAATGTCAGAGGTTGCCCCGAAATTTAGCGGGGCTTGCGCGACTGCCATCGCGACGCATTATTACGACGTCTTTGGCATGGATTTAGACCTGCCACCGGTCGAAAAGAGCTGAGCTGATAGTGGGCGGTGGCGGCAGGCACGTTGGGCTGAGGCGGGCTCTTCGATATCGAGCCCCGGGGACGCGGGAGACGGGAAGGCAGTTCGAAATGGTATGGGAACATTTTGGCGCTACTCGAATTAAGATTCGTCTTCGCTTGCCCGCGAGCGCCAGCGGACATCATCAACCAATCGTATAGGAGGAGCCATCATGGCATCGACAAAGACCCTAGATGACCTGTTTCTTGATACTCTCAAGGACATTTACTTCGCCGAAAAGCAGATCTTGAGGGCTCTGCCGAAGATGGCGCGTGCGGCCCAGTCCGAGGAAGGCAAGGCGGGGTTTCTGCAGCACCGTGACGAGACGCAGGGGCAGATCGAGCGCCTCGAGCAGGTCTTCGAACTTCTCGGCAAACCGGCGCGTGGTAAGACCTGCGAGGCGATCCAGGGCATCATCGCCGAAGGCGATGAAATCATGGAAGAATTCAAGGGGTCAGCCGCTCTCGATGCCGGCCTGATCTCGTCGGCCCAAGCCGTCGAACACTACGAAATCGCGCGCTACGGCACGCTGATTGCCTGGGCGAACCAGCTCGGCCTCAAGGGTGCCGTGCCGCTCCTGAAGGCCAATCTTGCCGAAGAAGAGGCCACCGACAAAAAGCTCACCCAACTCGCGCAAGCCCAAGCCAACCCCAAGGGTCAAAAGGTCGCCTGACGACTACGACATTGCCAGAAGCCGCCCGGAATGGGCGGCTTTTTTGTATTCTCAAGCGATGTCAACGGCAACGGAGCTTTCGAGAGCCGAACGGAATCGACACGGGGCCCGATCCACGATCAGAAACTCCATCGCGACGAACGTGGCGAGCTCCCTCAGTCGGTCGGAGATGAGAGGCTCCCAGGCATGCTCTCAGCGATGGCTCCCATGTCGTGGAAAGACCGTCATTCCAACACAAGCGCATCCCCGTCACACACGCGGCTAAGGCGCCAGTATTTTTAGAATCCTTGCTGACTACGGGCGAGCAGACGTCCGTGTTTCGTGCAGCAGGCATCTTTGATTTTCCCCGCATGCCGACCATCACAGCCGGGCCCGACAAGCGCTCGCTCATGGTAAGATCGGACCGCATTGGCAGGCTTGGGATCGCTGCTTTGCCCGCCCAATCCTAGTCGCGGCGGTGTCGAAACGCCTTCCGCATTCGTTTTCTCTCCCGGCTGATTTCCAAGAGGTAATCGACATAGCCGACGCAGAAGTAGAGGAGCTGGCGACCAGCAACAGCAAGGACCAGCAGCAGGGCGATTTTGATCATCGATTCGATGTCCGGTTTGATTGTTCAAACAAAACATCCGGCGAAAACGCGATGTTCCAGGCATCCGCGTCCCTGTCGTCCACCCACGACCCAATCCGCTGTTGGTTGTTGCTTTTCACGGGTTCGACGCTCTTGTTCCACGACCGTCCAACGAAACCGATCGTTGACGCACAACGTTCCTCCTGAAGATCGAATAACAGGAACCAATTCCGCGATCGGTTGTTATGTGCACAAAGAGGAGAATCATGTGTCGAACGTCCTGCGCGGCGGCGATGATGCCGTCAACAACGCCACTAACCCCAATGAATTCGGTCGCTCCGTGGAGAGCCACGCCCAAATGCGCGACGCTCGTGCGGAGCCAGGCGATCTGACCGAGGCCATGAATATTTATCGACTGGAGCCCATCGCGGCTGTCGATGATCCGCGGTGGAACAATAGTGCCAACCACGGGGTCGTGATTGTCGCAGCGCGCACGTCCGGCGATGCGCGTATCGTGGCTTCTGGCCGCGAGCTTGATTTCATGGAGATTGACGCGGCCCCGGCCGAAGACGTTACCACGATCAACGCAAGCGCTTTCCGCGACGACAAGCTCTACACGGTCATCGAAATTGATCGCAATCGGACAGATGTCGCGAGAGGCTTAATCGAGGGCGAGATCTCCGTCGCCACGATCCTCCCCGTGCAGGTGGACTGAGCGCGATTTTTTGGATTGATGTCGCGCCTCGAGGCAGCGCAGAGAGCGTCGAGCCATCAGGCGTTGACGCTCTCATGCAGAGTGTCGTCTGCTGTGAACCCCCGGCGTTCACCTCAGATACCTGAGCGCGCCCTTGATACTCATGCAACGGAACTGCAGAGACGCATCCCACAACGAGCCTGTTCTAAAGCGGAAATCATTGTTTAGGCGAGTGCCGCATGCCGGGCAGGTAACCGCGTTTGTCGAAACTATCCGACGACGCTCGCACCGAGACGCACAACGCACTTGCCAAAGGTCGCCTCGGATCATCGTTCCTCGATCATGCCCTCGTTCCCCCGTACGGCGAGCTAGTGGTGACCAGGGCGGGTGCCTTGTCTGATCGTTATTTGCTGCCCGATCCCGGCTCTGCCATCTTGGCGTGCTGGTGGGCCAGCATGCTGGCGGGGGTGACGTTGGCGACGGCAGCTTGCAGCTTGTTCTTCCAGCCGCTGACGACATCGCCTTCACCATCCAACATGGCGTCGTAGCCGATGCGGGCTACGTCGGCAGGATCATCTTTCTTCGATTGGCCGATCGACGTATCCATCAGATCCGCCCGCTTGAAGAATTCTGTTTCGGTTGCACCCGGCATCAGGCAGCTCACGGTGACGCCACTATCCTTAAGCTCTTCGCGCAAAGCGAAGGAGAAGCTGTTGATGAAGGCTTTCGTGCCGTTATAGACGGCCTGGTAAGAGCCAGGCATGAAACCGGCAATCGAACCGGTGAGAAGGATGCGTCCTTGACCACGCGCCCGCATGTGAACGCCGATCTGCTGAACAAGGTAGATCGTGCCGGTAATATTCGTGTCGACGACCTTCCGAGCCTCTTCAAAATCCTGATCGAGAAATCCCTTGCCGAGACCCCGGCCTGCATTCGCCATCAGGAGATCGACCGACCGGCCGTCGGCTTCGACGTATTCCATCAGTTTATCGACACCCTGAACGGTGGACAGATCGGCCTCGACCGCCTCGACCGCCACTCCGAATTCCTTGAGTTTTGCGGCTGCCTGGGCAATGCGCGCTTCATCCGCAGCGATGATGAGGTCATAGCCATCCTGTGCCGCGCATTTGGCAAGTTCAAAACCGATGCCGGTGGACGCTCCTGTCACGACGGCGAAACCCCTTATCGAAGCAATATCAGCCATGTCGCTTCTCCTTATGGCTTGAGGACAACCTTGATGCAGCCGTCCTGTTTGTCGCGGAAGGTCTTATAGAGGTCAGGGCCATCCTCCAGCGATGCGCGGTGGGTGATGATGAAGGACGGGTCGATCTCGCCCTTCTGGATGCGCTCCATCAGCAGCGGCAGGTAGCGCTGCACCGGTGTCTGGGCCATCTTGAAAGTCAGGCCGCGGTTGATCGCCGAGCCCATCGGGATCTTGTCAAGCAAGCCGCCATAGACGCCGACGATGGAGACCGTGCCGAAGTTGCGGCAGCAATAGATCGCCTGACGGAGGAC
>NZ_JBFTSM010000019.1:0-156445 GCF_056400025.1 Rhizobium sp. 01L419
CTGCCGAGGTTTTTATCGCACATTTGCAAGAAGCAAGGTGATCCCCTACCCTGCAAAACGGGCATGATGCACTTGGGTTAGGTTCTCCAGGGCTATTTAGTAATGCGACAGTTGGGCCAGTTAGAGATGCGACAGTCTCGCCTCTCGACCGCTGGTCAATGCCAACGTCGGGAGCAAGGATGACGATCTTCAGCCTGGTTGAGATCAGGAGCGGTCGGAGTCGTCATGTCCTGTTTGATCACCATGTCGCAGAAAGAATTGCATCGCCTCGAAGTCATTCAGAAGATCCGTGATCAGCGCCTGGGTGTCGTCCAGGCTGCCGAACTGCTTGGGCTCAGCCGAAGTCAGGTGCACAGGCTGCTGCAGGCCTATGACCATTCAGGTGCGGCCGGCCTGGTTTCGAAGAAGCGAGCGCGGCCCAGCAATCGACGCCACAGCGAGGAGTTTCGCAATGCGGCGCTGGACCTCATCCGCGAACGTTACGTGGATTTCGGTCCGACGTTGGCACGCGAGAAGCTGATCGAGCTGCACCGGATCTCGGTGGCCAAGGAAACGCTGCGGCAATGGATGACCGAGGCCGGCATCTGGATCTCGCGTCGCGAGCGCAAGAAGCGGGTTTTCCAGCCACGCGGCCGGCGCGACTGCTTTGGCGAACTGGTGCAGATCGATGGTTCGCATCACTGGTGGTTCGAGAACCGTGGTCCCAAATGCGCCCTACTCGTTTATATCGATGACGCCACCGGCAAGCTCTTGCATCTACGGTTTGCCGGATCGGAGAACACATTCGACTATCTGCACGCGACCAAGGCCTATCTGCAGCAATGGGGCAAGCCGCTGGCGTTCTACAGCGACAAGCATGGCGTTTTCCGCAGTACGCATGCGTCGGAGAAAGACCGGACGAGCGGCCTGACACAGTTCGGTCGGGCGCTTTATGAGCTGAACATCGACATTATCTGCGCCAACACCCCGCAGGCCAAAGGCCGTGTGGAGCGCGCCAATCAGACGCTGCAGGATCGCCTTGTGAAGGAATTACGGCTTCGCGGTATCGATACGATTGAGGCAGCCAATGTCTATGCGTCAGAATTTATTGCGGATTTCAATTCCCGTTTTGGTAAACCGCCACGCAATCCGAAAGATATGCATCGGCCACTGGCCGATCATGAGAACCTTGACGGCGCCATGTGCCGCAAGGAAGTCCGCACGCTGTCGCAGGCCCTGACATTGCGCTACGACAAGGTCTTGTTCATTCTCGATCCGACTGACCTTTCCAGGTCCCTGGCGGGTAAGAAGGTCGTCGTCTGCGACTATCCGGATGGCCGTCTGGAGATCATGCACGAGAGCTTCGCCATGCCCTACAGAACCTTCGACAAGTTGCGATCGGTGCATCGGTCCGAAGTCGTTGAGAACAAGCGTTTGGACGACGTGCTGTCGATCGTCGCTGAGCTGCAGGCTGGGCGCCAACAGCAACGTAGCAAGAGCGGCCCTCGCCGCACTGGCCAGACGGATCATATGTTTGGGATACCGGATGGCAGCACGAGCAATGGCTATCAGAAGCGCGGTCGCAAGCCTGGTCGGCGGACGGATTACATGAACGATCCGGAAGTCATTGCCAAAAGGCAGAAGGCACTGGCTCGGATGGAAGCGGCGGAATGAACGGGTGTGGACATAGTCTCAAAGCTAAAGCCGAAGGGGGGCGCCCCTCACCCGCCCCCGCTCCTCCGTTGCAACCCGGCCCAGCCGGTCGGATCGGGGGCTGACCGGCAATGCCAGTGTCGCATCTCTAAATGGCTGGCGGCGTCGCAGCCATAATCAGCTTTGACATCATGCAGCCAGGGCACATTCTATTTTTAAGCGCGACATGCCAATGATATCAACGGCTTGCTCTGAACTTTTAAAATCTCCCCACTCCCATGTTTGAACGGCTAAGCGATCGTGGATGGAATTGATGGCGATGAGTGAGTGCGACCTACAGCGGATCGAGCGCTGAAAGTGATCGACGCACGGCATGGCGATGATTTGTGGCGAAGCGTCAATCACGGAAAATAGACATTGATGTGAGATGCAACTTGTCTGATAGTTCGATCAACATCACACACCTCTCCATGCCATCATCTGAGCGGAATGCTTTAAACATATGAAATTCCCTATTTTTTCGCGGTTCCTGGCAGCGATAACGCTTGTTGCAACCTTCACGTTAGGGCAGCCAGCCTATGCGGAAAACCCGTCCGCACCCTGGCCACAGACGCTGAGCGACCTGCCGGCGGAATCCGGCATCCGATTCGGCACGCTCGAAAACGGCATGCGGTTTGCGATCATGCGCAACGCCACGCCGCCTGGACAGGCCGCGATCCGCTTCCGTATCGGATCCGGCTCGCTGGACGAGAACGAAGATCAACAAGGTCTGGCGCATTTCCTCGAACATATGGCATTCAAGGGCTCGACGCATGTCGCCCAGGACGAGATGATCCGGATCCTGCAGCGTAAGGGCCTGGCCTTCGGGCCGGATACCAATGCCAACACCTCCTATGACGAGACCGTCTATGCGCTCGATCTTCCAGAAGTCGACGCGGACACGCTTTCAACCGGCCTGATGCTGATGCGCGAGACGGCGAGCGAGCTGACGCTGGATGCCGGCGCCTTCGACCGGGAGCGCGGCGTCATCCTGTCGGAAGAGCGGCTGCGCGACACGCCGCAATATCGTGCCGCAATCGGCGTCACGAACTCCCTGCTCGCCGGCCAGCGCGTTACGATGCGCTCACCGATCGGCAAAGTCGACATCATCAGCAATGCGCCCGTCGATCTGCTTCGCGATTACTACCACACCAACTACCGGCCAGAGCGCGCAACGCTGATCGTGGTCGGCGATGTCGACCCAGCCGCAATCGAGACCCAGATCAGGCAGCGTTTTGGCGACTGGAAGGTCGCCGCTCCGGCCCCGCAGAAGCCCGATCTCGGCATGCTGAAAGCGAAAGGCGAAAGCGCCGAGGTCATTCCGGTCCCCGGCGGCACAACGAATGTGCAAATCGCCTGGACGCGTCCCTATGACGCCTCACCCGACACGTTCGCCAAACGCCGGGCAGAATTGGTCGAGGATCTCGGTCTTCTCGTGCTCAAACGCCGGCTGAGCGCCATGGCCAACAGGGCCAACGCGCCCTTCATCAGCGCCGCCGTCGGTTCCCAGGATCTTTTCGACTCCGCCCGCATCGTCGTCATCATGGCGAATTCCGAGACGGACAAATGGCAGCCGGCACTTGCGGCCATCGACCAGGAGCAGCGCCGTTTCCAGCAATTCGGCGCCGAGCAGTCAGAGCTCGATCGCGAAATCATCGAATACCGCTCGCTTCTGCAGGCCGCTGCGGCCGGTGCTGCGACACGCACGAGTCCCGACATCGCTTCCATGCTGGCGAGTAGCGTCGATGACAAGCAGGTCTTCACCTCACCCGCGGAAGATCTGTCGATGTTCGAGACCATGACGAAAGACCTCACAGCGGCCGAGGTCAACCAGACCCTCGCGCAGGTCTTCTCCGGCAACGGTCCGCAGCTCGTGCTGCAGACGGCGCAAGCGCCGCAGGGTGGTGCCGGCGACATCCGCCAGGTCTATGACACCTCCCTCGCCGTTCCGGTTACGGCGCCGTCAAGTGCGGCAGCCGTCGTCTGGCCCTACGCGCATTTTGGCGATCCCGGCACGGTCGTCGAACGACGCGTCGTCGAAGATCTCGGTCTGACTATGGTGCGCTTTGCCAACGGCGTGCGGCTCACCGTCAAACCGACCAAGCTGCGCGCCAACGAAGTGCTTGTCCGCGAGGATATCGGCCACGGCCGGCTGGACCTGCCGAAAGACCATCCCCTGCCCATCTGGACATCGCCGGCCGTCGTGCTCTCTGGCACCAAGGCCATGGATTATCCGGATCTGCAGAAAGCACTGGCAGCGAAGATCGCGGGTATCGACTTTTCCGTGGGCGACAGCACCTTCCAGTTCACCGGTCAGACGCAGACGGAGGATCTTGCGACGCAATTGCAGATCATGACCGCCTACACGTCCGACCCGGCTTACCGGCCGGAAGTTTTCAAGCGCGTCCAGCAAGCCTATTTGAACAACCTCGATCAGTATGAGGCAACGCCTGGCGCCGTCATCAGTCGCGATTTTGCCGGCCTCGTGCATTCCGGCGATCCGCGCTGGAGTTTTCCTGATCGGGCGCAATTGTCGGCCACGAAGCTGGAAGATTTCGAAGCGCTGTTTCGGCCCCATATCTCCACTGGACCGATCGATATCACTATCGTCGGCGATATAACGGCGGACGAGGCAATCCGTCGGACCGCAGAAACCTTCGGCACCCTGCCGGCCCGTGCAGACACGACACTGGACAATGCGGCAAACGAGGTGAATTTCCCCGCGCCCACTGGAAAACCGGTCATGCGGACCCATAGCGGCAGAGCCGATAATGCCGCGGCCATCGTCGCTGCTCCTGTCGGCGACATGCTTTCGGATATGCAGCGGGGTTTTGTGGCCAACGTCGCTGGCCAGATCTTCGAAAACAGGCTGATCGACCAGTTCCGTATTGCCGAAGGCGCGACCTACAGTCCGCGAGGCGCCATGGACCTGTCATGGGACATTCCCGGCTATGGCTACGCCTATCTCTATGTCGAGACGACGCCGGCCAAGGTCGAAAATTTCTATGCGCTCGTGGACAAGATCGCTGCCGATCTGCGATCAAACGATGTCTCGCCAGACGAACTTGTCCGCGCCCGAGCGCCGATTATCGAGACATTGAAGCACCAGCAGCAGAGTAACGAATATTGGGTGCAATACCTGAACGGCGCTCAAACGGACCCTCGGCGTCTGGAGCGAATACGAGACAATCTCATCGGCTACGACAAAGTGACTGCCGAAAGTATCCGCCAATTTGCCACGACCTACTTCCAGCCGGATAAATTCTGGAAATTCGAGGTGCTGCCGGCAGCGGTACGATAGGCACAGCGTGCTTCAGAGCAGGATCCCGGACACGTGCTTCGGGATCCTTTCCAATTTGCTTCATCATACCGGTTGATGCCTGACAATGACGAGCGGGATTGTCTGTGTAAAAACGTCGAGATCGTTTTGATGGCGAAGCTGCGCTCAGCTGGCTAGATGCCCAAACGAATTTTACCGGTCTTCGCATGGCATCCGATCATTCTCATCCCATCCAGGAATATGCGCGCGTCGTGCGCGAGAAAAATCTTTTGAAGCTTCGTCTTCTTTCGGTCGACCGGCAGCTTGCCACGGCCGGCGGCGCCTGGAAATCCTATCTGGAGGAGACACGCCTGTCGATCATCGAAGCGATGCTTGCGCTTGAGGAAGAGGGCGACGGCTATCTCTTGCTGATGCGCAAGGACGGCTCGGCGTAGGTTCCCTTCAGGCCGAGGCGAAGGGATGCGAGCGCCCTCTCCGCCTCCTCGATCTCCTTAAGCACCAGGCGCTGCTTGCGATGATCCATTCCGCCACCAGCGAGTGCGGCATCCACCAGTTCAAGCACATCAGTCGCTTCGACGACCACGCGCGTC
Source organism: Rhizobium sp. 01L419 (assembly GCF_056400025.1). Classification (NCBI taxonomy): domain Bacteria; kingdom Pseudomonadati; phylum Pseudomonadota; class Alphaproteobacteria; order Hyphomicrobiales; family Rhizobiaceae; genus Rhizobium; species Rhizobium sp. 01L419. The sequence goes on from NZ_JBFTSM010000019.1 coordinate 5,542, forward strand.
GCACCTCTCTGCAACGACGCGACAGGCTCTGCGTGTTCCACACCGGAAGAGCGCTCCGCAGCAACAAAGATGCTTCCCTCGAGGAGATAGGATGCGAGGCGTGGATCGGGCACGACTTCCAGCAGATTCTGGATTTCGTCAGCGGAAAAACAGGTTCGGCTGATCAAGCGCGAGTGAAAGGCCGCGTAGTTCATCCCCAGCGCGGCGGCGACAATATCCACCGGGTAGGCTCTCTCTACAATGAGGATCGTGTAGACGATGTCTGCGAAGGCACGGCCGCGTTGCATCATGATCGCCCCCAGGCTCTGTTCCTGCAACTATAGCGGAAGCCGCGTCAAAAGGGAGAGGCTGTTTTGATATCGCATACGTCGGGGCGATGCTAACGCGGCGCCTCGGCAGGAGACACCCCACCTGCCGGGGAAAGGCCACCTGCCTCCGGGTCCGCCAAGGCGGGTGGCCGGACCGCATCGATGCGCCCTACCCTTTGGCTCGGTTTTGCGATTTTCGCCCGCGAGGCGTCGCTTTCGGGACGGCACTCGGATCTTTCTGGTCTACTCTGTCATAGGCAACGGCTGCGGGAGGAGCTGCTGGCGCGCTGCCCTGATTTCAACGGAGGAGACGGAAATGAGCAAGAACCGTGGCGTCGTCTATTTGCGGCCCGGAAAAGTGGAAGTCCGCGACATCGACGATCCGAAACTCGAGGCGCCGGATGGCCGCCGTATCGAACATGGCGTCATCCTGAAAGTCATCTCCACCAATATTTGCGGTTCGGACCAGCACATGGTCCGTGGCCGCACCACAGCAATGCCGGGCCTTGTGCTCGGACACGAAATCACCGGCGAGATCATCGAAAAAGGCATCGACGTGGAAATGCTCGATGTCGGCGACATCGTGTCCGTGCCCTTCAATGTTGCCTGCGGACGCTGCCGCTGCTGCAAATCTCAGGACACCGGTGTCTGCCTGACGGTCAATCCATCGCGTGCCGGCGGCGCCTATGGCTATGTCGACATGGGCGGCTGGATCGGCGGCCAGGCTCGTTATGTCACGATCCCCTATGCGGATTTCAATCTCCTGAAATTCCCCGACCGCGACAAGGCGATGGCCAAGATCCGCGATCTCACCATGCTGTCCGATATCTTGCCGACCGGCTTCCATGGCGCCGTCAGAGCCGGAGTCGGCGTCGGATCGACCGTCTATGTCGCGGGCGCCGGCCCGGTCGGCCTTGCCGCCGCTGCATCGGCCCGCATCCTTGGCGCGGCTGTCGTCATGATCGGTGATTTCAACAAGGATCGCCTCGCCCATGCCAGCCGTGTCGGCTTCGAGGCTATCGACCTCTCGCAGAGCGACCGGCTGGGAGACATGATTGCCCAGGTGGTCGGCACCAATGAAGTGGACAGCGCGATCGATGCCGTCGGCTTCGAAGCGCGTGGACATTCCGGCGGAGAGCAGCCGGCGATCGTGCTGAACCAGATGATGGAAATCACCCGCGCCGCCGGCTCGATCGGCATTCCCGGCCTCTATGTCACGGAAGATCCGGGCGCGGTGGACAAGGCGGCCAAGGAGGGAAGCCTGTCGTTACGCTTCGGCCTTGGCTGGGCGAAGGCGCAGTCGTTCCACACCGGTCAGACGCCGGTGCTCAAATATAATCGTCAGCTCATGCAGGCGATCCTGCATGACCGTCTTCCGATCGCCGACATCGTCAATGCGAAGGTGATTTCACTTGAAGATGCCGCCCAAGGCTATGAAAGCTTTGACCAGGGTGCTGCGACAAAGTTCGTTCTCGACCCGCATGGTGCAATAGCCAAGGCCGCCTGATCGACACGGTGTGCCGGGGCGGCAAAGTCCCGGCGCTCCCACCTGCAAAGATGACCAGCCGTGCCTTCCCTGCATTGGCGCGCGGCACTCACTGCTCGCGGAATGTATGGCTGATCTGATCCATCAGCGGCTTCGTCATGTATGAGATGACGGAGCGATCCGCGACCTTGATGAAGACTTCCGCCGGCATGCCGGGATAGAGCTTCATGTTGGTGAGCTTCCCGAGGCTCGCTGGCTCCGGCTTGATGCGCACGGGATAATAGTCGGCGCCGCTGCGCTGCTCGGTAACGACATCGGGAGAAATCGATATGACATCGCCCTTCACTTCCGGCGTCGTCCGCTGGTCGAAGGCGCTGAAGCGGATATCGACTTTCTGGCCGAGCGTGAGCTGATCGATATCGCGCGTGGCGATCTTCGCCTCAATGGTCAGATCACGCTGATCGGGTGCCAGCAACATCAGCACTTCACCGGGATTGATGACGCCGCCGACGGTATGAACCGTGAGCTGATAGATGCGGCCATTCATCGGCGCGCGCAGTTCCAGCCGGTTCAACTGATCGACGGCGGCGATGCGGCGCTCCTGCGTTTCTGAAATCTTGCCCTCGACATCCGTCAGGTCCTTGGAATTCTCCGTCCGGCGATCCTCGTCGAGCTGCAGGATCTGCAGATTGATCTCGGCGATCTTGCCTTCGGCCTGCGCCCGCGACGACAGGCGCTCGCCGCGATTGCCGTCGAGTTCGACACGCTGGCGCTTGAGGCCGTTGATCTTCTGCATGGTGACGATCTTCTGATCGTAGAGCTTGGCGGCGGCATCATATTCCTGGTCGATGAGCCGGGTGGCCTCGTCGATCGACGCGAGCTGCACCGTATCACCCTTTATCTCCTCGGCGAGCTGCGCCTTGCGCTCTTCCAGCTGCTTGCGCATGCCGACGAGCGACGACCGGCGGGCATTGAAGAGCTGGACTTCGCCGTCTACGAGGTTCCTGTTGGCCGCGATATCGATGTCCTTTGCGACAATATCATCCGCGGAGAATTCCGTTGCGCCGACGCCTTCAGCCTGCAAGCGGGCGCGGCGGACATAGAGCTGGGCAAGATTGCTGTCGATGATAGCAAGATTGGCCTTCACCGAGGCGCTGTCGAGACGCAGGAGAACATCCCCAGCCTCGACATGAGCCCCTTCCTTAGCCATCAGCTCCGAGACGATGCCGCCGGTCAGATGCTGAACCTTCTTCACGTTCTGGTCGATAATGACAGTGCCCTGCCCGACCACGGCATTCGAAAGCGCCGTCGATGCAGCCCAGCCGCCCATGCCACCGACAAGGGCGACGGACAAGGCCCACACGGACAGGATATGGCGGTTCAGTGAGTGTTGCGATTTCATCCTCATCGGCTTCGCTCCGGACTGTCTCCAACGACCTTCAGAGACGCCTGTCTTGGCTGCTCGGTCTGATTTTCGGTGCTGATCACCTTGGCGAGCACCAGATCCTTCGGCCCGAAGGCCAGCGCCTGGCCGTCGCGCATGGCCAGAACCAGATCGACGCTCGAGAGCGTGCTCGGCCGGTGGGCGACGACGATGACGATGCCGCCGCGCCGGCGAACGCCTGATATCGCGCCGGCCAGTGCTATCTCGCCGTCAATGTCCAGATTGGAATTCGGTTCGTCGAGCACGACGAGGAAAGGATCGCGGTAGAGTGCACGGGCGAGCGCAATGCGCTGACGCTGGCCAGCCGAGAGCATGGAGCCGCCCGGCCCTATTTCCGTTTCGTAGCCCTTCGACAGCCGCAGGATCAGTTCGTGAACGCCGGCGTTGCGCGCTGCTGCGATAATCTCCTGCGCCTGTGCATCCTTGCGAAAGCGCGCAATGTTCTGAGCGATGGTGCCGGCAAAGAGTTCCACATCCTGCGGCAGGTAGCCGACATGACGTCCGAGCGAGGCGTCATCCCACTGGTCGAGTGCTGCGCCATCGAGGCGCACCGACCCGCGATGCACGGGCCAGAGGCCCACGAGTGCGCGCACCAGCGAAGATTTGCCCGAAGCGCTCGGGCCAATGATGCCGAGTGCGCTCCCTGCGCGCAGCGTGAAACTGACACCCTGGACGACGAGTTCTTGCCTGCCGGGCGGGCCGCTCGAAACTGCCTCGACGGCAACCTCACTGGAAGGCGTCGGCAGGGCAAGCGGCGAAACCGTCTCGGGCAGCAGTGCCAGCATCTGGCGCAGCCGGTCCCAGGACTGCTGGGCCGCAACAAAGCCCTTCCAGTTGGCAATCGCCTGCTCGACGGGTGCCAACGCCCGCGATGTCAGGATCGAAGCGGCGATGATGATGCCGCCCGAGGCCATGTTTTCGATGACGAGCACGGCGCCGGCGGCAAGCACCGCCGACTGCAGCGTCATGCGGAAGATCTTCGAGACGATCGCGTAGCCGTTGACCGTATCGGAATTGCTGCATTGAACATCACGGTAAGCATCATTGCGCGCCGACCAACTATCGGCGAGCTCGTCGGCCATGCCCATGGCCTGGACCACTTCTGCATTGCGCTGCGCAGCACTTGCGAGCGCATTCCTCTCGGTCGCGAGTTCATAGACTTTCTTGGCTGAAGCCTGCGAGCTGCGGTTCGTCAGATAGGTCAGTACCAACAGAACCAGCGCACCGCAGATGGCGATGATGCCGATAATCGGATGGAACAGGAAACAGATGCCGACATAGAGCGGCACCCAGGGCAAATCGAAAAAGGCTGCCGGGCCTGAACTGGACAGGAAGCTGCGAACCTGATCGAAGTCGCGCAGCGGGGAAAGGCCGTCACCGGCCACCCTGCCCTTGAGCGGCGCTTTGAGCGTCGTCTTGAAAACACGGCGGCTCATCACCTCATCGAAGACACCCGATATCCGGACGAGAATGCGTCCGCGCACGAGATCGAAGGCACCGTGAAAGGCATACAGCAGCAGCGCCAGAAGGGCGAGCGCAATCAGCGACGGGATGCTGCGGCTCGGTATGACGCGGTCATAGACCTGCAGCATGAAGAAAGAGCTGGTGAGATAGAGCAGATTGACCAGTGCGCTTGCGACGCCGACGGCGATCAAGCCGCCGCGGCTGCGTCGCATCGCTTCTGCAGCGAGGTCCTTCCCGCCTTTCTGAGCTGGCGAGATGCTAAGTCCGTTCAATATCAGATCTCCGTGGAACGCTTGGACTGATTGTACAGGCAAATCAGCCATGGCTTCACAAACATATTGTGAGCAATACAATATGGTTAATGAATGGTTAATACATCATAACTTTGGCGGATTCCACTGTATAAAGTCAAATTGCTTTTGAAGGGAATCACTATACCATCAAAGCAATAAATTCTACTTTCAGGCGAGGATTACAATAATGGCCCAAGCTATTAGAATTAATGATGTTATCGACTCTTTCGGAATTGATACACACATCGATTATACGGATGGGAAATACTCTAATATCGCAGAAGTTGTTAAAGCCTTGGGGTACCTCGGCCTCGACACGGTTCGCGATCATGCTCCCACCCCTGCCTCCGATCCCTATGGTCAAGGCCATCTCGGGGATGCGGCGGACGCCGGCGTGAAATTCGTTTTCGTCTCGGGGCGCGATGACACTCCCGCCACCGTCGTCCAGCGGCTGCATGCCTTCGTGGAGGCGCATCCCGGTTCGATCGTCGGCATCGAAGGCCCGAACGAGGTCAATAACTGGCCGGTCTCCTATAAGGGATTGTCGGGAGAGGCAGCGGCGCTTGCCTATCAAAAGGACCTGTTCAACGCTGTGAACGCCGATCCGCTGTTGAAGGACATTCCGGTGCTCGGCTTTACCGGTTACACGGTGGCCTCATCCAACGATTACACGACGATCCACACCTATGCGAAGGAGGGCGACCAGCCCTTCTCCTGGCTCCAGCGCGAATCGGGCGACCAGATGCAAGCCGATTCCGGCAAACCGCTCACCGTCACCGAGATCGGCTATCACACGTCGCTTTCGGCCGATACCAATGGCGGATGGGAAGGCGTCGACGAGGCGACGCAGGCAAAGCTGCTTCTCAACACGCTGATGGACGGCGCCTTTCTCGGATCGAAGGGGACCTTCATCTACCAGCTTCTCGACGCCTATTCAGATCCGCAGGGCTCCGACCAGGAAAAACATTTCGGGCTGTTTCGCCTGGATTACTCCCCCAAACCGGCCGCAATCGCGATCCACAATCTAACGGAAATTCTTGATGATAACGGCGCAACCCAGGCAAGCTTCAATCCGGGGGCGCTCAATTATTCAATCAGCGGGCTGCCATCGACGGCGCGCAGCTACCTGACGGAAAAATCTGATGGCAGCTACCAGATCATCATCTGGAACGAGCCCGATATCTGGAACCAAACGACCGACACCGCAATCCAGGCGGCGACGAACAGCGTCAACGTCAACCTCGGCGGGGCTTTCGGGGCGGTACAGGTCTACGATCCGCTGACGGGCAACACACCGATCAAGAGCTTCAGCAACATATCCTCCCTGAATGTGGATGTGGTCGACCATCCGATCATTATCAACATAGCAGCCGGATCCGGTGCGCCGCAGGAGCCCGGCCACATCTATGGCGGCACAGGAGACGACGTCTTCACTATCACCGCCCCGACCGATATTGCCGACGAAAGCCGCGGCGGCGGGACCGATACCGTCATGTCGTCGATCACCTTCAGCCTGGCGGACAAGGCGCATGCGATCGGGGCCATCGAGAACCTGACGCTGACCGGAAATTCCAGTATCAACGCCACGGGCAATGAGCTCGACAATATTCTCGTCGGCAATTCTGCAGCCAACGTGCTGGATGGCGGCGCAGGCGCGGACCGCATGCAAGGCGGGGCTGGCGACGACACCTATATCGTCGACAACGCCTATGATGTGGTGATCGAAGCTGGCGGGTCCGGCAAGGATATCATCAAATCCTACGTTTCCCTCAACCTCGCGAACAAGGACGATGTGACCGGAACCGTCGAGAACCTGACCTTGATCGGGTCGGCGAATGTCGATGCGACCGGCAACGCTTCGAACAATATCCTCACCGGCAATGCCGGGAACAACGACATCGACGGCGGCAAGGGTGACGACCGGATGCTCGGTGGTCTTGGCAACGACACCTACAAAGTGGATTCGACAGGCGACATCGTCGACGAAACAGGTGGCAACGGCACTGACACCGTCAACGCGTCCATATCCTTCAATCTGGCAAATACGCTCGGCACGGTCGAAAATCTGAAGCTCACGGGCTCGTCGGCAATCAATGCCACAGGCAATGCCGGAAACAACATTCTGACTGGAAATACCGGAGATAACGTGCTTTCAGGCGGCGCCGGAAGCGACCAACTCATCGGCGGCAACGGCAACGATATCCTGAATGGCGGAGCTGGAGCCGACCACTTCGTTTTTAATGTCAAGCCCAACGCCTACGGTAACATTGACAGGATCGAGGACTTTTCGGAAAGCGCCGGCGACAAGATCGTGCTTGACCACAACATCTTCACGGCGATCGATACGGCGAATTTTTCCGCCGGAAACTTCGTGCTCGGCACCAAGGCTTTGGACACGAATGATCGACTGATCTATGACCAAACGGCCGGAAAGCTTTTCTACGACGCGGACGGAAGCGGGCGCGGCGCTGCCGTGCAGGTCGCAACGCTCTCCAATCTGGCGACGCTTCATCACGACGATTTCCTGTTCCTCTAAAGTCAAACTACCTCAAGCGGCGGACCTGCATGGGGCTCCTTTCCGGAGCCCCTTTTTCTGCTTGTCGCATACCGGGCATGGACACATTGTCGATGCGCCCCACCGGCCAGGCGGAGAGACCACTGCCCTGGACCGTCTATCATCGCGGCCGCCTTCCTGACCAACGGCGTGCGCATTTCGTCAGGGCGTCAGCGGCTCCCGTTCATCAGGATATTTTCGTCTGGCTACAGCGAGCGAAGCTCTGTTCGCCGGCGACCAATGTCGTCCGGGCCGGTTCAATTTGCTCGTCGCCCTCCCGTGCTCTTAGCCAATATCGGGCTGCTTTATAGCGGCACGCCCGGCGATACGATCTTTGTTGCAGCGGGCGTTCTTACATCCGGTGTTTCTGCTGACGCGGATCTTCAAACGAGACAACGCCCGACAAGCTACTTGCATGATGCAAGTGACTTCTGTAGTGACTTGCATCATGCAACGAACAAGTTTCGCCAACTTCAAATGCCCGGCAGCTCGCGCGCTTGACAGTGTCGGCGACTGGTGGAGCGTGATGATCCTTCGCGACGCCTTTCATGGGCTGATGCGTTTCGACGAATTCCAAAAGAGTCTCGGCATTGCGCCGAACATCCTGACGCGACGGCTCGCGCATCTGATCGATGAAGGACTGTTCGAGAAGCGCCTCTATAGTGAGCGCCCTGCCCGCTATGAATATGTGCTGACCGACAAGGGACGCGATTTCTTTCCCGTTCTGATGGCCCTGTTTTCCTGGGGGCGCCGACATGCACCCGAAGACGATCTCGCCTTCCTGCTCGGCAATGCCGCCTCCGGCGAGGAACGCCGGCCCATCCTGGTGGATGCAAGGAGCGGCGAAGAACTGAAACCCGAAAACACCTGCCTGCTGCCGGGACCGGCCGCTGACGATGGCGACCGCGAACGGATCGCCCGCATGCGCGCTTACTACCTCGGCCTCGACGCCTAGAGCAGTTCCGTTTTTCTTCGAGCAACGGGAATGCCCTATCTCTTTGTTTTTACGCAATTCCGAACGCAAAACTGCTGCGCATTTTTGCTGGAATTGCTTTAGAAAGGACAAATCCATGGAACGCATTGTTGTCACCGGTATGGGACTTGTTTCGCCGCTCGGCGTTGGCGTCGAGACGGCTTGGAATCGGCTCATCGCTGGTGGTTCCGGCCTGCGCGTGCTGCCTGAAGAGGTGGTCGGCGATCTCGCTGCCAAGGTCGGCGGAGTCGTGCCCTCCATCGAGGAGGACACCGAAGCCGGTTTCGATCCCGACCGCGCCGTTCCGCCCAAGGACCAGAAGAAGATGGACCGCTTCATCCAGTTCGCGATGATGGCGACAGACGAAGCGGTGCGCCAGGCCGGCTGGATGCCCGAGGGCGTGGATGAGCGCGAGCGGACGGCAACGATCATCGGCTCCGGCGTCGGCGGCTTTCCGGCCATCGCGGATGCCGTGCGCACAGCTGAAACGCGCGGTGTGCGGCGACTCTCGCCCTTCACCGTGCCTTCCTTCCTCGTCAATCTGGCGGCCGGTCAGGTCAGCATCCGCTACGGCTTCAAAGGGCCGCTCGGCGCACCGGTGACGGCCTGCGCGGCAAGCGTTCAGGCCATCGGCGATGCAGCCCGCCTGATCCGATCCGGCGAAGCTGATGTCGCGATCTGCGGTGGCTCGGAAGCCTGCATCGACAAGGTGAGCCTTGGCGGCTTTGCCGCGGCACGCGCACTCTCGAGCGGTTTCAACGACAGACCTGAACTGGCCTCCCGTCCGTTCGATACGGCGCGGGATGGTTTCGTGATGGGCGAAGGCGCCGGCATTCTGGTCATCGAAACTCTGGAGCATGCGCTGGCACGTGGCGCGACACCGCTTGCCGAGCTCGTCGGCTACGGCACAGCTGCCGATGCCTATCATATGACAGCCGGACCGGAGGATGGCGATGGCGCCCGCCGGGCGATGGAGGCAGCATTGCGGCAAGCGAGAATTCCGGCTTCCGAGGTCAAACATCTCAACGCCCATGCGACCTCGACACCGGTCGGCGACAGGGGCGAGATTGCCGCGATCGGCACGATTTTCGGCCGCGATGGCGGCATTGCTGTCAGTGCCACCAAATCGGCGACCGGTCATCTTCTGGGTGCAGCCGGCGGTCTCGAGGCGATCTTCACCATCCTTGCGCTGCGCAACCAGATCGCCCCGCCGACGCGCAATCTGGATACCGCAGACCCGGCTGCCGAAGGCATCGATCTCGTCGGCAAGGTGGCCCGTAAGGTGGCGATGGAATATGCGATCACCAACGGCTTCGGTTTCGGAGGCGTCAATGCCAGCGCCCTCTTCCGCCGCTGGTCCTGAGCCCCTGGGTTTTATCGGCCTCTTTCCTTGCGCGCAAAATAGCCTACACTTCGGCTGACATAGCCGGAGATGTCCCATGCGCGCTTTCCTTGCAGTGCTCGTTCTGTGTGCCGTATCCGCGATGTCAGGCATGGCTGCCCATGCCGAAGATCCGGTGCAGACGACGCAGTCGATGATCGAGGAACAGATCAGGGCGTTCCTGAAGGATGATGCCGACACGGCCTATTCCTTCGCGGCACCTGGCATCAAGGCAATGTATCCGGACAAGAACGTCTTCTTCGCCATGGTGAAGAAGAGCTACGAACCGGTCTATCATCCCGGCAACTATGCCTTCGGCCGCAACAGATCGATCGACGACGGCGCGATGGTCTATCAGGAAGTGTTGATCTCAGGCCGCGATGGCAAGGATTGGACGGCGATCTATCAGGTCGCCCGCCAGCCGGATGGAAGCTACAAGATCAACGGCGTGCAGATCGTCCCAAATGCCGACAGCAAGGGCATCTGATCAGACGGGTTCGAGGTCGCCCCTCGCCCATTCCTCTGTTGTCTCGGCCATGAAATCAGCGAAGCGGCCTTCGGCGATCGCCTTCCGGATGCCCTGCATCAGTTCCTGATAATAGTTCAGATTGTGCCAGGAGAGCAGCATGCCACCCAGCGCCTCGTTGGCGCGGACCAGGTGGTGGAGATAGGCGCGGGAATAGTCACGCGTTGCCGGGCAGTTCGACTGATCGTCGAGTGGGCGCATGTCTTCCGCATGCCGGGCATTGCGGATATTGACCTTGCCGCGGCGGGTGAAGGCGAGCCCGTGGCGGCCCGAACGGGTCGGCATTACGCAATCGAACATGTCGATACCGCGTGCCACTGATTTCAGCATATCGTCAGGCGTACCGACGCCCATCAGGTAACGTGGCTTTTCACTTGGCAGGACGGGAAGTGTCGTTTCCAGCATTCTCAACATGACATCCTGCGGCTCACCGACGGCAAGACCACCGACGGCATAGCCCTTCAGGTCGAGCTCGGCGAGCTTTTCAGCCGAGCGGACACGCAGGGCCGGTATATCGCCGCCTTGCACGATGCCGAACATCGCCTTGCCCGGCTGGTTGCCGAAAGCGACCTTGCAGCGCTCGGCCCAGCGCAGCGACATTTCCATGGCGCGCTCGATTTCCTTCGGTTCAGCCGGCAGCGCGACGCACTCATCGAGCTGCATCTGGATATCGGAGCCGAGCAAGCCCTGGATTTCTATGGAGCGTTCCGGCGACATGTGATGCAGGCTGCCGTCGACATGCGACTTGAAGGTCACGCCCTGCTCGTCGAGCTTGCGCAGGCCTGACAAAGACATGACCTGGAAACCGCCGGAATCCGTCAGGATCGGGTGTTCCCAGCGGATGAGCTTGTGCAGGCCGCCGAGGCGGGCGACGCGTTCGGCCGTCGGGCGCAGCATCAGGTGATAGGTATTGCCGAGGATGATGTCGGCACCCGTCTCGCGGACCTGATCGAGATACATTGCCTTGACCGTGCCAACGGTGCCGACCGGCATGAAGGCCGGCGTGCGGATCGTACCGCGCGGCATGGAAACTTCACCGAGGCGCGCACCGCCATCGGTCTTCTTGAGGGTGAACTGGAAGTTCTCGGTCATTTGTCTTTCCGGAAAAGAAGGCTGGCGTCGCCGTAGGAATAGAAGCGGTAGCCTGTCGAAATGGCATGTTCATAGGCCGCGTGCATGGTGTCGAAACCGGCGAAGGCCGAGACCAGCATGAAGAGCGTCGAGCGCGGCAGGTGGAAGTTCGTCATGAGGATATCGACCGCCTTGAAGCGGTAGCCGGGCGTGATGAAGATGCCGGTCGCGCCAGCCCAAGGCTTGATCTCACCGCCCTCTTCGGCAGCGCTCTCGATCAGCCGCAGCGATGTCGTGCCGACGCAGATGATGCGTCCGCCCCTCTCCCGTACGGCATTCAGCCTCGCAGCGATCTCGGCGCTGACATAGCCGCTTTCGAGATGCATCTTGTGATCGTCGGTATCGTCGGCCTTGACCGGCAGAAAGGTGCCGGCACCGACATGCAGCGTCACGAAATGCCGTTCGATACCGGCCTCGTCGAGTGCCTCGAACAGGTCAGGCGTGAAATGCAGGCCGGCGGTGGGTGCAGCGACAGCGCCCTCCTCCCGCGCATAAATGGTCTGGTAGTCGGCGCGGTCGCGTTCGTCCTCCGGACGCTTGGCGGCGATATAGGGTGGCAGCGGAATATGGCCGACGCTGGCAATCGCCTCATCGAGCGCCGGGCCGGAGAGATCGAAGGAGAGCGTCACCTCACCCGCTTCGCCCTTTTCCTCGACGGTAGCATCGAGCGAGCCGAGCATGCAGCTTTCGCCGTTATGGCCGAAGGCGATACGGTCGCCTTCCTTGATGCGTTTTCCGGGCTTGGCGAAGGCCTTCCATTTGTTGGCGCCGATACGCATGTGGAGTGTAGCCGAAACCTGCTGGCCGCCAGCGCCCTCGCGATGGCGAATGCCTTCAAGCTGGGCTGGAATGACTTTGGTATCGTTGAAGACCAGCGCATCGCCCGCCCGCAGGAAGGACGGCAGATCGGAGACCTGGTGATCGGAAAGCACTGTCTGCGCATTCGGATCGACGACGAGCAGGCGCGCGCTATCGCGCGGCTCGGCGGGCCGCAGCGCAATGCGTTCATCCGGCAGGTCGAAATCGAAGAGGTCTACGCGCATCCAGGCACTTTCAGGCAAAGCGAAACCCGCCCCGCGCTCTCGCGCCTGGGCGGGTTTCAGCAGAAATCACAATCAGACGTCGGCGGCAACCCGCAAGGAGACGATCGAATCCGGATCGGAAACGGGTTCGCCCTTCTTGATCTTGTCGATGTTGTCCATGCCTTCGATGACCTGACCCCAGACGGAATACTGCTTGTTCAGCCACGGAGCGTCGGTAAAGCAGATGAAGAACTGGGAATTTGCCGAGTTCGGGCTCTGCGAACGGGCCATCGAGCAGGTGCCGCGAACATGCGGCGTTGCGGAGAATTCAGCCTTGAGATCGTCCTTCGAAGAACCACCCATGCCGGCGCGGCCCGGGTTGAAATTCTCGCCGCCCTTCTTTCCGAACTCCACATCGCCCGTCTGCGCCATGAAGTCGGCGATGACGCGGTGGAAGACCACTCCGTCATAGGCCTTCTCGCGCGCGAGTTCCTTGATGCGCTTGACATGCTCGGGCGCGACCTGCGGCAGAAGCTGGATGACAACCTTGCCCTTGGTGGTTTCCAGAATGATGGTGTTTTCCGGATCCTTGATCTCGGCCATTGTCGTTCTCCTTCTCGTCTTGAACTTACTTCTTGCCCAGCGTGACCTTGATCATGCGGTCAGGATTGCTGACTTCGCCGTTCTGGCCTTCGCCCTTCTTGATCTTGTCGACGTTTTCCATACCGGAGACAACCTTGCCGACGACCGTGTACTGACCGTTCAGGAAGGAACCGTCTGCAAACATGATGAAGAACTGCGAGTTGGCGGAATTCGGATCCTGCGAGCGTGCCATGCCGACCGTACCGCGGACGAAGGGCGTCTTGGAAAATTCAGCCGGGAGGTCGGGTAGATCGGAACCGCCGGTGCCGGCCTGGCTCGCATCAAAGTTCTTTTCCATGTTGCCGTATTTCACGTCGCCGGTCTGGGCCATGAAGCCGGGGATAACGCGGTGGAAGGCGACATTGTCGTACTCGCCCTTCTTCACCAGCGCCTCGATCTGCGCCACGTGTTTCGGTGCGACATCAGGCATCAGTTGAATAACGACCGGGCCGCTCTTCAACTGGATGGTCACGTAGTGATCGGCAGCCTGCGCAAGAGCGTCGCCTGCGAAGGAGGCGAGATAGAGCACGCCGGCAAATGCAAGATAAAAGAGTTTCATGTGAGCTCCGTTGAGGCGATGCCGCCTTAGGCTTTGCGCTTGGATTTCAGGGCTTGCAAGACGGCGGCCGGCACGAAGGCGCTGACATCTCCACCCATGGCTGCGATCTGTCGCACCAATGTGGCGGTAATAGGCCGCGAGGCCGTGCCTGCCGGCAGAAAGATGGTCTGGATATCGGGCGCCATCTGCCGATTCATGCCGGCCATCTGCATTTCGTAGTCGAGATCAGTGCCATCGCGCAGGCCGCGGATCAGAAGGCTTGCGCCATGCTCGCGCGCGGCGTCGACCACAAGGTTATCAAAAGAGACGACGGCAATATGCCCGCTCTTTTCCGGCAGTACTTCGCCCAGCGAGGCGCGGATCAGCTCTGCCTTTTCCTCAAAAGAGAAGAGCGGCGCCTTGCCAGGGTGGATGCCGATTGCGACGATCACTTTCTCAGCGACGTTCAGCGCCTGCACCAGCACGTCGACGTGTCCATTGGTGATCGGGTCGAAGGACCCCGGATAGAAAGCTGTCGTCATATGGCCCGGCCGTTCGTTTGACGCCTTTTGTCATGGAAGCCGTCTTCCCGCAAGTTATTTAGCCTAGCTGCCAGCGCTGCTGAACGATGAATGAACGGCACGTTCAAGACCGTTTCAGATACGATCTGCTTTACTCGGGCCATCAACACAGCCGCTGCCGGTCCCGGTGGCGGTCCTCCCGGAAAGACTGAGATCATGCTGATCGTTCTTATTGCAATAGCCGTTATTTTTTCGCTGCTTACGGAGCTTTTCTACGGTTATCTCGCAGATCGGCATCAGCTCGGCTGGGTGCGCCCGGAAGTCAACGAACATGCGGCCATCATGCGTCAGCTTGGCCATATGCGCCAACCGGTTTGAATTCTGAACGGCAGATGAACACGGTATTCAAGGTCGCTTCAGATCACGGTTGTTAAACACCCCGCCAACATCCGGCGGGAACCAATTTAAGACGGATGCGTTCAATGATCGACACATATGAGATGCGGAAGCGCGGCAGGAAGGGGATTAAGATGCCTGGCAAGATCACCATGATTAACATGCTCTGGATGGTAATGATTACGGGCATGCTGACTGCCACAATCGCTCTCTATGACAATCAAAAGGTCGATGCCTCCAAGGTATATGGTCCGTTCGCTTCGGCTCGCGCCGCAAGCGTTTTCGGCCAGTACTGAGGGGCGTGAACGCAACTCCCCACAGAAAGGAACGCCACCATGTTCACGATCCTGACAGTTCTTACAGCACTCATCAGCATCATGTTCATAGTGTCCGTGACTTCGACGATTTCCGCGCTGCGCCGTGAGAGCGAGGAAGTGAAGTCGCTGAACGAGAAGCACAGCACTTTCTAGGTTCTCCTCCCGGAGCAATAACAGCGAATACAAAGCCGGATGTTCTGCGTCCGGCTTTTTCGTCAAGTCGAAGCTGTAGGGCGAAGTGCCAGACAGCCGCTCTTCCGTAGCGGCAACACAAGAATGGCGCCTCTGCCGTAGAGCGCGCGCACGTAGTCGGAGCGCTCGCTCGTCACCACGACGTAACCCCTGCCCCATCGAAGGATGGAGACACCTTCCGGCAACGCGCCGGGCCTGATACCGCGGGCACTGAAGACCATGGCGGCCGGCGCCTCGCCCGTTGCCGCAAAGACGAGCGCAAACAGCGCGAAGACTGCGGCAACGACCGCTATCGCAACGCCCGTCCTGCGTGCCAAACGTGCCATCATACCATCGCCTGCCCCATGCCTTAGAAGTCAAATATATGCTCAAGGCCGGGATCAGCAATCTGCCGTTCCCGCAGCAAAGGCGCGAGATCTGCCATTTTGACCGACAGAAGCAGGCGGTCACTGTCAAACCCGGTGCGTGGTAGGCGCGTGATCACCTCACCGGGCAGATTGTTCTGTTGCGAACCTGAGGGTACCGTCAGAGACACCATGATGTCGTCATTGCCGGCAATCTCGCGGATTGAACCGCCCGCCCTGGCGATCTTCGAAAGGATATGAGTGAAGCGGTCATATCGGGGCGTCTCGATCACGACACCATCTGCGCTTTCCGAAACGATCGATACGTCCGGTATTGCAGCAAACGCTGATGTCGGCAGCCCCGATACGACGGAGCGGATCGTCAGCTTAGCCTCACCGGTCGCGGCCACGGCATTGGCGATCATGCCGGCATAAGCGATTTTGGCATGCCATTCGCCGCCAATCGCCAACCGGCGTTCCCAGCCTCGCAGCGGCGCTTCCACGGGTGCGGCCCAAAGCCGGTCGATCCAGGGTTGGAAAGGATATTTGTACCACGGGGTCTGGCGCAGAAAGGCAGCGTAGTCGATCGCCATATCGCGGGCGACAAGATCCTGCGGCGTCTTTCCGCTGCCGCGCCAGAGCGCGAAAATTTGACCGATCGTTTCCTCGTAGGCGGCCTTCATGCCCATTTCGAGCGTGAAGCTGACGCCGATGGTGGCGATCATCATTCGGGTTTCTGTATCGGCACCACCGTGGCGGTCGGCTATCCGCATCAGCGCACAGTCGGCCACCCAGAAATCCTTCACGCTGGAAAGATAGCCGAAGCCATGTTCATCACCCGTCTTCAGGGTCTCGGCCAGGCCGTCATAAGCGTAGACGATATGCCATTCCGGATAGGTTAGATAGGTATTCGCCTCCTGCCGCCGGAATTCGGGATCCGATATCAGCGGCAGGTAATTATCCGCTTCAGGATCGGCATGGCAGAAGGTTTCGACATAGGCAGCGGGGCTCAGCAGCAGAAGGATGGCGACAACGAGAACCGCGAGCATCCAGCCGATGATTTTCAGAAACCGCCGCATCATGGCGCCTCGCGGCGGAAGATATAGCTGGACCCGATCGCGACACCGCCAAGAAAAAGATGCGGCAGGTTGGCGAGAATCTTGAACGTGATGGGTAGGTTCTGAATGCCGTAGTTGACGATACCGAGGTCGAGATAGCCCGACCCGGTGATCAGCCCAAGCAGACCATCGCCGAAATAGAGCAGGCCGAAATAGAAAAGGAAGTTTCGGGACGCACGGGCCGACAGGAACGCCGCTGTGCCCGCCCAGGCGGCAGAGGCAAGGTGCAGGCTGTCGTCGTAGATATCCAGTGCGAAGATACCGAAGGCTCGACCTTCCGCATCCGTCAGTCCCGGGATGTAATTCAACGCCGCCGCAAAGAGCAGAGCCACGGTGTAAAGCACAGCAATAAGCCGAAGCCTGGACATGCAAATCCTCCTAGAGGCTTCCGAGATAACGATTCCAGAAATGATTGCGGAAAATTAGACCGGGATCCAGCCGGCGCTTGGCCACTGCAAACTCCGGGGCGCGCGGATAAGCACGGATAAACTGATCCTGCCGGGCATGCGGCCGGTACGGCAGATAGTAACTGCCGCCAATATCAAGCACGCGCTCGATCAGCGCTTCGGTCATCCTCTGCATATCGGCCTCGCCTCTGACGGTCTTTTCCTGAGAGAAGAGCATGACGGCGGCAATGCGAGGCTCCGTAGCGTAAGCCAGTACGCTGTCGCGGTCTGTATTCACGTAGCGCAGCGTAATGTTGAGGAGCTGCTGGTAGGACGCCGGAATGACATCCCGGCAGGCCGCAACGAAATCGGCAAAGCGCGATGGCGAAACGAAATATTCGTGCAGGATGTCGGTGCGGAAGGGAGTGCGATCATCGAGCGTGATGACGGGTTCGTTCATCAAGCTGTTGCGTGTCGACTGCGCTGATATCGACGGATTGACGACAGCCTCGGTCCACCAGCGAAGATGTTTGGCCGTATCCCAACCGAGCTGTGCTCGGAAGATTTCACGCGAAACGTGGCTGATGAAACCGGAGCCGGAGGCCGGAGGAATATTCGCCTGGTCAGCAGCGGCGCGATAGGTGATCAGCAGCGCATCTTCAAAAAAGCGGTCGAGCGAAATATCCATACGGCCGTAAGCCATATTGATCGAGCCGTCGCTCGCCAACAGCTCGGCAAAACGCCGTCCGAGATCCTCTCCTGCCAGATGTTCAAAGGTCGGCTGCAACAGCACGTTTGGCACCATATCGAGCTCGAGTTCGGTAATGACTCCGAAAAGGCCATACCCGCCCATGGCGTGATTGAAGAGTTCGGCATTCTCACTCCGCGAGCAGGTCAGCAGATTGCCGTCCGCCGTCATCATACTGATGGAGCGGACTGTGCTGCCGCACGCGCTGAAGGGAACCGGCCAGCCATGGGCGTTGACCGAAAAGGTGCTGGCAACGCCGAAGTCATTGTTGGACTGCATGACGGCGGGCGAAAAGCCTATCGCATCGAGCTTGGAGATGATCGTCGACCAGCGCGTGCCGGCGGCGACACGATAAGTCTTGGCGGCCGTATCCGCCTCCAGCCAATCCTGATCCAGCGTCAGAGCCGTACCGTTTTCGGCGAGGCTCTGGCCGCCCATCGAATGGCGTGCGGCGCTGGCGATGAAGGGCCTGTTGGCCTTGACCGCCTCGGCAAGTGCCGTGCGCACCTGGCCGATCATCGCCTCCTGCGGCGGCTCCTTCACCGTCAGATGTGCGGCGACCCGCGTCGGCGTCAGCTCTCCCGCATCATTAAGAATGGTCGTTGGGTCTTCGAGGGGAGGTTCCGCTGGAAAGGCCGGTCCCGGATCGCTTTGCGGCTGAAGCAGGAAACGCCCCGCCGCAACACCGGCTGCGGCCGAAATACCGGCGAGCACCCCGCGCCTTGTCCACTTGCCCATAACATTCCCCCTCCGGACGAATCGGCAAGTCCTTCATAGCGCAATAAAAAACCGGGCGGCAGAGGCCGCCCGGTCTGCAATGAGAAAGTGCTGAATTATTCAGCCGATGGGGTTTCGTCGGCTTCGCCCGCAGCAGGAGCTTCGCCTTCGGAAACGGCAGCTTCGTCACCGTTTTCCGCCGTCTCTTCCTCTTCCGGCTCGCTGATACGCTCGACGGAAACGACCTTCTCATCCTTGGCGGTCGAGAAGATCGTGACGCCCTTGGTCGCGCGGCTGGCGATGCGGATGCCGCCAACAGGCACGCGGATCAACTGGCCGCCATCGGAGACGAGCATGATCTGATCGCCGTCGTCGATCGGGAATGCGGCGACGAGTTCGCCGATTTCACCTGTCTTCGACGTATCGGTAGCGCGAATGCCCTTGCCGCCGCGGCCGGAGATACGGAAGTCATAAGAAGACGACCGCTTGCCGAAGCCCTTTTCCGAAACCGTCAGCACGAATTGCTCGCGTGCCTTCAGCTCTTCATAACGCTCGTCGGAAAGCTGTCCCTCTTCGGTGACTTCTTCACCGACCAGGGCAATATCTTCTTCATCCACACCCGTTGCACGACGTTCGACGGCAGAGCGCTTCAGATAGGCAGCGCGCTCCCACGGCTCGGCGTCGACATGGCCGACGATCGTCATCGAGATGATGCGGTCGCCATCCCCGAGATTGATACCGCGCACACCGATGGAGTTGCGGCCGGCAAAGACGCGGACATCATCGACGGAGAAGCGGATGCACTGGCCGAGCGCGGTCGTCAGCAGGACGTCGTCCTGATCGGTGCAGGTCTCGACGGAGAGGATTTCGTCGCCCTCCTCGTCCAGCTTCATGGCGATCTTGCCGTTGCGGTTCACCTGGACGAAGTCCGACAGCTTGTTGCGGCGGACCGTACCACGCGTCGTCGAGAACATGACGTCGAGGTTGTCCCAGCTGTCTTCGTCCTCAGGCAACGGCAGGATGGTGGTGATGCGCTCGCCTGACGCCAGCGGCAGCATATTGATCAACGCCTTGCCGCGAGAAGTCGGCGTGCCGATCGGCAGACGCCAGACCTTTTCCTTGTAGACGATACCACGCGAGGAGAAGAACAGAACCGGCGTATGGGTATTGACCACGAATAGCCGGCTAACGAAATCCTCGTCACGGGTGGTCATGCCCGAGCGGCCCTTGCCGCCGCGGCGCTGTGCGCGGTAGGTCGCGAGCGGCACGCGCTTGATGTAACCGAGGTGCGAGACGGTCACGACCATGTCTTCGCGGGCGATGAGGTCCTCATCATCCATCTCGAGACCACCATCGATGATCTCGGTGCGACGCGGCGTGCCGAACTCGTCGCGGACCGCGGTCAGCTCGTCCTTGACGATCGTCTGGATGCGGACGCGCGACGACAGGATATCGAGATAGTCTTTGATTTCCTCGCCTATCTTATTGAGTTCATCACCGATTTCGTCGCGGCCGAGGGCCGTCAGGCGGGCAAGGCGGAGCTCGAGGATCGCGCGGGCCTGCTCTTCCGAGAGATTGTAGGTCAGGTCCTCGTTGATGCGATGACGCGGGTCATCGATCAGGCGGATCAGACTTTCGACATCTTCCGCCGGCCAGCGGCGGGTCATCAGTTCTTCGCGGGCCGACTGCGGGTCGGGCGCCTGACGGATGACGCGGATGACCTCATCGATATTGGCGACGGCAATTGCCAGACCGACCAAGACGTGCGCGCGTTCACGCGCCTTGCGAAGCAGGAATTTGGTTCTCCGGCTAACGACTTCCTCCCGGAAGGAGACGAAGGCGCGGAGCATGTCGAGCAACGTCAGCTGTTCCGGCTTGCCGCCGTTCAGCGCCACCATGTTGCAACCGAAGGAGGTCTGCAGGGGCGTGTAGCGGTAAAGCTGATTCAGGATGACGTCGGCATTGGCATCGCGCTTCAGCTCGACGACAACGCGGTAGCCCTGACGGTCGGACTCGTCGCGCAGATCGGAAATGCCTTCGATGCGCTTCTCGCGCACCAGCTCGGCCATCTTCTCGATCATCGTCGCCTTGTTCACCTGATAGGGAATTTCGGTGATGATGATCTGTTCGCGATCGCCGCGCATCGGCTCGATGGCGGCAACGCCGCGCATGATGACGGAACCGCGGCCGGTTTCATAGGCCGAACGGATGCCGGCGCGGCCGAGGATCTTGGCGCCGGTCGGGAAATCCGGACCTGGAATGATCTGCATCAGGTCCGGCAGCTCGATCGCCGGATCGTTGATCAGCGCAATGCAGCCGTCGATGACCTCAGACAGGTTGTGCGGCGGAATATTGGTCGCCATGCCGACGGCGATGCCGCCAGCGCCGTTGACCAGCAAGTTCGGGAACTTCGCGGGCACGACCATCGGCTCGGAGAGCGTGCCGTCATAGTTGTCGCGGAAATCGACCGTTTCCTTGTCGAGGTCGTCGAGCAACGAATGGGCGGCCTTCTGCAGGCGGCATTCGGTGTAACGTTCGGCCGCCGGCGGGTCACCGTCGACGGAGCCGAAATTACCCTGGCCATCGATCAGCGGCAGGCGCAGCGACCAATGCTGCGCCATGCGGGCGAGCGCGTCATAGATCGCAGCGTTGCCGTGCGGATGGTATTTACCCATCACGTCACCGGTGACGCGGGCGCATTTGACGTATTTCTTGTTCCAGTCGATGCCGAGTTCGGACATGCCGTAGAGAATGCGCCGGTGCACGGGCTTGAGGCCGTCACGCACGTCGGGAAGCGCGCGGGACACGATTACGCTCATCGCGTAATCGAGGTACGACCTCTGCATTTCCTCTATAATGGAGATGGGCTCGATGCCTGGCGGGAGCTTCCCGCCGCCGGGGGGTGTTTGCTCAGTCAAAACGGTTCACGTTCTCTTCTAGAATCACTTGAAGATTTATAGCGGAAAGCCTGTTCCCGCGCCAATTTAGCCAGGGGTTTTGAACAGGCTTTTGCGGTCGAAAGAGGGCAAATCGCGCCATTTGCCCGTGGGTAGGAGACAATCAGCGACCATGCATTTGCCAAATCGGAAGCCGCACATCACAATCATCAAAAACAAGCATCTATATGGGGTTTTGGAGAAGCGATGGCAAGCGCCGACCAACTGATCAACGCGTTTACGACGCTGCTCGTCACCATCGATCCGCCGGGGCTCGCCCCGCTCTTTCTCGGTCTCACTGTCGGCATGACCCGCCAGGAGCGCAAGCAGGTGGCGTTGCGCGGCTCGACCATCGCCTTCATCATCCTGGCCGTCTTCGCACTGTTCGGCTCCAGCGTGCTCGGCGTGCTCGGCATTTCCATCGGTGCCTTCCGGCTGGCGGGCGGCCTGCTGCTGTTCTGGATCGCTTTCGAAATGGTGTTCGAGAAGCGCCAGGACCGTAAGGAAAAGACCACAGAAGTGGCGATTACCAAGGATCATATCGAGAATATTGCCGTCTTCCCGCTGGCACTGCCGTTGATTGCCGGGCCGGGCGCCATTTCCGCGACGATCCTGCTGGGAGGCACCCTTCCCTCCACCGTCGAGCGGGCGCAACTGATCGGCGTTATCGCGGCCTGCTTGCTGATCACGTTGGTGGTGCTTTTCCTCGCCGACCGGCTAGACCGCTTCCTCGGCGTCACGGGCCGGGCAATCCTGACCCGTCTTCTCGGAGTCATCCTGGCAGCGCTTGCCGCCCAGTTCGTTATCGATGGGGCAAAATCGGCGCTCAACCTGATCAGCGCCACACCGACATGAAAACGGCGCCCTCGGGCGCCGTTTGCAAGACTACTGAACAAGACCGATCAAAACGGAATGTCGTCGTCGAGATCACGCGAGAAGTTGCCGCCGCCGGCACTACTACCGCCGCCGCTGCTTCCGCCACTACGTCCACCACCGCTACCGCTACGGCCACCGCCGGATGACTGCGCCGGCGCACCGTAATCGTCGCCATAACCGCCGCCACCGAAATCGTCGCCGCCACGGCCGCCGCCGAAGCCGGAGCCAGCACCGCCGCCCTCACCTCCGCGCCCGTCGAGCATCGTCAGCGTCGAATTGAAGCCCTGCAGCACGACTTCCGTCGAGTAGCGGTCGGCGCCAGTCTGGTCCTGCCACTTGCGGGTCTGCAGCGCGCCTTCGATATAAAGCTTGGCGCCCTTCTTCACATATTGCTCGACGACCTTGCAGAGGCCTTCGTTGAAGACCACTACGGTGTGCCATTCTGTCTTTTCGCGGCGCTCGCCGGAATTGCGGTCGCGCCATGTTTCAGACGTCGCGATGCGGAGGTTGGCGATCGGCCGGCCATCCTGCGTACGGCGGATTTCGGGGTCGGCGCCCACGTTTCCGATCAGAATTACCTTGTTCACACTGCCAGCCATATCATTTCACCTTACTGCCGCCCTGACCGGCGGCGTTCAAAACCATCGACATACTCTAAACCATAGAGGACAAGCGGTGCGCATCCAGCCCCGCTTAATCCACAAGGAATTTTGTTCTTTATTTGTTCTATTTATTCGCTATGATCCTGTCAACAGAATCGAAAACCTTTGTTGTTCCGGACATTCAGCCTCGACTCGCCCACCGGCATCACTACATAAGGGCTGTTATCCCCCCAAACGACTTGAAGCAGAGACGATGAGCGAACTGAAGACGATCTCCATCCGTGGCGCGCGTGAGCATAATCTGAAGGGCATCGACCTCGATCTGCCGCGCAACAAGCTCATCGTCATGACCGGCCTCTCCGGATCCGGCAAGTCCTCGCTTGCCTTCGACACGATCTATGCCGAGGGACAGCGCCGCTATGTCGAAAGCCTTTCGGCCTATGCGCGCCAGTTCCTGGAAATGATGCAGAAGCCCGATGTCGACCAGATCGACGGGCTGTCGCCGGCGATCTCGATCGAGCAGAAGACGACCTCGCGCAATCCACGCTCGACGGTCGGCACGGTTACGGAAATCTACGACTATATGCGCCTCTTGTTTGCGCGCGTCGGCGTTCCCTACTCGCCTGCGACGGGCCTGCCGATCGAAAGCCAGACGGTCAGCCAGATGGTCGATCGGGTACTGGCTTTCGAGGAAGGCACGCGTCTTTATATATTGGCGCCGATGATCCGCGGACGTAAGGGCGAGTACAAGAAAGAGCTGGCGGAGCTCATGAAAAAGGGCTTCCAGCGCGTCAAGGTGGACGGCCAGTTCTACGAGATCGCCGATGCGCCTGTTCTCGACAAGAAGTACAAGCACGATATCGATATTGTCATCGACCGTATTGTCGTACGACCGGATATGGCATCGCGCCTTGCCGACAGTTTCGAGACGGCGCTGAAGCTCGCCGACGGCCTTGCCGTTGCCGAATTCGCCGACAAGCCGCTTCCGCCCGAAGAAACCTCGGCCGGCGGCTCGGCCAACAAGTCGCTCAACGAGACGCATGAGCGTGTGCTGTTTTCGGAAAAGTTTGCCTGCCCGGTTTCCGGCTTCACCATTCCGGAGATCGAGCCACGGCTCTTTTCGTTCAACAATCCCTTCGGCGCCTGCCCGACCTGCGACGGTCTCGGCTCACAGCAGAAGATCGACCCTGATCTGATCGTGCCTGAGCCTGAGCGCACGCTGCGCGACGGCGCCATCGCGCCCTGGGCCAAGTCGACCTCGCCCTACTACAACCAGACGCTCGAAGCGCTCGGCAAGCATTTCGGCTTCAAGCTCGGCAGCCGCTGGAACGATCTCCCCGAAAAGGCCCGGGATGTCATCCTGAACGGCACCGAGGAGAAGATCGAATTCCACTATGCCGACGGCGCACGCACTTACACGACCTCGAAGAATTTCGAGGGCATCGTGCCCAATCTCGAACGGCGCTGGAAGGAAACGGATTCCGCCTGGGCGCGCGAGGATATCGAGCGCTTCATGTCGGCAGCCCCCTGCCCGTCCTGCAACGGCTATCGCCTGAAGCCGGAGGCGCTCGCCGTGAAAATCAACAAGCTGCATATCGGCGAAGTCACTCAGATGTCGATCCGCATCGCTCGCGACTGGTTCGAGACGCTGCCGGCAACCTTCAACGCCAAGCAGAACGAGATTGCCGTGCGCATTCTCAAGGAAATCCGCGACCGCTTGCGGTTCCTGAACGATGTCGGCCTCGAATATCTCAGCCTGTCACGTAATTCCGGTACGCTGTCAGGCGGTGAAAGCCAGCGTATCCGGCTTGCCTCGCAGATCGGCTCCGGCTTGACCGGCGTTCTCTATGTACTCGACGAGCCGTCGATCGGCCTGCACCAGCGCGACAATGCGCGGCTTCTCGACACGCTGAAGCACCTGCGCGACATCGGCAACACGGTCATCGTCGTAGAGCATGACGAGGACGCGATCCTGACGGCCGACGATGTGGTCGATATCGGCCCGGCAGCCGGCGTGCATGGCGGCCAGGTAGTGGCGCATGGCACGCCGCAGGAAATCATGGCCAATCCGAAGTCGCTGACCGGGAAGTATCTCTCCGGCGAACTTGGCGTGACCCTGCCCGACGAACGCCGCAAGCCGAAGAAGGGCAAGGAGATCAAGGTCGTCGGCGCCCGCGGCAACAATCTGAAGAATGTCACGGCGGCAATTCCGCTCGGCGTCTTTACGGCGGTGACGGGTGTTTCGGGCGGCGGCAAGTCCACCTTCCTGATCGAGACGCTTTACAAGTCGGCGGCGCGTCGCGTCATGGGTGCGCGTGAAATCCCTGCCGATCACGATCGCATCGATGGCTTCGAGCATATCGACAAGGTGATCGACATCGATCAGTCGCCGATCGGTCGCACACCCCGTTCGAACCCGGCGACCTATACCGGCGCCTTCACACCGATCCGCGACTGGTTTGCCGGTCTGCCGGAGGCGAAAGCGCGCGGTTATCAGCCGGGCCGCTTCTCCTTCAACGTCAAGGGCGGCCGCTGCGAGGCATGCCAGGGCGACGGCGTCATCAAGATCGAGATGCATTTCCTGCCTGATGTCTATGTCACCTGCGATGTCTGCCACGGCAAGCGCTACAACCGCGAAACGCTCGATGTCACCTTCAAAGGCAAGTCGATTTCCGACGTGCTGGACATGACGGTGGAAGAAGGCGTCGAATTCTTCACCGCGGTCCCGGCGGTACGTGACAAGCTGCAGTCACTTTTCGATGTCGGCCTCGGTTACATCAAGGTCGGCCAGCAGGCCAATACGCTGTCGGGCGGCGAGGCGCAGCGCGTCAAGCTCGCCAAGGAATTGTCGAAGCGTTCGACGGGCCGCACACTTTATATTCTCGACGAGCCGACCACCGGCCTGCACTTCCATGACGTCGCCAAGCTTCTGGAGATGCTGCACGAATTGGTCAATCAGGGCAATTCTGTCGTGGTCATCGAGCACAATCTCGAGGTCATCAAGACGGCCGACTGGATCCTCGATTTCGGTCCTGAGGGCGGCGACGGTGGTGGCGAGATCGTGGCCGTCGGCACACCCGAGGCGATCGTCAAGGAGAAGCGCTCCTATACCGGCCATTTCCTCAAGGAGTTGCTGGAGCGGCGGCCGGTCAAGAAGACGGTCGCAGCAGCGGAATGACGATGCGGCTCGCCACGATTGCGGAACTTCCTGCGGTCGTGGCGCTGACATCGGCTGCCTATCAGCCCTATACCGATCTTTTCGGCTATCCGCCGGTCCCGGTGACGGAAGATTATGTGCCGCGCATCGAGCGAGGCGAGGTCTGGCTGCGGGAGGCGGACCGCGCGGTGGTGGGACTTTCCGTTATCGAGCGCCACGCCGACCACGTGATGCTTTTCAGTATCGCGGTATCGCCTGACGCTCAGAAGGCGGGACATGGCGTGGCCATGCTGCGCTGGCTGGAAGACAAGTCGCGGGAATGGGCCGTGCCGGAGATCCGGCTTTATACAAATGCGCGCATGGAGCGGAACATTGCGCTCTATTGCGCCTTCGGTTTTCAGGAAACGGGTCGCCGGCCCAATCCCTATCGGCCAGGATGGACCATCGTCGACATGGCAAAGACGGTCGACGGGTCAAAGAAGGTTGGCGCGATCTAGGGGATCGCAAGCGAGGAGGAACAGATGAGCAAATCGGGCACGATCCGCGTGGGCATCGGCGGCTGGACTTTCGAGCCGTGGCGCGGCCATTTCTTTCCGGCCGACCTCAAGCAGAAGGACGAGCTGAACTATGCCAGCCGCCAGCTTAAGGTTATCGAGGTCAACGGCACCTATTACAGCACGCAGAAGCCGGCAGTCTTCGCTAAATGGGCCGCCGACGTGCCTGACGGTTTCATCTTTTCGCTGAAGGCAACGCGTTACACCACAAACCGGAGGGTGCTTGCCGAAGCCTGGGAGTCGATGGAGAAATTCCTGTCGTCGGGTATCAGCGAACTCGGCAATCATCTCGGCCCTCTGCTCTGGCAGTTCGCACCGACGAAGAAATTCGAGCCCGATGATTTCGAAGCCTTCCTGAAGCTACTGCCGGAAAAGCAGGACGGGCTGAAGCTGCGCCATGTCGTGGAGGTCCGCCACGACTCCTTCAAGGTGCCGGAATTCGTGGCACTTCTTGAGAAATACGGCGTGGCGCCCGTCTGCGCCGAGCATTTCGACTATCCGATGATTGCCGACGTGACGGCGGATTTCGTCTATACGCGGCTGCAGAAGGGATCGGACGATATTCCGACCTGCTATCCGGAAAAAGAGCTGAAGGACTGGACCCAGCGGCTTCAGATATGGGCCGAGGGCAAGGTTCCCGACGATCTGCCGCTGATCGACAAGGACAGGAAGGTCAAGGTCGAGCCGCGCGACGTCTTTGCCTTCATGATCCATGAGGGCAAGGTCAATGCGCCGCATGGGGCAATCGCCCTGCAGAAACAAACTGACGGCTGATCGCTCAAAAAGGCAGCACGTGCGCGGCGAGATCTTCGGCGGTCAGCCCCTTGCCGGCGCGCTGCCCCGCTTCTCCATGCAGCCAGACGCCAGCCGCCGCTGCCTCGAAGGCCGGCAGGCCCTGGGCGAGCAGGCCGCCGATGATGCCCGCAAGTACATCGCCCGAACCGGCGGTCGCGAGCCAGGCCGGTGCATTGGTATTGATCAGCGCCCGGCCGTCCGGCGAGGCGATGACGGTATCGGCGCCCTTGTAAATGACCGCTGCGTTGGCGCGACGAGCAGCGGCAAGCGCCTTGTCCACCTTGCCTGCCTTCTTGTCGGCGGCGATATCGGGAAAGAGGCGGGCGAACTCGCCGTCATGCGGCGTCAGTACGAGGCGCGGTTCTCCTGCGAACAGCTCGAAAAGCACCTTCGGATCATCCTTGAAGGAACTGATGCCGTCGGCATCGAGAATGAGATGGCGGTCGCACAGCAGGGACACAAAATCGCGGGCCTTCTTTCCGATACCGAAACCGGGCCCGAGAACGAAGGTCTGGAGGCGCGCATCCCCGAGCCAATCCTCCAATGCAGCCGCATCGTCGATGGCGTGCAGCATGATGGCAGTCAGATGAGCGCCGTTGGCGGCAAGAGCTTCAGTCGGCGCCGCTATGGTCACCAGCCCTGCCCCAGCCTTCAGGCCCGCCATGGCCGACATGCGGGCTGCCCCTGTCTTGCTCGCCTCTCCTGAAAACACGACGAGATGGCCGCGCTTGTATTTGTGAGTCTCTACCCGCTCGGCAGGCATGGTGGCGCGCCAGGCAGCGGGCGTGTTCTCGGCTACGAGGCCGCTCGTCTGCGCCCTGATGATACGTCCCGGAATACCGATATCGAAGACTTCCAGCTCTCCGCAGAGCTCCCTGCCCGGCATCAGCAGATGGCCGGGTTTGCGGGTCATGAAAGTCACGGTATGTGTCGCGCGGAAGGCAGCGCCGAGCACGCTGCCGGTGCGCCCGTCGAGACCGGATGGCAGGTCAATGGCGATCACGGGAATATTGGCAGCGTCGATCTTGCCAATCAGATGAGCCACATCGGCCGGAACATCGCGCGCGAGGCCGGCCCCGAAGAGACCATCGATAACAATATCGCCTAGTTGCGGATCATAGTCGCCGATATCCTGTCCCTTCAGCGTAGAGGCAGCCCTCGCCCGAGCTGCGTCACCCTTCAGCCTGGCCGGATCGCCGAGATGGAAGATCTCCGTCCGCGCACCGCTCTCCACCATGAGCCGGGCGACGACATAGCCGTCGCCGCCATTGTTGCCGGGACCGCAGAGGACGGCAAAGCGCGAGGCGCCTGGATAAAGGCGCAAAGCCGCAGCCGCCACCGCGGCCCCCGCTTTCTCCATCAGGCCATAGGAATCGATTCCGGATTCGGCGGCGGCCTTATCGGCCGCAGCCATTTCGACAGGCGCCAGGAGGAGATCGGAAAGATGTTTGCTCATGCCCCCATTCAATTGAAAAAGCGCCTAAAAAACAACCGCATTATTGCCAAAACAAAAGAACGAATTTTAAGCATTTGCCTGTTTTTTAATCGACTCGAATTGCATCTTACAAAATCGAGGACAGCAGGATTTTTTTGAATTTCGCGGGATTTTTATCATAAATGCGGTCTTGTTCACTTGGTTTTTCATTAAAACGACACGGAAACTCAGGCAAACAGGGCTGCACGCATAAAATTCCGCGATTTTTTGCGCAAGACGGATTTCAAACTGGCACGATATCTGCATCATATCCCGCGAGCGGGACAGTTCCTGCTTTAACGGGAGAAGCGGAGAGACATTTTCTCATGAAAAAGATCGAAGCGATCATTAAGCCTTTCAAGTTGGACGAGGTGAAGGAAGCCCTTCAGGAAGTCGGACTGCAGGGTATCACCGTCACGGAAGCGAAGGGCTTCGGTCGCCAGAAGGGCCATACCGAACTCTACCGCGGCGCAGAATATGTCGTCGATTTCCTGCCGAAGGTGAAGGTTGAGGTCGTGCTCGCAGATGAAAACGCGGAAGCCGTCATCGACGCGATCCGCAAGGCCGCGCAGACGGGGCGCATCGGCGACGGAAAGATTTTCGTTTCCAACGTCGAAGAGGTCATCCGCATCCGTACCGGTGAAACCGGTATCGATGCCATCTGATCAGCTTTGCCTGTCGGCGAAGCTCACCCATCCTCATCGCACATAACGTAACGTCATCACAAAACAGAGGAAGCATCTAATGGCGACCGCTAGCGAAATCCTGAAGCAGATCAAGGAAAACGACGTAAAGTTCGTCGACCTGCGCTTTACCGACCCCAAGGGCAAGCTGCAGCACGTAACGATGGACGTCGTCTGCGTCGATGAAGACATGTTCGCCGATGGCGTCATGTTCGACGGTTCCTCGATCGGCGGCTGGAAGGCCATCAACGAGTCCGACATGGTGCTGATGCCAGACACCGAAACGGTGCATATGGACCCGTTCTTTGCCCAGTCGACCATGGTCATCGTCTGCGACATCCTCGACCCGGTTTCCGGCGAAGCCTATAACCGCGATCCGCGCGGCACCGCCAAGAAGGCCGAAGCCTATCTGAAGGCGTCCGGCATCGGTGACACGATCTTCGTCGGCCCGGAAGCTGAATTCTTCGTCTTCGACGACGTCAAGTACAAGGCCGATCCCTACAATACCGGCTTCAAGCTGGACTCCACCGAATTGCCGTCGAACGACGACACCGACTACGAGACCGGCAACCTCGGCCACCGTCCGCGCGTCAAGGGTGGCTATTTCCCGGTTCCGCCTGTCGACAGCGCCCAGGACATGCGTTCGGAAATGCTGACGGTTCTCTCCGAGATGGGCGTCGTCGTCGAAAAGCATCACCACGAAGTGGCTGCTGCCCAGCACGAGCTCGGCATCAAGTTCGATACGCTCGTTCGCAACGCCGACAAGATGCAGATCTACAAGTATGTCGTCCATCAGGTCGCCAATGCCTACGGCAAGACGGCAACCTTCATGCCGAAGCCAATCTTCGGCGACAACGGCTCGGGCATGCACGTCCATCAGTCGATCTGGAAGGGCGGCAAGCCAACTTTCGCCGGCGACGAATACGCGGGTCTTTCCGAATCCTGCCTCTACTACATCGGCGGCATCATCAAGCATGCTAAGGCAATCAACGCCTTCACCAACCCGTCGACGAACTCCTACAAGCGTCTCGTTCCGGGTTATGAAGCACCGGTTCTGCTGGCCTATTCCGCCCGCAACCGCTCGGCTTCGTGCCGCATTCCGTTCGGCACCAACCCGAAGGCAAAGCGCGTCGAAGTTCGCTTCCCGGATCCGACCGCCAACCCCTACCTCGCCTTCGCTGCCATGCTGATGGCAGGTCTCGACGGCATCAAGAACAAGATCCATCCCGGCAAGGCTATGGACAAGGATCTCTATGACCTGCCGCCGAAAGAACTGAAGAAGATCCCGACCGTATGCGGTAGCTTGCGTGAAGCACTCGAAAGCCTCGACAAGGACCGCAAGTTCCTGACGGCCGGTGGCGTCTTCGACGACGACCAGATCGACGCCTTCATCGAACTGAAAATGGCCGAGGTGATGCGCTTCGAAATGACACCGCATCCCGTCGAATACGACATGTACTACTCGGCATAAGACGAGACATGGAAGCCCCGGTTCGCCGGGGCTTTTTCCGAACCGGAGGCCATGAGGACCGATGGACAGACATGACAGTCATGTGACGAAATCCCGCAAAAATCTTGATTTGTGGGGGACCGATCACCAGATCAGGTGAGAAAGGAAGTCGTACCATGAAAGAAAGAATAGCAAAGTTCAGTATAGGCGAAGTGGTTCGGCACAAGGTTTTTCCATTTCGCGGCGTCATCTTCGACGTTGATCCGGAGTTCGCGAATACGGAAGAATGGTGGAATTCCATTCCCGCGGAAGTCCGCCCCAGCAAGGACCAGCCGTTCTATCACCTGCTTGCGGAGAACGACGACAGTGAGTATGTCGCCTATGTGTCCGAGCAGAACCTGATGAGCGATGAAAGCGATACGCCGCTTCGCAATCCGCAGGTCGAGCAAATCTTCGACCGCGGCCCGACAGGCCAGTTCAAACCCAAGATGAGCTTCGCCCACTAAGTCGGATGACATAACCTCAATAACAAGGCCCCGCATCGCGGGGCCTTTTCTTTGGCAACAAAAAACCCGGCCTGAAGCCGGGTTTTCCGTGAATTCCTGAAAGTCCCCGATTACTGGGCCTTTGCTGCCTTCTGGGCGTCTTCCAGCTTCTTGCGGGCTTCTTCAGCCTTCTTCTGCATGCTGTCCTGCAGGCTGCGCTGGCTTTCGGCAAGCTTCGATTCGGACACCGGTTCGCCGTCATAAGCGCCGGTGAAGCCTTCGAGCGAAACCTTGATCGGGTTCGGAGCGCGGCGGAAGTTGATCGAGGTGAAGACCACGTCGCTGCCCTTCTTGAGGCTTGCGATCATGGCGTCCGTCAGCGGGATTTCAGCCGTGCACTTGTCCGGCAGGCAGACGGCGTAGTCGAGCTTCTGGCCCTTGCCGCCGTCGATCTGCATCGCGATGCCCGGGGGGATCAGGCGTGCGGCCGGAACCGAGACCTGAAGGATCTTGCGATTGATCTTGCCGGAAACCGAAATCAGGCCAACCGCCGTGACGAGCTGGCCGCCGTTTGCGAGAACCAGGTTCTGAACAACGCAGATGTCGTTGTCTTCCTGCTTGCTGCAGGTCTTGTACCAGCCGAGGCGCGGTGCACCGACGGCCTGTGCGGGAGCGTCAGCCGACGCTGCCGGCGCCTGGGCCGCCGCATCCTGTGCGAAGGACGAGACCGGAGCCGAAGCGCCGAAAACCACTGCCATAACGGACAGTGCTGCCCGCATTTTCTTTTCAGACTTGAACATCATAACGAATTCCGTCTCCTGATATCCGTTGCGGGGCTACGTTCGGCCGCCCCAACCACCGGGTCGTTCGGCACTCCACCTCTTAAAAAAATAAGGCAAATGCATGACCCCAAAACTTCGGGTCACGTGTTACATCGCAGCGTCGAAGATATCCAGCATTTCTTTGGCAATTTCGCGGGCATTTTGGCACATAGGTAAAGAAAGCGGCGGTTGCGGTTGGAATTGCGTGCTCTCATGTTACCCTTCCGGCGAATCGTGCCCATTGCCGCGCATCAAGGAATTTCAGCAATGCTCCGGATCGCCCTTCTCGCCGCTTTCATCCTTGTCGCCGGTGCCGTCGCCGCGGAGCCAGTGCATGGTATCGCCATGCACGGTGCGCCGGCGTTGCCTGCCGATTACAAGAACTTCCCTTACGTCAATCCCGACGTGAAGAAGGGCGGGAAAATCACCTATGGCGTTGTCGGCACATTCGACAACCTGAATCCCTTCATCATCAAGAGCAACCGGACAACGGCGCGTGGCATGTGGGACCCGCAGTTCGGCAATCTTGTCTATGAGGCGCTGCTGCAACGCTCCAGTGACGAGCCTTTCACGCTTTACGGCCTGCTGGCGGAAACTGTGGAATGGGACGAGGATCGCACCTTTCTTCAGTTCAATCTTAATCCAAGGGCCAAATGGTCGGATGGACAGCCTGTGACGCCGGAGGATGTCATCTTCTCCTTCGAGCTGCTGCGCGACAAAGGTCGTCCGCCATTTTCCAGACGCCTCGATGTTGTTTCCAAGATGGAAAAGGTCGGCGAACACAGCGTGCGTTTCACCTTCAATGACAAGGCCGATCGCGAAACACCGCTGATCTTCGGCCTGTTTCCGGTCCTGCCGAAGCATGTGATCAATGCGGAAACATTCGATCGCACGACCCTGACGCCGCCTGTTGGATCCGGCCCCTATAAAGTGAAAAGCCTCAAGCCCGGCGAGAGCATCACATACGAGCGTGATCCGAACTATTGGGGCAAGGATATTCCAGCCAAGGTCGGCATGGACAATTATGATCAGATCAGCGTGCAGTATTTCCTGCAGGATACGACACTGTTCGAGTCCTTCAAGAAAGGCGACATCGACCTTTACCTTGACGGCAATCCCGGGCACTGGGCCAATGCCTACGATTTCCCGGCCGCTACGTCAGGCTCCGTCCTGAAGGATGTGTTCGAGCCAAAACTGCCAAGCGGCATGCTGGGCTTCGTCTTCAATACGCGTCGGCCAATATTTGCTGACATCAAGGTGCGCGAGGGCCTGTCGCTGGTCTTCGACTTCGAATGGGCCAACAAGAATCTCTATTCCGATGCCTACAAACGCACGCAGAGCTTCTGGCAAAACTCTGACCTCTCAAGTTTCGGCGTGCCGGCGGATGCCCGTGAACTGGCGCTGCTTGGACCGATCAAGGACCATATCGATCCCGCCATTCTCGACGGCAGTTACAAGCTGCCTGTGACCGACGGCTCAGGACGCGACCGCAAGGTGCTGAAACAGGCGGTCGATATCCTCAAGGAAGCGGGATATACGATCAAGAATGGCAAGATGGTCGATGCAAGCGGCAAGCCGCTTGCCTTCGAGATCATGACGCAGAATCCCGACCAGGAAAAACTTGCTGTCGCCTATCAGCGCTCGCTGCAGACGATCGGCGTTGCAGCCTCGATCCGGACCGTTGACGATTCGCAGTATCAGAGCCGGACGAACACGTTCGACTACGACGTGATCATGAAGAGCTATACCTCGTCACTGTCGCCCGGCAACGAGCAGCTCGGCCGCTGGTCTTCGGCTGCACGTACGCGTGAAGGCACGGACAGCTTCGCCGGGGCCAACGATCCCAATCTCGATACGCTGATCGACCATCTCTTGCGGGCACGCTCTGCCGAGGATTTCACCGCATCCGTGCGCTCCTACGACCGGCTGCTGCTCTCCAACCATTATGTGCTGCCCCTATACCACGTCGACCAGCAGTGGGTGGCGCGCAACAAGCGCATCGGCCATCCCGACGCCGTCCCGCTCTACGGCTATCAGCTGCAGACCTGGTGGGATACGAGCGCGCAGTAATCACATCATCAGGCGCATCGTTCTATTTCCTTTCTCTTGCCTCGGCCTTCCTCTAAAGATCGTCGAAAACATCTTCTATGCGATCGAGCCAACCGTCATTGAGGGATGGCAGAACAAGGAATCACAATGGAACGCATCACCATCGACGTTGTCTCCGATGTCGTCTGCCCCTGGTGCTATCTCGGCAAGGCGCGGTTGGAGCTGGCGATCGCCGAGGTGCAGGATGAAATCGGCGTTGAC
The DNA here is from genome assembly GCF_056400025.1 of Rhizobium sp. 01L419. Lineage (NCBI taxonomy): Bacteria > Pseudomonadati > Pseudomonadota > Alphaproteobacteria > Hyphomicrobiales > Rhizobiaceae > Rhizobium > Rhizobium sp. 01L419. The sequence goes on from NZ_JBFTSM010000019.1 coordinate 40,186, forward strand.
ATCAACTGGCGCCCCTACCGCCTCAACCCGGATTATCCGCCCGAAGGCGTCGACCAGAAAAAGATGCTGGAGCAGAAACTCGGTGGCGCCGAACGCGTGGCTGAGGCGCACAAGATGCTGACCGGCTATGGCCGCGACGTCGGCATCAAGTTCAATTTCGAGGCCATCAAGATCGGACCGAACACGCTCGACGCGCACCGGCTGATCCACTGGGCTGGTGTCGAGGACCGGCAGAAACAGGAGGCAGTCGTCTCGGCGCTCTTCAAGGCCAATTTCGAGGAAGGCCGCAATGTCGGCGATCATGAAGTGCTGCTCGATATTGCCGAGAAGGCAGGCCTGCAGCGCTCCGTCATTGCCGCCCTGTTCGCTTCGGACGCCGACGGCAGCGTCATCCTCTCGGAAATCGACGCAGCGCAGCGCATGGGCGTCAACGGCGTGCCGTTCTTCATCTTCGACCAGCAGTACGCCGTCAGCGGTGCTCAGACGCCGGATGTGCTGGCAGGCGCCCTCAGGGAAATTGCCGCAGCAAAGGCCGAAGCACGCGCTGGGATGAACTAACGCCGCCTGCAATCAGAACCACGCCTTCAGTCGGGCAGTCCGGTTTTCGCCGGGCTGCCCTTAGTTTTTCGCGAGTTCCGCAAGCTGCGTCATGATGACGGCTGCACCTTGCAGGCGCTTTTCCGGGGTCGGCAGGTCGCGTGTCAGGAACAGGCTGTGGTCGGGGCGGATCTTCGCCATCGCACCCTGCTTGCCGATATAACCGACGAGATTGGCCGGGTTCGGGAATTCCTTGTTGCGGAACTGCACGACGACGCCCTTTGGGCCGGCATCGAGCTTCTCGACATTGGCGGTACGGCAGAGCGACTTGATGTAGACGATCTTCAGCAGGTGCTGGACCTCCACCGGCATTGGGCCGAAGCGGTCGATCATCTCGGCACCGAAGCCATCGATTTCCTTGAGCTCGGTCACTTCCCCGAGGCGGCGGTAGAGCGCCATGCGCAGGTGCAGGTCTGGCACATAACCTTCCGGGATCATGACGGTCGTTCCGACGGATATCTGCGGCGACCAGCCGGTATCCTGGATCTCGTCGACACCCTTCACCTCTGCGACCGCCTCTTCCAGCATCTGCTGATACAGCTCGAAGCCGACTTCCTTGATGTGGCCGGACTGCTCCTCGCCGAGCAGGTTGCCGGCACCGCGGATATCGAGGTCATGGCTTGCCAGCTGGAAGCCGGCGCCGAGCGTGTCCAGCGACTGGAGCACCTTGAGGCGGCGTTCGGCGGTTGCCGTCAGCACCTTGTTGACCGGCAGCGTGAAGAGCGCGAAGGCGCGTACCTTCGAACGGCCGACACGACCGCGTAGCTGGTAGAGCTGGGCGAGGCCGAACATATCGGCGCGATGGACGATCAGCGTGTTGGCGGTCGGCACATCGAGACCGGATTCGACGATGGTGGTCGAGAGCAGCACATCGTAACGGCCCTCGTAGAAGGCATTCATGATGTCTTCCAGTTCGCCGGCCGGCATCTGGCCATGGGCGACAGCGACCTTCAGTTCCGGCACGTCGGACTGCAGGAAGGCGTGGATATCTTCGAGATCGGCAAGGCGCGGGCAGACATAGAAGCTCTGGCCGCCGCGATAGTGCTCGCGCATCAGCGTCTCGCGGATGACGAGGCTATCGAAGGGCGAAATGAAGGTGCGCACCGCCATGCGGTCGACCGGCGGCGTGGTGATGAGCGAGAGTTCGCGCACCCCGGTCATGGCAAGCTGCAGCGTGCGCGGGATCGGCGTTGCAGAGAGCGTCAGCACATGCACGTCGCTCTTCAGCTCCTTCAGGCGCTCCTTGTGCTTGACGCCGAAATGCTGCTCTTCGTCTATGATCAGCAGGCCGAGATTGGCGAAGTTGATGCCAGCGCCGAGCAGCGCGTGGGTGCCGACGACGATGTCCGTCTTGCCGTCGGCCACTTCCTTTTTCGTGAGCGCCAGATCCTTGGAGCCGACGAGGCGCGAGGCCTGCTGGATGCGGATCGGCAGGCCACGGAAGCGCTCTGAAAAGGTCTTGAAATGCTGGCGGGAGAGCAGTGTGGTCGGCACGACGACGGCGACCTGAACGCCGTTCATGGCAGCGACGAAGGCGGCACGCAGTGCAACCTCGGTTTTGCCGAAGCCCACGTCGCCGCAGATGAGGCGGTCCATCGGCCGGCCGGCGCCGAGGTCGCCCCGCACAGCCTCGATGGCGTTTTCCTGATCTTCGGTTTCGTCATAGGGGAAACGGGCGGCAAATTCGTCGTAGAGTCCTTCCGGTGTCGTCAGCACGGGCGCCTGGCGCGTCAGGCGCTCGGCGGCGATGCGGATCAGCGCATCGGCCATATCCAGCAGCCGTTTCTTGAGCTTGGCCTTGCGCATCTGCCATGCGCCGCCGCCCAGCTTGTCGAGCTGTACTTCCGTGCCCTCGCCGCCGAACCGTGAGAGCAGATCGATGTTTTCGACCGGCAGGAAGAGTTTTGCGTCGTCGGCATATTGCAGCTCGAGGCAGGCATGCGGCGCACCGGCCGCCTCGATGGTGCGAAGGCCGACGAAACGGCCAATGCCGTGTTCGGCGTGGACGACAATCGAACCTTCGTCGAGGCCGGCGACTTCGGAGATGAAATCTGCCGCGCGTTTCCGGCGGCGGGAGCGGCGCACCATGCGGTCGCCGAGAATATCCTGTTCGCCGATGACGATGAGATCGCCAGACTCGAAACCGGATTCGAGGCTGAATACAGCCGCTGCCGCCTCACCCTTTGCCAGGCCGCCGAGATCCTTCAGCGCGGTGATCGGCTTGACCCGTTCAAGACCGTGTTCGTTCAGCACCTGTAGCAGGCGCTCGAGCGAACCCTCGGTCCAAGCGGTAATGACGACCTTTGCGCCGCCGGCGCGCTTGTCGGCAATATGTTTGACAACGACGTCGAAGACGTTGACGCGTTCGGCATCGCCGCCGCCTTCGGCATTGGAGCGAGCCCAGCGCGGCCCCTGACGCGCATCGAGATTGACGACGCGGCGTGCCTCGCCCTCATGCTCGTTGAAAGGCGACACCCTGATAGCGTTGATCGCATCAAGCGTGTGCGCGAAGATCTTGCTGTCGAGATAGAGCTGGCCGGGGGAGACCGGCTTATAGGGCGTGCCCTGCGCCATCGGGCCCTTGGCCGGCTGGCCGGAATTCAGGCGTGCATCATAATAATCGTAGACGAGTTTGGAGCGCTCTTCGGCCGCTTCACGCACCGTGTGATCGGTGACGATGCGGAAGCCGGAGAGGTAATCAAACACCGTATCCAGCTTCTCGTAGAAAAGCGGCAGCCAGTGTTCCATGCCTGGATAGCGGCGACCTTCGGAAACGGCGAGGTAGAGCGCATCGTCGCGGGTGGCGGCGCCAAAGGTGGAGAGGTAGTTCTTGCGGAAACGGCTGATCGTATCCGGCGTCAGCGTCACTTCGCTCATCGGATTGAGATCGAGGGAGCGGACCTGGCCGATCGTGCGCTGGCTTGCCGGATCGAAACTGCGGATCGATTCCAGCGTATCGCCGAAGAAATCCAAGCGGACCGGTTCTTCCGAGCCTGGCACGAAGACATCGAGAATGCCGCCGCGCACGGCATATTCGCCGACCTCGCGCACCGTTGCTACGCGTTCGAAGCCGTTGCGCTCCAGCCGGCCGGCGATATCCTCCATGCGCACCTGATTGCCGGGGCGCGCCGAGAAGGTCAGGCTTTCGATGATATCCTGCGGCGCCACCTTCTGCAGCATGGCATTGGCCGTCACCAGCACGATTGCCGCATGCGGCTTCTTGCGGTGTGCGATCAGGCCGGAAAGTGCCGCGAGGCGCCGTGCCGAGGTATCGGCGCTCGGCGAGACGCGGTCATAGGGAAGACAGTCCCAAGCCGGCAGCGTCAGAACCGGGATATCGGGAGCGACGAAGCCCAGCATCTGTTCCAGATCGGCCATGCGGTGACCGTCCGACAGCACATAGGCGACCGGTTCGCCGCTGCGGGCGAGCTCGGCAAGCAGTAGCGGCTCCATGCCCGCAGGCACGTTGCCGATCGTCAGCGGCTCGGCGGCGGCTGCGAGCTTCCTGGCATCAAAACCTGGGATCATTCCGGCTTCCTGGGGGTCTCGAAATCGGGTTTGTAGGCTGCAATGCGGGCAAACATGGGCGTCTGTAAATGCTCTGGCGTCGGCCAGGTTCCCATGATCCAGCGCACGAGGTCGTTGTCTTCTTCGGCCATGATCGTCTCGAACTCGTCGAGCTCGGCTTCGCTCATGGTGGGAAGTTCATTTTCGGCGAATTGGCCGAAGACAAGGTCCATCTCTCTGATGCCGCGATGCCAGCAGCGGAACAGAATCCGGCGGCGTCGGGGATCGAGACCGGCGCTCGTGAGCGTTACTCCTGTCATGGCATCACCTTCCTTGTTGATGCGCCTCTATAGACCCTCGAAAGCGGCTTGTCAGCCTTGCCAAGGCCCTATTGTTCATCGCATTTTGACGCCCATGCGCCCCGCCATTCTCGACCCGCTGTTTTCTCCCGTTTCGGGCCTTCCGGGCGTCGGCCCGAAGATCTCGGAGCTTTTCGTCAAGCTGCTCGGACGCGAGACACCGGACGATTGCCGGGTCATCGACCTGCTGTTCCACGCGCCCCATTCACTGATCGACCGGCGCAACCAGCCGGGGATCGCGCGTGCGCCACAAGGAGCGATCGTGACGATCACGGCGCGTGTCGACCGGCATCAGGCGCCGCCGCGCGGCAATCGCAACGTTCCCTACCGGGTCTTCCTGCATGATGAGACCGGCGAGCTGACGCTCGTCTTCTTCCGTGGTCAGGCGGCGTGGCTGGAAAAGCAGTTGCCGATCGACGAGGAAGTGACCGTCAGCGGCAAGGTCGACTGGTTCAACGGCCGCGCTTCGATGGTGCATCCGGACTATATCGTCAAGGCAAGCGAAGGCGAGAACCTGCCACTGGTCGAGCCGATCTATCCGCTGACGGCGGGGCTTTCTCCGAAGACCCTGCGCAAGATCATCGAGGCGGCATTGCCGCGCATGCCGGAGCTGCCGGAATGGATCGATCTTGCGTTAGCCCAAAAGCAGGGCCTGCCATCCATCCGCGACAGCTTCCATATGCTGCACGAGCCGCGGGATACGTCTGATATAGATCCGCAGACCCCTGCCCGCCGCAGGCTTGCCTATGACGAGTTCCTCGCCGGCCAGCTGTCATTGGCGCTTGTGCGCCAGAGGCTGCGCAAGGTCGCCGGGCAGCCGGTCCATGCAACCGGAGACATCAGCAGCAAGATACTGCAGAGCTTGCCCTTTTCGCCGACGCGCAGCCAGACCGAAGCCGTTGCCGACGTCCTGAAGGATATGGCCGGCGAAGAGCGCATGCTGCGGCTGCTGCAGGGCGATGTCGGCTCCGGCAAGACGCTGGTGGCGCTGATGTCGATGGCGGCGGTGATCGAAAGTGGCGGACAGGCCGTGCTGATGGCGCCAACCGAAATTCTTGCTCGCCAGCATCATGCGACGATTTCGAAATTCGCGGCCGCAGCCGGTCTCGGCGTCGAAGTGCTGACCGGTCGTACAAAGGGCCGCGAGCGCGAGGATATTCTCGATCGCATTGCGTCCGGCGAAGCGCAGATCATTATCGGCACGCATGCGCTCTTCCAGGACAGCGTCAACTACAAGAACCTGATGCTGGCTGTCGTAGACGAGCAGCACCGTTTCGGCGTGCACCAGCGGCTGAGGCTGACGGCAAAGGGCATCTCACCGCATATGCTGGTTATGACGGCAACGCCGATCCCGCGCACATTGGTGCTGGCAGCCTTTGGCGACATGGACGTTTCGAAGCTCACCGAGAAGCCAGCCGGGCGAAAGCCTATCACCACTATCACCGTGCCGACCGAGCGGACCGGAGAGATTGTCGGCAGGCTGAAGAGCGCATTGTCGGAGGGCAAGAAGGCCTATTGGATCTGCCCGCTGGTCGAGGAATCCGAAGAAGTCGATCTGATGTCGGTGGAGGAGCGGCACGCGACGCTCGTCTCGGCGCTCGGCCCGGGCATCGGCCTCATTCACGGACGCATGAGCGGACCTGAGAAGGATGCCATCATGCTCGCCTTCAAGAGTGGCGAATTGCGGCTGCTGGTGGCCACGACCGTCGTCGAAGTCGGCGTCGACGTGCCGGATGCAACGATCATGGTGATCGAACATGCCGAGCGCTTCGGGCTGGCGCAGCTGCACCAGCTTCGCGGCCGTGTCGGGCGTGGTGACGAGGCGTCCACCTGCATCCTGCTCTACAAAGGGCCGCTCGGCGAGACGGGTCACGCGCGGCTTTCCATCATGCGCGATACGGAAGACGGTTTCCGGATTGCCGAAGAAGATTTGAAACTGCGCGGCGAAGGCGAAATTCTCGGGACGCGACAGTCAGGCACGCCTGGGTTCCGTATCGCCAGTATCGAGGCACATGCTGATTTGCTGGAAATCGCCCGTAAGGATGCGGCCTATCTGATCGAGCGCGATCCGGACCTGACGAGCGAGCGTGGCGAGGCCGTGCGTACGTTGCTCTACCTCTTCCGCCGCGACGAAGCGATACGGTTCCTCAGGGCCGGTTAGTCAACCTTGGAAAGCACCATCGGCTTGGGTCGCACGACCGGAAGATGTTCCGGGGCGACGAGGCCGCCTGATATCAGGAACTTGGCCGCATCCTCCGGGCTCATGTCGAGCATGACGATCTTCTCGCGCGGCACGAAGATGAGGAAACCTGCCGTCGGCACGGGTGTAGGCGGCAAAAAGACGGTGACCATATCATGCCCCATCGCATTGAATTTCGAAGCGATTTCGCCCTTGGCATCGGTAGCGATAAAGATAAGCGCCCAGAGACCTGGCCCCGGATATTCGATGAGGCCGACCTTCTTGAAGGAATTCGACTGCTCCTTCAGCACCGTCTCGAAGATTTGCTTCACGCTTCTGTAGATAGTGCGGACCAGCGGCATGCGTTGGACGACGGATTCGCCGAAACGAACGATGCTCTGGCCGATGAGGTTTTTGCCGAGGAAGCCGACGATGGTGATCAGGATCACCGCAGTCAGCAGGCCGAAACCGGGAATGGCGAAGTTCAGATAGCTCTCGGGATTCCAGCGCGCTGGAATATAGGGCCGCACCCAGCTGTCCGACCAATGGATGAAGGTCCAGGTCAACCAGATGGTGATTGCGATCGGTGCGCAGATGATCAGGCCGGCGAGAAAATTATTCCTCAGCCGCATTGCGACCGGCACTCGGGGAGCCTTCTCGGTCATCCTTTTTGATGAACTCCGTTTCAGTCTTCAGACAGGCCGGGTCACCGGCCTTCCCCCTGTGTCCGCAGGCACAAAACTGCCAGAATTCGCCTTTTCGCACAACAGGTTTCAGCCCCTCGGGACTTACTCCACAGTCACCGATTTTGCGAGGTTGCGCGGCTGGTCGACGTCCGTGCCCATGAAGACTGCCGTATGGTAGGCCAGCAACTGGATCGGCAGGGAGAAGATCATCGGTGCGATGATCTCATCGACATTGGGGAGCGTGATCGTCGCCATGGTCGGCAGCTTCGAAGCGGCGGCACCGGCCTCATCGGTGATGAAGATGATGCGGCCGCCGCGGGCTGCGACCTCCTGCATGTTGGAGACGGTCTTCTCGAAGAAGCGGTCATAGGGCGCGATGACGATAACGGGCATGTTCTCATCGATGAGCGCAATCGGCCCATGCTTCAGCTCGCCGGCGGCATAACCTTCCGCATGGATGTAGGAGATTTCCTTGAGCTTCAGCGCGCCTTCCATGGCAAGCGGGAAGCTGGTGCCGCGGCCGAGATAGAGCACGTCCTTGCATTTGGAGAGTTCACGCGACAAAGCCTCCATCTGCGGCTGGATGAGATTGACGACGCGGCTCATGATGCGCGGCATTTCGGCCAGGTGGCGCACCATCGCCTTTTCGTCTTCGGCGCTGATCGTGCCCCGGGCGCGGCCGGCGCCGATCGCCAGCGATGCAAGCACGGCGAGCTGGCAGGTGAAGGCCTTGGTGGAGGCGACGCCGATTTCGGGCCCGGCCATGATCGGGAAGACGGCATCGGATTCGCGGGCGATGGTCGATTCCCGCACGTTCACGACGGCGCCGATCTTCAGGCCGTTTTCCTTGCAGTAACGGAGCGATGCCAGCGTATCGGCTGTTTCGCCCGACTGGGAAATGAAGAGGGCTGCCTGCGAGGGCTGCAGCGGCATTTCGCGATAGCGGAACTCCGAGGCGACGTCGATTTCGACCGGCAAGCGGGCGTAACGCTCGAACCAGTATTTGCCGATCAGGCCGGCGAGATAGGCTGTGCCGCAGGCGGAGATCGCAAGGCCGGTCGCCGCCTTGAAATCGATGGCGGATGCGTTCGGGCTGATCGTATTGGCAGCGAAATCCACGTAATGGCTGAGCGCGTGGGAGATGACCTCCGGCTGCTCGTAGATTTCCTTTTCCATGAAATGGCGGTGATTGCCCTTGTCGACCACATAGGCGGTCGCCTGGGAAATCTGCCGCGGGCGCTTGACCACCTTGCCGGAGAAATCGAGCACGGTCGCGCTGTCGCGGGTGATGATCGCCCAGTCGCCGTCAACGAGATAGGTGATCTCGTTGGTGAAGGGCGACAGCGCGATGGCATCCGAGCCCAGGAACATTTCGCCCTTGCCGTAACCAATTGCAAGCGGCGGGCCGGAGCGGGCTGCCATGATCGTGTCGGCGTCGCTCTTCAGCATCACGGCCAGCGCATAGGCGCCGGTGACGCGGTTCAGCATCTTCAGCATGGCTTCGCGTGGCGACAGGCCCTCACGCAGATACTTGGCCATCAGGTGGGCGACGACTTCCGTATCGGTCTGGCTCTGGAAGACTGCGCCGTCATGGCTCAGCTCGTCGCGCAGCTCTGAGAAATTCTCGATGATGCCGTTATGGACGACGGCGACGCCTTCGACGAAATGCGGATGAGCGTTGGTCTCGTTCGGCACGCCGTGGGTTGCCCAGCGTGTGTGGGCAATGCCGGTCGTTCCCGGCAGCGGCTCGCTGTCGAGGCGCTTTTCCAGATTGAAGAGCTTGCCCTCGGCGCGACGGCGATCCATGACGCCTTCATGGATGGTGGCGACGCCAGCGGAATCGTAACCGCGGTATTCCAGCCGCTTCAGCGCATCGACAAGACGGCCCGAAACCGGCGCATTTCCGACGATCCCAACAATTCCGCACATGCAAACTTCCCCTCGGGCTTCAATCTTGAGGCCACTCCTAGCGATTCTCGCTTATTTCTCAATTGGTACGGCGGTCACTTTCGGTTTCCGCTCGTTACGGAAGAAGGCTCAGGATTTGGCCTTCTTGGCCGCCTTGATGGCAAGCGCGCGTTCGCGCAGCAGCTTGGCCCGCTCAGGCTTGATCTCCTGCCGGGCACGGCCGAAAGCGAGCGCCTCGGCTGGTACGTCTGCGGTGATCACACTGCCGGAGGCGATATAGGCGTTGTCGCCGACCGTAACGGGGGCAACCAGCGAGGAGTTAGAGCCGATGAAGGCATCCTTGCCGATAACAGTCTCGAACTTGTTCACCCCGTCATAATTGCAGGTGATTGCGCCCGCGCCGATATTGGTGCCGGATCCGATGACGGCGTCGCCGATATAGGTCAGGTGGTTGACCTTGGCGCCCTCGCCAATCTTGCCGTTCTTGACTTCGCAGAAATTACCGACCTTGGAACCAGCCGAGAGATCGGCACCCGGACGCAGACGCGCAAATGGACCGACGGTCGCACCTTCGCTGACATGGGCGCCTTCGATATGCGAGAAGGCATGAATGACCGCTCCGCTATCGATGACGGAGCCCGGGCCGAAGACGACGTTCGGCTCGATCAGCGCATCCTGGCCGATGACCGTGTCGTAGGACAGAAAGACCGTTTCCGGGGCGATCATCGTCACGCCTGACAACATCAATTCATGGCGACGGCGCTGCTGCCAGAAACGCTCGATGTCAGCCAGTTCGGCGCGGGTGTTGCAGCCGGTCATCTCGACTTCCGGCGCGTCGACGGCCGTGACGCGGCCGCCGAGCGAACGGGCGATCTCGACGAGGTCGGTCAGATAATATTCGCCCTTGGCATTGCCGTTGCCGATGCGCGACAGGAGATCGAGCGCCTTGCGGCCGTTGATCGCCATCAGGCCGCTGTTGCACCAGGTGACTGCGCGTTCGGCATCCGTTGCATCCTTTTCCTCGCGGATGGCAATCAGCTCGCCGTCCTTGACGAGCAGGCGGCCATAGCCCGTCGGGCGATCCGTGTGGAAACCGATAACGACGATGTCACTGCCCTCGGCCAGCGCCTTGCGGGCTTCGAGCAACGGGCCGGCCGTCTGCAGCGGCACATCGCCATAGGTGACGAGGATATCGTCATAACCTCCAGCAATCGCCTCGCGGGCGGCGAGAACAGCGTGACCGGTGCCGAGGCGCTGTTCCTGCAGGTAGGATTCGATCTTCACGCCACCGATATCGGCAGCCTTCGCCACCTTTTCGGCATCGCGGCCGACGACCAGGGCGACGGAGGAAATTCCGGTCGCGGCCACCGCATCGACGACATGGGCGATCATCGGCCGGCCGGCGACCTCATGCAGCACCTTCGACTTTGCGGATTTCATTCGCGTGCTGTCGCCGGCGGCGAGAATGACGGCAAGGCAGGTGCGTTCCATGGCAGACTCCGAGAATCCATTGCTAGGCGGCTGTTCTGCCGCTCATAGCAGCAAGGCGAGGCTTCAAAAAGACGAAATCGGCAGGGAAACGATTGGCTCGGCGAGCGCGGAGAAGGCTTCGTGGACGTGCTCCCTGCCCTCGACGATGACATCCTCCATCGCCTTGCGCGCTGCTGCGGTATTGCCTGCCGCGATGGCATCGACGATACGCATGTGGGTTTCGGCGATGTTGGCGAAACCACTCTGCGAGGGCGGCGTGCTCATGCGGAACATGCCGACGAGCGCTGCCTCGATCAGCCCACCGAGCGTTCGCATGAAGGGATTGTGAGATACTTCGGAAACGGCGAGATGGAAGCGCAGGTCGGCAAGCGCGAGACTGTCGGCCGTGTGATCGCTTGCGGCCATGTCGAGCGCCAGGCCGCGCAATAATTCGATCTCGGCCGGATTCGCACGCTCGGCCACAAGACCGGCTGCGAAGGGCTCGAAAGCAAGGCGGATGTCGTAGAGCTGCAGGAGGAATTCTTCGTTGACACCGTTGGCGAAATGCCAGGAGATGATTTCGGTGTCGAACATGTTCCAGAAGTTCTTTTCCGTCACACGCGTGCCGACGCGCGCCTTTGCAACGACCAAGCCCTTGGCGGCGAGCGTCTTCATTGTTTCCCGCAGCACCGTGCGCGAGACCTTGAAGCGCTGTGCCAGCTCGCCGTCGCCGGGCAGGATCGTGCCGACCGGATAGGTGCCGGCAACGATTGCCCGGCCGAGTTCATCGACGACATGCGCGTGGCTTGTTCGGGTTCTTCGCCCTGCCTTCCGGGTTTCAAGCGGTCTGTTGCGCAATCCGTCACTCCCCCTAGCCATATCTCCTGTTCAGACTGGAAAGGAAAAGGATGGCTTTCTGCATCACCATGAATGCAAAAAGCAGCAGGCCAATCAGGATCTTCGTCCACCAGCTCGACAGCGTACCGTCGAAGGTGATGTAAGTCTGAATGAGCCCCTGGATCAGCAGACCGATGAAGGTCCCTGCCACGAATCCCGCTCCTCCTGTCAGCAGCGTCCCTCCAATGACGACTGCTGCGATGGCATCCAGTTCAACGCCCACCGCCGCAAGAGAATATCCGGCAGACGTGTATAGGGAAAAAACGATTCCGGATAGGCCCGCCAGGAAACCCGACAGGGCGTAGATCTGAATCGTCGTGCGTGCCACCGGAACACCCATGAGCTGCGCCGTCTGCACACCGCCGCCCAGCGCATAGACATTGGTTCCGAAGCGGGTGCGGTGGGCGATGAAGATGCCGGCTGCGAAGACGACGAGCATGATGCCGCCGATCAGCGTCAGCCGTCCGCCGCCTGGCAGCCGATAGTAGAGGCTGGTCAGCGTGGAATAGTATTCGTGATTGATCGGAATGCTGTCGATCGACAGGACATAGGCCATGCCGCGGGCCAGGAACATGCCGGCGAGCGTGACGATGAAGGGCGGCATCTGCAGGAAATGGATGATCATGCCCATGACCGCACCGAAGGCCGTGGTGATGATGAGCACGATCGCGAAGGCTGCCAGCGGGTGGATGCTGGTGTTCTGCAGGATGACGGCCAGGAAGACGCCGGTGAAGGCGATGACTGAGCCGATGGATAGATCGATGCCGCCGGAGATGATGACGAAGGTCATGCCCACGGCGGCAATGCCGAGAAACGCATTGTCAGTCAGCAGGTTGCCGATGACCCGCGTCGACAGGATGTTCGGATATTGCAGAGTGCAGAGCGCATAGGCGAGCACGAAGATGACAATAGTCGCAAAGAGCGGCAGGTATTTGGAATTCATTTGCGCCCCCCTGCGTCCGTCCGGCGAGTGAAGAAACTGGCGAGCGATTGCATCGCCGGCGACTGGATGACCAGAATGACGATGATGATGACCGCCTTGATGATGAGGTTGAACTCCGGCGGGAAACCGGAAAGCAGAATGCCGGTATTGACCGCCTGGATGATCATGGCGCCGATCAGCGAACCGATGATGCTGAAGCGGCCGCCAAGCAGCGAATTGCCGCCGACGACCACCGCGAGGATAGCGTCGAGCTCCAGCCAGAGGCCGGCATTGTTGGCGTCCGCCCCCTTGATGTCGGCGGCGACGATAATTCCGGCGATCGAAGCGCAGAGGCCACTCAACATATAGACAGCCATCAGCAACACCGGCGTCTGTACGCCCGAGAGCGTGCTCGCGCGTCTGTTGATGCCGACAGCCTCGATCAGCATGCCGAGCGCAGTCCGGCGAACCAGCAGAATGACCAGCAGGCCAGCGATCAGCCAGATGACGACAGGCATGGGCAGGAAGGCGAAGGAACCGCTGCCGAGAAAGATCAGCCCGTCATCGTTGAAGGTCATGATCACGCCTTCCGTAATGAGCTGAGCGATACCGCGGCCGGCGACCATGAGCACAAGTGTCGCGATAATCGGCTGGATATTGAGGATGGAGACGAGAAAGCCGTTCCAGGCGCCACAAAGAAGGCCGATAACTACGGTCAGTACAAGCGTATAAGCAAGCGAATGGCCTTCGACGATCGACGAGGCCGCAACTGCACCGCAGATTGCGATAACAGCGCCAACCGAGAGATCGATGCCTTTGGTGGCGATCACGAGCGTCATGCCGATCGCCAACAGCGCCACGGGCGCCCCGCGATTGAGGACGTCGATGATGCTGCCATAGAGGCGCCCATTTTGAACAATCACATCAAGAAATTGCGGGAAGAAGCTGAAATTCAAAAGAAGAACAACCAGAAGCGCAATCAATTGCGGCGCAAGACGAGAGCCCAGCACCTTCAGCGAGGCAGTCATGCGTCCTCCGTTCGTTTGTCGGCTGCCGCAATGGCGTCGACGATGCCGGCAGCGGTAATGCGCTCGCCGGTCAATTCAGCGATATGCTCGCGATCGCGCAGCACGATGACGCGCGAGCTGTAGGCCACCAGTTCCTCAAGTTCGGAGGAGATGACGATCAGCGACATGCCCCTGGCGCACAGTTGCTCGATGAGCTTGATGATTTCGGCATGGGCGCCGACATCGATGCCGCGGGTCGGCTCGTCGAGGATCAGGAAATCCGGATTGGTTGCGAGCCAGCGGGCGAGGATCGCCTTCTGCTGATTGCCGCCTGAGAGCAGCCGGATCGGCTTCTCGCGGTCGGTCGTGCGGATGTCGAGCGCTCTGATGTATTCGTCAGCGATCGCGTTCTGTTCGGTACGAGAGAGCGGTCGCGCCCAGCCTCGGCGGGCCTGCAGGGCAAGGGCGATATTCTCGCGGATCGACAGGTCGCCGATGATGCCATCCGTCTTGCGATCTTCCGGGCAGAAGCCGAAGCCCTTGCCGATCGCGGCACGCGGACTCGACAGCGTTACCGGCGCTCCATCGATCCTGGCGACGCCGCTGTCGGCGCTCTCGATGCCGAACATGAGTTCGGCGGTCTCTGTGCGCCCGGAGCCCAGAAGCCCGGCAATGCCGACGACTTCGCCAACACGGACCTCGAGATCGAAGGGCTTTACCTTGCCGCGTTTTCCAAAGCCCTCGAACGTATATTTGACCTCGCCGGCGGCAATGGTGCGTTCTTTGGCAGCATGTTCCGTCTGGGCGAGTTCGCGCCCGAGCATCATGGCGATCAGGTTCTGCCGCGGCAGTTCCGCTGCCTCATGTGTACCGACAAGCCGGCCATTGCGCAGCACGGTGATGCGGTCGCTGACTGCATAAACCTGTTCAAGAAAATGAGTAATGAAGACAATGCCTAATCCGCGCTTTTTCAAGTCATTTATGACGCCAAAGAGCATTTCGACTTCATGCGTATCGAGACTTGCCGTTGGCTCGTCGAGGATGAGCACCTTGCCCGAGAGATCGACGGCCCGGGCGATCGCCACGATCTGCTGGACGGCGACCGAGAAGCGGTCGAGCTGCGCGGTTACATCGATATCGAGGCCATAGCCTGCCAGAAGCTCACGGGCATTTCTGTTCATGGTGCGGGCATCGATCATACCGAAGCGCTTCGGCTGGCGGCCGAGGAAGAGGTTCTCCGCAACGCTGAGATTGGAAAGGAGGTTGACCTCCTGGTAGACGGTGCCGATGCCGAGCTTCTGGGCGGCCAGCGTGTCGGCCGGATCGATCTCGTGACCTTCCAGCGTCAGGCTTCCGCCGTCGCGGCGATAGGCACCCGTAATGCACTTGATGAGCGTCGATTTGCCGGCGCCGTTTTCGCCGAGAAGCGCATGCACCTCACCCCGACGCAGCGTGAAATCCACCTTATCCAGGGCGACGGCGCCGGGGAAGAATTTCGATATGCCGGCGGCTGCGAGAATATTCTCGAAATTGTGAACCATGAGGGTTGCTGTTTCCTGATATTGCGCCTTACGCCTGTACGAAAAACGGGCATGACGCCCTGCTGGTACCGGCAGTTCCACACCGGTCCATGATGGACCGGTGCGGTTCAAGCTTCAATCAGTAACCCTGACCCTTCTTCTCTTCGTAGACCTTCATCGGGTCGTCGGCAGGCGTGTAGAGCTTGGACTCGGTCTGGATCCACTTCGGCGGAGCCTTCTTGTCCTTCAGGTAGGCATCGAGCGCATCGAAGGCCGGGCCGGCCATGTTCGGCGTCAGCTCGACCGTGGCATTGGCCTCACCCTCGGACATGGCCTTGAAGATATCGGGCACGGCGTCGATGGAGACGACGAGGATATCCTTGCCGGGCTTCAGGCCGGCTTCCTTGATCGCCTGGATGGCGCCGACGGCCATGTCGTCGTTATGGGCGTAGAGAGCGCAGATATCCTTGCCGCCATTCTCGGCCTTCAGGAAGCTTTCCATGACTTCCTTGCCCTTGGTGCGGGTGAAGTCACCGGTCTGGCTGCGAACGATCTTCAGGTTGTCGTGGCCGGCAAGGGCCTCTTCGAAGCCCTTCTTGCGTGCGATGGCCGGCGACGAACCGGTCGTGCCCTGCAATTCGACGACATTGCACTTCTTGTCGCCGACCGTTTTGACCAAGAAATCGCCGGCGACCTTGCCTTCGTGGACCAGGTCGGAGGTAACAGCCGTCAGGTAGAGATCGTCAGGAGCCTTGATGGTGCGGTCGAGCAGGATGACCGGAATCTTGGCTTCCTTGGCTTCCTTCAGAACGTCGTCCCAGCCGGTTTCGACGACCGGAGCAACGAGAATGGCATCGACGCCCTGAGCGATGAAGGAGCGCAGTGCCTTGATCTGATTTTCCTGCTTCTGCTGCGCATCGGCAAACTTCAGATCGATGCCGCGCTTCTTGGCCTGCTCCTTGGTCACGGTCGTTTCAGCCGCACGCCAGCCCGATTCCGAGCCGATCTGCGAGAAGCCAACGGTCAGGCCGGCAGCCGAAGCCGAACCGAACATGCAGGCAGCCAGAATCGTGGCACTCAAAAGTGCAGTCTTCAATTTCATGATTTCCTCCCAATGCCGCATCTCGCGGCGCAGGGTCAAAAAATCATATAGTATTACTTTTGTAAATGAGCATTTTGGTATGCACCGCAGCAAAAAAGGCGCCCCCGGGAGGAGCGCCTTCGCAACTGCGAATTGCAGTTTTGTTATTGCGCCGGCAGCTTGTCGTCGACGCCCTCGATGTAGAAGTTCATGCCGAGCAGCGTGCCGTCATCCGCCTTTTCGCCGGCCTTCAGCCAGGGCGTACCGTCCTGCTTGTTGATCGGGCCGGTGAAGGGGTGCAGTTCGCCGGATTTGATCTTGGCTTCGGTTTCCTCAGCCATCTTCTTCACGTCGTCAGGCATGTTCGTGTAGGGCGCCATCTTGAGGATGCCGTCCTTCAGGCCGTCCCAGCTCTGCTCGGACTTCCAGGTGCCGTCCAGAAGCGCATGGATGCGCTTGGAGTAGTAGTTGCCCCAGGTGTCGACGATTGCCGTCAGCTGCGCCTTCGGGCCGGCTGCGATCATGTCGGATGCCTGACCAAAAGCGTGGATGCCACGCTCTTCGGCAACCTGCATTGGCGCGGTCGTGTCGGTATGCTGCGTCAGCACGTCGACGCCCTGGTCGATCATGGCCTTGGCAGCGTCGGCTTCCTTACCTGGATCGAACCAGGTGTTGACCCAGATGACCTTAAGCTTGAAGCTCGGATCGATCGACTTGGCGCCCTGTTCGAAGGAGTTGATGCCCATCACGACTTCGGGAATCGGGAAGGAAGCGATGTAGGCAGCGCCGTGGTTCTTCGAGGTCTTGGCGGCGATCTGGCCGAGGATGTAGCGGCCTTCATAGAAGCGCGAGTTGTAGGTCGCGAGATTCGGGCCGGCCTTGTAACCGGTGCCGTGCTCGAACTTGACGTCCGGGAACTTGGCAGCAACCTTGACCGTCGCGTCCATGAAGCCGAAGGACGTCGTGAAGATCAGCTTGCAGCCGGAGCGGGCAAGGCGCTCGATGGCGCGCTCGGCATCCGGGCCTTCCGGAACGTTTTCGAGGTAAGGCGTATCGATCTTGTCGCCGAATTCGGCCTGAACCTGCTGGCGGCCGAGATCGTGTGCCTGCGAGTAACCGCCGTCGGTGTGCGAACCGACATAGACGAAGCAGACCTTCGTCTTGTCCGCTGCTTCGGCGGCGGAGGATATGCCGATGACAGCGGCAGCCGATGCGGCAAGTGTAAGTGCGAACTTCTTCATGATGACCCCTGTTGGTTTGAAGATTTTTCGGAAACCCGTCTCTATGTTCTTGTTCTATCGCTCCGGTACGAAGGCTTTTCCAAGCGAAGCGGGCGTGTTGATCAACGTCGTGCGCCGATTATGAGAAATGATGATCAGAACCACAATAGTCGCGGCATAGGGCAGCATCGAGAGAAACTGCGAGGGAATGCCGAGACCAAAGGCCTGCGCATGAAGCTGCAGGATCGTGACCGCTCCGAACAGGTAGCCGCCGGCAAAGACCCGCCACGGGCGCCAGGAGGCGAAAACGACGAGCGCAAGCGTAATCCACCCGCGGCCGGCCGACATGTTCTCCGCCCATTGCGGCGTATAGACCAGCGAGAGCTGCGCGCCGGCAAGACCAGCGCAGGCGCCGCCGAACATGACTGCCAGATAGCGCGTGCGAATGACGTGAATGCCAAGCGCATGGGCGGAACCATGACTGTCGCCGATCGCCCGAAGCTTGAGGCCGGCACGGCTACGGAACAGGAACCAGCTCACGCCGAAAACCAGCGCGATCGACAGGTAGAAGATGAAATCCTGCTTGAAGAGAACCGGGCCGATGACCGGAATATCGGACAGGATAGGAACCACGATCTCCTCCAGCCGGATGCCCTGCACGCTGACATAGGCCTCGCCCAACTGACCGGATAGACCGAGACCGAGAAGGGTCAGTGCGAGACCGGTTGCCACCTGGTTTGCCACCAGCGTCAGTGTCAGGAAGGCAAAGAGCAGCGAGAAAAGCGCGCCGGCGACAATCCCGCAGATGATTCCGACATAAGGCGATCCCGACATCTGCGCGCCGGCGAAAGCGGCGACCGCGCCCATGATCATCATGCCCTCGACGCCGAGGTTGAGGACGCCGGAGCGCTCCGTCACCAGTTCGCCGAGTGCTGCGATGACGAGCGGTGTCGAGGCCGTGATGACGGTCAGAAGAATGGCTTCGAAGATGCTCATGCCGCGCTACCCCTCACCCGCGACCAGATGATGCGAATTTTGTAATAGATCAGCGTATCGCAGGAGAGCACGAAGAAGAGGATCAGTCCCTGGAAAACGCGGGTGACCTTGTCCGAGACGCCGATCGAAAGCTGTGCGGCCTCGCCACCGAGATAGGTCAATGCCAGCACCAACCCCGAAGCGACGACCCCAAGCGGATTGAGGCGGCCGAGAAAGGCGACGATGATGGCGGTGAAACCGTAGCCCGGCGAGATCGCAGGCTGCAGGTGACCGATCGAGCCCGAGACTTCGCAAATGCCGGCAAGGCCGGCCAACGCGCCGGAGAAGAGGAAGCTGAACCAGATCATCCTCTTCGACGAGAAGCCTGCAAAGCGCCCTGCCCGTTCCGACTGGCCAAGCACGACGACTTCGAAACCCTTCAGCGTGAAGCGCATCATGAACCAGACGAGGACGGCCGCGACGATGGCGAAGATGAAACCCCAATGGGCGCGTCCCGATTCCTCCCATATCGCCGGCACGATCGCTTCCGGCGCAAAGTCGCGTGAAACAGGGAAATTGAACCCCTTCGGATCACGCCATGCGCCGCGTATCAGCCAATCGAGATAGAGCTGGGCAATGTAGACCAGCATCAGCGACGTCAGGATCTCGTTGGTATTGAAATGGGCCTTCAACAGCGCCGGAATGGCGGCAAACAGGGCGCCGCCGAGCGCGCCCAGGATCAGCATCAGCGGCAGCACAAGCGGCGAATGCCAATCGTAGAAGACGATCGGGATATAGGAGCCGGTGATCGCGCCGATGGTGAATTGGCCTTCGGCGCCGATGTTCCAATTGTTGGAGCGATAACAGACGGCAAGGCCGACGGCGATCAGGATCAGCGGTGCGGCCTTGATCGCCAGTTCGTGCAGCGACCAGACTTCCAGAAGCGGCTCGAGAAAGAAGGCGTCAAGCGCCTCGACCGGATCCTTGCCGAGCATGGCGAACATGATGGCGCCAAATATCAGCGTCAGTACGAGAGCGAGAAGCGGTGAAACGAAGGCATAGAGGTTCGAGACCTGCGGGCGCTTTTCAAGCTCAATGCGCATGAGCAGCCTCCGCGGCATGCGTGTTTTCATGCAGGCCGCCCATCAGCAGACCGATCTTTTCGCGCGTCAGGTCACCGGCCGGATAGGGCTTGGAAAGACGTCCCTCGGAAATGACGGCGATGTCGGTCGCCACCTCGAAGATCTCGTCGAGATCCTGGCTGATGACGACGACGGCAGAACCGGCTTTTGCAAGATCGACGAGAGCCTGGCGAATACGGCTTGCAGCACCTGCGTCCACGCCCCATGTCGGCTGGTTGACGACGAGGACAGCCGGTTGGCGATCAAGCTCGCGGCCGACGATGAATTTCTGCAGATTGCCGCCGGAGAGCGAACCTGCGGCGGGATCATCGCCACTCTTGCGGACATCCATGACCTCCGAAATGCGCCGGGCGGCGGATTTCACCGCGCCGTGGCGGATGATGCCAAGGAGACCGAGGAAGGCTTTGCGGTCCGACTGGCTGCGGGCCAGCACCAGGTTGTCGGAGAGTTTCATGGCGGAGACGGCCGCATGTCCGTGCCGCTCCTCGGGCACGAAGCCGGCGCCGAGCAGCCGGCGGGCGGTGATGCCCTGAGTACCGACGGGTTTCTTTCTAATAATGATCGCTTCGGCAGACGAGACTGGATATTCGCCTGACAGCGCATCGAAAAGCTCGCTTTGTCCATTGCCGGCCACACCGGCGATTGCGAGGATTTCTCCCGAGCAAACGGCCAGAGAGACATTGCGTAGCGGCATGGCAAAGGGTGTCCGCGCGGAGACTGAGAGGTTCGAGACGGCAAGCTGCACCTCGCCCTTGTCGTTACGCTCAGGATGGGTAACGGCAGCCACCTCGCTGCCGACCATCATGCGGGCGAGAGAAGCGGGCGTCTCCTGCTTGGGATCGCAAGCACCGGTTACGCGGCCGTGGCGGAGCACGGTGGCGCGATCGCAGATGCGCTGCACCTCTTCCAGGCGATGACTGATATAGAGAACGGAGCGACCCTCGGCGCGCAGCTTGAAGAGGGTTTCGAAGAGCTTGTCGGCCTCCTGCGGCGTCAGCACCGATGTCGGCTCGTCCAAGATGATAAGCTTCGGGTTCTGCAGCAGCGCGCGGACGATTTCAATGCGCTGGCGCTCACCGACCGAGAGATCGGCGACATGCGCATGCGGGTCGAGCGGCAGGCCATATGCCTCAGACAGCGCCCTCGCCTCCTCGGCGATCCTGCCGATCGGAATGCTGTCGTCGAGAGAAAGCGCGATGTTTTCGGCAACGGTCAGCGCCTCGAACAGCGAGAAATGCTGGAAGACCATGCCGATGCCAAGCTTGCGGGCCTCACCCGGCGAGGTGATCGTGACCGGCCTGCCCTCCCAGAGGATCTGCCCGTCCGTCGGCTCCAGAACGCCGAAGAGCATCTTGACGAGTGTGGATTTGCCTGCGCCATTTTCGCCGAGAAGCGCATGAATTTCGCCCGGCGCTATATCGAGATCGATTTCATTGCATGCGGCAAAGCTACCGAATAATTTCGTGAGCTTCTGGACCGATAACAACGCACCGGAAGCCGGCACATTCAATGGCGACACGTTCCCCTCATTTCTTCTGCCGATCGGTCCGTTTGGATCTCATGGAATCAGCAGTGTCGTTCCGGTTGTTTTTCTTGTTTCCAGATCCGTGTGGGCCCGCCCAACCTCACGCAGCGGATAGGTTTGGTTGATATTGATACGCACTTTGTTGCCCTGCACAACATCAAATAGATTGTTTGCACAATCGGTGAGTTCCCGACGCGTGGCGATATAGGTGAAGAGCGTCGGGCGCGTGGCATAGAGCGAGCCCCTTTGGGCGAGATGCGCCATCGTAAAGTTCTCAATCGCGCCAGAGGATTGGCCGAAGGATGCAAAGAGACCTCGCGGCTTCAGACAATCCAGCGATTGCGGGAAAGTATCGCGGCCGATCGAGTCATAGACCACGTCGACACCCTTGCCGCCGGTGATTTCCCGCACGCGCTCGGCGAAGTTCTCGGTCTTGTAGTTGATGACATGGTCATAGCCGTGGTCGAGTGCCAGCTGGACTTTGTCGGCGGAGCCAGCCGTGCCGATGACAGTTGCCCCGAGCGCTTTTGCCCACTGGCCGGCAATCAAGCCGACGCCTCCGGCTGCGGCATGAAACAGCAGAACGGTCTGGGGGCCGACCTTGAAGGTGCGGTTCAGGAGATACTCGGCCGTCATACCCTTCAGCATCATGGCAGCCGCCGTTTCCAGGCTGATGCCGTCGGGCACCTTTACCAGATGTTTCGTCTCAATATTGCGTTCGGCGCTATAGGCGCCATCGGCGCTGGCGTAGGCGACGCGGTCGCCGACGGCGAAATCGCTGACGCCAGGGCCAGTGGCGGTGACAACGCCGGCGCCCTCCTTGCCGGTCACGAAGGGCAGATGTGGTGCCTTGTAGGTGCCGTCGCGAAAATAGACGTCGATGAAATTCAGGCCGACGGCATCCTGGCGGATCTGCACCTGACCCTCAGAAGGCGGCGGCAGATCGATATCGACATAGTCGAAAACCTCGGGGCCACCGTTTCTGGAAAAAGAAACCGCCTTCGTCTTTGCCATGCTGCTTACCTCACTTGCGTCCAAGCGCCGGGAAGAATTGGAGCACCCCACCGATGACGTAAAGGTAGATGCCGCTCACGATGAAGAGAACGACCGCCCATTGCGGCATGTCGAAATGCCTCAGCAGCGAATAGGCGCCAAGCGCCGACCACAGCAGAAAGATGCCGAGGTTCAGTGGGCGCAGGCGCTGGACGCGCACGGGATGCAGGAAATTGATCGGCAAAAAGGTCAGGATCACGGAAACGGTGACGACGATAAAGGCCGTCGTCTCGCTCGCATGCATCACGAAGAGTGTGAAGACCACCATGTTCCAGACGACGGGGAAACCGGAGAAGAAATACTCCTCTGTCTTCATGCCCATATCGGCGTAATAGATGGCGCTCGACACGACGATCATGCCGGCGGCGGCAAAAGACCAGGGCTCGCCGATCATGCCGCTCTGATAGAGCGCGAAGGCCGGCAGCAGCACATAGGTCACGTAGTCGATGATATTGTCGAGCGTATCGCCCGACCAGTTGGGCAGGACTTCCTTGACACGCACCTTGCGGGCGATCGGCCCGTCGATACCATCGACCAGGAGCGCAAGCCCCAGCCACCAGAACATGTCGACGAAACGGTGCTCGGCGGCGGCGACTACACCGAGAAATGCCAGAAAAGAACCGGAGGCCGTCAGGATATGGACGGAAAATGCGCGCATTTCCGCGTAAGGAACGCGCTTGTAATTGAAAATCTTCATGTTCCCCCGTACCACCTGTCGCGCCCGCGCTGCGGCGGGCGTCGTTTTTTGCCTAATATGCATCCTTTGAATAGCTTAGCCAGCGCAAAAGCGACAGTTCGCCACAGGCGGTGAATCCTGACCGAGACATGCATATTTCGCTCCCCAGCGATGCGATGGAATGGATTGCCTTTAATTTAGCGGGGTTTTGTAATATCTGCCTCGCATGCCGATGATTATCCTGCGAACGACGAGCCCGATATCGAAATGAACGCTCCTGCAAAGACCGAAGAATTCGCTTCCGCTATCCCTGCCGGCGTCTATGCCGAGACGGTGCTGAGCGTGACGCATTACACCGACCGGCTTTTCCGCTTCACGATGACCCGGCCGGATGGCTTCCGTTTCCGTTCGGGCGAGTTCGCTATGATCGGCCTCATGGTCGACGGCAAACCGGTCTTCCGCGCCTACTCGATCGCGAGCCCCGCCTGGGCCGAAGAGCTGGAATTCTTCTCCATCAAGGTGCCGGACGGTCCGCTGACTTCGCATCTGCAGCTCATCAAGCCGGGCGACCAGGTGCTGATGCGCAAAAAGCCGACGGGTACGCTGGTTCTCGATGCGCTGACCCCGGGCAAGCGCCTTTACATGTTCTCCACCGGCACCGGCATCGCACCTTTTGCGAGCCTCATCCGCGATCCGGAAACCTATGAGAAGTTCGACGAGGTCATCCTTACTCATACGACGCGCGAGATTTCCGAGCTGAAATACGGCTTCGACCTCGTGCACGAGATCCAGAACGACGAGCTCCTCAAGGAAGTGGTCGGCGACAAGCTGCGCCACTATGCGACCGTCACCCGCGAAGACTTCGAATATCGCGGCCGCATCACCGACCTGATTTCCTCGGGCAAGCTCTTCACCGATCTCGGCGTGCCGCCGATCGATCCGGCTGTTGACCGCGGCATGATCTGCGGTTCGTCGGCCATGCTGAAGGACACGAAGGAGCTTCTGGAGAAGGCCGGTCTTGACGAAGGCGCCAACAGCAAGCCCGCAGAATTCGTCATCGAACGGGCCTTCGTCGGCTGAGGCCACGGTATAGATTTCACTGCAACGGCTCCGGAAACGGGGCCGTTTCTATTTCTGGCTCAGATAATCGATCAAATCGGCCATTGCCTCGCGCGCCTGCTCGACCTCGCCCTGATGAATGGACCTGATGACCGCGACGTGGAGAAAGAT
Organism: Rhizobium sp. 01L419; assembly: GCF_056400025.1. NCBI lineage: Bacteria > Pseudomonadati > Pseudomonadota > Alphaproteobacteria > Hyphomicrobiales > Rhizobiaceae > Rhizobium > Rhizobium sp. 01L419. Next base: position 64,140 of record NZ_JBFTSM010000019.1, read on the forward strand.
GGATCGATCCATGCGATCCGGATTGGCGGTCGAATACCAGAGGCGACGGGAGTGGGTCTGGACCGGCCCCAGCGCGGCGATCATGAAGCTGTTCGGGCAGGCAGCCTCGAGGATCTCGTCAAAGGCTTTGTCGGCGGCGAAAAAACCCGCCAGATCGCCACGGACAGCGCATTCTTCCATCGCACGGGCGCAGGTAACAAGCCGTCCTCTCTGCTCCTCATTGGCAGCATCGGCGACAAGAGCCGCCGCAACCGGCTCCAGCTTGCGGCGCACCTGCATGACATTGGCGTGGTCTTCAGCGTGAATTTCGGCAACCTGCAGGCCGACGCGCGGCTTCACCACAATCAGACCTTGCCAGGCAAGTTTCTGGATCGCTTCGCGTACCGGCGTGCGGCCATGGCCTGCAAGATCGATAAGCTGCTTTTCCGTCACCAACGCGCCAGGTGCCAAAGCCAGCGTCACGATGGCGTGCTCCAGGGCTAGGTAGGCGAGATGGCTTAGAGATTCCTGCATACGGGCGAATCCGAGTCTGATATATCAATACTGGCACGCTTAGCCGCTAAAGACAAGTTTTCCTGATATATCAAAGCCATGCGGTGTGCGAGAAGAACACTCCCAATCGTGCCAGTTATTCGTGGCGCAATGCCTCGATCGGATTGAGCTGTGCCGCTCGCCTCGCCGGGAAGAAGCCGAAGATCATGCCGATTGCCGCCGAGAAGACGAAGGCGATGAAGATGATGAGCGGGCTGACCACGAAGGGCACATTGAGGAAGCTGACCGTACCGTATGCAAGCGTCAGGCCGAGCATGATGCCGGCGATACCGCCAAACAGCGACAGGGCGACGGCTTCGACAAGGAATTGCGTCAGCACCTGATTTTCAAGCGCGCCGATGGCAAGGCGAATGCCGATCTCGCGGGTGCGCTCCGTTACCGACACCAGCATGATATTCATGATGCCGATGCCGCCGACGAGCAGACTGACGGCAGCGACTGCGCCAAGCAGGCCCGTCAGCAGCGTTGTCGTGCCTGTCATGGCTTCGGCGATCTGCGTCATGTCATTGACGTTGAAATCATCCTGGCGGCCGGGGATGATCTTGCGGCGCTCACGCAGCAGGTTCTCGACATCCGCCTGCACCTTCGACGTCGAGACGCCGTCGCGCGCTGAAATGAGAATCGTCGGCACATTGGAGCTGCCGCTGATGCGGCGCTGGAACACCTTGACCGGCATGATGACGGCATCGTCCTGGTCGTTGCCCATGCCGGACTGACCGCGCTTTGCCAGGACGCCGATAACAGGGCAGGAAACCTTGCCGACACGGATCAGCTGGCCGGTCGGATCGGCGGCGCCAAACAGTTGCTCACGCACAGTCTCACCGATGATACAGCGCGACTGGCCACGCTCCTCCGCCGGCGTGAATTCACGACCGAGCGCCAGATCCCAGTCCTGCGCGATGAAATAGTCGTTGGTCGTACCGTAGACAGTGGTCGAATGGTTCTGGCCACCGAAAATAACGGTCGCCGTCGACTGGTTGGACGGCGCCACCGCCCGCAACCCAGGAACCTGATCGCGGATCGCTTCGACATCCTTCAACGAGAAGCGTCGCGCCTCGGAACTGGCACGGCCGGGGCCGAACTGGCCGGGACGCACGAAGAGCATGTTGGTGCCAAGGCGCGAAAGCTCCGTCGAGACCTGCGCCGTCGTGCCATTGCCGATGGTGACGAGCGCGATGACGGCGGCGACGCCGATGACGACGCCAAGCACTGTGAGGAAGGAGCGCAGCAGATTGCGGCTGATGGCCCGCAGCGCCAGCTTCAGCGTTTCAAAGAACATGCTCTGCCCTCCGCCGATGCTCCACCTCGGTTTCCAGCTTGCCATCGACGAAGCGCAGCAGGCGTCCCGCATAGGCGGCGATGTCGGGCTCATGCGTGACCATAACGATGGTGATACCCTGTTCACGGTTCAGCCGCGTCATCAGATCCATGATCTCGATGCTGGTCCTGGTATCGAGATTGCCGGTCGGCTCGTCGGCGAGCAGCAAAGCCGGCTCCGTGACGATAGCGCGGGCGATCGCCACGCGCTGCTGCTGACCACCGGAGAGTTCCTGCGTCTTGTGATGCTCCCTGCCCGACAGACCAACGAGGCCAAGTGCCTCATTGGCCCGCTTGCGCCGCTCGCCAACTGCCATGCCGCGATAGATCAGCGGCAGTTCGACGTTCTCGACGGCGGAGGTACGCGACAGGAGATTGAAGCCCTGGAAGACGAAGCCCAGCATATGGCGGCGCAGAAGCGTCAACTGGCCGCGATCGAAGCCACCCGTCGAAATGCCCTGGAAGACATAGTCGCCCGATGTCGGTACATCGAGGCAGCCGAGGATATTCATCGCCGTCGACTTTCCGGAGCCGGACGGCCCCATGATCGCGACGAATTCATGCGCTCGGATCGAAAGATCCACGCGGTCGAGCGCGCGGATGGCCGCAGCGCCCTCGCCATAGATTTTCGAGACTTGGCTGAATTCGAGAAGCGGCGGGCGTTCCATCATCGGCTCCCGTCAGTTTGTCCGTGCAGCGGTATCGGTGATGATCGCATCCTTTTCGGCAAGCTCGCCCGAGGTAACCTGCGTGAACTGGCCATCGGAAGAACCGACCTGGATCACGACCGGTGCCGGATGACCGTTGCGAAGCACCCAGATGCGGCGTTGCGTCCCCGTCAGCTTGGAATCACCGCCCCCACCGCTGCGAGGCAGACGCGGCGGACGGAGCAAGCTGAAAATCCCACGGCCGCCACGCGTTTCCATCTGCGGCGGGGCGTAACGAAGGGCGGCATTCGGAACCATCAGCGTATCCTTGACGGCCTCAACGGTGATGTCGGACGTTGCCGTCATGCCGGGGCGCAGCAGAAGGTCGGCATTGTCGACCGAAAGGACCGCCTTGTAGGTGACGACATTGTTGACGACTTCGGAGGCGAAACGGATCTGCTCGATGACGGCCGGAAAGGTGCGATCCGGATAGGCATCGACCGTGAAGCTCGCCTTCTGGCCAACGGCGATCTGGCCGACATCGGCTTCATCGACATCCACCTGCAGCTCCATCTTCTTGAGATCGCCGGCAAGGGTGAAAAGCACCGGCGCCGAGAGCGAGGCAGCAACAGTCGCGCCCGGGTCGACGGAGCGGGTCAGAATCACGCCGTCGATCGGCGAGACAATCTTCGCCTTGGCAAGGTTGACCTCGGCAAGCTGAAGGTCCGCCTCGGAGGCCAGCACTTCGGCCTCGTTTATATCCTTGGCGGCGACGGCCGAGTCATATTTGTAGGTCGCGTCGTCGAGGCTCTGCTGCGTGGAGACGTTGCTTTTGACGAGGCTCTTCAGACGGTCGAGCGAGGTCGCGGCCGATTGCAGATCGGCATTTGCCTTGACGACATTGGCCTTGGCCGAATTGAGCTTCGCGCGCGAACTCTTCAAGTCGGCTTCCAGCTTGTTGGTGTCGAGAACGGCCAGAACGTCGCCTGCCTTGACGGTGCTGTTATAATCGACATTGACGTCGCGCATCGTGCCAGACAGTTCGCTCGATATATCGACCTGTTCGGTCGGCTGGACAGAGCCTGTTGCGGTGACGAGGACGGTGAGATCGCCGCGCTTGACCGGCTGCGTCGTATAGCTGACCTCGGCGCTGCCGCGGCCCATGTAGAAATAGGCAACAGCGGCAGCAGCAAGGATAACGAGCACCAGAACGGCCAGGCGTCCACGCCAGCGGCGCCCCCTGTTCTGTCGGCCAGCGGCCAGCACGGCAGCCAGATCGGCATTTGCGCCGGTTACAGAACCGGTCTCTTTGCCAGGCTCCAGATTGTCCATGTCATCCTCGATATATGCTTCGCCGCGTCGGGCCAGTTCGCGCCAGAATAATCACAACGAAGATGAACCCAACATTACCGTTGCGCTGATGATGGTACGGAAATGCGGCCGAAAGACATGAAATATTCGTAAGGAAACAGCCGGATGGCGCTCACAGTGCAAGCAGCGTGCTAGGAATGGGCAGATTCAAGCCTAACACTTATGGTTGCAACACCAATTCACTGAGAGGGCCGCGGCCTGAGGGCCCCCAGCATCGTACCCCAGATCTAACGCGCGGGCAGGATCGCGGCGCCGCCGGCCGCCTGAACTGCGAGGCTGCCCGTGGCAATGCCCTCACGCAGGAAAACATCGGCACTCGCGCCGCCAAGCCAGGCATGGATGAGACCGGCGTTGAAGGCATCGCCCGCCCCGGTCGTATCCACGACCTTGACGGTGGGGGCATTCTGATGAAGCCGCACATCGCCGGACGCGAAATAAGCGCCGCCGGCACCGGCTTTCAACGCCACCGCCGGGAAGCGCGCGGCGAGCCTGTCCAGCGCTTCGGCCGGATCGGAGCATCCAGTGATGGCAACGGCTTCCTCGACATTCGGCAGGAAGAGATCGACGCCTTCGCAGCGATCGAGAAAATCCTGCTGGTAGATGAGAGTCTCGTCCCAGCTCGGATCGAGGGATACGGTAAGGCCGTTCTCCCTCGCCTTTTCGACCAGGCCGGGGATTTCCGCAAGCGTCGCGAATTCGGCGACGTGCAGATGACGCGCCTCGTTCCAGGCAAGAGCTTCGGTGAGGGTCGCCGGCTCCGCGCCGCCGGCGCGCCGGGACAGGAACGCCCGCTCCTCGCCATTGTTGATAGCGACGGTGACCTGAGGGCCGGCATCGGCCGCCCGGTCGAGAAAGCGAAGGTCGACGCCACTTGCCTGCAGCTCTGCCGTCAGGCCGCTCGATAGCCCATCGGTGCCGAGGCGGGAGAGCAAAGCCGTCTTGCGGCCGATATGAGCGGAATAGGCAGCCATGATGAAAGCACCACCGCCTGCTGCAATCCGCATGTCGTCGGCAAAGAGTTCACGCCCGAGAACAGGCATGGTCTCCAGTCCTGTGAAGATCAGGTCGCAATAGATCCGGCCGATGCTGAGCACCGCGGATCGCTTGTCATTATCAGATGTCATTGGCGCCCGAGGGCCTTTTCCGTTTTTGCATCGAAAACATAGAGGGCACCAGAGGCTGCATGGGCGGTCACGGCGCTGCCGACGGCCGGTATCACCTTACCGGGTGCGGTTGCAATCACCGAGGTGCCTGCGAGATCGAAATGCACCAGCGTTTCGGCGCCGAGCGGCTCGACCGCCGTCACCGTGCCTGAGAGCGACAGGATGCCCGTACCCTCGCCGATAACAAGATCGTGCGGACGCACGCCGATCAGATGCGGGCCGCCCTGCCCGATGCGCAAACCATCGGCCGCGGCGGTGCCCGGCAGAAGGTTCATCGATGGGCTGCCGATGAAGCGTGCGGTGAAGATGTCGGCGGGGTTTTCATAGATGTCCATCGGCGTTCCTGCCTGCAGGATATGGCCATCCTTCATCACGACGATCCGGTCGGCCATGGTCATGGCCTCGACCTGATCGTGGGTGACATAAACGATCGTCGTACCGAGGCGCTGGTGCAACCGCTTGATCTCGATGCGCATCTGCGTGCGCAACTGGGCATCGAGGTTCGACAGCGGCTCATCGAAGAGGAAAGCGGAGGGGTTGCGCACCATGGCGCGGCCGATCGCGACGCGCTGGCGCTGGCCGCCGGAGAGTGCTGCCGGACGGCGGGCGAGATAGTCCGTCAATCCGAGGATCTGCGCCGTCTCATCGATGCGCTTGTCCTTATCCGCCTGCGAAAGCTTGGAAGTGTAGAGGCCGAAGCCGATATTCTGGCGCACGCTCATATGCGGATAGATGGCGTAATTCTGGAACACCATCGCGATGTTGCGTTGTTTCGGCTCCCGCTCGTTCACCACCTCGCCGCCGATCTTCAGCGTGCCGCCGGAAATGTCTTCAAGGCCGGCGATCATGCGCAGCGTCGTGGACTTGCCGCAGCCGGACGGACCGACGAAGACCACGAATTCGCCATCGGCGATCGCGAGATCGATGCCGTGCACGACATCCAGCTTGCCGTAACGTTTGACGAGCCCCTGCAGTTCGATATTTGCCATCAGGCGGTCCCCATCAATGCCGTGAATCTGGTTTGAAGTTCCTCAGCAGCGGCGGCTTCGCGCGCTGCGTTTTCCTGCGCATCTGCGGCGAATGCGGCAGCCTTTTCCTGGTAGGCTGCGAGCGCATCCGCCATCGGTGCCGGTGCGGGACCGCCGAAGCGGGCACGGACGGCAACGAAATGTTCCGGCGAGACAATCTCTGCAAACTGCACCTTGTCGATGTCGGGTTTGCGGCCCGCCAGTTCCTCGAAAGCTGTGAGGAAGGGCTCGTAGCCATCATCCGAAAGACCGCCGCCCTTGGCGACCACGGCACGTGCGACGGTTGCGGCAATCTCGTGCGCTTGGCGGAAGGAAAGCCCTTCGAGGCGGACCAGCGAATCCGCCAATTCCGTGATGGTGATGCAGGAACGGCGGATATTGTTTGCCACGCGCTCGGGGTCGATGCTGATCTGGGAGATGAAGGCGGCCAGCAGGTCGAGCACACGCCCGGCCGAGTGGAAGGCCTCATAGCCCATGCCCTGCGTTTCGCCCTCGCTATCGTTCATATCGGTGAAGGGCGTGTTGTGCATGACGTCGAGCACGGTGCGGGCGCGGCCAAAGGTCTGGCTCGCCAGATGGCGCATATGCTCGATCGGCACCGGATTGCGCTTCTGCGGCATGATCGAAGAGATCTGCACCAGCGCATTCGGCACATAAATCTGGCCGACCTCGAAGCTCGTCCAGAACTGGAAGTCCTGGATCAGGCGGCCGAGATGGAGGAACATCAGCTCGATCGCGCTATAGGTCGACGTGGTGTAATCGACCGCTGCGATACAGCTGTAGGAATTGCGCAGCGGCGCGGCAAAGCCCAGCAATTCGGCGACGCGGGCGCGGTTGATCGGGAAACCCGACGTGGTGATCGCTGCCGCTCCCATGGGGCTCAGGTCGACGATCTCACGTGCTTCCGCAAAACGCTCGATATCGCGGATCAGCACTTCGATTGCGGCCGAGAGATAATGGCCGAACGTGGTCGGCTGCGCCGGCTGGCCATGTGTATAGGCGACAATCAGAGTGTCCTTCTCCCAATCAGCCGTGGCGATCATCGCGTCGAGCAGCTTGCGCGCCTTGACCATCAGCGCATCGATACGCTCCTTCAGACCGAGTTTGAAAAGCGTATGGTCGATATCGTTGCGCGAGCGCGCCGTATGCAGGCGGCCGGCGATATCAACACCGATGCGGGCTTTCAACTCCTTCTCGATCAGGAAGAAGAAGTCTTCCACCTCTCCGGTATAAACGAGCTTTTCCGGGTCGATGTCGCGGTCGATCGCCTCAAGTGCACCGGCGATCTTGCCCGCCTGTTCGCGATCGAGAATGCCGGTTTCGACCAACATCACGAGGTGGGCTCGGTCGATGCGGCGGAAGCCGTCGACGTGATGCGTCTTGGCACCGTCGAAGAGCGGCTTCAGCACCGTTTCCTTATAGACCGGATCAGGAAAGACGCTCCTGTCGGCAAGGCGCGGATTGGTTTCGGTCATGTTCTACCCCTTCAGACCGGCCAGCATGACGCCGCGCACGATGTAGCGTTGCAGCACCAGGAAGACGAGCAGCGTGGGCAATGTCGCGAGTGCCGCACCGGTCATGATCATTTCCCATTGGATGGATTGCTCGACGGCAAAGCTCGATAGCCCGACCGGCAGCGTGTAGAGTTCGCGGCTGGTGGTGACGATCAGCGGCCAGAAGAAGGCCGTCCAGTTGCCGAGGAAGGTGAAGATGGCCAGCGCCGAGAGTGCGGGTGTGACCAGCGGCATCGCCACTTTCCACCAGATCTGGAACTCGTTCAGGCCATCAATGCGGGCGGCTTCGAGAAAGTCGTTCGGGACCGTTTCGAAGAACTGCTTCATCAGGAAGGTCCCAAAGGCCGTCATCATGCCCGGAAACATGATGCCCCAGTAGCTATCCAGCCAGCCGAGCTGCGCCGACATCAGGTACCATGGAATGACGAGCATTTCCGTCGGGATCATCAGGGTCGAGAGGATCGCCAGGAAGATAAGGTAGCGGCCACGGAATTCGAACTTGGCGAGCGTATAGCCGACGAGACTGTCGAAGAAGACGTTCGAAAGCGTGACCGTGCAGGCAACGATCGTCGAGTTCAGGAACCAGCGCATGAAGCGGCCGTCGGAGAGGACGGTGATGTAGTTCTGCAGCGTCGGCTCGGCCGGGATGAGGCGCAGGTCATAGACCTGGCCTGCCGTCTTCAGTGAGGTCGAGAACATGAAGAGCAACGGCGAGACCATGATGAGGCCGCCGATGAAGAGCAGCGTCCAGATGATGATCGCGCCGGGGCGGATATTGGCTTTCGGCAGCGGTGCCGCCGTATTGATCGTTACGGCACTCATTTACGCTCCCTCAGGATCCAGAGCTGCAGCAGGGAAACGCAGAGCAGGATGGCGAAGAGCACGACGGTCTGCGCGGCTGCATAGCCCATGTTGTAGGATGAAAAGGCCGTCTGATAGATCATGAGAACCAGAGGCTTGGTCGATCCGAGCGGGCCGCCGGGATCGTTGGTCGTCATGTTATAGACCTGGTCGAAGATGCGCAGGAAGCCGATGGAGGAGAAGACGACGAGGAAGACGGTCGTCGGTTTGAGCAGCGGCAGCGTAATCTTCCAGAGGATCGGCCATTCGCCGAGACCATCGATCTTCGCAGCCTCGTAGAAGGTGCTCGGGATTGCACGAAGGCCGGCCATGAAGATGATGATCTGGAAGCCGAGGCCGGCCCAGATGGAGGTGACCATGATCGACGGCAGCGCCTGGTCGACCGAGCGAATGAACTGCTGCTGCGGCAGGCCGATCATGCCGAGCACATCGTTGATGACGCCGATCGGAGCCGGCTGGTAGAACCAGCGCCAAACCCAGGCCATGGCGGCTGCCGTCGTCAGGAACGGCAAGAAATAGAGCGCGCGGATCAGCCCATGCAGGAAGCGCACGCGATCCAGGAAGAAGGCGACGACGAAAGAGATGAAGAGGCTCAGCGGCGTGCCGATAATGAGATAGGTGAAGGTGTTGCGGAAAACCTTCCAGAACTGCGGGTCGTTATAGAGCTTCACATAATTGGCGACGCCGATGAATTTCGGCGGCCTCATCAGGTTCCAATTGGTGAAGGACAGGTAGAAGGCCTGCAGCGTCGGGTAAAAGCGGATCACGCAGTAAAACAGGATCGGCAGGGCCAGGAATGTCCAGACCCAGACGAGGCGCTTCTGGCGCATCGTCAGCCGATCCCAGAACGATCCGGCGGGACGGCTGACAGCCGCCCCTTCCGTATTCGCGGGTGCGGAGCTCATGGCCGTCCCTTATTTGCTCTTGGCATTGTCGATGATTTCCTGCTCGGCCGTTGCGGCCTGGGCAATGGAATCCTCGGGCGACTGTCCCTCGAGCAGCACGCGGTTGACCATGTCGATAGCATTCTGGCGCTGGCCAGCTTCATCGACGAAAAGCGAGGTGTGGGAGTAAGCGAGCGCCTTGAGGAACGGCGCATAGATCGGGTTCTTGAGGTTCTCGTCGGTCAGCGCGGCTTCGCGGCGAGCCGGCAGTTCGCCAACCGTGCCGAGCCAGACCTTCATGGCTTCCGGCGAGGTCACGTAAGCGAGAAACTTCTTGGAGGCCTCCAGCTTTTCGCCTGACACCTTGGCGCCGATACCGTTGGCAAAATAGCTTGCATAGTTGGAGCGCAGGCCGTCGGCATTGGCCGGCAGCTCGGTTACACCCCATTCGAAATCCTTGATGCTTCCGAAGGAGCCAAGGCGGAAAGTGCCGTCGATCGTCATCGCCGCCTTGCCGCCACGGAATGCGGCCTGGCCTTCATCCATGAAACCGGTCTGGCCGACCTTCTTTTCAGTCTGCAGGCTGGTGTAGAATTTCAGCGCCTTGACGCCCGCGTCGCTGTTGTAGGTCACCTTGGAATAGTCTGCCGTGTAAGGCTCGCCGCCATACTGGCGGATCAGCACTTCACGCCACCACTGGTGATCCTGGCCGCCCATGTCGAGCGTCGTGCCTTCGACGGCAATATTGCCGGCGGCATCGCGCTTTACGGTCTTTTCGGCAGCAGCCACGAATTCATCGACGGTCTGCGGCGGCTTGTTCGGGTCGAGGCCGGCTTCCTGGAAGAGCTTCTTGTTGTAGAAAAGCGCCAGCGAACGCACAGCGGTCGGCAGGCCGTAATAATCGTCACCGCGCTTCATGGCTGATACGATCGGGAAGAAATCCTTCTCGATCTGGTCATGCGGGAAGGCATCCGTCGGCAGCGGCTGGAGCAGTCCGCCGGCGATGAACTGGTCGAGCCAACCGTAGAAGAGCTGCATCACATCGGGACCATTGCCGGCGAGATTGGCGGCAACGACGCGCGTCTGGTAGTCGGCATAAGGGAAAGTCGTCTGCTTGACGGTGATGTCGGGATTGGCCTTCTCGAAATTGGCGATCAGCTGGTCCATCGCCTTGACGCGGGTGTCGTAGACATACTGCCAATATTCGATTTCGACCGCTTGGGCGCTATTGACCGCAACCATGCTGATGCCCGCGAACAGGCCGGCAAACAAAACTCCGCGACGCATATTATCCCTCCATGCCGAGCCGGCCTTTATGCCGCTCGCGCTCATCTGGTTCCCCAGGGCCTTCCGCGATTTTGCCGGCGCCCCGATTTGATTCGCTCGGGAAGATGGAACTGAGGCTCCTCCTTCCTCGGCATCGCAAATGCGACCCATTCAGGCTCGTTGGGATGGAGGGCTTTGTCAATAAGATAATTTAGTTTAATTATTCTATTGCCCCTTTCATGATATGGGCGTTATCCATAGCGACAGAGACGGGGGGGCGGAGAGATGAGACGGCAATCCGGCAAGCAGCAGATCGCTATGGGCAAGAACCCTGAGCGCAGCCGCGACCACAATCGCCGTGTCGTACTGGATCTCGTGCGCATGCATGGCTCGCTCGGCCGCATGCATATCGCCAAACTCACGCATCTGACCGCGCAGGCCGTCGCCAATATCGTCGATGAACTCGTCAGCGAAGATCTGCTGATGGAAATCGGCCGCCTGCGCTCCGGCCGGGGCCAACCGCCGATTCAGTTTGCCGTCAACCCTGATGGTGCCGTCACGATCGGCGTCGAAATTGCCGCCGACCATATGGTGACGACCGTGCTCGACCTCTCCGGCAAGTTACGCTCCGAAACCATCATGCCGGTGGAGAATACCAGCCCCGAGCACATCGTTCCGCTCTTCGCCGGCGAGGTGAAGAAGGTTCGCAAGCGCTTCCCCTCCAAGCTTCTCGGCATCGGCGTGGTCATGCCCGGCCCCTTCGAAATCGAGGGCATGAGCTCGGTCGGCCCGACCACCCTGCCCGGCTGGAGCAGCATCAATCCGGCGGCCGTCCTCAGCGAAGCCAGCGGCGAGACCGTCATTGTCGAAAACGACGCGAACGCGGCGGCTGTCGGTGAGCGACTGTTCGGTGCGGGTCGCGCCATTTCCAATTTCGGCATGATCTATTTCGGAGTCGGCGTCGGTCTCGGCCTCATCCATGACGGTGCGCCCTTCCGCGGCGCTTTTGGCAATGCCGGCGAAATCGGCCATGTGGTCGTCGCCCCGCGCGGCAAACCCTGCCCCTGCGGTCAGCGCGGCTGCCTGGAGCGCTATGCCTCGCTGCATGCACTGAAGGAAAAGCTCGCCGAGGCCGGCTATGCGAATGCCGATTTCGCGGCGGTCGAGGTGCTGCACCGCAATGGTAACCCCGTTGTGAAGGAGTGGATCGCAGAGACCGCGGACTATCTTTCACCGATGGTGGCAATGCTGGAGAACATCCTCGATCCGGAAACAGTCATCCTCGGCGGCGCCCTGCCCGATGCCGTCATCGACGAGATCGTCGCGGCCATGCAGACGCTCCCGGTCTCCGTTGCCAGCCGGCGCACCCGCGCCCTGCCACGCGTCATCCGCGGTCAGACGGGCCAGCTCACCGCCGCGCTTGGCGCAGCCGCACTGCCGCTTTTCGAAGCCGTGACCCCCAAGCTCGACATTTCACCGACCGCCGTCGCCGATAACGCAGCTTAAGATGCGCGCCGCCGGTCTGCCCCAATGGAGGAACCATGCTGACCGATCGAGACCGTATTGAGAAACAGAAGCGGAGCCTTTCGCTCACGCGGCTGCACCGGGCGCTGTCGCGCTTGACCTCGACCGTCACCATAATGAATACCGGCGCTCACCCTGACGACGAGCATAACGGCCTGCTCGCCTATCTGCGTCTCGGCCTCGGCATGCGCGTCATCGTCGCCTGCTCGACGCGCGGCGAAGGCGGCCAAAATGCGCTTGGACCGGAGCGGCTCGGCGCACTCGGCATCCTGCGCAGCCGGGAGATGGAAGAAGCTGCCCGCGAACTCGACGGCGACGTCCACTGGCTCGGCCACGGCCCTGATGATCCGATCCACGATTTCGGCTTCTCGAAGAATGGTGACCGGACCTTCGACCGATGGGGCGAGGAGCGCATCGTGGAGCGGCTGGTGCGGGCCTATCGCGCCGAGCGTCCCGATATCGTGCTGCCGACCTTCCTTGATGTGCCAGGCCAGCATGGGCACCACCGTGCGATGACACGGGCGGCGGAAACGGCGGTTGGACTTGCTGCCGATCCCACCGCTTTTCCCGAACATTTCGATGAGGGTCTGACGCCGTGGCAGGTCGCGAAATTCTATCTGCCCGCATGGTCGGGCGGCGGCGATACCTATGATGACGAAGTGCCGCCACCGGCCACGACCCTGCCGCTCGAAGCCACGGGTCTCGAACCTGTCAGCGGCGTCAGCTATGCCCATGTCGGCGAGTGGTCGCGCTATTACCATGCCTCTCAGGGCATGGGCCGCTGGCACGATATCGGCGACAATGACTGGCCGCTGCATCTGAAGCTCAGCGCCGAAGGCTCGGTTAGGGAAACCTCCATTCTCGATTCCCTTCCCTCGTCGCTTGCCGGTCTGGCACGCGAAACGGAGCTGCCGCAGGCCGTTGTCGATGCATTGATGCGGGCGGATGGTGCAATCGGCAAGGCGATCGAGCGTTTTCCGGAACGATCGGCCATCGTTGAAGCGTTGCTGCAGGCGGCGCATCAGATTGAAAAGGCGCTCGAGAAAGCACCTGAAACATTCCTCGAAACGCATGGGCACCGCCTGCGGCGCAAGCTGGTGGAAATCGATGCAGCGCTTTGCGAGGCCGAACAGATTTTCGTCCGGCCCGTGGCCGAACCCGCCGCGCTTTCGCCTGGTGCGTCCGGAACGCTCATCCTTCATCTCGGCGGGAATGCGGGAACTGCCGTTGCGGACGCAGACATAAGACTGCCGGAAGGCCTTTCGGCAAACCTGAAGGAAACCTCGCCGCAGCGGATCGTCTACGCGCTGACGTCGGCAGCGGATGCGCCGCTGACGCGGCAGTATCAGCCGGGATGGTCGAGCCTTGGCGGCAATGGCAACGCATCAGTCGACGTCAAGGCGCAGATCGGCAGCCGTTCGGTAAGAGTGACTGTGGATCTTGAGGAGCCGCTTACAGTCGCGCCGCAGCACTCGCTGAACCTTCATCACAATGCCATCATCATCCCCTTGGATGGCGAGAGGTCGGAGTTGACAATCAAGGCCGCATCCGAAGGAAGCGTCGGCTTTTCCGCGCCGGCCGGCTGGGCGGTCAGGGAGGCTGACGGTGCGCTTACGCTTTCGCCTCCCGCCTCGATAACGCCCGGCCTCGTCACCATTTCGCCACTTGTGGACGGACAGCCGGCGATGCGCGTCTCGCCGATCACCTATCCGCACATCGGCCGCACGAGCTTCCGCGAGCCGGAACTGCTGCGCGTCCTGGCGCTCGATCTCAAACTGCCTGATGGCGCCAAGATTGGCTATGTCGGCGGCGGTGCGGATCGCGTCGGGCTCTGGCTTGGCCGCATGGGGCTCGATGTCACCGAACTCGATGCGCAGGCGCTTTCCGGCGATCTCTCCCGCTTCACCACTATCGTCGTCGGCATCTTCGCTTTCGGCATCCGCAAGGATCTGGCAGCTGCAACCTCGCGCCTGCATCGCTTCGTCGAAGAGGGCGGTCATCTTCTGACGCTCTATCATCGCCCTGTCGATGGCTGGCAGCCGGACGCCACCCCGCCGAAGCGGATCGATATCGGTTCGCCCTCGGTCCGCTGGCGGGTGACAGACCCCAAATCAGAGGTGACGATGTTGGAGCCGGCGCATCCGCTGCTGCAGGGACCGAACAGGATCACACCCGCCGATTGGGATGGGTGGGACAAGGAACGCGGCCTCTATTTCGCCGCCCGCTGGGACGATGCCTATGTGCCGCTTCTTGCGATGCACGACCCCGAAGAGCAGCCGCTCACGGGTGCATTGATTTCGGCTGCGATTGGCAAGGGCCGCCATACGCATACGAGCCTCGTGCTGCATCATCAGCTCGACAAGCTGACATCAGGCGCGTTTCGGCTGATCGCCAATCTCGTCCAGCCTGCCTGAGGCGATCGGCATGGATGGCGCTGCCGCGGTCAGAGACAGCCGTTTCGGCATTCTCTGGCTGCTTTCCGACACAACGCTGGTGACCGGCATGACGGTGCTGGTGAAGATGCAGGGTGCATCCTATCCGGCGATACAGCTCGTCTTCATCCGAGCGCTGATCGGGCTCGTCCTTATCCTGCCATTGATCTGGCGGCATCGGAGGCAGCTTGCCAATTCCAGGGATCCGTTGCGCAACATCATGCGCATCAGCTGCAATGCTATTGCGCTGACCAGCAATTTCATCGCGCTCGCCATGCTGCCGCTTGTCCTGGTCAACGCGCTCGGCTTCACGCGGCCACTCGTTTCGATGCTGATGGCCGTCGTCATGCTCGGCGAAAGGATCAGCCGGTGGCGGTGGATCGGCGCGRTATTCGCCTTTGTCGGCGTGCTGATCATGCTGGCACCGGATACGTTTGCCTGGAACCTCGGGCTGGTAGCTGTGCTGCTCTCCATCATCTTCGGGGCACTAGCGACGATCCAGACCCGGATGCTGCATTACGAAAACACGACCGTCATGATGGTCTTCTATACGGCCGGCCTGACGGTCATTACTTTCATCCCTGCGCTTTTCGTCTGGCAGCCGGTACGCAGCGAAGACTGGCCTGCGCTGCTCGGCATTGGCCTTCTGGCACAACTCGGGCAATTCTGCTTCCTGCGGGCCTACCAGATCGCCAGCGCCAGCCTGCTCGCTCCGTTCGGTTATCTGTCGATCGTCTTTGCGACAGCGAGCGGTTATTTCTTCTTCGACGAAGTGCCCGATCTTCGCACACTCATCGGCATCGTCGTCATTATCGGAACGCTGCAGGCGGTCGCCTTTCTGGAGCGGCGGAAAAATTAGCGCAGGGTCGGATCGACGCTGCCGCGCATCGAATCGCCGGCCACCGAGAGGACGCTGGCGCCGACCTCAGTCAACAGAGGCACGAAAGGCTCTTCCAGCGGCTGGTCGGTCACGAAGGTCTCGATTTCGGAAAATGAAATGCCGGGATAGCAACCAACGCGCCGATCTGGGTGTGGTCGGCCACATAGACATTGGAACGACTCAGCGCGGCGAGCCGGATCTTGAGCCGCATCTAGTGCTTCGTGCGCTCGACCAGCCCGTATTCGGCATCGAGGCCGTAGACGCCGATGATCGACAGGTCGAAGCTGCAGTTGCGGATCGCCTCGAATACTTCGTCGGCGCAAGAAATGTGCCCAGCGCCCCAATAAGGAGATTTTTCGGTTGACCGCGATAGGTCGCCTGCATATGTTCCGCGCACTTCCGGCCGGGGTGCTTCGCACCGCGGAGAGTGAGAGCGTAGCTCAGCCGGTAGAGCAACTGACTTTTAATCAGTAGGTCTCGGGTTCGAACCCCGACGCTCTCACCATAAGCTTTTCATTTCCGAGCTTTGCGACGCATCCAGCGAGCCGATGTAGTCCATTCATCGATTAATTTCGCTCAAAATGATAACAAATCTTGCCAACGGAGAGCATCGGGCGATATTCCACCGATGGACGATTTTGATCACATAACTGGCCGACAGTTGGCGGCCGCCCGTGCGTTGCTGGGGATGGGTCAGGTTGAGTTGGCCGGCAGAGCAAATGTATCTGCTCCGACCCTGCGCCGTATGGAAGCCAGTGAGGGCACCGTCGAGGGTATTCGCAACAACGTCGCTTCAGTCGTTGCGGTTTTGGAAGCCGCCGGCATTACCTTCCTGGATGGGAACTATTCCGGTTCCGGCGGTCCAGGCGTCCGCCTGACGCAATCCACCGGCGCGTCGATCGATGTGCAAGAACGCGAGACGATTCAGTATCGCGAGTTTTATGAGAACGATGCACCTCCTGGTGCTGGAGGTTAAAATGGCGAAAACACCCAAAGAACCAAAGCTTGAGCATTCCGATTTCTCCGGCGAGTTCGAAGACGACGGCGTAACCGTGCTCGTCGACATACATCGGCCGGCGGGCACCAATGGCGATTGGACTCTCGAGGTCATTTCACAAACCGAAGTCGTGACGACCTGGGAAGATGCATTCGCCACGGATCTGGAAGCTTGGGAAGAGTTCCTGGCCACCGCAGAACGAGATGGCGTGCGAAGCTTTCTCGATGAGGATGAGCCGCTGGTGCATTGAGGGGATCAATCCGTTCCCTAGTGTCTCGTCGCGGCATGCCAATCCGCGCACTGCCACATGAAGAGACCTTGATGAGCTTCCAGCACTGGTGCCGGAAGCTCATCAATGCGAATCACAATGCTCGCCGTCAGTAGCTGCAGGAGCGACCATCCCTAGGCCTGAAGCCATCCGCACAGGCGCGATTCATCGAATCTCCCGGCACGTAACCTGAGGCGGAGCCGTAAGAATTCGGGGGAGTTGCACATGCCGTGAGCAGCGAGCTGCCGATCAGCGCTCCGGCTGCTACCAATGCCCGAAATCTGCTCATCGATGTTTCTCCTCGGTGGATGTTTCCGCGTCAATCTCTCACGCTAGCGCATACCAGTACCAAGCCGTCATCGCAACTGAACGACAGTACAAGCCTGCTCTCGGGCGCTGTAGCCGGCAGGCCGGTAAAGTAGCGAGAGATCCGGCGTCAGCCTCGTATATCCACCGGCCGGACCTCCCGACATTCGCAGTGGGGTGCCCGCAAATGCCGGGCAATACCACCGGTCACGCCCGAGTCGATCCATTCAGAGAACCAAAGATGGTTTGCGCGCGGTTAATATCCACATGCGCTGTCCCATGTTGGGATAGCGGAGCCACCTCGAGGCCTGCGGCAATTTGGAGATGCGGCCGGCTGCGATCAGCGCAAAAAGGTGATTGGCAATCACCCCTTTGCGGCGCTAGGAACATCGCTCAGACTGCTGCCGGAGAGAATGCGTGTCGATTGCCGATATTTCCCTTTGGAGCGCGCTGCTTGCCGGAGCGCTTTCCTTCCTCTCGCCTTGCGTGCTTCCACTCGTTCCGCCCTATCTCTGTTATATGGCGGGCGTCTCGGTCGAGCAGTTCCGCGGTGGCGGCACGGTCGCCGCAGCACCGGATGTACGGCGCGGCGTGCTCTTTTCGGCGCTTTTCTTCACCCTCGGCTTTGCGACCGTCTTTGTGGCTCTCGGCGCAGGTGCCTCGACGATCGGCATGGTGCTGCGTCAGCATCTCGATCTGCTCTCGAAGATCGGCGGCCTGATCATCATCATCATGGGGCTGAATTTTCTCGGGCTTTTCCGGATCGGCCTGCTGGCACGGGAAGCCCGTTTCCAGGGCAATGGAAAACCGGCAACGCTGACGGGCGCCTATATCATGGGACTGGCTTTCGCGTTCGGCTGGACGCCCTGCATCGGGCCGGTGCTCGGGGCGATCCTCGGCGTTGCCGCATCGCGTGAAACTGTTGGCTCCGGCGCAGGCCTGCTTGCCGTCTACTCTCTGGGGCTTGCTGTTCCCTTCTGGATAGCCGCCGGGTTCTCCGGTGCGTTTATGCGCTTCCTGTCGCGCTTCCGCCGCCACCTCGGCACGGTCGAGAAGATCATGGGCGTCTTCCTCGTGCTGACCGGTCTCGCCTTCCTGCTTGGATGGGTCAGCAATGTCGCGATCTGGTTCCAGCAGACCTTTCCAGTCCTGATGCAGATCGGCTAAACGAAAGCTTCGCCCGCTGCAGCATCACTTGCGATGCCTCGAGCTTGTTCGATCGGAATCGTCAAGACGGTTAAATCTTTACAGATTTCCTTGCCGAACGGTTGAAGGGATCTATGCGACTAACTCGACAACACGGATTGGAGTTGTCGATGTCTCGCCGCTTGAAGAATCTTATTTTTGCAGTTGGCGTTTCCATGGCGATGTGGGTTGTCGTCCTACAGGCCGGCTTTTCGGCCTATAATCTGGCCGTCGCGCCGGACAACGAATCGGTTACCGGAAGCGTCCGCTAGTCATCGTTCGCCTGGAGCCAATCTCAAGCTTGATGGATGCTCAATAATTACGGCCAACGTTTTGAAGCGGTGGGCTCTCGATCCATTTCCCGTAAAAAAACGGATGCCGCCCGGTAAGGGCTGATCCCGGCGGAACAATTAGGCTTTCCGAAAGTTGAGGGTTGCTGTGTCCACGACCCTACGAGGAGAACCGACATGATGAGCGGACCGTTGAAGGCGCTTCTTGGTGTGCTTGCAATCGCGGGATATCAGAACCGAGACAAGATTGGCGAACTGCTGCGAGGAATTCAGAATCCGCAGCGCACTGGTGCAGGAGGCGAGCAGGCTGGCAATGCCGGAGGCGTGTTCGGCGGTTCGGGTGGTTTCGGCGATCTTTTGGGCGGCCTTACGACGGGCGGAATCCTCAGTGGCGGCTTGGGCGATCTGCTCAAAACTTTTCAGCAAAACGGGCACGGCGACRAGGCCGAGTCATGGGTCAAGCCTGGCCCCAACGCCAACATCGATGGCGGCCAGCTAGAGGAGGCTTTGGGCCCGGATGTGCTGAATGAGCTCGCGGCGAAAACAGGGTTGTCCCGTGAAGAAATCCTGGGCCGTCTTGCCAACGACCTGCCCAAAGCCGTCGACGATCTCACGCCCAATGGAAAGATTCCAAGCGCGGAGGATGATTTCCTCTCCTCCGCCAGCAATGCCACATCCGGCGGCCGAACTTCAGTTTAACGGCTATAGGCAAATCCGGCAGCAACGATCTCCGCGTTCCGCGCACGCGGGGTTCGAACACGAGCCCCGTGTGAACGGGGCCAGATACGACGGTCCCGCTCTCTGCTGGCTACGATAGATCAGGCTTTCTTCCGCTTTAAGCGTTCCTTGATCGCGTCCGGAATATCGCGGAAGCCGCGGCCCGGCTCGATGCCTTCGCGCATGACGATGTTGCGTAACGGCGGAATCGCCGACAAGACATGCAGGCCTGCGGCGCGCAGCATCTGAACGGGAAGAAAATCGGACAACAGCGAGCGGTTCAGCAGATCGACACTTGCGGTGCGCGTCATGATATCGGCGCGGCGCTTGCGGTCGAAGCTGGTGCCGGCATCGGCGGCAACAGGTAATTCCGCCCGCGAGCACAGAAGATCGGTCAGCGCCATGATATCGCGGAGGCTGAGATTGAGGCCCTGTGCACCAATCGGCGGGAAGACGTGGGCGGCCTCGCCGATCAGCGCGATGCGGCCCTTGCCGAAGCGATGCGCCATCATGCCAGACAGCGGCCAGATCTGGACGCCCTCCTCCACACTGACCTCGCCAAGCAGGGACTGCATACGCTCTTCCACGACATTGCCGAGCTCAGTGAGCGAAAGCTCGATGCGGGCTGCTGCATCGGAAGGATTCTGCACCCAGACGAGGCTGGAGCGATTGCCCGGCAGCGGCACCTGCGTGAATGGGCCATGCTCCGTGTGGAACTCTGTGGAGATATTCTGGTGCGGCAGCGTGTGCGCGAAATTCAGCACCATGGCCGATTGCGGATAGGACCAAGTGCGCACGTCGATACCGGCAGTCTCCCGCAGCTTGGATTTGCGGCCGTCGGCACCGATAGCAAAATCGGCACTGATCTCTTCGCCGCCGGCGAGCGTGATCGACACGGCCTCCGGCATGATCCCGATCGTTTCAGCCATGGCGGTGAAACGGGTGATGTTGCCTTCGGCGGCGACGGCAGCCTCGAGCACATTCATCAGCGCCTTGTTCGGGAAATTGTAGCCAAAGGCACCCAGCCCGACTTCGGCGGAGCGGAAGGTCGTGGTCGGCGCACGCAGCAGACGGTTGGTGCCGTCGATGATGCGCATGCTGGTGAGCGGTGCGGCTGCCGGGCGCAGTTTTTCCCAAAGTGTCAGCCGATCCAGAAAGCGAATCGACTGGTCCATCAGGGCCGTGGTGCGGCGATCTTCCTTGGGGGATGGAGGGGCGACCAGCGCCACGTTGCGACCGCCGCGCGCCATGGCGACTGCGGCGATCATGCCAGCGAGACCGCCGCCGATCACCGCCACTTCGAATTTGCTCATGCTATCGTTCCGTCATCAAAAAGACGGCAGAACCAGCAGCCTCAAGCGGCCGGCTTTGCCTGACGGCGCCAACTATAGCCCTTGCCGGCTTCGGCGTCACGCACCGCCGGCTGATAATGATGCGGAATGGACGGCAAGCGCTTTTCCGACAGGCGGCGGATCGCCGTCTCGTTGGTGACGGCGAAACTGTCGATGCCGACGCGCAGCATCAGCGGCACTTGGTCGATCAGCACGTCGCCGACTGCACGCAGTTCGTTGGTAAAGCCGAGACGCTGGCGCAGCAGCGAAGCATGGCTGAAGGCACGGCCATCGTTGAAGGCCGGGAATGCCACAGCCACGATCTCCAGACGATAGAGATATGGCTCCAGCTTCAGGACATCGTCCGCCGGCTTGATCAGCACGCCGAAGCCGACATCATTGCTTTCGTCGGCTCTAGCGATCAGTTCATCGAGTGTCAAAAGCGGCTTCTGATCGCCAGATGCCTTCACCTCGTCGGTCTCGATCACCCAGGGATCGTTTTCGACAAAACCGGTCTCTCTCCAAATCTTCGTCATCACCCTCTCCTTATGCCGCTTCCGCCGCCGAGCCGTAGAGCGCTTCCTTGAAAGGCTGCGGACCAACGCGACGATAGGCTGCGAGGAAGATTTCGGACGCATCAAGGCGCAGGCGCAGATAGGTCTCGACGATCGTCTCGATCGCATCCGTCACCTTATCCGGCTCGAAGCCGCGGCCGATGATTTCACCAATCGAGGTGTGTTCGTCGCCGGAGCCGCCAAGCGTGATCTGGTAGAGTTCTGCACCCTTCTTTTCCACACCCAGAAGACCGATATGGCCGACATGGTGATGGCCACAGGCATTGATGCAGCCGGAGATCTTGATCTTCAGCTCGCCGATCTCAGCCTGACGCGCCGCATCGCCGAAACGGCGGGAGATTTCCTGGGCGAGCGGAATGGAGCGCGCATTGGCGAGCGCGCAATAGTCCAGCCCCGGACAGGCGATGATATCGGTAATCAGGCCGGCATTGGCTTCGGCCAGATTGATCGCGACGAGACCGCGATAGACGGCCTCGAGATCGGCAAGCGCGACATGCGGCAGGATAAGGTTCTGTTCATGGCTGACGCGGATTTCGTCGAAGGCGTATTCCTCGGCGATATCGGCGATGGCATCCATCTGGGAATCAGAGGCGTCGCCCGGAATGCCGCCGATCGGCTTCAGCGAGATCGTCACCATGCCGTAATCGGGGTTCTTGTGCGGCTGGACGTTCTGCTGGACCCAGCGCGCAAAATCCGGATCTGCCTTCTTCCAGCGGGCGAGGTTTTCCCAGCCCTCGGCACGTTCCGGCAGGGCTGGCGGCGCGAAGTAGGCGGCAATCGCCTGTACGTCCTGTTCCGGCAGCTTCAGCTCGGAATCCTTCAGCTGTGCAAATTCAGCCTCGACCTGGCGGGCAAGCTCTTCGGCGCCGGTCTCGTGCACGAGGATCTTGATACGCGCCTTGTACTTGTTATCACGGCGGCCATGCAGATTGTACACGCGCACGATGGCGGTGGTGTAAGAAAGCAGGTCTTCCTCGGGCAGGAAATCTCGGATCAGCTTGGCGATCATCGGCGTGCGGCCCTGACCACCACCAACATAGACGGCAAAGCCGATCTCGCCCTTGTCGTTCTTTTTCAGATGCAGACCGATATCGTGGACCTGGATTGCGGCGCGGTCGCGCTCGGCACCGGTGACGGCAATCTTGAACTTGCGCGGCAGGAAGGAGAATTCCGGATGGACCGACGACCATTGACGCAGAATTTCGGCGTAGGGGCGTGGATCGGCAACCTCGTCGGCGGCGGCGCCGGCGAAGTGATCGGCAGTTACGTTTCGGATGCAGTTGCCCGAGGTCTGCAACGCGTGCATCTCAACGCTCGCAAGGTCGGCAAGCGCATCGGGAATATCTGACAGTTTCGGCCAGTTGAACTGCAGGTTCTGGCGTGTGGTGAAGTGGCCGTAGCCGCGGTCATAGGTACGGGCGATATGGGCGAGCATGCGTACCTGGCGCGAGCTCAGCGTGCCGTAGGGAATGGCGATGCGCAGCATATAGGCGTGAAGCTGCAGGTAGACGCCGTTCATCAGGCGCAGCGGCTTGAATGCGTCCTCGGCCAGTTCGCCGGAAAGGCGGCGCTGGACCTGGTCGCGAAACTGCTCGACGCGCTCGGCGACAAAGGCGTGGTCAAATTCGTCGTAACGGTACATCGTCTTCCTCAGACTGCAATGAATTCGGGATCGGCCGGCTTGTAGCCAGGCGCATATTCCATGGTCGGGCCCTGAGCGCGGATGCGCTCGCGCAGGCGCAACGGCCAGAGCTGACCGTTGGTTTCCTGAACGTCGACGACAGCAACGTCAACGACCTTGTTGTCGGCATAGGATTTCTTGCCGATCTCCTCGAGTGCGGCGACGGCTTCGGCATGGCGGGCGACGAGGGCCTCCTGCAACGAGGTCACCCATTCGCCATTGGCGTTCAGCCAGACGGCAATGCCGTCGGTCAGGCGGTTGGCGGTCAGAACCTTGTCTACCATGTCAGCTCCTTACAAGTTCACCGAACCTGATACGCTCGCGCACCAGCGGTTCGGACAGTTCGAAATTGGCGCCTGCGACCGCATCGCCGATAATGACCATAACCGGCCCGGTCAACTCATCACGATGCTGCAGATCAGGAAGATCGCGTAGGATTCCATGCAAAAGTCGGCGGTCAGCCCTGCTGGCATTCTCGATCACGGCGACCGTGGTTTCCGAGGGAATACCGGCCTGCATCAGGCGGTCTGCGACGGAGGCTGCGACCGTGCGGCCCATATAGACGGCGATCGTGGCACCCGAGACCGCAAGGCTCGCCCAGTCTGGCAGAACGTCACCCGTCAGATCATGTCCGGTCGTGAAGACCAGCGACGAGGCAACACCGCGCAGCGTCAGCGGCAACTCGAAATCGGCAGCCGCGGCAAAGGCGGAGGTGATGCCGGGCACGATCTCATAGGAGATGCCTGCGGCGCGCAGCGCTGCCATCTCTTCCCCTGCCCGGCCATAGACCAGCGGATCGCCGCTCTTCAGGCGCACGACGCGTTTTCCCTGGCGGCCGAGATCTACCAAGAGGTCGTTGATCTCTTCCTGAGACTTCGAATGGCAGCCCTTGCGCTTGCCGACCGAGAGACGCTCGGCATCGCGGCGGCCCATATCGACGATTACCTGCGGCACGAGCGCGTCATAGACGATGACATCGGCTTCCATCATCACGCGTTGGGCGCGCAAGGTCAGGAGATCTTCGGCACCGGGACCGGCGCCGACCAGCCAGACGCGGCCTTCAACGCGATCCAGCGAGCGCAACAGGCCATTGGCGGCGCGGCGCGCCTGTGGCAGGTTACCGTTAGCGACAGCATCGGCAACCGGGCCGGAGAAGAAACGGCGCCAGAAGATGCGGCGGGAAACGCCACGCGGAACGACGTGTTCGACGGCCTTGCGATAGCTGGTCGCCAGAGCGGCGAGTCGGCCGAGCGAGGGCGACAGGAGCTGATCGATCTGGGCGCGGATCATCTGCGCCAGCACCGGCCCTGCCCCTTCGGTACCGATCGCAACGGCAACAGGCGCACGATTGACGAGAGCGGGCGTGTAGAAATCGCAATAGTCGGGCTGGTCGACGGCATTGGCCGGGATCTTCGCGGCACGGGCTGCGTCAACGATACGGCGATCCCGTTCCGCGTCACCGGTTGCAGCAAACACCAGTACGGCACCCTCGACCTGTTCGGGCGCAAAAGCTTCGCGGACAGTCTCGATGCGGTTGGCAATCAGAAAAGCGTGGTAATCGGCTTCCGGGCGATCGGCATGCGCGATAATGCGTGCCTGCGTGTTCAAGAGCAGGCGGACCTTGGCGAACGCTTCATCGCCATTGCCAAAAACGGTCGCAGTCCGACCTTCCACGCGAAAGAAGGCGGGAAATACCGAAAGCTGTTCAGTCCTGGGAGGCATTCTCAATCCACTTCGAAGTTGCCAGAATATGCATTCTTCGGACAGCCGATTGAAGAAACAGAATTCCAAAGGCCGGCCAGTCGCGTATTCTTTTACCCGGTTGATCAATGATTTGAGAAAACTGACCCGTGCGGCGCAAAAAGCACATATCTTGAGCCGTTATTGCAGCTTTTTGCCCGATGCCAACGGATGAAGCGATAAAGCCTGTGGCAAAGTCCCGAGTGCTGGACTTATGCATTCCGCTTCATTCCGCGGGGCGATAAGATAGCTGAAACAGGAGATTTTCATGCCGGAAAAGACAATCGCCTCCCGCCTTCTGCAGGTCATGGAGGACAATGTCCTGCCGATGACGGAGCTCGGCGTCGCCTCCGGCAACAAGGTGTTTGGCGCGGCGATCCTGCGTAAATCCGATCTGTCGCTTATCGTTGCCGAAACCAATAACGAGCTCGAAAACCCGCTCTGGCACGGCGAAGTGCACACGCTGAAACGCTTTTACGAGCTCAACGACAAGCCGGCGACGAAAGACCTGATCTTTCTCTCCACGCACGAACCCTGCACCATGTGCATGTCGGCGATCACCTGGGCAGGTTTCGACAATTTCTATTATTTTTTCAGCCACGAAGATTCGCGCGACAGCTTTGCCATCCCGCACGATCTGAAGATTCTGAAGGAAGTCTTCGGGCTCGAGCCTGGCGGCTACAGACGGCAGAATGCCTTCTGGAAGAGCTTCTCAATCGCCGATCTCGTCGAGACCGAGGATGCTCCGCTGAAGGCTGAACTCAGGGCGCAGACAGCGCGGATCAGATCGCGCTACGCCGCCCTCTCCGACACCTATCAGGCCACCAAGAGCGCCAACGACATTCCGCTGAGCTGAGAGACCATGGAACCTTCGAAAGATATTTCGCGCCTGATCGAGATCATGGCGGCACTTCGCGATCCCGAAACGGGCTGCCCGTGGGACATCGAGCAGAATTTCGAGAGCATCAAGCCCTATACGATCGAGGAGGCCTATGAGGTTGCCGATGCGATCGAGCGCAAGGATATGGACGATCTCTGCGACGAACTCGGCGACCTGCTGCTGCAGGTGGTCTTTCATGCGCGCATGGCCGAAGAAGAAGGCGAGTTTTCCTTCGGCGATGTGGTGGAAGCCATTACCCGCAAGATGATCCGTCGCCACCCGCATGTCTTTGCCCGCTCGGACGCGGATACGCCTGACGCCGTGAAGAGGCAGTGGGACGACATCAAGCAGGCCGAAAAACGCGAACGTGCCGAGCGTCGCGCACGGCACGGCATGACCGAGGACTTCAAGGCCGGTTTCCTGGGTTCAGTGCAACGGAGCTTTCCCGCACTGACGGAAGCGCTGAAACTTCAGGAACGAGCGGCCAAGGTCGGTTTCGACTGGTCAGCACCCGAGCCGATCCTCGACAAGATCGCGGAAGAGGTCGACGAACTGCGCGTTGCGTTGCGCGAGGGTGACAAATCAAAGGTCAGCGACGAACTTGGCGACTTGATCTTCGCCGTCGTCAATATCGGCCGGCATGTGAAGGCCGATCCGGAACAGGCGCTGCGCGGCACGAATACGAAGTTCCGGCGTCGATTCAATCACATCGAACATGTTCTTGATGCAGAAGGCGAGACGCTGGAGGCAGCCAGCCTGGAGCGCATGGAAGAGATCTGGCAGGCAGCCAAGGCGATCGAACGGGCTGTGGTGGCTGGGGCGGAGTGAAGCACTGAACAATCGGTGCGTTACCGGTCCCAGTCTTCCTTTGCAGGCTTGGGGCCATGCCCGACGCGGCGCTCAAGCTCGGCGGCTTCCGTCTCAGACAGACGCAGTTCCAGTGTCACCGAGCCATCGTCATTGTCTTCGCGGCTATCGACGATGGCATGGTCGTAAAGCCAGGGCAGCAGCGCCAGCTTGTCGACCGGCAGCGTGACAGTCGTTTCCGTCATGACGCCGGATAAACGACGGCTGATTTCATCCATCAGCCTGTCCACGCCCTCACCGCTGATGGCGGAAACAGCGATGACGTTCTTCATGCCAGAGGACTTCTGCACCATCGCGTCATGGGCTTCGGGCTCGAGCCGGTCGATCTTGTTCCAGACTTCGAGAATGCGACGCTCGCCCTCTGCCTCGTCGATACCGAGATCGTTGAGGATGCGTAGCACGTCGGCGCTCTGGGCCTGATTGTCCACGTCAGACATGTCGCGGACATGCAAAACGAGGTCGGCTTCCAGCACCTCTTCCAGCGTCGCGCGGAAGGCCGCGACCAGATGGGTCGGCAGGTCGGAGATGAAGCCGACGGTATCGGAGAGGATGACGGTGCGGCCATGCGGCAGCTTCATCCGGCGCAACGTCGGGTCGAGCGTCGCGAAGAGCATATCTTCGGCCAGAACCCCTGCCCCGGTGATGCGATTGAACAGTGTCGATTTGCCGGCGTTGGTGTAACCGACGAGCGCCACGATCGGATGCGGCACCTTTCGGCGCTTGGCGCGATGCAGCTGGCGGGTACGCACCACCTGCTCCAGTTCGCGCTCGAGCTTGATGATACGGTCCTGCAGCATGCGCCGGTCGGCTTCGATCTGGGTTTCACCCGGACCACCCATGAAGCCGCCGCCGCCGCGCTGACGCTCAAGGTGGGTCCAGCTTCGAACCAGCCTGCCCTTCTGGTAGTTCAAGTGCGCGAGATCGACCTGCAGCGTGCCTTCCTTGGTAGAGGCGCGGCGGCCGAAGATTTCCAGGATCAGGCCCGTCCGGTCGATGACCTTGGCGTTCCATTCCTTTTCGAGATTGCGCTGCTGCACAGGGGTCAGCGGATGGTCGACGATGACGAGGCCGGAATCGCTCTCATCGAGCTTGTTCTTGATTTCCTCGATCTTGCCCGTGCCGAGCAGCGTTGCCGGGCGCGGATCGTTGACCGAGACAACGGAGGCGTTCACGACATCAAGATCAATCGCCTGGGCCAGACCGGTCGCCTCATCAAGCCGACTTTCGGGGGTGCGGGTCGAAGCCGACTCAGTCTGACCGCCGCGCGAACGCGACTTCAGCACCGGCACGACGACGGTCGCGCGCATGTCATCCCTGTGCTTGGCTGCCTCAGGGATGATGGAATCGTTCTTTGTATCGCGTGTCGAAATGACGGCTGGCCTTGGTTAGGACGCTGCTTCTTCGCTCTCGAACATCTGCATTGGCTGACCAGGCATGATGGTCGAGATCGCGTGTTTATACACGAGCTGCGAATGGCCGTCACGGCGAAGAAGAACACAGAAATTGTCAAAAGAGGTGACAACACCCGTGAGTTTCACGCCGTTAATCAGAAAGATTGTCAGGGAAATCTTTTGCTTGCGTACAGTATTGAGAAATAAGTCCTGCAGATTCTGAGAACGTTCCGCCATCGCGCCGCTTCTTTCTTTATTGCCGGCCTGATCAAGCCGGTAGAATATCAATCAACCTCACCAGCAAGGCAGGTGGCACCCTCATTCCACCTGCCCAGCAAATCTTGGTATCAAATCGTAATCTTTTCCGCAACGTCGAAAAAGGCTTCCCGAATATTCTGCGAGAGGCTTCCCGGATGACCATTCGCAATCGCCTGTCCGTCAATGGAAACCACTGGAAAACAAATGCTTGTAGCCGCGGTGATGAAAACCTCACGGGCGGCCATCATCTCCGAAACGGAGAATTTCCGCTCGACGATATCAACCCCCAATTTGGCTGCGACGTCGATCAGAGTCGTGCGGGTGATGCCGCGCAGGATGCCATGTTCGGCAGGTCGCGTTACCAGTGTACCGTCGGCATCGACGATCCAGACGTTGGTCGCGGCCCCCTCTTTCACCATGCCGTCCGCGTCGATATAGATTGCTTCCTGAGCGCCGGCTTCCTTCGCTTGCTGGCGCGCGAGAGCGTTCGACAGCAGTCCGACCGTCTTGATGTCGACCCGGTCCCATCGGTTGTCGGGAATGGTAATCGCCTTGATGCCGGTCGTATTCTTTTTCGCGATAACAGACAGATCCGTGCTCTTGGCAGTGATGACGATGGATGGCGGCGTCCCTTCGGCGGGAAAGACATGGTCGCGGCGGGCAACGCCGCGCGTTACCTGCAAGTAGAAAAGGCCGTTGTGGACATGGTTGCGGCGCAGCGTCTCGCGAATCACCTGGGTCAACGCCGCACGGCTCATCGGCCAGGCGATGCGCAGTTCCCCCAGCGAACGGTCGAGCCGGTTCAGATGCCGGGTAAGGTCGACAATCAGGCCGTGACGGACTTCGCAGACTTCATAGACGCCATCAGCGAACTGATAGCCTCTGTCCTCTATATGCACCGCGGCGTCGGAATGCGGCACGTAGCGTCCATTCACATAGGCGATTCTTGGCATTGAAAACCTGCTTGGGGGGCAAAAGGTAGGAGCCTGCGCCACATGAGCCGCGCCGGAAAAAAGTCAGACGCCGAGCGACTTCAGCTTGCGGTGCAGCGCCGAGCGCTCCATGCCCACGAATTCGGCCGTGCGGGAGATGTTGCCGCCGAAGCGGTTGATCTGGGCGATCAGGTAATCCTTCTCGAACATCTCGCGGGCTTCGCGCAGCGGCAGCGTCATGATGTGATAATCGTTCTTGGCCGAAACCTTCGGCAGCATGTCGCCGAGATCGGTCGGCAGCATATCCGCCGTGATCGGCGCATCCGGACCGTCGGTACGGGCAAGAATCATCAGCCGCTCGATATTGTTGCGGAGCTGGCGGATATTGCCCGGCCAGTCGTGGGCCTGCAGCACGGCCATGGCGTCATCGCCGATGCGGCGCGGCCGGATGCCTGCCTGTTCGGAAATCTGGCGCATGAGCTGGTCGACAAGGAACGGAATGTCCTCACGGCGCTCGGCAAGCTGCGGGACGCGCACCGGCACCACGGCAAGGCGATGATAGAGATCCTCGCGGAACCAGCCTTCGGCAATGCGGCTTTCCAGATTGTAGGCGGTCGAGGAGATGATACGCACATCGACCTTCACGCGCTTGGAGCCGCCGACACGCTCGAACTGCTGGTCGACCAGCACGCGCAGGATCTTGTTCTGCGTCTCGCGCGGCATTTCGCCAACTTCGTCGAGATAGAGGATGCCGCGATGGGCCTCTTCCAGCGCGCCGATCTTGCGCGCCTGCCCCGGTGCGCCCTCTGTGCCGAACAGCGCCACTTCCATGCGGTCCGGCGTGATGTTGGCGGCGTTGATGGCGACGAAGGGACCGTTGGCGCGGGCCGACTTCTTATGGATCATCCGTGCCACCAGCTCCTTGCCGGAACCGGATGCGCCGAGGATCATGATGCGGCTGTTGGTGGGCGAGACCTTTTCGATCGTCTGGCGCAGCTGCGAAACGGCGACCGACGTGCCGATCAACTCAAGCGCATCGCCGGCGCGGCGCTTCAGCTCGATGTTCTCGCGCTTCAACTTGGAATTTTCCAGCGCGCGCTCGGCAATCAGAATCAGGCGGTCGGCCTTGAACGGCTTTTCGATGAAGTCGAAGGCCCCGCGCTTGATGGCAGAGACAGCCGTCTCGATATTGCCGTGGCCGGAGATCATTACCACCGGAAGCTCGGGATGGCGCGTCCTGATCTCGTCCAGCAGCGAGAGGCCGTCGAGCTTGCTGCCCTGCATCCAGATATCGAGGAAGACGAGACGCGGCACGCGATCTGAAATCGCTGCGAGCGCGCTATCGCTGTCATGGGCCATGCGGGTTTCGTGGCCCTCGTCCGACAGGATACCGGCGACGATCTCACGAATGTCATGCTCATCGTCGACGACGAGAATATCAGAGGCCATAAACGCTTTCCTTGTCATTGGCTGCCAAGGCTGTGGCCACATCCCGGCGTGGCAAATGCACGCGGATCATGGCTCCTCTTCCCTGGTCGAAATCTGCGGGCGCATCATGCAGTTCGAGCTGCCCGCCATGTTCCTCGATGATCTTCTTGACGATGGCGAGGCCGAGGCCGGTGCCCTTCTCGCGCATCGTCATATAGGGTTCCAGAATGCTGTGGCGGTTCTCGACCGGCAGGCCGCGGCCATTGTCGATGATATCGACCGTAAAGCGGTCGCGCGCCTCGTCCAGGGAGGTGCGCACGAGTATCTTGCGCTCTTCACGCTCCTCGCTCGGCACGGCCTCGATCGCTTCCACGGCGTTCTTGATGAGATTGCCGAAGGCCTGCCCCAGCATGCGGCTGTCGAACATGCCCTCCAGCCGCTCCTCGCCGAGGTCCTGCAGGAAGGCGATATGGTTGTTGCCCATCTCCCGCAGGAAAATCGCGTCGTGGAGGATGGAGCGCAGATCGCTCGGCTCCTTCGTCGGCTTCGGCATGCGGGCAAATGCGGAGAACTCGTCGACCATGCGACCGATATCGCCTACCTGGCGGATGATCGTATCCGTGCACTGGTCGAAGACGGCGCGATCATTCTCGTCGATCTGCTTGCCGTAGCGACGCTGGATACGCTCGGCCGACAGTTGGATCGGCGTCAGCGGATTCTTGATCTCGTGAGCGATTCGGCGGGCGACATCGCCCCAGGCGGTGGAGCGCTGAGCAATGACGAGATCGGTGATGTCATCCAGCGTGATGACATAGGATTCGCTCAAATCGCGCACTTCCTCGCGGGTCACCTGGACGCTCAGCGTGCGCACCGTGCCGCTACGCACCAGCGCGATTTGCTTGCGGAAATCGCCACGGTGGCGTGAGGCCGCCTCCGTCAGCACCTGATCCACTTCAGGCGCGACTTCCGACAGCTGCCTTCCAAGCATCTCGTCAGCGTGCAGTGCCATCAGCGTTTCGGCCGAACTGTTGACGATGGTGACGCGCCGGTCCTGCTCGACACCGATGACAGCCGCGGTGACACCCGACAGAACGGCCTCGATGAAGCGGCGGCGGTCATCTACCTCGTCCTTCGCCTCAAGGATCTCGTCGCGCTGCGTGCGGATTTCCGAGATCATCTTGTTGAAGGTGCGCGAAAGACTGGCGACGTCGCCATCGACCGCATGAACGGGTACGACGATATCCATATTGCCGGATGCGACGCTGTCGGCAGCGGTAATCAGCAGGCGAATCGGTCGCACGATACGATCGGCCACGGCAATTGCGGTCCAGATCGCCGCAAGCAGCACGATCAGCGCAAAACCGATATAGAGAACCGCAAAGGCGATCTGCAGCGAAACGCGGCCAGCCTCCATGGATCGGTATTCGGTGGCGTTCTCCTCCATCATGCGCATGGCATTCATGACCTTGGGGTCGACCGCGCGCACCGTATAGAGGAAGGTTCCGGGTATCGTCTCAAGCCGGATGATCGCGCCAACAAGGTTCGTTACGCCAGGCGGAATGAGCGTCGGCTGGCCGGCGGCCGCCTTCTCCAGTGCATCCTGCGGGATGGCGGGCAGCGGCTTTTCTGTGGTGATATCGGCCTGGACGATCACCGAGCCGTCACGCTCGACAAGGAAGGCGCCGAGAAGACCGCGGCCCCTTGCCTGACGGGTCATCAACTCGCCGAAGCCAGTCTTGTCCAGGCTGTAGAGTGCGCGGTTACGCTCGAGATCATTTGCCATCGAAACCGTCTGGCCCTGCAGATAGCTGGCGTTTTCCAGCATGTAGGCCTGGCCGATGTTGCGGGACGAACTGACGATCGCCTGGGTTCGGAGTGCAAACCAGCGGTCGAGGCCTGCGTTCAGCGTGATACTGGCAAAGATCGCAACAAGGATCGCCGGCGTGATTGCGACGATCGAGAAGAGCACGACGATACGGATATGCAGGCGTGCGGCGGCGCGGCCGCGTGTACGGGCCTTGAAAAGCCGCGCAAACTCGCGGCCGATTAGCGCGATAAGCCCGAGCACGAAGAAAGAATTGATGACGACGGAGCCGATGACGACGTGCGAGGTCGGGGCGATCGGCGTCACGCCGAGCAGCACGAAGAGCGTTACGGTCGCGCAGACAAGCGCGCCGCCGGCAAGCACCAGGCCGGGCACGGCAAACAGGGCACGACGGTCGGTCACCATTGTCACCGCCTCGTTCGCCGTTTCCGCCGACACCCCTTCCTCGTTCATCCAGCCTCTCTTCGATTGCCGCATTCGATAGAAACCGAAAGCCGCCGGTTTGCGAAAAACCGGCGTTCAAACGACTCGATCGTGGGCGAATGTCCAAACCCTATGCGTGACCTTTAAGCAACGCATTGTGGCGAAAATGCAACGCACTTTGCCACAATGTCAAGGTCGAAGGTCAAGCCGTACGCGAGCTTCTGTAGACGGAAACGCCGAGTTCGCGGATCTTTTTGCGCAGCGTATTACGGTTCAGACCCAGCAAATCGGCAGCCTTGATCTGGTTGCCACGTGTAGCCGTCAATGCCGCAAGTATTAACGGATATTCCATTTCCGTCAGTACGCGGTCATACAGGCCGGGCGGCGGCAGGTTCTCGCCGAAGCTCGCGAAATACGTGCGCATGTTTTCTTCGACCGCCTGGGCGATCGTCATCGTGCCGCTGCGGATCGGCCCCTTCTCGATCGGGCTGTCTGGAACATCGGAGCGAAGCTCGGCATCGATGATTTCGCGGGTGATGACATCCTGTGGATAAAGCGCCATCAGGCGGCGGATGAGGTTTTCCAGCTCGCGCACGTTGCCCGGCCAGGCATAGGCCTTCATCAGTTCCAGCGCCTCCTGATCGAAACGCTTGGAGCCGAGACCCTCCTTTTCAGCCTGCTGGACGAAATGGCGGACGAGGTCGGGGATATCTTCCGCGCGGTCGCGCAGCGGCGGCAGGCGGAGCGGCACGACGTTGAGGCGATAATAGAGATCCTCACGGAAGAGGCCCTGGTTGATCGCCTGCTTCAGATCCTTGTTGGTCGCCGCGACGATGCGCACATCGGTGCGGATCGGCGTGCGGCCACCGACAGTCGTATATTCGCCCTGCTGCAGCACGCGCAGAAGGCGTGTCTGAGCATCCATCGGCATGTCGCCGATTTCATCGAGGAACAGCGTGCCGCCTTCCGCCTGTTCGAAACGGCCGGTAGAGCGGGTCTGCGCGCCGGTGAAGGCGCCCTTCTCGTGGCCGAAAAGCTCGGATTCGATAAGATCGCGCGGGATGGCCGCCATGTTGATGGCGACGAAAGGGCCGTTGCGGCGCTTGCCGTAGTCATGCAGCGCGCGGGCGACCAATTCCTTGCCGGTGCCGGATTCGCCGGTGATCATCAGCGTCAGGTCCGTCAGCATGAGACGAGCGAGAACGCGGTAGATTTCCTGCATCGCCGCCGAACGGCCGACGAGCGGCATGCCATCCTGTGTGTCGTCGTCGAGCTTGGCGGGTTTTCTCTTCGGTTCGGCGAGCGCCCGGCTGATAATGCCGATCAGTTCGGTTAGGTCGAAAGGCTTCGGCAGATAGTCATAGGCGCCTTTTTCCGATGCCTTGATCGCCGTCATAAAGGTGTTCTGCGCGCTCATGACGAGAACCGGAAGGTCCGGCCGCGCCTTCTTGATGCGGGGCAGAAGATCGAAGGCGTTTTCATCAGGCATGACCACGTCGGTCACGACGAGATCGCCCTCGCCGGCCGACACCCAGCGCCACAGCGTTGCGGCATTGGAGGTAATGCGCACATCATAACCGGCGCGGCTCAAGGCCTGATTGAGCACCGTGCGGATGGCCGCATCGTCATCTGCAACGAGGATCGTAGCTGTCATCTATTGGGTCCTGTCGAGCTTGCAATACCGGCATCATCAAGCGAGGCATCCTTGGAGGCCGGCATGAGGACGCGAAAAATCGTGCGGTTGTTCTGACTGTCGCATTCGATGATGCCGCCATGATCGCCGATGATCTTGGCGACAAGGGCAAGGCCGAGACCGCTGCCATTCGTCTTGGTGGTGATGAAGGGGTCGAAAAGATGCGGCAGCAGGTCCGTCGGCACGCCGGGACCATTGTCGATGACGCAGAATTCCAGCGGCAGCGAGATTTTCTCGCGCGTGCCGGCGACAGACAGCCGGATGCCGGGACGATAGGCCGTCGTCAGGATGATCTCGCCATCCTGGCGATCGCCGACGGCCTCGGCGGCATTCTTCACGAGATTGAGGAAGATCTGAACGAGCTGATCGCGATTGGCGTAAACGGCCGGCAGCGAGGGGTCGTAGTTCTCGGTCACGCGGATATTGCGAGCAAAGCCTGCCTTGGCAACGGCCTTCACATGGTCGAGGACGGAATGGATGTTGACGGGCACGCGGTCGACCGGCCGTTCGTCGGAAAACACTTCCATGCGATCGACAAGCGAGACGATACGGTCCGTCTCGTCGCAGATCAGTCGGGTCAGCGCGCGGTCGTCATCGATGACGGACTGTTCGAGAAGCTGGGCGGCGCCACGAATGCCGGAGAGCGGGTTCTTGATCTCATGCGCGAGCATGGAGGCGAGACCCGTGACCGAACGCGCAGCAGCACGATGCGTCAGCTGCCTGTCGATCTTGTCTGCCATCGACCGTTCCTGGAAGACGATGACCACCGAACCCGGCTCGGTCACGACAGGGGCCACATAGAGATCGACCAGCTTGTCCTGACCGAGGCGGGGCGAGCTCAGGTCCACCCGGTATTCGTTGACCGGCGCCTTGCGTTCGCGCACCTGATCGATGAGCGCCAGAAGCGGGCTGCCGAAGGGAATGAAAGTCGAGATGCGATAGCGGGAAAGATGAGCAGCACTGGCGCCGAAGAAGGCCTCGGCCTCCCAGTTCGCAAAGACCATGAAGCCGCCCTCATCCACCATGACGACCGGATTCTGGATCGCGTTCAGCACTGCCATGGCGACAGCATTGACCGCATTCTCGGATGAAGGTGTGACGTCTGTGCTCATGCCGCCTCCCGCCGTTCAAATGCATCTGCGGCCATCGCATCGCCGAAGCGGGCGATGACATCGTCAGGATCGCGCGATGTCATGATCGCAGCCTTTTGTTCGCTGGACAGATCCGGCACAAAGCGCTGCAGATACCAGCCGAGATGTTTGCGGGCATGCCTGACGGCAACGGCCTCGCCATAGAATTCCAGCATCATGCGATAGTGCTCGACGGCAATTGCGGCGATCTCCTCGCGCGATGGTTCCGAAGCGCCGGCAAGAACGCCGGCGTGCCAAGGCCTGCCCTGGGAGCCTCGGCCGATCATGACGGCATCGGCGCCGGAGCGGCGCAGAATCTCCTGCGCATCTTCAGACGTCTCGACATCACCATTGGCAATCAACGGCACGGAAATGACATCGCGTACGGGCCGGATCGCATCCCAATCCGCCCTGCCCTCATAGAACTGCATGCGGGTACGGCCGTGGATGGTGATGAGCTGGATGCCCGCCTCTTCGGCGCGCCTGGCGATGTGAGGGGCGTTGATGGAGTTCTCGTCCCAGCCGAGGCGCATCTTCAGCGTCACGGGGATATCGACTGCCTTGACTGTCGCCTCGATGAGCTCGAGCGCGTGATCGGGATCACGCATCAGCGCCGAACCGGAATAGCCGCCAATGACCTTCTTGGCCGGGCAGCCCATGTTGATGTCGATGATATCGGCGCCGTGATCGGCCGCGATCTTGGCAGCTTCAGCCATCCAGTGTGCCTCGCGGCCGGCGAGCTGAACCACGTGCGGACGAAAGCCGGCAGCCCGCAGGCGCGACCAGGATTCGGCGGTATCGTTCACCAGTTCCCGGCTTGCCACCATTTCGGTGACGACGAGGCCCGCGCCATAACGCCAGGCCAGCTCGCGGAATGGCATGTCCGTGACACCCGACATGGGCGCAAGCACAACGCGGTTCCGCACGGACACGGGTCCGATTCGGAAAGGCGCTGCGAGATCCTTGGAAATCAAATGATTATCTTTCAGGCACACCATGTAACTGCATTATTTTTAGCCATAGTTATGCGGCTTGCCAAGAGGGTCGAGACCGAATTGATATTTTTTGGGCAAATGCTGGAAAAGGTCCGAGCAAGACGATAGAGCAACTGACATCCATTCCGCGTATTTCAGGGATTTATGCTGCAAATGCATACTAAGCAACCGATATCGGCTGGAATTGTCGTCGTTGCGGCGGGCCGCGGCGAACGCGCCGGATCGTCAGAGGAAGGCCCCAAGCAGTACCGGATGGTCGGCGGCAAGCCGGTTATCGTTCATACGCTTGAAAACTTTATGACATGGGAATCAGCGACGCACATCGTCGTCGTCATCCACCCCGATGACGAAGCACTCTTTGCAAGAGCGTTCCGGCACATCATCTCCGCAACGCCGATCGAGACGGTTCATGGCGGTTCCACAAGGCAGCAATCCGTGCTGGCCGGCCTGCGGCACCTCAAGGACAAGGGCGTCAGCCATGTGCTGATCCATGATGCGGTGCGCCCCTTCTTCGATCACCAGCTTCTCGACCGGATCGCCGATACGCTTTCGGCGGGCGCGCCCGCAGTCCTTCCGGCAACGCCGGTCGCCGACACGCTGAAGCAGGCAGGAAGCGATGGGATCGTGGTCAAGACCATCCCGCGCGACCAGCTCTATGCGGCTCAGACGCCGCAATCCTTCGACTTTGCCACCATCCTCGACGCGCATGAGAGGGCCGCCGCCAGCGGCAGGACGGATTTCACCGACGATGCGTCGATCGCCGAGTGGCTCGATATCCCCGTGACCGTCATCGAAGGCGCACCTACCAACGTCAAGCTGACAGTCCGGAGCGATATAGCCATGGCCGACGACAAGCTGTCGGGTGAGCGTGTTCCCGATGTGCGCACCGGTAACGGCTATGACGTGCATCAACTCGAGCCCGGCGATGGCGTGACGCTCTGCGGCGTTTTCATTCCGCATGACCAGAAGCTCAAGGGCCATTCGGATGCCGACGTCGCGTTGCATGCGCTGACGGATGCGCTGCTGGCCACTTGCGGTGCCGGCGATATCGGCGATCATTTCCCGCCGTCCGATCCGCAATGGAAGGGTGCGGCCTCCCGCATCTTCATCGAACATGCAGCAAAGATCGTGCGCGATCACGGCGGCACCATTACCAATGCGGATGTCTCACTGATTGCCGAAGCGCCGAAGGTCGGGCCGCATCGCGAGGTCATGCGCGCCAATCTCTCCGAATTCCTCGGCATCGACATCGAGCGCTGCTCGGTGAAAGCCACCACCAATGAGACGATCGGTTTCGTCGGCCGCCGCGAAGGTATCGCGGCGATCGCAACCGCGACCGTCGTCTATGGAGGCAGAAAGCGATGAGCCTGTTTCCTGCTGACATCACTGCGATGGCGGAAAGCATCATCCGCGATTTCACGCATGCCGGCCTGATGGTCTCGACGGCGGAATCCTGCACCGGCGGCCTGATTGCCGGTGCGCTCACGGAAATCTCCGGATCGTCGGCCGTCATCGACCGTGGTTTCGTGACCTATACCAACATTGCCAAGATGCAGATGCTCGGTGTGCAGGACAAAACGCTCAGCGACTTCGGCGCGGTTTCTGAGGAGACGGCGCTGCAGATGGTGCATGGCGCCCTCTTCCGCTCGCGCGCCGAGCTGGCGGTAGCCGTGACAGGCATTGCCGGCCCCGGCGGCGGATCGCCGGAAAAGCCTGTCGGGTTGGTACATCTTGCGGCGAAATCACGTTCGGGTAAGCTCGTCCATCGTAAGATGCTTTACGGCGACATTGGCCGCACGGAAATCCGCCTGGCAACAATCCGGACTGCACTTCAAATGGTTATTGAAATTGCGTGATATTGAGTGAAGGAACAAAAGGCAGGAATTTCGGTTTCTGCCGCGTGTAGGCAAGAGCCGATTTTGAAGGAACGGTCAAATGAGATACTTGGCATGCATCGGTGTCGTCTTGAGCCTCGCCTGCGTTTCGGCGGCTGAAGCACCATCCAACTATCAGGTTTATGGTGGCGTGCGGGTGGATTCCGACCCCGTTCTGCTGCGCAAATACGACCATGCGCTCCGCCGCTGCCAGCCGGAAGCGCTGGGCTATCGCGGATCGCCTGATACCACCAGTCTGATTTACAATGCGGCGCTCAGAGGCTGCCTCTATCGCTACAGCTTCACCGACCGTGGCTCCTACGCCTATCCCGCGACGCAGATTTTCGACCATTTCTTCGATCGCTGAGTTAAAGCCTTTCCTGGTCAGCTGTAGATCGTCGCCGCCCGTTTTTCGAAGGCGTCCGTGAACATGCGGAAGGCCCTGTCGAACATTGACCCCATGAGCGCGCCGAGAATGCGGCTCTTGAACTCATAGTCGATGAAGAAATCGACCGTACAGCCGCCTCCATCGGCCTCGACGAACCGCCAGCGGTTGTCGAGGTAGCGGAATGGACCGTCGATATATTTGACGTCGATGACGCGCTCGGGCCTGTTGAGCAGGACCTGGGTCGTGAACGTTTCGCGGATCGCCTTGTAGCCGACCGTCATGTCGGCGATCAGCAGCTCCTTGCCGTCACGCTCCTTGCGGTTCTTCACCGAGAGGGCTTCGCAGAGCGGCAGGAATTGCGGATAGCGCTCGACATCTGCGACGAGGTCGAACATTTGGTCGGGCGTGTGCGGCACAGGGCGATGCGTTTCGAATTGCGGCATGAAGCGCAGTTAAGCCGGCACACCGAGAAGATCAAGAAGCGCCCGCATTTGGCGGCGGGATTTCACCTGCAAAACGGGCACATGCGGTCCGTGGGCAGCAATCGCTGATGTCACGCGCGGCGAGAACTTCTTCTCGAAAGTCCAGATGAATTCCAGAAACTGCCAATCGACCTTCTCGATGCAGCCGGGTGCCATTTCCGGGCGTGTGCGGCCGATGTGCTTCAGCCAGCGGGTCACGACTCCCCAGACGCACAGCAGGCGCGGCATCCGGACCCAGATGACGATATCGGTGCGCGGCAGGCGGATATCGAACGTGGAGGGATTGGTGCCATCCATGATCCAGCGCTCGCCGGCAATCCTTTCGACGATCCGCTCACGCTGCTCCTCCCTGCTGCGCTCCACCCAACCCGGCAGCCAGAGAATATCGCGGTCGATCGAGAAATAAGTCAGGTCGAAACTGTGCGCCAGCTTCTGTGCAAGCGTCGACTTGCCGCCACCCGAACAGCCGATGACCATGATGCGCCTTGCATTGCGGATATGCCCGGCGCCAAAGGCATCGTCCACATAGTGGATTGCATCGTCGGTTTGCCGTTCCATTGCGAGTACCTTCTTACCCGTTTAAGCAGGCAGCAGGGAAAGCA
The DNA here is from genome assembly GCF_056400025.1 of Rhizobium sp. 01L419. Taxonomy (NCBI): domain Bacteria; kingdom Pseudomonadati; phylum Pseudomonadota; class Alphaproteobacteria; order Hyphomicrobiales; family Rhizobiaceae; genus Rhizobium; species Rhizobium sp. 01L419. The sequence continues at coordinate 103,837 of NZ_JBFTSM010000019.1, forward strand.
GTTCGTCGCTCTCCCTGAAGGACTCGAGCGTCAGAACCGGGATGCCACGGCCGTGGCTTGCCAGCATCGCCTCGAATTGCGGCGCCTCTCGCTTTTCGAACGTCCAGATGTATTGCAGGAATTGCAGATCGATCTGCTCAGGGCAGCCTGGCGCCATTTCCGGTCGGGTCTGGCCGCGATATTTCCACCAACGACCGAGCACGCCGCGCACGGCAACGCTGCGCGGCGGCCGCCGCCAGAGCCATATCGGCGCGCGCCAGTCGGATTGGCAATGTGCTCGGGCTGTTGCCGTCCATGATCCAGCGTTCACCTGCCACGGCGTCGCGGATCCGTTGAACGGATTCTTCGCGTGGTCGCAACTTCCAACCGGGCAGCCAGAAGATGTCGCGGTCCATGGACACGTAAGTCAGCCTTAAACGGCTTGCGAGCGCCTGGGCAAGTGTCGACTTACCAGTGCCGGAGCAACCAAAAATCAGGATGCGTTCGGCACGGGGAATGATGGCTGTAGCCTCGGCAATAGAGACCGCACGAATGGGTTCAGGCGACGTCGTCACTTGATGCATGGCAAACTCGCTTTAGACAGGATCGCCTTCGCACGCAGGCTCGACCGCGAAGAACGGCGTGCTTGCTAACTGCTTCGCGTGAACTGGTGATGACAGTCAATCGCACAAAGAAAAACCGCGGCGAAAAGCGCCGCGGTCCCATCAAAAACAAGGGGTAGGCTCTTACTCCACTGCCACCAGCAGCTTCTTCTCGCGGGCAGCCCTCAGCCGGGCGAAGTCATCGCCAGCATGGTGCGAAGAGCGGGTCAGGGGGCTGGAGGCAACCATCAGGAAGCCCTTGGTATAGGCGACGGTCTCATAGGACTTGAATTCCTCCGGCGTGACGAAGCTCATGACCGCATGATGCTTGCGGGTCGGCTGCAGATACTGGCCGATCGTCAGGAAGTCGACATCAGCAGTGCGCAGGTCGTCCATGAGCTGGAGCACTTCATTGCGCTCCTCACCGAGCCCGACCATGATGCCTGACTTGGTGAACATCGTCGGATCGAGTTCCTTCACGCGCTGCAGCAGGCGGATGGAGTGGAAGTAGCGGGCGCCGGGCCGGACTGTCAGGTAGTTGCCGGGCACCGTTTCCATGTTGTGGTTGAAGACGTCTGGCTTGGCGGCGACGACGCGCTCCAGGGCACCGGGCTTCTTCAGGAAGTCGGGTGTCAGGATCTCGATCGTCGTCAGCGGTGAAGCGGCGCGGATTGCCCAGATCACCTTTTCGAAATGCTCGGCGCCGCCGTCTTCCAGATCGTCACGATCGACAGAGGTGATGACGACGTGGCTCAGGCCCATCTGCTTGACGGCTTTGGCGACGTTTTCCGGCTCCGCCATGTCGAGTGCGTTCGGCTTGCCGGTCGCGACGTTGCAGAAGGCGCAGGCGCGCGTACAGATCTCGCCCATGATCATGAAGGTGGCGTGCTTCTTGTCCCAGCATTCGCCGATATTCGGGCAGCCCGCTTCTTCGCAGACGGTGACGAGCTTGTTTTCCTTCACGATCGAGCGGGTTTCGGCGTAACCTTTCGAGGTCGGCGCCTTCACGCGGATCCATTCCGGCTTGCGCAGGACTTCCGTATCCGGGCGATGCGCCTTTTCCGGATGCCGCACACGCTTTACGTCAGGATTGATCGTGTCGAGAATGGTGACCATGTCAGTTCAACTTTCCGCCGCTCCATGCGGCCCGGATTGTCATATTGCGCATCACGCCGTAATTCAAATCTTTCGATCTCGCCGGTGATGCGCCTTGTCTTCGCGCCCTATCTTCGAACCAGCCGCGCGAAGAATATCAGCAGGCAGGCGCCGATGAAGCCCGTCACGAAGTAGCCGAACCTTCCGCCGGCTACCTCGATATGGAACTGCGCCAGGATGGCGGTGGCGACGACCGAGCCGACAATGCCGAGCACGATGTTCAGCAAAATGCCGTAGCGCGCTTCCATCAGCTTTCCTGCGAGCCAGCCCGCAAGTCCGCCGACGATGATTGCCGAAATCCAGCCGATGCCTTCCATATTTCTTAATGCCCTACGCTATCGCCCTTGCGATCAGCACCACAACGATGGCGCCGACAGTGGCGTGGATGATCTGAACCACCAATGCATTTTCAATGCCCAGCGAAATCCCCAGAGCATTGAACAGAAACCCGCCCACGAACGCGCCGATGATGCCGCTCAGGAGGCACCGTATCAACCCACCCCCGCCGACGACCAGGCTCGCAAGGAAGCCCGCGACCAGACCGATCAGCAGAAAGATGAGAAGCGACTGCGTGCTCATAGACATGATGATTTCCTTTCGTTTTTTCCACCCCGGGAGGGAATGGATTTTCCATCTCGGGCGATAGCGTTACGCCACGCCGGGATAGAGGGCGCACGAGGAAATTATCAAGCGTTCAAAACGCGGCCGTAAGCATCGAGCACGCTTTCCTTCATCGTCTCCGAAATGGTCGGATGCGGGAAGATCGTATGCATCAGTTCTTCTTCCGTCGTCTCCAGGTTCATGGCGACGACGAAGCCCTGGATGAGTTCGGTGACTTCGGCGCCAACCATATGGGCACCGAGCAGTTCACCGGTCTTCTTGTCGAAAATCGTCTTGACGAGGCCCTGGTCTTCGCCGAGTGCGACGGCCTTGCCGTTGGCGCTGAAGGGGAAGCGACCGACGCGGATATCGCGGCCCTGCTCCTTGGCCCTGGCTTCGGTGAGACCGACGGAGGCGACCTGCGGGTTGCAATAGGTGCAGCCAGGGATTTTCAGCCTGTCCATCGGATGAACGTTCGGAAGGCCGGCAATCTTCTCGACGCAGACGACGCCTTCATGCTCCGCCTTGTGGGCCAGAAGCGGCGCACCAGCGACGTCACCGATTGCGTAGATGCCAGGCACGTTGGTCTTGCCGTAGCCGTCGATGACGATGAAGCCGCGGTCGATCTTGACGCCGACAGCCTCAAGGCCGATGCCTTCGACATTGGCCTGCACGCCGACGGCCGAAATCATGCGGTCCGCGGTGATCGTCTCGGTCGTGCCGTCCTTCTTTTCGATGGTGGCGGTGATCGAGTTGGCACCCTTCTCCACCTTGGCGACCTTGGCCTCGAGGTGGATCTTCATACCCTGACGCTCGAACTGCTTCTTGGCGAGCGCAGAGATTTCCGCATCCTCGACCGGCATGACCTGGCTCATGATTTCGACAACGGTGACGTCGACGCCCATGGTGCGGTAGAAGCTTGCGAATTCGATGCCGATTGCGCCCGAGCCCATGACGAGCAGAGACTTCGGAAGTTCGTCAGCCTTCATCGCTTCGAAATAGGTCCAGATGAGCTTGCCATCCGGCTCGATGCCCGGCAGCGCACGTGGACGGGCACCGGTCGCGACAATAATGTGTTTGGCGGTGTAGGTGCCCTCGCCCAGCGCGTTCTTCGGCACCGGACCCATCGGCTCCATCGGCTTCTTCGTCGTCTTGGAAACGAGAATTTCGCCGGGCTTGGTGATCTTTGCCTCACCCCAGATGACATCGACCTTGTTCTTCTTGAACAGGAAGCCGACGCCGTTGTTCATGCGGTGTGCGATGCCGCGCGAGCGGGTGACGATCGCCTTGATATCTGGCTTGATCGTGCCTTCCAGCACCAGGCCGTAATCCTTGCCGTGCTGGGCGGTATGCAGGACGTCAGCCGAGCGCAGCAGCGCCTTGGTCGGAATGCAGCCCCAATTGGAGCAGATGCCGGCGAGATGCTCGCGCTCGACGCAAGCGACCTTGAGGCCGAGCTGCGCGGCGCGGATGGCGGCGATATAACCGCCGGGACCGGAACCGATGACGATGACGTCGTAGGATTGAGCCATTGCTTTCCTGCCTTTGTTACGCTCCCGCTCGGGTCATGAGAACCCATGCGTGCTTCTTGCTGTTGTCGAAGAGCGGCACGGCATTCATGCGCGCCGCTTCGGAAAACCCATTTCTTCCGTAAAGCGACAGAGCCGCTTCGTTATTATCAGCTGTGATCAGGCTGGCCGGTAGCCCAGCTGCCCTTGCGAGCTGATCTTCCAGCAGCCTCTTGCCGATGCCGATACCGCGCATATGGCGATAGACCGCGAGACTGCCAATGAACCAGTGTCCGATCACCGATCTCTGCATCGCCAGCATCGGCTCTATGGCCGGATGTCGTGCTTCGAGATCGCGTATGCCTTCATCCACTTCATAGCCGATCGCCATTCCGGCGATCTCGTCATAGGCCTCGCCGATGACGGCGTTCTTCCAGCCGCCGAGCGCCTCGTCGCTCATCTTCAACCGGCCCCGCTCCAGCGGCGTATCGCTCATGCCGCTGGCGACATCGGCAAACCAGAGCCAGGAGGCGAAGCCATGCGAGGCGATATCCGCCAGGATCGCCAGCTCCGAAGCATCCCGGCGGGAGGCTTCCCGGAGGGCGAGAAAGGCGGCCATCGTCAGAGACCCAGCATCATCCGCACGATAGACTCCAGACCTCGACCGAGCGCGCGGGTATTCTCCGCATCGAGGTGAATGCCGTCGATCGGCGTGGTCCTGGCGACGGAATTGCCGTCGAAGAAGCCGCAGCCGAGTTCATCGGCAAGGTCGCGGAAAAGCGTCGGAAGCTTCGCCGATTCCTCGATGCCTCCAGGGAACGAGGCGGCGAAGGGCACATTACCCGTCGCGCAGATCGCCGGCGGCGCCACGATCAGGATCTCTGGCCCGTCGAATTCAAAGGGCCAGGCATGACTGCGGATCAGCCGCACCAGACGACCAATGCCCTGGCATGCTGCAAAGGCCGAGCCGGCAACCACCGGCTTCATGTCGTTGGTGCCGAGCAGCAGGATGACAAGATCGAGCGGCGCATGTGTCTGCAGGACGGTCGGCAGAATGCGTGCGCCGTTGCGATCGCAATCGGCAAGATGGTCGTCGAAGGCGGTAGTGCGGCCGTTCAGGCCTTCCGCAATGACGCGAGCTCCGCTTCCGAGCGTTGCCTGAAGCACGCTCGGCCAGCGGTTCTCATAGGCATGACGGCCGATCGTGTCGGCGTCATAGCCCCAGGTCAGCGAGTCACCATAGCAAAGAACAGTCTTCGTCATGTCCGCCTCCCGCGTCTGCTCAGACCAGCATGCCCATCGGATTTTCGATGTAGCCCTTGAAAGCCTGCAGCAGCGCGGCGCCGAGAGCGCCATCGACGCAGCGATGGTCGGTCGAGAGCGTCACGGTCATGACCGTTGCAATCGCCATCTCACCGTTTTTGACGATGACACGCTGCTCGCCCGCGCCGACTGCGAGGATCGTCGCATGCGGTGGGTTGATGACGGCTGCGAAATTCTTCACGCCCATCATGCCCATGTTCGAAACCGAGGTCGTGCCGCCCTGATATTCCTCGGGCTTCAGCTTGCGGTCCTTCGCACGCTTACCGAGATCACGCATCTCGTTGGAGATGGTCGACAGCGTCTTCTCCTCGGCCTTGCGGACGATCGGCGTGATCAGGCCGCCGGGGATCGAGACAGCCACGCCGACATCGGCATGTTTGTGCTTGACCATGGCACTCTCGGTCCAGGAGACGTTGGCATCCGGAACATCGCGAAGCGCCAGAGCCAGGGCCTTGATGACCATGTCGTTGACCGACAGCTTGTAAGCCGGAGCGCTGTCCTTGCGGGGTGCGGCGTCGTTCAACTGGGCACGCAGCGCCATCAGCGCATCGAGTTCGCAATCGACCGAAACGTAGAAGTGCGGAACGGTCTGCTTGGATTCGACGAGGCGACGGGCGATCGTCTTGCGCATGCCGTCATGCGGCACAAGCTCGTAGGAACCCTGCTCGAAGAGCTTGAGCACGGCCTCGTCCGAAGCCCCCTTCGGGGCGGCAGCGGCCGGAGCCGGTGCAGCAGCCTGCGGGGCAGCAGCGGCCGGAGCGGCCTTGGCAGCACCGCCGGCAGCGGCAGCTTCGATATCGCTCTTGACGACGCGGCCATGCGGACCAGTGCCGGCAACGGCGGAAATATCGATACCGGCTTCCTTGGCCAGACGACGAGCAAGCGGCGAAGAGAACGCACGCGCGCCGCCAGAGGAGACCGCAGCCGGTGCCGAGGCGGGAGCCGCCTGTGCGGGCGCGGGAGCAGCCTTCGGCGCCTCAGCTTGTGCCGGGGCAGCTTCGGTCTTCGGAGCCGGGGCGGCGGAGCCAGCGCCGCTTGCGGCAGCGGCGACATCCTCGCCCTCGCCGGCCAGAACGGCGATCAGGGCATTGACCTTCACGCCTTCGGTACCGGCCGCAACGACGATCTTGGCAACCGTGCCTTCGTCGACGGCTTCGACTTCCATCGTCGCCTTGTCGGTTTCGATCTCGGCGATCACATCGCCGGACTTGACCTTATCGCCTTCCTTGACCAGCCACTTGGCAAGATTGCCTTCTTCCATGGTCGGAGAGAGGGCGGGCATCGTGATATTGATCGGCATCGAAAGGCCCTCCCCTTATTTGTAGCAAACGGCTTTCACCGCATCGACCACTTCGCCGACATTCGGAAGCGCGAGCTTCTCGAGGTTGGCGGCGTAAGGCATCGGAACGTCCTTGCCGGCAATCGTCAGGATCGGCGCATCGAGGTAATCGAAGGCCTGCTGCATGACGCGGGTGGCGATTTCCGTGCCGACGGAGTTCTGCGGATAGCCCTCTTCGACGGTGACCAGACGGCCGGTCTTCTTGACGGATTCGATGACCGTCGGAAGATCCATCGGACGAAGCGTGCGCAGGTCAATCAGTTCGACGTCGATGCCGATCTTTTCAAGTTCCGCGACAGCCTTCGTGGCATAGGTCATGCCGATACCGAAGGAGACGACGGTTACATCCTTGCCCGGACGATGGATGCGAGCCTTGCCGATCGGCAGAACGAAATTATCGAGCTTCGGCACTTCGAAGTGCTGGCCGTAGAGAATTTCGTTTTCGAGGAAGACGACCGGGTTCGGATCGCGGATAGCGGCCTTCAGCAGACCCTTGGCGTCGGATGCAGTGTAAGGCATGACGACCTTGAGGCCCGGGATCGCGCTGTACCAGGCCGCATAATCCTGGCTGTGCTGGGCGCCGACGCGGGCGGCGGCGCCGTTCGGGCCACGGAAGACGATCGGAGCGCCCATCTGTCCGCCGGACATATAAAGCGTCTTGGCAGCGGAGTTGATGATCTGGTCGATCGCCTGCATGGCGAAGTTGAAGGTCATGAACTCGACGATAGGCTTCAGGCCTGACATGGCGGCACCGACGCCGACACCGGCAAAGCCGTGTTCGGTAATCGGTGTGTCGATGACGCGGCGTGCGCCGAATTCCTGCAGAAGACCCTGAGTGACCTTGTAGGCGCCCTGGTATTCGGCAACTTCTTCGCCCATGACGAAGACGTTTTCATCGGCGCGCATTTCTTCGGCCATGGCGTCGCGGAGCGCTTCGCGCACCGTCATCGACACCATTTCGGTGCCAGCCGGGATTTCCGGGTCGTTCGGCACGAAAGCCTTGGGCTCGGCTGGGACGGGAGCGGCAGCAGAAGCACTGTTCGTCGGCTTCTCTTCCTGTGCAACCTGCGGAGCAGCGGCCGGAGCCTGCTGAACGGCGGCGGGAGCAGCGGAAATCGCGTCGGCCGATTCGCCGTCCTGCAGAAGGATGGCGATCTTGGCGTTTACCTTGACGTTTTCGGTGCCGGCCGGAACCAGCAGCTTGCCGATGACGCCTTCGTCGACGGCTTCTACTTCCATCGTCGCCTTGTCGGTTTCGATTTCGGCAATTACGTCACCGGAAGTGACCTTGTCACCTTCGTTCTTGAGCCACTTGGACAGCGTGCCTTCTTCCATCGTCGGAGAGAGGGCGGGCATGAGAATATCTATAGGCATGGGTTCCCTCCCCGATTAGAGCAGAATGTCGGTGTAGAGCTCGGACGCATCCGGCTCCGGATCAGCCTGGGCGAAATCGGCACTATCGGCGACGATGTCGCGGACTTCCTTGTCGATCGCTTTCAGATCGTCTTCAGTCGCCCAGCCCTTTTCCATGACACGCAGACGGACCTGCTCGATCGGGTCCTGCTCGGAGCGCATCTTCTGCACTTCTTCCTTGGTGCGGTACTTCGCCGGGTCCGACATGGAGTGGCCGCGATAGCGATATGTCAGCATTTCCAGGATGATCGGCCCCTTGCCGGAGCGGCAATGTTCGAGCGCCTCATCGGCAGCAGCCTTGACGGCACGAACATCCATGCCGTCGACCTGGATGCCAGGGATGCCGAAGCCGGAACCGCGCAGCGAATAGTTCGACTGCGCGGTAGCGCGCGCCGTCGAGGTGCCCATGGCGTAACGGTTGTTTTCGACGATATAGATGATCGGCAGCTTCCAGAGAGCAGCCATGTTGAAGCTCTCGTAAACCTGGCCCTGGTTGGCCGCGCCATCACCGAAATAGGCGATGGATACGCTGTCATTGCCACGGTAGCGGTTTGCAAAGGCAAGGCCTGTTCCAAGCGAAACCTGGGCACCGACGATGCCATGGCCGCCGTAGAAATGCTTCTCCTTGGAGAACATATGCATGGAGCCGCCCTTCCCGTGGGAATAGCCGTTGCGACGCCCGGTCAGTTCAGCCATGACGCCGCGCGCTTCCATGCCGGTAGCCAGCATATGGCCGTGGTCGCGATAGGCGGTGATAACCTGATCACCTTCCTTCTGGGCCATCTGCATGCCGACGACGACAGCTTCCTGGCCGATGTAAAGGTGACAGAAACCACCAATGAAGCCCATGCCGTAAAGCTGGCCCGCCTTTTCCTCGAAACGACGGATAAGCAGCATCTCGCGATATGCCTTGAGCTCCTCGTCCCGATCGAAATCGGCGATAGGACCGCCGTTCGATATCTTGCCTGCGGATTTCGCACTGTTTTTGCGGCTGGAAACGGTCGCGGTTTTGCGCAACGCCATTCAACCCTCCCTATGGGTTTATCGGTTCTCAGGTGGCGCGTACCATAGGGAAGAAAAATGACCACAGCAATGCCATAATTGCATGGCTCATATTCGCAGGTAAATTACTGATAAAGAACGAGAATTCTAGATTAACCCAAATTCGGTTAATTGCGGTAGTGATTGTAAATTACAATCTCGTCTGCGCGCGACATATTGAGCTGATACCGCGCCTTTTCGTCGAGCATATCCTTGTCCAGCGAGCCGTCGCTAAGAAGTGCAACGTGCGCTTCGAGATGCTCGCGCCTGGTCTTCAGCACAGCCAATTCCTTCTCGCGCGCGATACGTTGGCGCTCGAACGCCTCCGTCGCACGCAGACCATAATCACCATGGATGCAATGATAGCCGAAATAGGAGAGGAAGGCGACCGCCATGGCCGGAATGACGAAGCGACCGGTCTTTCTCTTCTTATGATGCTTTGTCCACATACACGCATGCTCTGTAACGCATTACCAATCCCTTCAATTTACCGCGCAGAGATTAACCGTTCATTGACTCAGAGTTGACGCAACAAAAAACCCGCGCCAAGGCGCGGGTTCCAAATGCCTGATTCATAAGATCGTATTAGCCGCGAATGATGGAACGGCCGGCATACTCAGCCTGAGGGCCGAGGCCTTCTTCAATGCGGATAAGCTGATTGTACTTGGCAAGACGATCCGAGCGCGACAGAGAGCCGGTCTTGATCTGGCCGCAGTTGGTGGCAACTGCGAGATCGGCGATCGTGGAGTCTTCCGTCTCGCCCGAGCGATGCGACATGACGGCGGTGTAGGCTGCCTTGTGCGCGGTGTTGACGGCGTCGAGCGTTTCCGTCAGGGAGCCGATCTGGTTGACCTTGACGAGGATCGAGTTGGCAACGCCCATGCGGATACCGTCACGCAGACGAGCCGAGTTGGTGACGAACAGGTCATCGCCGACAAGCTGGCACTTCTTGCCGACAAGATCGGTCAGCGTCTTCCAGCCTTCCCAATCGTCTTCTGCCATGCCGTCTTCGACGGAAATGATCGGGTACTTGCCGACGAGTTCGGCGAGGTATTCGGCCATTGCGCCCGGTTCGAGCGTGCGGCCTTCGCCTTCCATCACATACCTGCCGTCCTTGAAGAACTCCGTCGAGGCGCAATCGAGGCCGAGATAGATGTCCTCACCCGGCTTGTAGCCGGCTTTCTCAACCGACTTCATGATGAAGTCGAGGGCTTCCGGAGCGCTCTTCAGGCCCGGTGCAAAACCACCTTCGTCGCCGACATTGGTGTTGTGCCCCTGGGCAGCGAGTTCCTTGCGCAGCGTATGGAAGACTTCCGAGCCCATACGGACGGCTTCACGGATCGAATCTGCGCCAACCGGCAGGATCATGAATTCCTGGAAGTCGATCGGGTTGTCGGCATGAGCGCCGCCGTTGATGATGTTCATCATCGGAACCGGCAGAAGGCTTGCCGAAGCACCACCGACATAACGGTAGAGCGGCAGGCCGGAAGCCTCCGCGGCAGCCTTGGCAACAGCAAGCGAAACGCCGAGGATGGCGTTGGCGCCGAGGCGTGACTTGTTCGGCGTACCGTCGAGCTCGATCATGATCTTGTCGATCTGAATCTGGTTTTCAGCGTCGATGCCGCCGATCGCGTCGAAGATCTCGGTATTGGCGGCTTCGACGGCCTTTTCGACACCCTTGCCGAGATAGCGCTTGCCACCGTCGCGCAGTTCGACGGCTTCATGCGCGCCAGTCGAAGCGCCCGAGGGAACAGCCGCACGGCCCATGCTGCCGTCTTCGAGATAGACATCGACTTCGACGGTGGGGTTACCACGGCTATCGAGAATCTCGCGGGCGATGATATCGGTAATTGCAGTCATGGTTTTTTCCTGCTCGGTGGGTGGATAAATCGTTTGAAACCGTCTTAATCGAAGGTGCGCAAATTACAATGGCAGTTTGCGGCACCCTTCGGCATGCAGTTCCACTCGTCGCTATATTACGATCATGTCAGGCTTTTGACTGTCAGCCTTTAGCGATCGCGTCGAAAGCCAGCAGCTTTTCCAGAAGCCGCGGCATATCCTTGAGATAGACCATGTTCGGGCCGTCGCAGGGCGCGTTATCCGGGTCCTGATGAGTCTCGATAAAGACCCCAGCAACACCGACCGCCACGGCAGCGCGCGCGAGCGTCTCCACGAATTGCCGTTCTCCGCCGGAGGTTTCCCCCTGCCCGCCCGGCTGCTGGACCGAATGAGTGGCGTCGAAGATAACTGGCGCACCGGTGGCTGCCATGATCGGCAGGGAGCGCATGTCGGAGACCAGCGTGTTGTAGCCGAAAGAAGCGCCGCGCTCGCACAGCAGAATGTTCGGATTGCCACTCTGATTCAGCTTGCCGAGCACGTTCTTCATATCCCAAGGCGCCAGGAACTGGCCCTTCTTGACGTTGATGACGCGGCCCGTCTTGGCAGCAGCCACCAGAAGATCCGTCTGGCGAGACAGGAAGGCCGGTATCTGCAGGATATCAACGACCTTCGCTACTTCGGCGCATTGTTCTTCGCTGTGAATGTCGGTGAGAACCGGAATGCCGAGTTCCTTCTTGAGATCAGCGAATACTTCCAGCCCCTTCTCAAGGCCGACACCGCGTTTGCTCGACAACGAAGAGCGATTGGCCTTGTCGAAAGACGTCTTGTAGACAAGCCCGATGCCGAGCTTGGCGCACAGTTCCTTCAATGTGCCAGCCACCATGAACGCATGGTCGCGGCTTTCCATTTCACAGGCGCCGGCGATCAGCGACAAGCGGCCGGTATTGGAGAAGGTGACCTTACCGGCGCCCTCGCCGACCGTCACCTGGGAATTGGTATTGGAGCTCATGATGTTTCCTCGAAGGCGAAGAGCACGCCCTGGCCGGGCGCGGGCTTCACCAGAATACGGTTGCCCTTGCGTGTATAGGTCACCCCGTTAGCAGCCAAATGCGCTTCTGTCACGGCAAGATCGCCCGCATGGAAAAGGATCGCCCGCCCACGCAGGCCGCGATCGGTGTCCGGCGTCGCCAGATCGAAATAGGCCTCCAGACCCGCCGGGTTCATCAGACTGATCTTTGTGTTTGCCAGAGGAACTCTCACCCCAAAACCGGTCTCATCTGCGGCGTCGGCTCTTGCCACGCCACGGACGAATTCGCCGAAGGCCCAAGGCTCGGGCGCGGCTAGAACTATCTCGGCAATTCCGGTTACGCCGTTGACGTGAGCTTCGAGCGCGCTGCGGTCAGCAGGGAGCGGATTGACGCGTTCGACGGCGAAGAGAAAGAAATCCGGTGCCCGAAGGTCGCCGGCGAAGGCGAGCCGGAAGCCGGCAATGCTCTCCGTGCCATCCGGCATTTTCACGGGACGTTCGAACTGCAACACAGAACCAGCGCTAATGCCGCCTTTAACGAATCGAGCATGTTCATGCTTTGCATCCGCGGCACTGAAGGCGATAGCAGACAGGCCCTCGCTGCCGCATCGAAAACGAAAGGCCTGATCGCGGGCTGTGAAGACATTGCCGTCGCGCGCCGTCCTGTCGCTCTCCTCGACACTGGCGATGCCGAGCGGCTCGAGATAGCTCCTGTCGGCGAAGAAAACGCAGGCATTTTCCGTACCGAAGGGATGGCGCGCGTCCGGAGCGACGGTGAAGCCCAGCTTGCCCAACCTCTCGCGTGCAAGGGCGATATCGGTAACCGGCAAAACGAGATGATCGATCGCAAGCGTGTCTTGGGTCATCAGCTACTCTCCAGCAATCACAAGGAGATGTGCTTCAACAAGCCTTACGAAGCAAGGCCGGACGGGACGGGCGCCGACAAAAATAAAATTCTCAACACAATGGAGAGAAATTTTACGAAAATTTAGCCACTTGCGGAACACATATGGAACATATAGTGTCCGTTCTGGATTTGTTTCAATACTGGGGTCACACGCCGATGCTCACGCGCAAACAACAGGAACTTCTTCTTTTCATTCATGAAAGGATGAAGGAATCCGGCGTTCCGCCATCTTTCGACGAGATGAAGGACGCCCTGGATCTGGCCTCGAAATCCGGCATTCATCGGCTGATCACGGCGCTCGAAGAACGCGGCTTCATTCGCCGGCTTCCGAACCGGGCGCGTGCGCTCGAAGTCATCAAGCTGCCGGAAGCCTATAGCTCGAGCCTGCAGCCAAGGCGCGGCTTTTCACCAAGCGTCATCGAAGGCAGCCTCGGCAAGCCGCAACCTGTTGCGCCTCCCGCCGCGGCAAAGTCAGCACCTGCGGCCGACAACGGCAATTCGGTTTCCGTGCCGGTCATGGGGCGCATCGCTGCCGGCGTGCCGATTTCGGCAATCCAGAACAACACCCATGACATCACCGTTCCCGCTGATATGCTTGGCTCCGGCGAACATTATGCGCTCGAAGTTCGTGGCGACTCGATGATCGAAGCCGGCATCTTCGATGGCGATACCGTCATCATCCGCAACGGTAGCACGGCCAATCCGGGTGACATCGTCGTCGCACTCGTCGATGAAGAGGAAGCGACGCTCAAGCGCTTCCGCCGCAAGGGCGCATCGATTGCGCTCGAAGCCGCAAACCCCGCTTACGAGACTCGCATTTTCCCGCCGGATCGCGTCAAGGTCCAGGGCAAGCTCGTCGGCCTCATTCGTCGCTATCACTGACCGGTGACGGGCCAACATCAGCGAATGTGTCGCTACGCCAGTCATAGGCACGGTGGCGCATCCAGGGCCGTCGCAATGCGTCGAAGGTAGCGGCAACCGCAACTCCGCCATCTGTGAAACGAAGCTCGATCGCGCCTGTCTTGCGCAATGTTTCGCCAGTAAAGAGCATAGCTCCGGATCGGCAGCCGTCGAAACGCAGACGGACAGGGGTGACGACGATATCGGCCGTATCGCAGGCAGGGCCCAGATAGGCTGCATTGTCGATAACCGTCAGTTTCTTTCCATTGCCGAGCATGATGGCGCACCAGGCACCTTTCAGGCACGAGAACCGTGACGGCGAACCGATCGCGACACGTCTCATCGACTCTCTGGCTTCATTCTGTTGATCCCGCGAGAGCTGCAGTCTTTTGCCTTCGGGCGCAGTGGGCCTATTGGCAGCTTCCAGCGTGACTGGCTTCCTGTGCTCTTCGATGGCAAGCGCCCGCTGCCATTGTTCGAAGATGAAGGCGGGTGGCTTTTCGCGGTTCGAAGCTATCGCCTCTCCATCGACAACAGCAACGAGGCTACCGTCTTCGGCAATGGCGATGTCGGGCATTGCCTCTGATGGCAGCGCCGCGACAGCAAGCGTGGAGAGAGTGACGATTGCCGTTCCGATATGCCGCAGTCGAGTTCTGAGGAGGGTCAGCAGCAGAAAACCGAAAACGGCCGTCGGGAAGTACCAACCCGGCAAACGGCCCACATCGATATTGCCACCCCAGCTCGATACCGTCTTTGCGATTGTGATCACCAGATCGAGCCCGAAGCCTGCCACATGCCATGCCCAGCCGTCCAGGCCAAAGGGCATCAGCAGCATCGCCAGCATCCCAGCCGGCATGACGATGAAGGAAATCACCGGCATGGCCGCGAGATTTGCCGGCAGGCCGTAGGCTGTCAGCCGGTGGAAATGCTCAATCGAAAACAGCGCGGTAGAGAAGCCACCAATCAGCGACGTCAGGAAAATGCCACCAAAGAAACCGCCGACCACGAAGAGGGGTTTCATGATCGGCAGGTTGGCAAAGACATTCTCCCACATCGGCCGGCCTTTCCAGAGATCGTAGCCGGCGACCAGGGCAAGTGTTGCGGCAAAGGACATCTGGAAACTCGGCCCCAGCACCTCCGATGGCGAGATCGCAAGGATCACAAGAGCGGATAGCGCCACGTTTCTGAGGCTGATCGATGGCCGGTCAAAGAAGACGGCAACCAGCATGATGGCCATCATGATGAAGGCACGTTCAGCGGAGACGGCAAAGCCGGAGATCAGATAGTAGGCTGTCACCGCCGCGAGCGCACCGGCCGCCGCGATTTTCTTGGTCGGCCACGCCTGGGCAATGCCGGGAAAAAGGCTAAGGACGACGCGCAGGCCGACAAAAAAGATGCCGGCGGAAAGCGCCATATTGAGACCGGAGATCGCGACGATATGGGCAAGGCCGGACTGCCGCAGCGCGTCCGTCGTGTCATCCGAGATCGCCCGCCTCTCGTCGGTGACAAGCGAAGCGGCAAAGGCGCCGGTATCGCCCGGCAGGGTGGAGCGTATGCGATCGCCGATGCCACTCCTGAGGCGATAGAGCCATTCGAGTGTCGCCTCACCGACCGAGCCCGCTTGCTGTGGCTGCAAGGCAAGCTTTTTCGGCGCGCCATAGAAAAAGCCGTTGGCGCCAATGCCGTCAAAATAGGCACTGAAAGCAAAATCATTGAGGTGGGGAAGTGCGGGGCCTGCCGGAGGCGTGAGACGCGCCCTGCCCTCGATGACGTCGCCAAGCTCGAAAGGCTGCGCGGCGCCTCTCACGAGCACTGTAATGCGTTTAGGCGGACGCTTGATCTGCGGCGCGTCGGTTCCGGTGACGTCAAGAATGTAACGCCAGCGCCCCCGCCCGTCGCCTTCGCGGCGCTCGATCCTGCCGGTTACCGTTGTTGCTACGGCTGAATCAAGGATCAGGGTCTGCGCCCGCCATGTTTCAACCTGTGCCGAAAGCATTCCGCCGGCAAAGAGAAGCAGAGCAGAGAGCATCGCCCGCAATTTCGTCCGGCGATACCCGCAAAGTACGACGGCACCGAGGGCAACAAAAAGGCAGAGACCAAGCGAGACAGCCGGAAAATCCGAAGCTGCCAGAAACCAGGTCGCGGCACCTGCACCAAGGAAGACCGGCGAAAAAAGAATGAGGCGACCGTAGCCAGCCTCTTCAGCGGCCATGCGGACAGACGATCGGATGTGTCGTTTCGCAACGGCGATCAGCCGCCACGGAAACGGAACCGTAGCCTGCGTCCTTGCCAGTTGCGTCACAATGGCGCGCGGTGCGGCATCAGCAAAATCCATCTTTGCATCAATGGATTGCACATGCCGTTCTGCTGTATCGAACCCCGTCATATTCGCTTGGACCCGCCCCCGGAGATCGGCAGAATGCAACCTCAGATCAAAACTCGCAAACAATAATCGATTGAAATACGAGGAAAATTTGCGGCAGCAAAAATCCAGTCAAATCATGGTGTTCTGATATGCGTGAGGCTCATCGCTGCACTGCCTAAAAGATGATGCCGCGATGCACAAAATGGCGTCACGGTAACTTGGCATTAGCTTCGCGATCATATAGCTATCGCTTAGGACGCTTAACCCTTATGGCGCTTTTGCGGCGCCACCGCCACCCCGGAGGATCAGCATGACGGATCAAAGCGCTACAATCAAAATCGGTGACAAATCAGTCGACCTCGCCGTGCGAAAAGGCACGGTCGGACCAGACGTGATCGATATCGGTGCACTCTACAAAAACACGGCTTCCTTCACGTACGACCCCGGGTTTACGTCGACCGCATCCTGTGAATCGAAGATCACCTATATCGACGGCGACGAGGGCGTTCTGCTGCATCGCGGTTACCCGATCGAGCAGCTTGCCGAGCACGGCGACTTTCTGGAAGCCTGCTACCTGCTGCTCTACGGCGAACTGCCGACCGCCGCTCAGAAGAAGGATTTCGACTATCGCGTCACGCACCACACCATGGTGCATGAGCAGATGAGCCGCTTCTTCACCGGCTTCCGCCGCGACGCACATCCGATGGCCGTCATGTGTGGCTGCGTCGGTGCGCTTTCGGCATTTTATCACGACTCCACCGACATTACCGATCCTCACCAGCGCATGGTCGCCAGCCTGCGCATGATCGCCAAAATGCCGACGCTTGCCGCCATGGCCTACAAGTACCATATCGGCCAGCCCTTCGTTTACCCGAAGAACGACCTGGACTACGCGTCCAACTTCCTGCGCATGTGCTTTGCCGTTCCTTGCGAAGAATATGTCGTCAATCCGGTGCTCGCACGCGCCATGGACCGTATCTTCATCCTGCATGCCGATCACGAGCAGAATGCTTCGACCTCGACGGTTCGTCTCGCCGGCTCCTCGGGCGCAAACCCGTTCGCCTGCATCGCCGCCGGCATCGCCTGCCTCTGGGGCCCCGCTCACGGCGGCGCTAACGAAGCAGCCCTCAACATGCTGACGGAAATCGGCACTGTCGACCGCATTCCGGAATATATCGCCCGCGCCAAGGACAAGAACGATCCGTTCCGCCTGATGGGCTTTGGTCACCGCGTCTACAAGAACTATGACCCGCGCGCCAAGATCATGCAAAAAACCACGCATGAAGTTCTCGGCGAACTCGGTATCAAGGACGATCCGCTTCTCGAAGTCGCCATGGAACTGGAGCGCATTGCGCTGACCGACTCGTACTTCATCGAGAAGAAGCTCTATCCGAACATCGACTTCTACTCCGGCATCACGCTAAAGGCCCTGGGCTTCCCCACGACCATGTTCACCGTGCTCTTCGCTCTCGCCCGCACCGTCGGCTGGATCGCGCAGTGGAACGAAATGATCGAAGATCCGGAACAGCGTATCGGCCGTCCGCGCCAGCTCTATATCGGCGAACCGAAGCGCGACTACGTGCCGGTTTCCAAGCGCTAAGCGCTGACTTCATAGACAAAAGAAAACCCGGTCAGGAATGGCCGGGTTTTTTGTTGGCTAGAACATCAAGCAATATTTGCGCCGCATGCTCGCCAGGCGGCCTTTCCGTCTGCATACGCTGCCAGATGAGATCGTAGCCTTCCTTCACCGCCTTGAGCTGGTAGGTGTCGGCTGACAGCCTCTCCATCCAGCGCGCGAGGCTTGCGCCGCGAACGATGTCGTTCAGATATTCGGGCACGACCGCGTAGTCGGCGATCAGATTGGGCAGTGCGCCGCTCCAGGTCTTGATGCCTGATGTCAGCATGCGCATGATCCAGTCGACCTTGTAGGCGGAAACGACGGGGACATCGGCAAGCGCCAGCTCCAGGATCACGGTGCCGGACGCCGCCATGGCCGCATCGGCTTCGGTGAAGGCTTTCCATTTCGCTTCAGCGCCGACGACGATGTCAGGCTTTACCGCCCAGCCTGCTGTCATTTCTCGCACGAGGGTTTCCCTGTGCGCCACAGTCGGCAGAATGAAGCGCTTCGCACCATTGCGGGCAACGAACTCGTTCGCGGCGGCTTCGAAATAAGGCAGAAGCTTCCTGATTTCGGACGAACGCGAACCAGGGAGGAGCAGGATCGCACCGTTACCGGGCTGCCGGCCAGCACGCAGGCGTCGGGTCTCCAGAAGTGTTGCATCGGCGACGAGACGGTGGCCTACATAGGTGGTCGCAGGTCCGTTGAGACGCCGCATCACCGCCGGCTCGAAAGGAAGCACCGCTAGCACATGATCGACATAGGCGAGCATGCGTTGCGCGCGATATTCCTTCCATGCCCAGACACTCGGACAGACATAGTTGACGACAGGCAGATCAGGCAGCGCGGTACGCACGCGCTTGGCGACGCGGTGTGTGAAATCCGGGCTATCAATGATGAGCAGGATATCGGGCTTTGCCGCAATGATCGCCGCTGTTGATTGCCGAATACGGGAAAACAGCGTCGGCAGCGTCGCCAGGACCTGCGTGATGCCCATGACCGAGAGTTCGGAGAAATCGAAGAGCGACGTCAATCCTTCGGCCTGCAAGCCCTCGCCGCCGACACCGACGAGTTCGATAGGGCCGGAATAGATTTTCTTGAGACCCGCGATGAGATCGGCGCCAAGCAGATCGCCAGATACTTCGCCGGCTACGACAGCAATTTTCAACGGCCTGTCGCTCATGCAAGCCCCCATCCAGGCAAGCCTTTGTCGATACCGCAGACAAAAAGACCGTTCTCGTCTGCCGCCTTGATGAGCGCGTCGCGATCAAGCACCAGCGAGCGGCCGGCTTCGATGGCCACTCCTGCAAGCCCGGCGGCTTTGGCGTTGAGCACGGTGGACACGCCAATCGCCGGCAGATCAGCGCGGATATCCTGCTGTGGCTTGCAAAGCTTGACCAGCACTCCGCGCCGGCGTGGCGAAATACGGCCTGCTGATCTCAGGGCCGCCACGCGGTCGAGCATGCTGTCCGTGCCCTCAACGCCCTCAACAGCGACAACGCGTCCGCCGATCGAGACCGCACCCTGCCCGATATCCAGACTGCCAAGCACCTCCGCCGCCTTGCCTGCGCGCGCTATATCACGACGATCCTCTTCATTGGGCGAAACAGCACCAACAGGACCTGCGGTTGCCAGAAGATCCGGGGCAATCTCATGGGCACCCACGACACGCAGACCTCGCCCTTCGATCAGCTTGATCACCATCTGCAGAACGGTATCGTCGCCGCCCGAAAGCAACGTACGGATGGCGGCGGGTACCTTGGTCAGAATGCGCAGCGTCGGCCGCACTTCACGCCACTCCGGCCGGCGGCGCACGCTGCCCGACATGACGACACGATCGATGTGATATTTCTTGAAAAGCCTGTCGAGGGCAGCGAAATCACCGATACCGATCGTGGCGTGGTCGAAGCCGTCCCAGCGACGGTCGCCCTCATCCTTCAGGATCACGATAACAGGATTTTCACCAGCCGAACGCGCAGCCTCGGCGACATAGGACGGCAGAAGGCCGCCACCGGCAATGATCGCCAGCCGGCCTTCAGCGGTGTCGCCAGCGGAAACCACAGATCAGCCCTTCTGTCCCCGGCTCGGCGAAGACAGCGCGCGATCGCTCTCGGCGGCGATAAAATCGAGGATCTCGACTACCTGCTCGCAATCGGCATATTCGTCGCGAATCTGGGCAGCATTCTCGCGAATCGAGCCGGCACCCTCGAAGATCGCCTTGTAGGCACGGCGAACCGTGTGAATGACGGCGCGATCAACGCCGGCGCGCGTCATGCCGACGACGTTCAGGCCGCTCAGAATGCCGGGATTGCCGTTCAGCATGCCGTAGGGAATGACATCGTAACTCACGGCCGAGAGCCCCCCGACGAAGGCAAATTTACCGACTCGGGTAAACTGATGTACTGCCGCGCCGCCGCTGATGATTGCGTGATCGCCGACGGAAACATGGCCGGCCAGCATGACATTATTCGACATGATGACATGGTCGCCGACCCGGCAATCATGGGCGACATGCGAATAGGCCAGGAAGAGACTGTTGTCGCCGATGACAGTCGAGCCGCCATGTTCGACGGTGCCGGTGTTCATCGTAACGCCCTCGCGAATGGTGCAGTTGCGCCCGATGATGAGCGACGTGTCGACGGCGCTGTGACGGGCGCTCTGCGAGTCGCCACCGATAACGGCAGAAGGAAATATACGCGTACCGGCGCCGACGGTCGTCAGACCGAGAACAACCACGTGGCTGATCAGTTCCACATTGTCGTGAAGCGTGACCTTGGGGCCAACATGGCAAAACGGGCCGACCACCACGCCTTCACCGACCGCGGCGCCGTCTTCGACCACGGCCGTCGGATGGATCCTGGCGCTTTCGGCGATCATGCTCATGCGTTGTCCTTGCGTACGATCATCGCGCCGATATCGGCCTCGGCGACAAGCGCGCCGTCGACCTTTGCGTCGCAATGGAATTTCCAGATATTGCCGCGTTGCTTTATTTTAAGCACGTGAAATTCAACGCGATCGCCCGGCACGACCGGCTTGCGGAAACGGGCGTTGTCGATCGTCATGAAATAGACGAGGTTGCCGGTCTGGCCTTCTTTCTTGGCGCAGATCGCACCCGCGGTCTGTGCCATGCCTTCGACCAGCAGAACGCCCGGCATGATCGGCGCGTCAGGGAAGTGGCCGGAAAAATGCGGCTCGTTGACCGTCACATTCTTGATGCCCACGGCGGCGTTGTCACCATCGATATTGACGATCTTGTCGACCATCAAAAATGGATAGCGGTGCGGCAGCAGCTTCATGATTTCCATGATGTCGGCCGAAGAAAGCGTGGCGGCTGTAGCTTCAGTCATTCTTGCCTCCCTTTTTTCCGCGCGCTCCCGATTTTGCCAAGAGCTGTGTAGCATATTTCAGGTAGTCATTTAGCGGACGTGCCGGTATTCCGCCATAGCGGCCGCCAGCAGCAAGATCGGTCATGACACCACTTTTTGCAGCGATCTGCGCGCCATCGCCAATGGTGATATGTCCCTTGAGGCCAACCTGTCCACCGATCTGCACACCATCGCCGATGATGGTGCTGCCGGCCATGCCGACCTGCGAAACGATGGCGCAATGGCGACCGATACGGACGTTGTGGCCGATCTGCACCTGATTGTCGATCTTGGTTCCTTCGCCGATGACGGTATCGTCCATGGCGCCGCGATCGATGGTCGTATTGGCGCCGATCTCGACATTGTCCTGGATGATGACTCGACCGATCTGCACGATCTTGATCATGCCGCGCGGGCCTGGTGCATAACCGAATCCATCCTGCCCGATACGGACACCATTATGGATGATGACGCCGTTACCGATGAGCGCACAGAGAATGCTCGCGCCCGTCGCGATCGAACCATTGCGGCCGATCTTGACGTTGGGACCGATGACCGAGTGAGCGCCGATACGCGTGCCCTCGCCGATCTCCGCGCCGGGGCCGATGATCGCCAGCGGCTCGACGATTACGCCCTTCTCAAGCCGCGCCGTCGGATCGATGACGGCGCTAGGCGCTATCTCGGTCTCGCCGGACGAAAACGTCACCGGCTTGAGAGCCGCGGGATAGAGAAACCCACCGGCCATCGCGAAGGCGGCATGCGGATTGGAGGAGATCACCACAGGGATATGCGGCGGCACCAGCTCAGAGAGCGCATTGTCGCAAATTACGGCCGAAGCCTCGCAGGTCAGGAACTCGTCCCTGTTCCGGCGAGAGAGGATATAACAGATATCCCCGGCCTGCGCCCTGGCAATAGGTGAAACCGACCGGATGATGACATCGCCATCAGCGGAATTGCCAAGCTCTGCCCCAAGAAATTGCGCCAACTCAACGAGTCTCACGCCTTCATGGGGCAGAAAAAAAGTATTTTGCTCCATCGGCAAAACTCCAGAACGGAATTGAAATTTACAGTTCCGGACTGCCGATATCAGAATTGGTTGTTAATGCCAAACTTGAAGCGTTGAGTCTTGTCGAAGTCTTCCTTCACGACCGGGATCGCATAGTCGACGCGGAGGGCGCCGAAGGGCGACTGCCAGATCAGACCGAGACCGACCGACGCGCGCAGAGAGGAACCGTCACCTTCTTCAGTATCCGAACCGAGAAGCTCGACATCATTGCCGAACAGCGTGCCGGCATCTGCGAAGACTGCGCCGCGCAGGTTGAAGTCGCGAGGGAAGCCCGGCATCGGGAATGTCGCTTCAGCAGAAGCGGTGAAATAGGTCGTACCACCGAGCGGATCGTCCGGGTTGGTGATGCGCGGGCCGATACCCTTGTTTTCAAAGCCGCGAATATCGGAATTGGTCAATGTGAACTGGTCGAAGACGTTCAGGTGATCGCCGAAGCCGACAACGTAACCTGCCGATGCCGAGAGCGAACCGATGATATCGGCATCGTCAGCAAGCAGATGGTAGTAACGAGCCTTACCGTAGATCTTGTAATACTGCGAGTCGCCACCGAGACCGGCAATTTCCTGCGTTGCGGTCGCGTAGATACCCTCACGCGGCAGGACGGTGTCGTCCAGCGTGTTGTAAGTCAGCGTCTGCGAAATGGAAGAGCGAGTCCACGGGCTTTCATCGACGAGATTTTGATAGGTAGCCGACAAATCGCTTAGATTGCTTCCGCTGGAATCGTACTTCATCTGCTTGTAATTGTAGCGGAAAGTGGTCGCCAGATCTTCCGTGATCGGCGCAGTAACGCGCAGAACGCCGCTGGTTTCTTCGTAATCGTAGTTGTCGTTGCTCGACGTCTCGCTGTGATTGACATCGAAACCGGCGGCAAGACGATAGCCGAGGAAGTAGGGCTCGGTGAAGTTGATGCCGTAAGCGCGCGAGCCTTCCTGACCGCCACCGGCCGAAACGCGGATGTACTGACCGCGGCCGAGGAAGTTCTTTTCTTCGATCGAGGCTTCGAGCAGCAGGCCGTCGCCGCCGGCCGCATAACCGGCGCCGATACCGAACGAACCTGTCGACTGATCCTGCACGTCGACAACGATGACGACGCGGTCAGCAGAACTGCCCGGCTGGGTCGAGATATTGACTGCGGAGAAGTAGCCGAGCGCTTCAAGACGGCGCTTTGCGCGAGTGATCATCTGCTGATTGAAGGCGTCGCCTTCGCTGAGATCGAATTCGCGGCGGATAACGTAATCGCGCGTGCGGCTGTTGCCGCGGATTTCGATACGCTCGACATAGGCGCGCTCGCCCTGGTCGACGAGGTATTCGACGCCGATCGTGTTGTTGTTCAGGTCGCGGTTACCGCGCGGGGTAACGCGCGCAAAGGGATAACCGGCCGAAGCAACCTGATCCGAAATCGCTTCGATGGACTTCTGAACTTCCTTCGCGTTGTAGACCTGACCTTCGTGGGTTCTGACCAGCCCCTGCAGCTGCTGGGCATCGACGCCTTCAACGGTCGACTGGACGGTAACCGCACCGAAGTCGTAGCGCGGACCTTCCTCGATGTTGAAGGTCAGCGTGTACTTGTTCGTCGATTCGTCGAAAGCCGCATCGGAAGAAACGATGCGCATGTCGGCATAACCGCGATTGTAATAGAACTGGCGCAGCGCGTCTTCGTCAGCGTGCAGCTTGTCTTCGTTGTAGACGTCCTTGCGGGTCAGGAACGAGAGGAAGTTCGAACGCTTTGTCTGAATGACCGCGGCGAGACGGCCGGCGCTATAGGCTTGGTTGCCAACGAAATTGATGGCATCGATCTTGGTACGGTCGCCTTCATTGATAACGAAAGCGAGATTGACGCGGCCTTCGCCGAGCGGAACGACCTGCGTCGTCACTTCGACTTCGCTGCGGCCAGTAGCGGCATAGGCTTGCTTGATCGCCTGGATATCAGCCTGGATCTGCGCGTCGCTGTAAGGACCAGCGGCATGCGTCTGGACGACGGCTGCCAGCTTGTCATCCTTGACCTTGCGGTTGCCGTTGAAGACCACCTGGTTGACGAGTTTCGCCTCCTGGACGTCGACGACGAGGGTGCTGCCCGAAACCGAGATCTTGACGTCGGAAAAATAACCGGTGCCGTAAAGCTGCTTTACGGAGTCGTCGATATCGGTGTTGGAGAAGCTCTTGCCGGGAGCAATGGTGATGTTCGACCGGACGGCCTCAGCACCGACGCGGCTTGCACCGCGGACGTCTATCCGCTGAATGACAGCAGCTTCCGCAGCCGTAGCCGAAACGAAAGTCAAAGCACCTGCGCCAGAAGCAACAACACCAGCAGACAGCGCAATCGCCGATACTGCGTTCAAAAACCTTGAACCAGCCTTCATTTCACCCATTACCTTTGTTTCCCTCGTCTCCGGCCCCGGGAGCCCCCGATTCCGGCCACGTGTGTCGTTTTACCCGCTTTTGACATACAAGCAAGGGAGCTCGTTAATTTCTGTTTACTTCATTTCCAAGCGTGACCCATTCGCCACTACAGCTTTGAAACATCGTAAATAAACAGTAATTTTTCCTCACTTTTACGCGCTAGCCAATGAGCGCGCTAATGTCATTCCAGGTGGCAAAAACCATTAATGTAAGTACCATGGCCAGACCAATGCGAAACGCAATTTCCTGAGCCGAAGAACCCAGCGGCCTTCCCCTAATCGCTTCCACCGCATAGAACATCAGGTGGCCGCCATCAAGTACCGGAACCGGCATCAAATTCAGCAATCCAATCGAAACTGACAAAACCGCCGCGAGCTGCAGCAACGCACCTATTCCAAGCGTAGCCATCTGGCCCGAAGCTTGCGCCACGCGGATCGGACCACCCAATTGATCGGCTTTCATCGATCCATTGAGCAGATTGCCGATATATTTGAAGGTGCCGGTGACGATATGCCAGGTCTGGGTCACGCCTTCATGCAGCGCTTGCAGGGGCGTATAGGTCTGCAGGCGGAAGTGGCCGACCTCTTCGTTCGTGACGATGCCGATCAGGCCGATCTCGATCTTGTTGCCAAACTGGTCGGTGATGTCGGTGCGCTGCGGCACCATCGGCAGGTCCATCTTCTCGCCGTTACGCTCGACGCTCACGACAATATTCTGGTTCGGACGGATGCTGACATAGCGGCGCACGTCGTCGAAGGTCTGGACCTTGGTGCCATCGATGGAGACGAGCAGGTCGCCGGGCAGTACGCCGGCTGCGGCGGCAGCGCTATCCGGCTTCACTTCGGCAACGACGGGATCGGACACCGTGCGGCCATAGATCGCGAAAAGAACGGTGAAGATGGCAATGGCCAGGATAAAATTGGCGATCGGACCGGCTGCGACGGTTGCGGCACGCTTCCACAGCTTTGCGCCTGCAAAGGAACGCTCCCGCTCTTCGTCCGTCATCGCGGCAAGCCTGTCGGTATCGGGCTTGCTGGATGCATCCTCATCGCCGAAAAAGCGCACATAGCCGCCGAGCGGGATCGCCGAGATCTTCCAGCGTGTTCCGTGGCGATCGGTGAAACCGGCAATCTCCGGGCCGAAGCCGACGGAAAAGGCGAGAATACGGATACCGCTCCAGCGCCCCACCAGATAGTGGCCCATCTCATGCACGAAGACGAGTAGCGACAGCACGATGACGAAGGGGACGATGTAGCCCGTCAAAAAACCGAATATGCCGGTCACCGCTTCCATGATTTCCTTCTTCTATCTGGCCGTAATGATCAAAGGCCGAACAATGCCGCACCGAGCGACGTCGTTCCGCCGCCCTTTATCAGCGAAAAAAGGCCAGCAAGCAAGAACGCTGAAAAACAGGCGAAAATCAGTCCATCGACACGGTCCATGACGCCACCATGCCCCGGAATGAGACGGCTGGAGTCCTTCACACCGAATTTTCGCTTGATGAAACTTTCGAAAAGATCGCCTGACTGGCTGAAAACGGACAGGACGAGCGCAATCACCGCGGCGCGATCCAGGGCTTCCGGAATCAGAAAGTGGACGATGACGGCTCCGGCAATGACGGCCGAAATGGCGCCGCCGACCGCCCCCGACCAAGTCTTGCCGGGCGATATGCGGGGAGCAAGCTTTGGACCGCCGACCGCACGCCCAATGAAATAGGCGAGAATATCGGTCGCCCAGACGACGGCGAAGATGAAGAGCATCGCGTAGAGGCCAAACGTTTCATCGCCGCGGATCGCCGCAAGCGCCAGCCCAGTGCCGCCAGCATATAAAAGCCCCGGCGCGAACCACCGGCTGGCACGATGCAGGAAGATCATGGCAATGCCGACCGCGGTCAGGGCGATCAGCATTCCGAGCGCATATTCAAAGGCCCCGGCGAGAACGAGCACGGCAACCAGCACCTCCCCGACCCAGCCGAGCACGTTGGTGACAGGGTCGCGCACAATACCCGTAATCGTCGACCATTCGTAATAGATCAGAAGCGCGATTGCCGCCGCCAGGATGCGGAAGATGAAGCCGCCATACCAGGTGGCGGCAAGAACGATGATTGCGAGAATCAGACCTGAAACGATGCGGAGCTTCAGTTCCTGCTTCATCAGGTGTTCACAGCCGCAGCCTGCGCGGAGAGACCGCCGAAGCGGCGATCACGCGAAGCAAATTTCTCAAGCGCCGACAGGAAGAGCTCGCGGCTGAAATCCGGCCAGTATTCCGGAAGGAAAACGAACTCCGAATATGCGGCCTGCCACAAAAGGAAGTTGGACAACCGCTCCTCGCCGCTGGTGCGGATGATGAGATCGGGGTCGGGGATGCCGGCTGTGTCCAGCCGGGCGTTGATCAGCGCCGGCGTGATATCCTGCGACCTTAAGCGCCCCTCCTCCACGTCCTTGGCGAGGCTCATCGCAGCGCGGGCGATCTCGTCGCGAGAGCCATAGTTGAAGGCGATGACGAGTGTCAGCGCCGTATTGGCCCTGGTCGTCTCTTCGGCTTCAAGCAGAAGCTTGAGAATATCGCTACGCAGGTTGACGCGGTCGCCGATCACCCTGATGCGCACATTCTGCCGATGGAGTTCGGCCAGATCGCTGCGGATGAAGGCCTTCAGCAGGCCGAGGAGATCGGTGACCTCGGCCTCCGGGCGACGCCAGTTCTCCGACGAGAAGGCGAAGAGCGTCAGGTATTTGATGCCCAGATCGCCGGCAGCGCGCACAGTCTGGCGAACGGTCTCGACCGCCCTGCGGTGTCCCATCGTCCGCGGCAGGCCGCGCTGCTTTGCCCAACGGCCGTTGCCATCCATGATGATGGCAACGTGTTCTGGCGCAGTCAAAAATGAAGTTTCCGACATTTTCCGTCCGGTCTTTCTTGGCGAGGACGCAAGTATACTAAACTTGCATGATTTCCTTTTCTTTCTCGCCAAGCAAGCGGTCGATTTCCAAAATCGTCTCGTCCGTCATTTTCTGAACGCGTTCCGACTGTGCCCGGCTTTCATCCTGGCCGATTACGCCATCCTTTTCGGCTTTCTTAAGGCCGTCCATACCGTCGCGGCGAACATGGCGAATCGCAACCTTGCTCTTTTCCGAATATTCGTGCGCCACCTTGACGAGCGACTTGCGGCGCTCCTCGTTGAGTTCCGGCAGCGGAATACGCAGGTTCTGGCCATCGACGATCGGGTTGAGGCCGAGATTGGATTCGCGAATCGAACGATCCACGGCGCCGACCATGGTCTTATCCCAGACAGAGACCGACAGCATGCGCGGCTCGGGCACGGTGATGTTGGCGACCTGGTTCAGCGGCATGCGCGAACCATAGGCTTCAACCATCACCGGATCGAGAATGTTGGCCGAAGCACGGCCCGTGCGCAGCGATGCAATGTCGCTCTTGAACGCGGAAATGGCACCGTCCATGCGGCGCTTCAGTTCCTTGATATCGATGCCTTCACTCATGTCTATGCTCCCGTCTCAGAAGATTTGCGCCGGCAACGGCGCAGCTCCCATCAGTTGTCGGATACGATGGTCTTGAGACCACCACCCGTCAAGATTTCAGCGAAACGTCCCTTCTCGTGTATCGAGAAAACAACGATCGGAATGGAATTCTCACGTGCGAGCGCAACAGCGGCGACGTCCATGACGGCGAGGCCTCGATCCAGCACCTCTTTATGGGTCAGATGATCGAAACGCGTTGCGGTCGGATCCTTCTTCGGATCGGCGGTGTAGATGCCGTCTACCTGCGTACCCTTGAAAATTGCCTGAGCGCCCATTTCAGCGGCGCGCAGTGCTGCAGCAGAATCTGTGGTGAAGAAGGGATTGCCGGTGCCGCCGGCAAAAATCACCACCCTGCCCAGCGACAGATGGTAGAGGGTTGCGCGCTGCGAAAAGCTTTCGCAGATTTCCGGCATGGAAATGGCCGACAAAACCACCGTGTCGATGTTCAGCTTGCGCAGCGATGTCGCCAGAGCCAGCGCATTGATGACGGTACCGAGCATGCCCATGTGGTCGCCGGTGACGCGGTCGCCGCCCTTGGACGCAACCGCCACGCCGCGGAAGATGTTACCGCCGCCGATGACGACGCCAACTTCGACACCCATCTGCCGTGCATCGGCGATGTCGGACGCGATGCGGTCCGCCACCGCAACGTCGATCCCGAAGCCCTGAGAACCCATCATGGCTTCCCCGGAAGCCTTGAGTAGAACGCGTTTGTAGATTGGTTCCGACGTCATGTTGGCTCCTCGTATATTGCCGCAGTTGCCCGATACACGAAGGGCATCGCGTTGTCACGCGATGCCCTTCGGTTTTCCCAAATATGGCTGAAAGATCAGCCCTTCGCGACAGCAGCAACTTCGGCTGCGAAGTCGGTTTCTTCCTTCTCGACGCCTTCGCCGAGGAGCAGGCGAGCCATACCGGTGACTTCGATCGGGGCGCCGGCTTCCTTTTCAGCGGCCTTGATGGCAGCGCCGACCGTCAGGTCCGGATTGATGACGAAAGCCTGCGAGAGAAGAGCGACTTCCTCGAAGAACTTGCGCATGCGGCCTTCCACCATCTTTTCGATGATGGCTTCCGGCTTGCCGGATTCGCGGGACTGCTCGATGAAGACGTTGCGTTCGCGCTCGGCGACTGCGGCATCGACTTCTTCGGCGCGGATAGCCAGCGGATTGGTCGCAGCAATGTGCATGGCAACCTGGCGGCCGATCGACGTCAGAACGGCCTTGTCACCGACCGACTTCAGCGCAACGAGAACGCCGAGCTTGCCGATGCCGTCGCCGGCAGCGTTGTGGACGTAGGTCGCAACGACGCCGTGCTCGACTTCGAGCTTGGCGGCACGACGGAGGGTCATGTTCTCGCCGATGGTTGCGATCGCTTCCTTGACGGTCTCGGCGACCGGCTTGCCGGATGCCGGATAGGTCGCAGCCGAAACGGCTTCGACCGTGCCGTCGGTGGAGAGCGCAACTTCGGCGATGCCGCGTGCGAGATCCTGGAAGGCATCGTTACGGGCAACGAAGTCGGTTTCGGAATTGAGTTCGACGACGACAGCCTTGTGACCGGCGCCGGCGATGGCGACCAGGCCCTCAGCGGCGGCGCGGCCGGACTTCTTGTCGGCCTTGGAGATGCCCTTTGCGCGCAGCCAGTCGATCGCGGCTTCGATATCGCCGTTGGTTTCGGTCAGCGCCTTCTTGCAGTCCATCATGCCTGCGCCGGACTTTTCGCGCAGTTCCTTCACCAGTGCAGCCGTAATCTCGGTCATAAGCTTCCTCTTGTCGGTTCAAGCGGTGGCCCGCAGTAGGCGGCGCGGCACCGGATTGAGGCACGAAATGTACCTGTATGTATGACAGCGTTATGAAGACGCGTCCTAACAGAATTCATAGTGGCAAAAGCAGTCGTAGCTTCCGCCTGAAAAGGGCAAGGCCGCCGAACTTCTGAGAGTCGCGAGCGGCCTTTCCCAATCTTCGCAAGCTTTGGCGGAGATTTTACTCCGCCCGCTTTATCAGGCTTCGGTCGCCTCATCGAGCGCCTGCTCGAACGGAGCTTCCGCAGAAGCGCCGAGGTCGCGGCCCGATCCGCTCTGCTGACGGGCAATACCGTCGATGGCAGCGCGGGCGATCAGGTCGCAGTAGAGAGCGATGGCGCGCGAAGCGTCGTCGTTGCCCGGGATCGGATAGTCGATCAGGTCCGGATCGCAGTTCGAGTCGATGATGGCGACGACCGGGATGCCGAGGCGCTTGGCTTCGTCGATCGCGATCTTTTCCTTGTTGGTGTCGATGATGAACATCAGGTCCGGCGTGCCGCCCATGTCCTTGATACCGCCGAGGGCCTTATCGAGCTTTTCGCGCTCGCGTTCGAGGGTCAGGCGCTCCTTCTTGGAGTAGCCGGACTGCTCGGAACCGAGGATTTCGTCGAGCTTGCGCAGGCGCTGGATCGAGTTGGAGATCGTCTTCCAGTTCGTCATCATGCCGCCGAGCCAACGCGAGTTGACGTAGTACTGGGCAGAACGCTTGGCCGAGTCAGCAATCAGCTCGGAAGCCTGACGCTTGGTGCCGACGAAGAGAACACGGCCGCCGCGAGCAACGGTGTCGGACACGACCTGCAGGGCGCGCGACAGCATCGGAACGGTCTGAGCCAGGTCGATGATGTGGATGTTGTTACGATCGCCGAAAATGTACGGCTTCATCTTCGGGTTCCAGCGGTGCGTCTGGTGACCGAAGTGGACGCCTGCTTCAAGCAGCTGGCGCATAGAAAAATCAGGCAATGCCATGCCTTGTTACTCCTTTTCCGGTTGAACCTCCGCAAGGCGAACAGCATCCTCTTCGAAGATGCCACCGGGCGGAACCGCCGGATTTCTCCCGGACGATCCCATGCCTTACGTGTGGAATGCGCGTGGCCTTACATTCGATTTCCTGCAAAAGCAAGGCTTACGCCAAAAAAACTGGCGCGAACGGACGAATGAGCCGTGCCTGCGATATATACGCGTTGCCGGCTCAGCTTGCCAGCGTGTTTAGCAGTGAGAGCATGACGCCAGCATCCGGGATCGGCAACACGGCATCGATCTCGGCCGGTAGCAGGCCGGCAATTGGCCCCTTGGTATCACCGGTCGCCGTGCCGAGCGGCCCGCGAAAACCGTGTTTGGTCCAGGCAAGCTCCCGCAGGCGGGCGCTCGCCAGCGCCTCGATCAGACGTTCGGCCGTTTCGTCGACGACGATCATCGGGTGTGCCGAATAGACCGTCGGGCGTGGATAGAGGACGACGGGCTTGGCACCAGGCCCCGACTGGATGCGGCTCCATCGGTCGGCATCGGCGAGCGCCCATTCAACGAGTTGATTCTCGTAGCCGACAATCATCGGTTCGCCGCCGAGCCCGCCTGCCAGATACTGGTCGAACAACTTGCCTGACGATGGCGACTTGAAACCCATATTGCGGAAGATCGACTGCACTTTGCCGCCATATTGGGCGAGATCATCTGATGTCGCGACATTGCCGCTGAACAGGCTGAGCGCGAGACCCGAGAACATGAAGCCCGAATTCGACCGGTTGGGATCGGTCGAGACGATCCGCGCCCGGCCATAGAGCGTGACGACGCCGAGCTTCGACCAGTCCGTCCCGGCAAGGATGGCGTCGAGCAAGGCCTTCAGGTCGAGCTGGTGATGACCGTCAGTTACCGTCACGAGGCCCGATTTGATCAGCCCGTCCACGACCGGCTGCCACGTGTAAACGACAATGGGCGTATTGAGCATGACACGGTCGTCGCGGATCTTCACGCCGCTCTGACGGGCGATATCCACCATGATGGATGAGGAAGGCCAGAGAAATTGCGGGTTCTGCGAGAGCAAGGCCTGCTCGCGCACCATCTCGACCGAGCCGGCAACACGGCTGTCGATCGAAAGGCCGTGGCCTTTGATAGCGCTGACGACATCCGGATCGGCAAGGAAAGCCTCTTTCTCGCCGCCGATGAAGCCGAAAAGTTTTGTGCGTGTGCCAAGCAAGCCCTGCAGCTCCGGCCGGTCGCGTACAGCGAAATAGCCGCCTGTGCCGGCAATGCCGGTGGCGAGCAGTCCAACTCCAAAGGCACGGCGGGAAAGAGCCATCAGCGTCCGATATCCTCTTTGAGCGATGCCTGGATGAGGCGCAGGTCTGTATCAAGTGTGCCGAGCTCAGCATCGACAAGGCTGTCGGCATAATGAACGAAGGCATCTTCGAGCTTGACGAGCACGGCGCGGACATTCTCCAACTGCTGGCGCTCCGGTGCGCGCTTCGCCTCGATCACCGCAAAGCCCTCGGCGACTTCGGCCGCACGCGGCAGATAGTAACTGAGGAAACGGCGCACGGCATTGGCGGTTTCCGGCTTGGCCTCCACCTTGCGGAAGACATCGGCGGCGATTTCAGCCAGGTGGCGCACGCGCGCTGCCGTCTGCCTGTCGGTGATATCGTCTGCGGCCGTCTCCAGCCTTTGCGCCGCGGGAGCGGCACCTTCCAGCAGCTCCCTCGCGAAGGCCACGCGGCCACGGCCGATCGCCTTGATGTTGAGGCCTTCGAAAAGCCGGCGCGGCGCCAGCAGGAACACGAGGCCGGCGAAGACGAACATGCCGATGACGACAGCGATCCAGAACGGCATGCCGGCTGTGAACGTGAGGACGGGAACGAGGATGGCCGTTACTGCTCCCGCCACGATCCAGTTGCCATCATTGCCGAGCCAGTTGCGCATGCCGGCCCTAGTTATAACCGCGGGCGGTGCGGAATGCTGCCGCAAGGTCCGACCGACCGTCGAAGACACGCGCCGCCGTCGCCGCCGCCAGATTGGCGAGCTGGGTCTTGTCCGCATCGCCGAAAGTAATGCCGAAGATCGGCACGTGTGGCTCCATCGCGTTCCAATCGCTCATGAAGGCCGCACTTTGATCATCGGATCTGCCATCGGTCATGATGATGATCGCCGGCAGATAATTGCCGAGGTCCCCGGTTTTCGCCATCTGCTGGCGCGCGCGCTCGGCGCAGGCATACATATTGGTGCCGCCGCCGGCATGCTGGCCGGCAACTGCATTGAGAAGCCCCTGCTGCTCCATCGCGTCGCCCGAGCCCGAAAATATATTGCGGACATTGGCATCGAAGGGAATGACGAAAATGCGGTCAGCAGGCGACCACTGCACCAGCACCTTGCTCGCCTCTTCCGGCGTGAACAGGAAACGCATCGCCTCCTGCAGACTCTTCTCGCCGTCTCCCTGCATCGAGCCGGAGAAGTCGAGGCAGAGCGCCGTCAGCGACGGCTTGCGAAGTGCGGCCTGATAAAGCGTGAGTGCCTGGCGGATCACCGTTGGTTCCGGCATGCGGACAGCTGTCACCAGTCTCGTGGGATCGAAGTTCCAGCTCGGCTCCAGCTGCGCAGTCACACTGCCGAGCGGCAGGCGGCGGCCGGTTTCGGCGATCTTCTTCTGGACATCGGGCGAACGTAAATAGGCAAGCAGATCCTTGAAGAAGGTCTGTACCTCGGCGCCGCGGCCATGATCGACGAAACCGATCGGTGAATCCGCCATCGCCACGCCGTCGGCGGGATAGATGGCGTAAAGCGGCTCCTTGCCCATGCCTGACAGTTTGTCGTTGGTTTCCTTGATGACCGCCTCGTAGTTCCACATGGCATCGTAGATCGTGCCCTTGCCAGCGGAATCCGTATAGAGGTCGGCGAGCCAGCCCGAAGAGCCGGAGGAGCGTGCAACGCCGGCAAGCAGACTTCGAACGGTGTCCTGGACCGTCTTGTCGTCGAGATCGCCGGGCTCGATCACCGGCTTGTTGCCGAGCGCGCTTGAGAGCATGGCGAGATAGGCGCTGGCCCCTGAATTCGACTGAGTGGCTGATGTCATCAGGAACTTCAGCGAGCCGCTATCCACGGCTGCCAGGATATCCTTCATGAAGACATCCTTTCCGATCCAGCCGAGCTGTTCGGCCTTCGACTTGCGCACACCGAAGATGACGGGCGTCTGCGCCACCGACGTCAGGTCCTTGACCCTGCGCCTTGTGTCGAACATGTCGACCCAGACGCTGGAAGCGGGCCAGACGGCGTCCTGCTCAACGCCCTGATTGCTTTGCAGCGCGAGGCCGATATCGAGCGTGCCCTCATATTTGAAGGAGCAGGTCGCATGCTTCTCCTTGCAGAATTCCTCGACGATCGGCTGCAGGACGGTGTTTTCCGACCCGGAAACGATCGAGAAGTCAGGGCCGCTGCTGAAAGCATCGCAGCCGGCCAGCGCCGCCAGACCAGACAGCGCCAGTGCGGAGACGAGTGATCGGATCATGTTTTTGCCGGTCACGCCTGTGTCATCGCCTTCTTGAGGTCGATCGTCAGTTGTTCCATATGCTGCTCGGCCTCAGCGCGCTTCTTACGGCCCTCCTCCTGGACGCGCAGCACGCCGGTTACAGTGTCGATCAGATCCTGATTGGCCTTGGCAAGCGTCTCCATATCAACGATGCCGCGCTGCGACTGCTGCTCGATGGCGATCGCCTGATCCTTCATCATTTCGGAGGCCTGGCGGATCATGTCATTGGTGGCGTCAGTGACCGTCTTCTGCAGATCGAGGGCCGATTTCTGCCTGCTAAGCCCGAGCAGGATGACCATCTTCTGCTTCCAGGCCGGAACCGTCAGTGCCGAGGTGGCCTGAAGGTTCTCGATCAGCGTCTCGTCGCCAGCCTGGACGATGCGGATCTGCGGAAGCTGCTGGATGCCGAGCTGACGAGCCTGCTGCAGATAGAAGATGCGTTTCTCCAGTCGGTCGAGCGCCTGGACGCTGTCCTGATAGGTCTGCGCTTCCAGCATGCCGCCGCCGGGCGCCGACGTCGCGGCATCGGCTGCGCTCTTCAGTTTCGGCAACTCGATCGCACGGAAATGGTCAGCGAAATTCTTCCCGGCCTGCACATAGGCGTCGAGCCGGATGATCGACTGTTTCGTCTCCTCGTGCAGATCGTCGAGCAAGGCGATATCACGGCGCAGCGTATCCTTGTGGCGGTCGAGTTCCAGCCCGATACGGTCGATCTGACCCGCGACATCCTCAAACTCTTCCTTGAACCGTTCGATGCGTGCCTGGGCAGAGAGGAACATGCGGCTGAGGAAACCCTTCTCCTTCAACGACGCAGGATCGAGGCTCTTCGATTTCAGGATGATGTCGGTTAGAAGCTTGCCGACCTCACCGAGATCCTTGTTGCGCACCTCGCGCAAGATCCTGTCGGAATAGTCGCTCACAGACTGCTGCGCCCGGTCTCCGAAGACGGAGATTCCGGCGCGGTCAGTGATACTGATATTATCGGTGATGCGGGCTATTTCGGAGGGATCGGCGGCAATCGCCGGCAGAGAGGCATTCTGCATAGTCGCGAGATCGGTATCGGCCATTCGGGTCGTCTTTCTCGGCTTGTGGCGCAATTGGTCTTACGAATTGCAAACCCATTGTCGGAGCAAATGGGCCATCCACGCTGCAGGGCCGGAAAAGGCAGACTTCCACGCGTACCGGCCCGCGATGACTCATCGGGACGACAGTTTAGCTGTACTAGAAATACGCTTTTATGACAGTTGGTTAAGGAGCGACAAAACCCGCCTTACTGGCAGGTCGGCGCGGCCTTCTTGTCGAGAAGTTCGAGATTAGCGAGCTTGCCGGTCAGCACGAAATCGCCGTAGTCCATCGTCAGGTCGCGCGTGATGCCGTTCTCATAGAGCTTGAACGACATGCGGTAGACCGGCAGAGTATCCGATTTGGCATTCTCGTTGAAATAAGAGATCGTCACCGGCCAGAAGGCGGTCTTGGAGAACTGGCCGGCATTGCCGGCATCGGCCTCATCGGTGGCCGGGGTTTCCTGCTTGCCGACGATGGTCGTGGTGACCAGTGATTTGTCGCCGTCATCAGAGCCATCGAAAACGCGAGCTTCGAAGAAGCGCTTGCCGTCTTTGGCGTTCTGGATGACATCGAGCATATGCTCGGTCGGGAACCGGCTTTCGGCGAGCTGCAGCTCACGGCTAGCCGGCTGCGTCAGGTCGACCTTCACGCCTTCCGGCTTATCCTCGGCCGCGCCGTTGACTTCCTTGTCGAGCTGGTCGTCGGTGAAGGACTTTGTGTCGAAGGTGAACTTGCCGTCCTTCAGGCTCTCGAAGGTCTTGGTCTGCTGGTCGCTGACGCGCACGCTATCGCCCGTGTCGATCTGGGTGACGAAGCGGAAATTCGTGGTGAAGCCTTCGCAATAATTGCCGTCGAACTCATAGACCATACGGCCGTACATGGAGGAGATGCCGGAGCGTTCCGAGGCGTCCTTCAGTTCCAGGTCGTAAACCGCGCGGTGAGCAACGAGCCCGGTCGCGATCACAGCGCTCGTCGCCGGCGCGGCCGCGGAGACATTGGCGGAAACGCTTGCGAGGAGAAGAGCGGCAAGTGACGATCGGAACATTCATTAACTCCTGTTGGACTCGTCCGCGATGTTATAAGAACCGTTTCGGCCAAATCGAGGCGGCCAAGTCGAGGCTCGAAACTGTCACATTAAAGATTCTAGTCTTGATGCATAATTTTTGAAGAATTGACAACAAAAGCGGAGACGAAAATGTCCGATCAAATCGCCGCGCGTCTGTCGGAAATGGGGATAACCCTTCCCGAAGCTGCCGCACCTGCTGCCAACTACGTCCCTTATGTCATCAGCGGCAATCTTCTCACCATTTCCGGCCAGTTGCCTCTCGAGTCCGGCAAGGTCGCCGTTACCGGCCACCTCGGCAAGAATGTCGACGTCGCCACCGGTCAGCGCGCCGCTGAACTTTGCGCCATCAACATTCTCGCGCAGGCAAAGGCGGCACTCGGCGGCGATCTCGGCCGCATTCGCCGGGTCATCAAGCTTAACGGCTTTGTTGCATCGGTACCCGAATTCGTCGAGCAGCACCTTGTCATCAATGGCGCTTCGAACCTGATCGCCGGCGTGCTCGGCGAAGCCGGCAAACATGCCCGCGCCGCGGTCGGCATGGCTGCCCTGCCGCTCAATGCCGCAGTCGAAATCGATGCTATCATGGAAATCGCATAATGACGAATGCCGACTGGATCAAAGAGCTGCCGGTCGCGCATCGCGGCTATCATGACCTCAACAACGCCGTCTGGGAAAACACGCTCTCGGCCTTTTCGCGCGCCGTCGAAGCGGGCTTTGCCATCGAATGCGACCTGCATTACGCCTCCGATGCCGTGCCGGTCATCTTCCATGATGAAGATCTGGAACGTCTCTGCAACCTCAAGGGCGATGTGCGCGAACGGACCTCCCAGGAACTCGGGCTGATTGCTGTCGGCGGCACGAAGGACAAGGTGCCGACGCTGAAGCAGCTTCTTCACCTCGTGAAGGGAAAAGTACCGCTGGTGCTGGAACTCAAGGGCCGCGAAGCCGACGACGAGGGCTTTGCCGAGGCCGTCCTCGACGTGCTCGAGGGCTATGAAGGCAAGGTCGCGCTGATGAGCTTCGACCGGTGGCTGCTGAAGGATCTCAGGGAGCTCAACTCTCCCTACCCGATCGGGCTGACGGCCAACGGCAATACGACGGAAGAATATGCCACTCATGAGAAGGCGATGGAGATCGGCCTCGATTTCATCTCCTATTATTATGCCGATCTGCCGAACCCGTTCGTCGCCGGCCAGCGCGACAAGGGCATTCCGGTCATCACCTGGACGGTGCGCGACGATGAGGCCCGCAAACATACATTCGAGAACGCCGATCAAATGACTTTCGAAGGCTTCGATCCGCGCACGGCGGTTTGACACTCGCTTTTTGAACAAGATCGTGCGCAGACTGGGAGGGAGAGCCCGCTCCCTCCCCCAACGGCTTCGCATTTACTTCATGACAGACGAATCGTCAGACGAACTTTCCATCCGCATCGAGCGATCATTCACCGAAATTTCCCCCGAGCGCTGGTCCAGGCTTTCGGGAGCATCGAAGACGTGCGACAGCGTCGCCTATAATCCCTTCGTCTCGCATGCCTTTCTCTCGGCGCTGGAAGAATCCGGCTCGGCTACCGCGCAGAGCGGCTGGCTTGGCCATCACATGCTTCTGGAAACCGACAAGGGTGAACTGATCGGCGCCCTGCCCGGCTATCTCAAAAACCACAGCCAGGGCGAATATGTCTTCGATCACGGCTGGGCCGACGCTTTCGAACGGGCTGGCGGCAGCTATTATCCAAAGCTGCAGTGCTCGATCCCCTTTACACCCGCAACCGGCCCGCGCCTGCTTGTGGCCGAAGGCCTTGCCCGCCTGCCAATTCAGAATGCCATGGC
Source organism: Rhizobium sp. 01L419 (assembly GCF_056400025.1). Classification (NCBI taxonomy): domain Bacteria; kingdom Pseudomonadati; phylum Pseudomonadota; class Alphaproteobacteria; order Hyphomicrobiales; family Rhizobiaceae; genus Rhizobium; species Rhizobium sp. 01L419. Next base: position 142,085 of record NZ_JBFTSM010000019.1, read on the forward strand.
GGAAAGCCTCAAGGAGGTCGTCCGCCGTCTCGGTATCTCTTCGGCCCACATCACCTTCGTGCCCGAGGACGAGATGCCGGTCTTCGAAACCGACGGCTATCTGCACCGCACCGACAAGCAGTTCCATTTCATCAATGAAGGCTATGACAATCACGACGCGTTCCTGGAAACACTTGCTTCCCGCAAGCGCAAGGCACTGCGCAAGGAGCGTCGGACGGCGGTCGAGAACGGCATTACTATCGACTGGCTGACCGGCAAGGACCTGACCGAAGGCATCTGGGATCAGTTCTACGCCTTCTACATGGATACCGGCGGCCGCAAATGGGGCCGGCCCTATCTGACACGCAAATTCTATTCGCTGATCGGCGAGCGCATGGCCGACGACATCCTGCTCGTGATGGCCAAACGCGACGGCCGCTATATAGCGGGTGCCATCAACTTCATCGGCGGCGATACGCTCTACGGGCGGCACTGGGGCTGCATCGAGGATCACCCCTTCCTGCATTTCGAGGTCTGCTATCATCAGGCGATCGATTTCGCGCTGGAAAAGCGCCTCAAGAAAGTAGAGGCCGGCGCTCAGGGCGAACACAAGCTCGCGCGTGGTTACCTGCCGGTGACAACGCATTCGGCTCACTATATCGCCCATGCGGGATTGCGCCGTGCGATTGCCGACTACCTCGAGCGCGAGCGGGAGGATGTCGAGTATATGAATGATATGCTCGCCGAGCACACCCCCTTCCGCAAGGGCGAGCGGCTGCAGGAGGATTGACGCGCTTGGCCCCGCCGCGCTACGCGATCAAGGAAAACACGAGGAGATTTCGCCATGACCAGCGCCGCCTATGACGACAGCAATATCTTCGCCAAGATTCTGCGCGGCGAAATCCCGTCGCATCGCGTCTACGAGGACGACAAGACTGTTGTGTTCATGGATGTAATGCCGCAGGCGCCGGGCCATGTTCTGGTCCTGCCGAAGGCACCTTCCCGCAATATCTTCGATGCCGACCCAGCTTCCCTTTCCCACACGATCACCGTCGTCCAGAAGGTCGCGAATGCCGTGAAGGAAGCCTTCGACGCCGACGGCGTGTTCATCGCCCAGTTCAACGAACCGGCAGCAGGCCAGACCGTTTTCCACCTGCATTTCCATGTTATACCGCGGCATCAGGGCGTGGCGCTCAAGCCGCATTCCGGCAAGATGGAGGATGGCGCGGTGCTCGCCGCCAACGCGGAGAAGATCAAGGCGGAACTCGCGTAACGGAAACGCGGCCTTATTTTCAAGAATACCAAATTACTTCATCGATTTAGGAGGGAATCATGATCCGCCACACCGTTGCGTTCCGCCTGAAGCACGCCGCCGGTTCGGTCGAAGAGAAAGCCTTTCTCGACGCGGCACTGACGCTCAAGCAGATTCCAGGCGTCAGGAATTTCGAGCAGCTTCGCCAGACGAGTCCAAAGAACGATTTTACCTTCGGCTTCTCGATGGAGTTCGACGACCAGGCCGGTTACGACGCCTATAACGTGCACCCGCTGCATGTGGCCTTCGTGCGCGACCGCTGGATACCCGAGGTCGCTGACTTCCTCGAGATCGACTACACGAAGCTCTGAGAACTAAGGCAAACAAAAAGGCCGCTTTTCAGCGGCCTTTTTCATGTCTCACTTCGAAGACTACTTCTTGCGCGGAACCTTCGGCACCGTCGAGCCTTTCTTGGGGGCGTCGCGGACTTCCGGCTCCGGCTGCGGCACGGTCTTGGCCTTCGTCTTCTTGACCGGCTTGGTCTTCAGCTCGCCATCATCCTCATGGGCCGCATCCGGATGAACCAGTTCGGCTTCCGGCTTCGGCTTGATGGGCGCCGTTTCCGGAATGGCTTCCAGGATGAGGCCTGGCTTGCCGTCTTCCTTCGGGCCGACGGTGACATTGACGACGCCGCCCTTCTTCAACTTGCCGAAGAGGATTTCGTTCGCCAGGGGCTTTTTGATGGCATCCTGGATGACGCGGGCAAGCGGACGAGCGCCCATCTTCTCGTCATAACCCTTCTCGGACAGCCAGGCGATCGCGTCCTCGTGCAGGTCGAAGGTGACGTTGCGTTCGGACAGCTGAGCTTCCAGCTGCATGATGAACTTCTGAACGACCTTGTGAATGACGGCCGTCGGCAGCGGCGCGAACGGGATGATCGCGTCGAGACGGTTGCGGAATTCCGGCGTGAACAGGCGGGTCAGAGCCTCCTCATCTTCACCGGTACGCTTGGTCGAACCGAAGCCGATCGCGGCCTTGGCCATTTCCGAAGCGCCCGCATTGGTCGTCATGATCAGGATGACGTTGCGGAAGTCGATCTTCTTGCCGTTATGGTCGGTCAGCGTGCCGTGATCCATGACCTGCAGCAGGATATTGTAGATATCCGGATGCGCCTTCTCGATTTCGTCGAGCAGCACCACGCAATGCGGATGCTGGTCGACGCCATCAGTCAGCAGGCCGCCTTGGTCAAAGCCGACATAGCCGGGAGGTGCACCGAGCAGACGGGAAACCGTATGCCGCTCCATGTATTCCGACATGTCGAAGCGCAGAATCTCGACACCCAGCGAAGCAGCAAGCTGCTTGGCGACTTCCGTCTTGCCGACACCCGTGGGGCCGGAGAAGACATAGGCGCCGATCGGCTTGTTCGGCTCGCGAAGACCCGCACGGGCGAGCTTGATCGAGGTGGACAGGGCTTCGATCGCCACATCCTGGCCATAGACTACCGAGCGCAACTCTTTCTCGAGGTTGGCAAGAACGGCTTCGTCGTCCTTCGAGACGGTTTTTGCCGGAATGCGCGCCATCGTCGCAATCGTCGCTTCGATCTCCTTTTCGGTGATCAGCTTGCGGCGCCTGGACGGCGGGAGCAGCATCTGGGCCGCACCGGTCTCGTCGATGACGTCGATTGCCTTATCCGGCAGCTTGCGGTCCGAAATGTAACGGGCCGACAGCTCGACGGCGGTCTTGATCGCCTCGTTCGAGTAGCGCAGGTGGTGGTACTCTTCGAAATAGGGCTTCAGGCCCTTCATGATCTCGATCGCATCATCGATCGACGGCTCATTGACGTCGATCTTCTGGAAGCGGCGGACCAGAGCCCGATCCTTCTCGAAGAACTGGCGGTATTCCTTGTAGGTGGTCGAACCGATGCAGCGGATCGCCCCTGAAGACAGGGCCGGCTTCAAGAGGTTCGAGGCATCCATTGCGCCGCCCGACGTCGCGCCCGCACCGATGACGGTGTGGATTTCGTCGATGAAGAGCACGGCACCAGGATATTCTTCAAGTTCCTTGACGACCTGCTTCAGGCGCTCCTCGAAGTCACCGCGATAACGCGTGCCGGCGAGCAGCGTGCCCATGTCGAGCGAGAAGATCGTGGCGTCAGCCAAAGCTTCCGGAACCTTGCCTTCGACGATGCGCTTGGCGAGGCCTTCAGCGATAGCGGTCTTGCCGACGCCGGGATCACCGACATAAAGCGGGTTGTTCTTGGAGCGGCGGCACAGGATCTGGATGGTCCGGTTGACCTCGGCGTGACGGCCGATCAACGGGTCGATCTTACCGCCTTTGGCCTTCTCGTTGAGGTTCACGCAGTAAGCCTTCAGCGCATCCTGCTGCTTCTTCGGCCCACCTTCTTCCTCGTTGCCGCCGCGTGCGGTCGGCTTGGATTCGGATTCTTCCTCCGCACCGCGGGGCGGACGGTTTTCGGATGCGCCGGGGCGCTTGCCGATACCGTGGGAAATGTAGTTGACCGCGTCGTAGCGGGTCATTTCCTGTTCCTGCAGGAAATAGGCAGCATGGCTCTCGCGCTCGGCGAAGATCGCGACGAGCACGTTGGCGCCGGTCACTTCCTCGCGACCGGAAGACTGGACATGGATCACCGCTCGCTGGATGACGCGCTGGAAGCCGGAGGTCGGCTTGGAGTCTTCGTCATAACCGGTGACCAGGTTGGAGAGTTCGTTATCGACATATTCCAGGAGCGTTTTACGGAGGGCGTCGAGGTCGACATTGCAGGCACCCATGACCGCAGCCGCATCGGCATCGTCGATCAGGGCGAGCAGCAGATGCTCGAGCGTGGCATATTCATGGTGCCGCTCGTTGGCAAAGGTCAGTGCCTGATGGAGCGCCTTCTCAAGACTAGGCGAAAATGTTGGCACGTTCAGTTCCTCACTTCTTTTCCATGACGCATTGCAGCGGATGCTGGTGCTGCCGGGCAAAATCCATCACCTGGCTCACCTTTGTTTCCGCCACCTCGTATGTGAATATTCCGCATTCGCCGACGCCATGGTTATGGACATGCAACATGATGCGGGTGGCACTTTCCCGATCCTTTTGAAAAAAACGCTCCAGAATATGGATGACGAATTCCATTGGGGTGTAGTCGTCATTCAAAAGCAGTACGCGATAGAGATTAGGCTTCTTGGTCTTCGGCTTGGTACGCGTGATGACCGAGGTTCGATTTCCGTTGTCCCCGTTCCTTTCGCTGTCGTTCTGCATCCGGATCGGTCTGGCGATCATTTTCATTCATTCCTCAATCAATCCGGCAGGCAGCATGGGAGGGGTGCTTTCCCGACGAATATCTGAAACCCTAAGGTAGTTCATAATAGAGCGATTTTAAGCCCCTTGTTTCCGACTGCAATCACAATTCCGCAGGACTTGACGCAAAGGCCAAAAAAGTATGCGCAAAACTGGGGGAAGCTTCAGGAAACAAAAAAAGACCGGCCGCAAGTGCGATGCCGGTCTTTGATTTTCAATAGGCAGCGGGAATCGCGCCGAAGATTTTATGCGGCTGCCGGGGTTACCGGTGCGGCCTTGGAAACGGTGGCCGCGGTGTTTGCCAGCGGTGCTTCGTAAGGCTTATAGGCATTCTTGGCGAGGTCGGCATACATTTCGCCGAGCTTCGTTGCCTCAGAGATAAAAGTCTCGTAGGCGGACTTCGCATAATTGGATTGCAGCTCGAACGCTGTTTCAAAGCTCTTGGCGCCCGAAAGCGTCTCGAAATGCGTGACAGCATCCTGGAACGACTTTTTGGAATATTCTGCGGCTTCAGAGGCAATCGCCTGGAAGCTCTTGGCAGTGTCGGAATAGCTTCTCAGCACTGTATCCACCACTTCCTTGTTCTTCCGGCTTGCGTCGTCAAAATTGAACATGAACCATCCTCCAATTGGCTGTTGCAGCGCAAAGGGTAGCTGCGACGCACAAATAGTCAAGTAGTCTTGTGCAACGCAAAACATCCACAGATTGCATTAGCAATAACTTCTGAAAGAGAGGCGTTCGGGCACGTTCGTCTTTTGTTGATTTTGCTAAAATATATCAGGCGACTGCAACCGGAAGGTTATTAGAAATTTTGGCGAATAGATGCATTCGCCGTTTCAAACCGCTTGTCCTAATACGAAAAAGCCGGGCATCGGCTAGCGATGCCCGGCTTTTAACGAATGCAATGGGCATCAGAGATCGACGTCAAGGATCGCCATCGAGAAGTTGTAGGAACGATCGCCATCTTCGTCATCGATATAGACGACGCCCAGAAATTCTTCGCCGAGATAGACTTCCGCGGAATCATTCTTGCGCGGGCGCGCCTTCACCACGATCTGCGGGTTCAGCGTGCGTTTGAAATAGGCGTCGAGTTTCTTGATTTCTTCAGGCTTCACGCTTTCATCTCCGTAAGCAATCTCGGTTGGCCGCTTCTTGCACAGGTAGAGCGGGGCTGTAAAGGTCGCGAGATCGGGTTCACAACGACTGTCTCCGCCAGCATTTAGGCGGTTTTCCGCATTTTCCAATGAAGGATCAGATATCGGCGCCGATAACCTGATCCATAACGCGGGCCGGCTCGGAACAGCCCGCTTCACCGACGACCTTGGCGGGCACGCCCGCTACCGTGGTCTTTGGCGGCACCGCTTTCAGGACGACGGAGCCGGCGGCGACGCGCGAGCAGAAGCCGATCTCGATATTCCCGAGGATCTTGGCGCCTGCGCCGATCATGACGCCCGTGCCGATCTTCGGATGACGATCGGCCCCTTCCTTGCCGGTGCCGCCGAGCGTCACACCATGGAGGATGGAAACGTTGTCACCGATGACGGCGGTCTCGCCGACGACGAGGCCGGTCGCATGATCGAGAAAGATGCCCTTGCCGATACGGGCGGCCGGATTGATATCGGTCTGGAAGACGCTGGAGGAGCGGCTCTGCAAGTAGAGCGCGAAGTCGCGGCGGCCACGGTTCAGCAACCAGTGCGCCAGCCGGTGCGTCTGCAGCGCATGGAAACCCTTGAAGTATAGAACGGCTTCCATGAAGCGCAGGCAGGCGGGATCACGGTCATAGACCGCCTGGATATCGACGCGCAGGATCGAACTCCATTCCGGCCAATCCTCCAGCATTTCCTCGAAGGTCTGGCGCAGCAGGTTTGCCTGCATGTCGGGATGGTCGAGGCGCTCGCAGATGCGGTGCACGACGCATTCTTCGAGCGAGCGATAATTGATGACCGTCGAATAGAGGAAGGCAGCCAGCACCGGATCGCTTTCCGCAGCAAGGCGCGCCTCCTCCCGCAGGCTGTCCCATATGGGATCCATCACCTTCAGCGGATGGGCTACGTCCAGCGTGCGGATATCCGTCTTAGCGACCATTTCCGGCCTCCTCATTTTCCCGTTGGAATGCGATTATATAGAGGAAAACGCCCATAACATAAATGGGTGCCCTCGCCACGTCCGTTCAACGCGTTTTTGCCGATATCACGGTTATGTCACCGGCCAGCGATATCAGCCGGCAGAGACTTCAGCGTAGAATTCCAGCACGGCCTTCTTGAACACCCGGTCGCCAACGGCGAGCATGTGGTCGCGGCCGGGAATATCCAGAGCGTGGGCGTCAGGCATCAGAGCCGCCAGTTCCTGGGGAGAACCGGCAATGTCGTCCTTCGTTCCAACGCCGATCAGGGTGGGCACATCGATTTTGCCCATGTCGGCGCGGGCGACAAGATCGCGCGAGCCCTTGATACAGGCGGCAAGCGCCTCGCGGTCGCTCTTCGTCTGCTCGGCAAATGCGCGGAACATCTGGCCGCGCGGATGGGTGACATCGGCAAGCGAGGGCGCAAGCAACGCATCGGCGATCGGGTCCCAATCGCCTACGCCGTCCGTCATGCCGATACCGAGGCCGCCGAGCACCAGCGAGCGGACACGGTGCGGATAGGCGAGCGCCGCAAAGACGGCGATGCGGGCACCCATCGAATAGCCCATAAGGTTGGCTTCGGGGATGCCGAGATGATCGAGCAGCGCGATCGCATCGCCAGCCATGAACCACGGCCTGTATGCCTCGGCATCGCGCGGCTTGTCGCTCGCGCCATGGCCCCGGTTGTCGATGGCGATCACCCGGTAGCCAGCATCGCCCAAGGTCTTCAGCCAGCCCGGATGAACCCAGTTGACGCTCGCCGACGAAGCAAAGCCGTGGATGAGCAGCACAGGCGGGCCGGAGGGATCGCCCTCGTCGAAAAAGGCAAGTTTCAGTCCGTCATGGGTGAAGCTTGAAAATGCAGGCGTATTCAGGTTCATCGGGCCGTCCTTATTTGGCGCGACCATAGTCGAGCGGCCTTTCATCGTGAAGCCAAAAACTCGCAACGGAGCCATGCTTTGGCACTACACTTTTCCGCCGAAGGCCTATAAAGTCCGCGCAGAATTTCAAAGCATTCGGAGACAGACATGGCCGGCCACAGCATTCCCCACTTCCAGAACGACGGCGGTCACCGCGTTATCGAAGTCGGCGTCAAGGAATTCATGTGCACCGGCGCATCCGTTCCCTTCGATCATCCGCATATCTTCATCGATATGGGCGACGACAACGAGAAGGTCTGCTCCTACTGCTCGACGCTTTATCGCTATAATGCGTCGCTGAAATCCAACCAAACTAATCCGCCCGGCTGCGTCTTCCACGTCAAAGCGGCGTAAAGTCGGCTCTGCGGATCGGACATCCCATGCCGGTCGAACATGCCGCCATCATCGGCGCCGGCATTGCGGGCCTAACGGCTGCACTGGCGCTCGCAAGGCGTGGCATCAGTTCGGATATTTTCGAACAGGCGCCCGAGCTTGCGGAAGTGGGCGCTGGCTTGCAGATTTCGCCTAACGCATCGCGTGTGCTCGCCGAACTCGGCGTGCTCGAGAGGCTGACCAGCCTCTGGCTCGAGCCGCAGTCCATCCGGCTCATTTCAGGCAGTTCGCTGCGCGAACTTGCAGCTGTCCCGGCCGGGAGTTTTGCCAGGAATCGCTGGGGAGCACCCTACGGCGTCCTGCATCGCACGACGCTGCAGAAGGCGCTGCTGGATGCGGTCAGTGCCAATCCGCTCTGCCAGCTCCATCTCGGAATACGTTTCGAAGCGGATTTGCCTCAGTGTCGGCGTTCGGCCGACGTCATCATCGGCGCCGATGGTGTCTGGTCCAGATTGCGGCAGGCAATACCGGGCGCCCCTGCCCCGCAATTCTCCGGAAACATCGCCTTCCGTTTCACCATCGCAGAAACAGAGGCGCCGGGCTTTCTCGACCGCGCCAGTGTCTCGGCCCTACTCGGCTCCTCGGCGCATATGGTCTGTTATCCGCTGAAGGAGACCGGTGGCTTCAACATGGTGGCGATCACCGCCGGCAATATTGCGCCGCAGGCCTGGCAGGGCGAGCCGACACAGGTTCAACAGGAGCTTCTGCAGTCGCGCTTCCGCCGCTGGCATCCTGCTATTGCCGGATTGCTCGGAGGGCGCAACGACATCACCTTCTGGCCGCTTTTCGAGGCAACGCCGGGCAAATGGCAGGACGGCAACAAGACTGTGCTGATCGGAGATGCGGCCCATGCGATGATGCCTTTTGCGGCGCAGGGGGCAGCGATGGCGATCGAGGATGCATTCGAGCTTACCGCCTTTCTTGCCACCCGACCGGTTTCCGAAGCCATCTCACTGTTCGAACGGCATCGCATGCCGCGCATCGCCAAGCTTCGCCAGCGCGGCGCCTTCAACCGTTTCGCCTATCATGCAAGCGGCCCGATCCGCCTCGGCCGGGATATCGTGCTGTCGCTGAAACCGCCGCAAAGCCTCGCGGCGGATCTCGACTGGATTTACGGCTACCGCCCAGTTGGCTAATCAGATGGTGGCTGATCAGACGGCGTTTGCCGCAGCAAAGCCGCGCTCGATATCGGCCTTGAGATCAACGATATCTTCGAGACCAATCTGCAGGCGAATGACCGGACCTTCGGCCGGGGCCTTGGCGATCTTTCGGTCCGAGAGATTGACCAGTATGGCAAGGCTTTCATAGCCGCCCCAGGAATAGCCCAATCCGAAATAGGAGAGCGCATCGAGGAAGGCATGCGCCTTCGGCTTGACCTTTTGCGGATCGTCAACCTTCAGCACGAAGGAGAAGATGCCGCTGGCACCCTTGAAATCACGTTTCCAGATGTGGTGCGACGGGAAGCTCGGCAGGGCCGGATGCAGGACGCGGGCAACCTCTTCGCGGTTTTCGAGCCACGTGGCGATTGCCAGCGCGCTTTCGTAGTGGCGTTCCAGCCGGATGCCCATGGTGCGCAGGCCGCGCAGGATCTGGTAGGAATCATCCGGCGCGCCGCAAAGGCCCAGTGTGCCATGCGTTTCGATCAGCCGCGGCCAGTGCTCGGCATTGGCGGAAATGGTTCCCATCAGAATGTCAGAATGGCCCGACGGATATTTGGTCGAGGCATGGATCGACACGTCGACGCCAAAGTCCAGCGGCCGGAAATAGATAGGTGTGGCCCAGGTGTTGTCCATCAGCACGACGGCGCCGTGCTTGTGCGACAGAGCTGCGATGGCCGGGATATCCTGCATTTCGAAGGTATTGGAGCCGGGGGCTTCGGTCAGCACGACCGTGGTGTTCGGCTTGAAGAGCGTCTCGATGGCCGCGTCGATCGCCGGATCGAAATAGTCGACCTCGACACCCATTCGCTTCAGGATCGTGTCACAGAAATGGCGCGTCGGACCGTAGACGGAATCGACGACCAGGATGTGATCGCCCGCCGCGACATAGGCGAGGATGGCGACCGTGACGGCGGCGAGACCGGAGGGCACCAGCACAGTGCCGGCCGAGCCTTCGAGCGCATTGATCGCTTCAGCAAGGGCATCGGTCGTCGGCGTGCCGCGGGTGCCGTAAGTGTATTTCTTGTTGCGCGTCTCCATCGACTTGGCATCTGGAAAGAGCACCGTGGACGCGCGCACCACCGGCGGATTGACGAAACCGTGATAATCCGCGGGGTCGTAGCCGATATGGGAAAGACGGGTATTGATGCCGGCGCCCGGCAGGAGACTGTCTAGATCTTTCATTTGGGAAATGGCCTTCTGGCGAGGGTATGCAAAGGCCGAACTCTTGAACCCCGCCGCCATCAGGGTCAACCCCCGCAACTTGACGCGATCGTCCCGCTCCGCGCCGCCGTCAGCCTTTACTCCGCGATTTTCGCGCTATTTTTCCTCAAGCTGGCGCCCAATTTCTAGCCAAGTGCCTAGGGACACAGCGTAATCTCCCAAAATGCTGAATTTTGCTCCAATTATTAGCCGCGACACTTGACCATAGTGACATTTGCGACTGTGATAGACCCACTCGCGCCGGGAGGGTTGCGGGAAACGGGGAGGTAAACGGGCTATTTCAATCCGGCCACTCCCGAAAAGATAAATATAAGACAACAGAAAAAGGTTGGGAAAAATGAAGTACAAGCTCCTGTCCGTAGCAGCCGGCGCAGCAGTTTTCGCTCTTGGCGCTTCGGCCGCTTCGGCCACTACTCTTCAAGACGTAAAGGCAAAAGGTTTTGTCCAGTGCGGCGTCAATACCGGTCTTGCCGGCTTTGCTGCCCCTGATGCGTCCGGCAACTGGTCGGGCTTCGACGTTGATTTCTGCCGCGCGGTTTCCGCTGCGGTCTTCGGCGACCCCAACAAGGTGAAGTTCACCCCTCTCAGCGCCGCCAACCGCTTCCCGGCTCTGCAGTCCGGCGAAGTCGATGTGCTTGCCCGTAACACGACCTGGACGATCAACCGCGACACGGCTCTCGGCCTGAACTTCCGCTTCGTAAATTATTATGACGGCCAGGGCTTCATGGTCCGCAAGAGCCTGAACGTGAAGTCGGCACTCGAGCTTTCCGGCGCCTCTGTCTGCGTTCAGTCCGGCACCACGACCGAGCTCAATCTTGCCGACTACTTCAAAGCCAACAACCTGCAGTACAATCCGGTCGTCTTCGAGAAGCTCGACGAAGTCAACGCCGCCTACGACTCTGGCCGTTGCGATGTCTATACGACCGACCAGTCGGGTCTCTACTCGCTGCGTCTGACGCTGAAGAACCCCGACGAGCACGTGATCCTGCCGGAAATCATCTCCAAGGAGCCGCTCGCCCCAGCCGTACGCCAGGGTGACGACCAGTGGTTCGATATCATCAGCTGGGTCGGCTACGCGATGATCAATGCCGAAGAGTTCGGCATCACGCAGGCCAATGTCGACGAGATGAAGAGCTCCCCGAACCCGGATATCAAGCGTTTCCTCGGCGTTGAAGCCGATACGAAGATCGGTACTGACCTCGGCCTCACCAACGAATGGGCCTACAACGTCGTCAAGAACGTCGGCAACTATGGCGAAGTCTTCGAGAAGAACATCGGCCAGGGCAGCCAGCTGAAGATCGCGCGCGGCCTCAATGCTCTCTGGAGCAAGGGTGGCATTCAGTACGCTCCGCCGGTTCGTTAATCGGCATACCGCACGAAAGCCGGAAAGGCGGGTCACCGCCTCTCCTCCTCCTATAAAAAAGCTCCGCAAAGGAGCACATAACGTGGGGAATTGGCCAGGCATGACGCATCAGGTTGCGGATCGAACACCCATACCCAAGGGCGGCTGGAGCTTTCAGTCCGCCCTCTATGACCCCAAAATCCGGGGCATCTTCTTTCAAGCTCTTACTATCGTCCTTCTGGTCGCGCTGATCTGGTCGATTGCCCACAATACGGCAGTCAATCTGGCGCGCGCCAACATCGCATCGGGTTTCGGCTTTCTGAACGGTCGCGCCGGCTTCGAAGTCGGGCAATCGCTGATCCCGTACTCAGCCGATTCGACCTATGGCCGGGCGCTGCTCGTCGGCTTTCTGAATACGCTTCTTATCGCGATTACCGGCATCATCACCGCGACGATCATCGGCTTCGTCATCGGTATCGGCCGCCTGTCACGGAACTGGCTGATCGCCAAGCTCTGCACTGTCTATGTGGAAGTCTTCCGCAACATTCCGCCGCTGCTCGTGATCTTCTTCTGGTATTCGGGCGTTCTCGCTGTTCTGCCCAATGCTCGCGACTCGCTGCATCTGCCGCTCGGATCGTATCTGAACAATCGTGGCCTCGCCTTCCCCAAGCCTATCTTCGGCGAGGGTTTCTGGCTGGTCGGGATCGCCTTCGTCATTGCGATCATCGCCGCTATCGCAACGGCGCGCTGGGCGCATCGCCGTCAGGCAGCAACGGGCCAGCCGTTCCATACGATCTGGGTGTCGGCCGGTCTCATCGTCGGCCTGCCGCTCCTCGCCTTCCTTATCGCAGGCGCACCGCTTTCCTTCGACTTCCCGGTCGCCGGCAAGTTCAACCTGACCGGCGGTTCGGTGGTCGGCCCGGAATTCATGTCGCTCTTCCTGGCGTTATCCTTCTATACGGCGGCCTTCATCGCCGAGATCGTACGCTCTGGCATACGCGGGGTGCCCAAGGGACAGACGGAGGCGGCGGCCGCGCTCGGCCTGCATCCTTCGGCGATCACCCGGCTGGTGGTCATTCCACAGGCCTTCCGCATCATCATCCCGCCGCTGAGCAGCCAGTATCTGAACCTCACCAAGAACTCGTCGCTGGCGATCGCCATCGGTTTTGCCGATCTCGTCGCCGTTGGCAGCACGACGCTCAACCAGACCGGTCAGTCCGTCGAAGTGATCCTCATCTGGGCAGTCATCTATCTGGCACTGAGCGTTGCCACTTCGCTGCTGATGAACTGGTTCAACGCCAAGATGGCTCTGGTGGAGAGATAAGATGAGCGATAGTTTCGTCAGAACCACCATGCTGTCGCAGGAGCCGCCGCCATCGGGAGAAAAAGGCGCCGGCGCCTGGATCCGCCGCAATCTGATTGCGACGCCCAAGGACATCGTCCTCACGCTTCTGGCCGCCACCTTTCTTGCCTGGGCACTGCCGCATGCCTTCAACTGGCTGTTTGTACAGGCGGTCTGGACCGGTACGGACCGCACCTTCTGTGCGACGACCGTGCAGGGCGGCATCCAGCCTGATGGTTGGAGTGGCGCCTGCTGGGCCTTCGTCAACGCCAAGTTCGACCAGTTCATCTATGGACGCTATCCGCTCGACGAGCGCTGGCGGCCGACGCTGGTCGGCATTCTCTTCGTGCTTTTGCTCGTGCCGATGCTCATCCCGTCGGCGCCGCGCAAGGGGTTGAATGCGATCCTTCTCTTCCTGGTACTCCCGATCGTATCCTTCGTTCTGCTTTATGGCGGCTTCGGCCTCGAAATCGTCGATACCCCGCTCTGGGGCGGGCTGATGGTGACGCTGGTGCTCTCCTTCGTGGGCATCGTCGTCTCCTTCCCGGTCGGTATTCTTCTGGCGCTCGGCAGACGGTCGCATATGCCTGTCATCCGCATGGTGAGCATCGTTTTCATCGAAGTCGTCCGCGGAGTGCCGCTGATCACGGTTCTCTTCATGGCGAGCGTGGTATTGCCGCTGTTTCTGCCGGCAGGCTGGACCGTGGACAAGCTTCTGCGCGCCATCATTGGCGTATCGATCTTTGCCTCCGCCTATATGGCTGAGGTCATTCGCGGCGGCCTGCAGGCCATTCCGAAAGGACAGTTCGAGGGAGCGGATTCGCTTGGCCTTGGCTACTGGCAGAAAATGCGGCTGATCATTATGCCGCAGGCGATCAAGCTGGTGATCCCCGGCATCGTCAACACCTTCATCGGCATGTTCAAGGATACGTCGCTGGTATCGATCATCAGCATGTTCGACCTGCTCGGCATCGTGCGGCTGAACTTCACCGACGCGAACTGGGCAACCGCGGTAACGCCGCTGACCGGACTGATTTTCGCCGGCTTCGCCTTCTGGCTTTTCTGCTTCGGCATGTCGCGCTATTCAGCATTCATGGAACGTCATCTCGACACCGGCCACACGAGATAAGAAGGAACAACAATGGCAGAGCCCCTCACCAAGAAATTGACCGTGTCGACGACCGACGTCGCCGTCGATATCGTCAACATGAACAAGTGGTATGGTGATTTCCACGTGCTCCGCGACATCAACCTGAAGGTCATGCGCGGCGAGCGCATCGTCATCGCCGGCCCGTCGGGTTCCGGCAAATCGACGATGATCCGCTGC
>NZ_JBFTSM010000020.1:0-135663 GCF_056400025.1 Rhizobium sp. 01L419
TTCCCGCATCTGACGATCCTGGAAAACTGCACGCTGGCGCCGATCTGGGTGCGCAAGATGCCGAAGAAGCAGGCCGAAGATATCGCCATGCACTTCTTGAAGCGCGTCAAGATTCCCGAGCAGGCCAACAAATATCCGGGCCAGCTTTCAGGCGGCCAGCAGCAGCGCGTGGCGATTGCCCGCTCGCTCTGCATGAACCCGAAGATCATGCTGTTCGACGAGCCGACCTCGGCGCTCGATCCGGAGATGATCAAGGAAGTGCTGGATACGATGGTGGGCCTTGCCGAAGAAGGCATGACGATGCTCTGCGTCACCCACGAAATGGGCTTTGCCCGCCAGGTTGCGAACCGTGTGATCTTCATGGACCAGGGCCAGATCGTCGAGCAGAATTCGCCGGCTGAATTCTTCGACAATCCTCAGCACGAGCGCACCAAGCTGTTCCTCAGCCAGATCCTGCACTGATCGAACGGCGCGGAAAGGATCTCGAAAGATGTTTTTGTTCAGCAAGGTGAATCTGCCCGACGCGCGCAGGATTGTCGTCTTGGAGATCGACGGTCGCGAAGCCACCTGCTTTGAAGGTGATACGGTTGCCGCCGTCCTGCTTCTCAGCGACCTGCAGCCCTACCGCCGAAATGTCGTTTCCGGAGCAGAAAGGGCGCCATTCTGCATGATGGGCGCATGCTTCGAATGCCTGGTCGAGGTCGACGGAGTACCGAACCAGCAGGGATGTCTCCGTAATGTGGCAGATGGCATGCGCATTCGCCGGCAGCTGATACTGGCAACCAGTACCACACTCAAGGAGCTCGAAGAGTGATCGAAGCCGTCGATATTCTTGTCGTGGGCGGCGGGCCAGCTGGGATGGCCGCGGCGACGATGGCGGCAACGGAGGGCCTCTCTGTCGTACTCATCGACGAACGTCCCGATGCCGGGGGGCAGATTTATCGAGGGCTGGAGGGCGGCCCGTTTCGCCATAGCGTCTTGCTGGGTCCCGATTATTCGGGCGGATCCGCTGCCATCTCCCGCTTCAGGCGAGCCGGCGTCACCTCGCTCTTTGGCGCGAGTCTATGGCGCATAGACATGAAGGAACAGGGCGGCGTCGCGTGCTACACCATGGATGCACAGTCCCGGCGCCTGGCATTTCGAAAACTTATCCTGGCCACTGGCGCGGTCGAGCGGCCCGTGCCGTTCGAGGGTTGGACGCTTCCCGGTGTGATGACCGTCGGTGCGGCCCAGCTTCTCCTGAAGTCGTCCGCGATAGCTCCGGTCGGACGCGTCGCGTTTGCAGGAAACGGCCCGCTGATGCTGCTGTTTGTGACGCAGCTACTTGCCCTCGGGGTTAGGGTCTCGGCGCTTCTCGATACTGCGCCTCCCACGAGGGTCGCCAAAGCCGCGCTCGGCAATGTTGGAGCTCTTGTGAGCAATGCGGGCAAGATTCGCAAGGGACTGCGGATGCTGCGGGATATTCGCGCGGCCCAGATCCCGATCCATAGGAACGTCGCTGGCCTCGTCGCGCGTGGTAACGGCAAATTGGAAACGATCGCTTTCGAAGCCAATGGTGTAGAAGATCAAGCCGACGTCGACACGCTGCTGGTACATGAAGGCATCATTCCAAACACGCAGCTTTCCCTTGCTCTGGGGTGCAAGCACAGCTGGAACGAGAGGCTGCAATGCCTGCAGCCGGACATCAGCGAATTTGGAGAGAGCAGTATCGCGGACGTGTTCATCGTCGGGGACGGCGCTACCGTCAACGGCGCGGTCGCTGCCCCGGCGTCAGCCGAAATCGCGGTTGGTCTAATCCTTGAGCAGATGGGACATGCGAACACTCGTTCGCGCGCAACCGTCCAGAGGGCAAGGAGGGTCATCGGGCGTGAACATGCTTTCCGTCCGTTCCTCGAAGCACTCTATCCGCCACGCCTTTCAATCGCGACGCCGTCCGCCTCCACCATAGTCTGCCGGTGTGAAGAGGTGACGGCCGGCACGCTGCGGTCTGCCGTCGAGGATGGCGCCATCGGTCCGGCGCAGGCAAAGGCGTTCACCCGCTGTGGCATGGGCCCATGCCAGGGGCGCATGTGCGGCCCGCCGGTGTCCCGCCTGATCGCGGACGAGGCGGGGCGGCCCGTCGGTGACGTCGGCGCCTACAACGTCCGCTTCCCGTTGAAGCCTGCCACCGTTGCGGAAATGGCCGGGTGCGGAGAGGCAAACACCATAGTCGAGGCGCATCATGCAGCTTGAGACAGAGGTGGCCGTAATCGGCGGTGGTCTCGTCGGAATTTCGATTGGATATGGTCTCGCACTTCGGAAGGTCCGGAGCGTCGTGCTGGACGAGGGTGACAGCGCAATCCGAGCGAGCCGCGGGAACTTCGGGCTCGTATGGGTGCAGGGAAAAGGACTTTCTCTTCCCGCGTATACGGGTTGGGCGATGCGTGCCGCCGAGTGCTGGCCCGAGTTTGCTAGTAAGCTCCGCACGGAGACAGACATTGATGTCGGGCTCACCCAGAATGGTGGCCTTTACCTTTGCAGGTCGCCCGAGGCGATGGCCCAGCGCGGGAAAGATCTCGCCGCGGTCCAGTCGCGCTTCAACGGCCGCTATGATTTCGACATGCTGGATCACGTGTCCGTCAGAAAGCTTGTACCGGAGATCGGAACCGATTTTGCTGGAGCCAGCTATTCAAGGCATGACGGTCAGGCCAATCCGTTGCGGCTGCTTCACGCGCTGCATCGCGGCTATATGCGACGAGACAGTCGCTATCTCCCCGGCATGGGCGTCCTCGACATCAAGCACAACGGATCGAAATTTGTGCTCACGACGTCCAGGGGCGAGGTGACCGCGGAGTGTATCGTGCTTGCGTCCGGTCTGGGGAATGTCGCCCTTGGCGACATGCTGGGGGTGCGGATCCCCGTGAAGCCGGTGCGCGGACAGATCATGGTAACCGAGCGTGTGCCACAGATGTTCAAACTTGCCATCGAGCAGGTGCGGCAGACGGAAGACGGCACGCTGATGCTCGGTGGCAGCTGGGAAGAGGTCGGCCACGATCTCAACACAACGTTCGAGGCCACACGCCGGATCGCCGCGGACACGCAGGCATTCTTCCCATTCCTCAGGGATGTCCGCATCATCCGCAGCTGGGCCGCACTCAGGATCATTACACCCGATGCGGCACCCGTCTATGAGGAAGTCGTGCCTGGAGCGTTCCTGGTCACGTGTCACAGCGGCGTGTCTCTTGCCGCCATTCATGCCTTCGAGACGGCCGGGTGGATTGCAGATGGAGGCATTCCCGACGGGATGCGGGATTTCAGTCTCACGCGCTTTACCGCATCGAGTTGCACCGGTTGAATACAGCGATCTCTTTTCCCTAACGAACGTTCGGTTGTTTGGCGCTCAGACGGGGTCAACCTCACATTTGTGAGCGAATGCATGATATCGCCGAGGAATTTCTTCGTGCGCGGGCTCCTTGGCGTGTCAAAAAAACACGTGCGGATTGCCGATATCAACGATCTCGCCAGCCTTCCATAAACACGACGCGGTCCGCCACTTTTCGGGCGAACCCCATTTCGTGGGTAACCACGATCATGGTCATCCCGTCCTCCGCGAGCGAGATCATTGTGTCGAGAACCTCCTTCACCATTTCCTAGTTAAGGGCGGAGGTGGGCTCATCGAACAGCATGATCTTCGGCGCCCATGCAGACGGTCCCAGTCACCTCGAACTGCTCGCAGAAATCAGTTGCGGCGATCGCAGCGCGCAGATTGGCGATCATGATTATGGTCAGCGACGAGATTTCGGTTGGCAAATTGAAGCTCGATCGACCAGCAATATCTGAAGGCGTCTTCCTGTGGATTTTTCGAGCGTGTGAGCTAACCGCTAAACAACCCACATCCATTAGAGCGACCGAAATATCTGCTCGATTTTCTCGCGGGTATCGCCCCGAGCAAGGCAAAGCGCGAGCAGGATTCGTGCCTTGTGGGGATTGATGTCGCTGCCCGCGATGATCCCGATCTTTTTGTGATAAGCGCTATCTACCACGAGCCCCGACCCCGTGCGAGAAGATTGGACGACAATCACGCCGGCCTCGACCAGCTTACTCAGGGCCAGCGTCTCTGCGGGCGTCGCCATGCCTGGACCGAAGCCTGCTGAAACAATGCCGCGCGCTCCAGCGGCCGCGAACGCTAAGGCGGCACTTCCGTCCGCTCCAACGTGACTGTAGGTAATGTCAACACGCGGCAAGGCTCGAAGAAGCTCGTGCGAAAAGCCTCGGTTCCGGTTGGAGCTTTCCTCAGTACGTGACATCCGTACTTCCGATCCGTCGATGTAACCGAGTGGGCCTGTCCACGGAGACTGGAAGGCACCAAGACGTAGTGTGTGGGTCTTTGTCACCGCCCTTGGCGAATGAATTTCGTCGTTCAAGACGACAAGCACCTCAGGATGAAGATCAGGCGACGAAGCAGCGCGGACCGCGGCGGCGAGATTTGCATGTGCATCGGTCGATATGCCAGTGAGTGGTCGCATAGATCCCGTAAGGATCACCGGTACTCTCAGTTTGAGCACCAGAGACAAAACCCAGGCTGTCTCCTCCAAACTCGCAGTCCCATGCCCGATCACAATGCCCGACAAATCCGGGTCCTCAGCAAGCCTCAAACAGATCTCGGCGAGGTCGGCCCAGTCGTTATAAGTCAGCGCCGTACTGTCGATCTGTCTGAAGTTAACGAGAACGATTTCGGCGATCTTCCCTTGAATGCCGACGCTCTCTATCAGGGAGGCCGCATCAACGCGCTCATCGTCGGCGTTGTAATCCATGAGATCGAACTGATCTTTCCCGATTGAAGCAATCGTTCCACCGGTTCCGATGAAGGCAACTTTTGGCAGCATTTCTGTTCCAATCTCGCTAACGACTGTCGGGGTATAGAGGCCTCTACACGGTTGCGGCAAGCAGACCGGAAAAGTATGAGAGAAATTGACGTGAATAGGGCTCAGGAGCATACCCGGCAGCTGTTCCGGATGACGATCGCCACTGCGCCGTGTTGACCTCATGGCTTGAATCGGCTCAGGCTGCGGGCATGGGTGCAAAGATAGTGTTCTCGTGAAACATGCGCGGAAGTTTAGTCTCTCAGTTTCATTGGTACGTAGACGAGCAAACCTGCGATGACGTCAGATGGCGACGTGACGGGGCTATTTTATTGAAAAATCCTGCCCCAAGGCTTCCCTGAAGCTTTGGCTTTCTTGGAAGCGTGCGATGAATCTCAGGCAGATTGAAATTTTCCGGGTTGTTATGACGAATGGTACTACGGCACGTGCGGCTGAAATATTACACGTCTCCCAGCCTGCGGTGAGCAAAATGATCATGGAACTCGAACGGTCTCTCGGCTTCGATCTGTTCAGCCGTGTTAAAGGAAGGCTGCATCCGACTCCCGAGGGGCAACTGTTTTACCGCGAGGTAGAGCATGCTTATCTTGGGCTCAGTCATCTGCGTGGCGCGGCGGCCAGAATTCGCGATTTCGGATCTGGTGAATTGAGAATTGCCTGCCTTTCGGCGCTTTCGACGAATGTGCTGCCGCGCGCGTTGAATGTATTCATGTCCCGCAACCCGAATGTAGCTATTACATTCCAGGCGCGGATGTCATCGACCGTCAGGGATCTCGTGGCATCTGGCCAATTTGATCTCGGCATTGTCGCTGATGAAATAGACCAGACCGGTGTCGAGGTTACGGCGTTCGCTCAATTTCGTGTGGCCGTCGCCGTTCCTGTTGGTCATCCGCTGGAAATGCTCGAAACGATCCGCCCACAGGACCTGGATTCCATCCCCTTTATCGCTTTAGCTCCTGAAGATACGACGCGAGGCGAAGCCGAAACTGTTTTCCAGAGCCTCGGCGTAAAGGTGAGAGTGGTGATGGAAACGCCGTATTCAACAACGATCTGTGCGATGGTCGCGGCGGGAATTGGCGTCGGACTTGTCGATCCACTGACCGCCGAACCCTTTATCGGGCGTGGCCTGACATTGAGACCATTCGAAACAGGGTTGTATTTCCGGACGCTGTTAATCACCCCACCCAACCGGATAGCGTCACGGCACCTCCAGGAATTTATCGACGATTTGAGGCAGGCAATCTGAGCCATTCCGGCGGGCAATGTGCGAGGTTCGTTTCTGGCATATTATAAGAGGCCGGAAACGATCCATACGCGTCCGCGTGACGTCAGGCGATAGCGCGTTCAACCTGAGAAGCTTTGATCCGGCCCCTTATGTTATTCTGGACGCCGCCAAAGAACGGGGAACCAGTCTTCCCTCAGCCGATCGCCGTTTTTCATGCCGTGACCCGGAAAAGGCGGTGACGTTCGCCCCGGCCGCTCGATATATCTAACATCATCGCCCACCAGGCGGAGCGAAAACGCCCGACGTCGTGTGCCGCTTTGATTGCCGCGCGCCCCATGTAAAACGTAGTAGTTGAAGGCGACGGCATCACCCGGCTCCATTTCCCATTCGCGAACCGGCATTCCCTCGGCGTCTGGGTCCGGTACGGGCATGTAGAGATCATCGTCGGGATAAAAGTTCTCCTCCGACAACCACCGCGTCGGTAGGACCGGTTTTTCCCAAAGGTGCGAGCCGGCGACACACCGCAGTGAGGCTTCACGCACAGGGTCAAGCGGCGACCAGAAACTTATAGTCTGTTTTCCGTCCACGAAGTAATAGGGACCATCCTGGTGCCAGGGCGTCGGCCTGGACGTGCCGGGCTCCTTGACCAGAACATGGTCATGAAACAATTGCACTGCTTCAGAAGACATGAGGTCCGCGGCTACCTCGGCCGCTGGTGATTGGCGGATGACGTCACGGAACTCGTCAATGCGTTCCCAGTTGCAGTAGTCGTCGAAGAACCGGCCGCTATCTCCCGTTTTCAGGTTTTCTGCGGCGTATGGACCCGGGTGAGCCATGTTGACTTCAACGCCTCGTCTCAGGGTCTCCACATGATCGCTGAACAGCCCCTTTATCAAAACCACGCCTTCAGTCTGAAATGTCTTGATCTGATCCGGGGTTACGAATGGATTTTTCATTGGTTTCTTTTGCCTCCGTTGCAAGTTGCATGGTGGCGGATGATCCAGTTAATTTCTAATAATGTCTTTGGAAGAAGGTCATAATCTGATGTTGCATGTTTCATTGCGTCAACTCGAATACATCGTCGCTATCGGCAAAGCCGGGAGTATGTCAGCGGCCTCGCATCAGTTGAGCGTGTCTCAACCCGCGCTATCGGTGGCAATCACGCACATTGAGAACCGCGTGGGTTTCCCGCTATTCATTCGCCGAAAGGGAGTGGCGATTACCCCGACCGCCTTCGGGCGGATTTTTTTAAAAGACGCTGAGGATCTCATTGCTGATGCCGATCGGTTGGAGCAGCCCGGCGCAATGTCGCGACGAAGACAGGCACGCGTGAGAATAGGAATCCTTGAGGAACTCGCACCTGCATGGTTTGCTCCTGTCATTGTGAAGCTGAGAGAAACCTGTCCTGACACAGAGTTCCAGGTGCTTGCGATGTCGTTTGAAACGCTCACGAGCGCACTGCTGTCGGGGCAGATTGATCTTGGATTGACCTATGACCTTGGCCTTGACGCCAGTTTCCAGCGTGATCTGCTGGTCCACGTGGCTCCCTGGATTTGGATCTCGCCCGAGGACGAACTAGCGTTGCGTGAGACCATTTCTCTGGCCGAAATTGCCGATCGCCCTTTAATCTTGTCCGATCAGGCTTTGTCTGTGCGTCACATGCTCGGTCTATTCCGGACAATTGGTTTAACTCCCACGGTCAAACACAGAGCGGCATCCATTGAGTTGCTTCGTAGTCTCTCTGCAAATGGCGAGGGGATCGGGATTAGTTATACCAACCCTCCGGGATCGACGACCTATGATGGCAGACAGGTCGTGCGGGTCCAGATCACCGATGCGTATGCTATCGAGCCGGTTGTCCTTGCTTATACCGGCCTTCAGCCGGAGCCTCTAGGGCTGGTGCGTGCCACAATTTCGATGTTTGCTCAAACCCGTTGAAATGGGGTGGCAGCGGCATTGGCTTGTAATCGGTGAACGGGCTCACGATCGGCTGACATCCAACGCTTAGAAAGGCGTGGTACCTCACACCATTTGTGCTTGAATGCCAGATAGGCCGGCACGACCCCAAACTGAACACTAAAAGCTATAACCTGTACGAATAGATAGCCCGATTCTTACTATTGGACGCAGATATGCGTGGGTCTCATATTGCCCGTGTCGGAAAGCAGATGCCGGTCCTCCCAAGATGTCTGCTCGTCCGCCGCAACAACAATATGGGGAACATCAATGTTCAAAACGACCAGTCGCCTCCCAATGATTGCAGTGCTTGCCGTATTCGCCACGGGCGGCAACAGCTTTGCCCAGAGTTTCGACACGTCCTCGATCAAGGTCGAGGAAGCTCTCGCTGCCCGGCTACCCGAAAAGATCAAATCGGCCGGCGTTCTTACGATCGGTTCCGACACGTCCTACGCGCCATGGGAATTTCTCAGTGAAAAGGACGGGCAAACGCCTGAAGGAATTGACGTGGACATCGCAAACGCCATTGGCAAGAAGCTCGGTGTGAAAATCGATTTCCAGACGGCTGCATTTGAAGCGATTCTTCCGGCTTTGGGCACCAAGTTCGATATCGGGGTCTCGGCATTTTCCATTACGAACGAGCGTATGAAGGCAGTCAATTTTGTCAGCTACGCCGATACCGGGAGCCTGTGGGCTGTCAAGGCTGGCAATCCGACGAAGTTCGACCCGACGAATCTCTGCGGTCGAAAGATCGCTATTCAATCCGGCACCTACTTCGAGCGCTCGATCAACCAGGAGAATGATCAGTGCAAAGCCGGAGGTAAGGCAGAAATTGAAATTCTTCCGTTTTCGAAGCAGCCCGAAACGCTGACACGTGTGGCTGCCGGCGGCGCGGATGCGACGGTCTCCGGTGAGGCCGGAATTGGCTACGCCGCCAAACAGTCGAGAGGGCAGCTTGAAACGCTGAAGTCCACGTCCGGACCGCTGAGCAAACACGGCCCGAATGGTATCGCTGTCGCCAAACCGGATATGGCTCTCACCCAGCTTATCGCAGATACGATCAACTCCCTGATCGCTGACGGGACGTACAAGTCGCTTCTCGATACGTGGGGCATCGGTTCGGTTATCATCGACAAGGCCCTGGTCAACCCCGAAGTCAAGATCTGACCATGGCTTCCAACATCAAGAACATCGGGGTCGGCCTGACGCCGGCCTTCCTTAACAAACCGGGAATAACACGCAACGTCGTGGTCCCTCGACGCCATCCGGGTCGCTGGCTGGCCATCGCCATCCTGGCGATCATCGCTCTCCAGATAGGCCAGGCAGTCTCCGCCAATCCCAACTTCCATTGGGACGTCTACCTCACATATCTGTTTTCGCCGCAGGTCGTCCGGGGCGTTGGCTGGACACTTCTACTAACGGTCATTGCGATGACGGTAGCAATCGTGGTCGCCGGGTTGCTCGTGGTCATGCGTGACAGTGAAAATCCTGTTCTGCGCGGGCTTGCCTACTCCTGGGTGTGGTTTTTCCGCGGGACGCCGATCTATACGCAGTTGCTTTTCTGGGGCCTCTTCGCTGTTCTTTTTCCCAACCTCAGCCTGGCGATCCCGTTCGGTCCCGACATCATCAGCGTCGAGACGAAATACATCGTTACACCGGCAATGGCTGCTATCCTCGGACTTGGGTTCAATGAATCCGCCTACCTGACAGAAATATTCCGCGCCGGGTTTAACTCCATCGATCGGGGGCAGGCCGAGGCTGCACAAGCACTTGGGATGAAGCCGCCAAAGATCTGGTGGCGGATTCTCATGCCGCAGGCAATGCGCGTGATCATCCCACCAACCGGGAATGAAACCATCGGCATGCTCAAGATGACGTCTCTTGTTCTGGCAATTCCATTCACACTTGATCTGACCTTCGCGACCAACGCGATTTCAAATCGGCTTTATCTCCCGATCCCGCTGCTGCTCGTGGCCGGAACCTGGTATCTCGCCATTACCAGCTTGCTGATGGTCGGTCAGCATTTCCTCGAACGCCATTTCGGTAAGGGCGTTTCCGTTCATCCAGCCCGGGTGGAGTAGGCCATGAACGCAAACATACCCGAATTCTGCGTCGAAATGCAGAACATTCACAAATTCTATGGCCCGGTACATGCGCTCAAGGGTGTCGATCTTCGCGTGAAGCGAGGCGAAGTCTGTGTCGCGATCGGACCGTCAGGATCTGGCAAATCGACATTACTCCGATGCATCAACCAGTTGGAGAATATCTCTGCGGGCCGGGTGTTCCTGAAAGGCGAATTGCAAGGCTTTGTCGAGCGAGATGGTCGGTTCCATCCTCTGTCACTGAGCCAGATCGCCGCACAGCGACGGCTGACCGGAATGGTATTCCAACGGTTCCAATTGTTTCCACATATGACTGCCCTCGAAAATGTCATGGAAGGTCCTTCGCACGTCAAAGGTTGGCCAAAAGAGCAAGCTCGGTCCAAGGCCAATGAGCTTATGAAACGTGTTGGGCTGGACGGTTTCGGCAACCGTTATCCTGCGCAGCTTTCGGGCGGCCAGCAACAGCGTGTCGCGATAGCCCGTGCATTGGCGATGGAACCGGAGGTCATGCTGTTCGACGAACCGACATCGGCGCTCGATCCCGAACTTGTCGGCGAGGTCCTTGATGTCATCAAGGATCTGGCACGAAGCGGTATCACGATGGTGGTCGTAACGCACGAGATCGGATTCGCTCGGGAGGTTGGCAATCACCTGGTCTTCATGGATCAGGGCCAGATCGTTGAAGAAGGGCACCCTCGCACCATGCTCGCCAGCCCGAAGAACCCGCGTACCACGGCGTTTCTGTCCAAGGTGCTGTGAGCGGGGGTGAGCATGGTCAGATACAGCTCCTTTCATCTCTCAGCACGACCTCTGGATGAACCCTGCAAGAATTCGACACCGAAGGCGATTGCTTGTGCTCAACTGCAAGCGGATGGGGCCCTTCGCTCGAGAACACACGAGGACACACAAGGGATCTCAAGCAAATACATCGAAATCGCACCGGGCGCTTCGAGGGGGCAACGATCCAGATCATTTTCTCCATACTCGGTAACTCCCGAGAATAGCACAGCGCAGGTTCAGTCGCTTTGGCATTGATTGCTTCAGCAGATTGAAGCCGTTTTTAGAAAGGTTCGCTCATGAACGATCTCACACAATGTGTCCTTACACCTGAGGTCACGAATGAAGGATTTTCGCCGCTCGGCGTCGGCGTGCACCGCGCCTCGACAATCGTGTTCAAAGACGCAGCCGCCTACGCCTCGCGAAGCGATCGCGGCCATGAAGGTTATTCTTATGGTCTGTACGGAACGCCGACGACACGCACCCTCGAAGCCAAGCTGACTAGCCTTGAAGGCGGTGCCTGGAGTTTTCTCACGCCTTCGGGCCAGGCTGCGAACGCGCTTGCAGTGCTACCATTCCTAGCAACCGGTGATCATATCCTGATTGCCGATACGGCCTATCCACCGATGCGGGATCTGGCAGAAACAGACTTGCGCCGTCTCGGTGTCGAGGTCGAGTTTTTCGATCCCCGGTCGCCTGAGGACGTTGCGTCGAGGATGCACAAATCAACGAAGATCGTCTGGTGCGAAAGTCCGGGTTCGACGACGATGGAAATCGTCGATCTGCCGAAGATTGCGGCCATAGCTCATGAGCACGGAGCGTTGGTGGGCGTCGATAACACATGGGCGACACCATTGAACTTCAAGCCGCTCGAGCACGGTGCTGACATCGTAACCGAAGCGCTAACCAAGTTCGTATCGGGTCACTCCGACGTGCTGATGGGATCGATCACCATCAAGGACGCCCCGCTCATTAAGCCGATCCGGTCGCTGATTGGCAGGATGGGCATCGGCGTCTCTCCGGACGATGCATCACTGGTATTACGCGGGTTCGAAACGCTCGGTGTGCGTCTGCGGCACTCTGAACGAGTTGCCCTGCAGTTCGCCGCCAAGATCGCAGATCACCCGGCAGTCGAACAGGTCCTTCATCCCGCGCTCGAGAGCTTTCCTGGTCATGCGCTTTGGAAGCGGGATTTCCTGGGGTCAAGCGGAGTGTTCAGCATCGTCTTCAAGTCAGAGGCTGCGGCCCATGTGGCGGCAGCTCTTGACACGTTGAAGGTCTTTGCGATTGGCGCGTCCTGGGGCGGGACCAGGAGCCTTGCAGCTCCGATGTCCATCGACGCATTTCGGACAGCGACATCCTGGTCGGGACCCGATGTCATTCTAAGGCTGAGTATCGGCCTTGAGGACGAAAACGAATTGTGGGCCGATATAGACGGAATGCTCGCAGCGCTCGACGCCCGGATAAAGTCGTCGTCAAGCAAAAGCCGGAGATCGGCTTCGAGCCGTGGCTGATTGGTCTTCCGCCGCGTTCTCGCTGGTAGATAAATAAGGAAACAGAGACGTGCCCAACAGAGATGACGTATTCGATGATATCGACCTGAACTTCGATGTCACCGTGGCCAAACTGCTTGAGCTGATCGCCATACCGTCGATATCGAGCGAGCCTTCGGGCGAAGCCGGAATCGCCCGCGCGGCTGAATGGTTGAAGCAGGAACTGGATACGAACGGGCTTCCGGCGCAGATCGTTGCAACCAAGGGACATCCAGTCGTGTTGGCACGATCGGCAGTTGTCGCGGGTGCAAAGCGCCCCAGCCTGTTGTTCTATGGGCATTATGATGTGCAGCCGGTGGGGGATCTCGCCCAATGGACACATGCGCCGTTTGCGCCTCGGGTGATCGAGGAAGATGGTCTGCATCGTCTCTACGGGCGTGGTTCTTCCGACAGCAAAAGCCAGCTCTGGACATTTATCGAGGCCTTGCGGGCTTGGAAATCGGTTTACGGCGAGTTTCCGGCCGATGTCATTGTCCTTCTGGAAGGAGAGGAAGAATGCGGATCGCCCAGTCTGCCCTATTTCATCGAACGTCATCGGAGCGAGCTTGCGTGCGACGTCGCTTTCATATGTGACGCCGAGATGTGGTCATCGACGCAACCGGCGATCACTACTCAGCTCAAGGGACTGCTGCACGAACGTGTAAAAATTTTTGCCCCCAATCCCGACCTTCATTCGGGGCACTACGGGGCGGTTGCCGCAAATCCGATCCGGATCCTGAGCACGATCCTTGCCGGGCTCCACGACGCAAAAGGCAAGGTAGCGATCGAGGGCTTCTATGACGGCGTCCGAGACATCCCGGATAACGTTCGGCTACTATGGGGCGAGCTAGCAAAAGAACGAAGCCTCATCGGTGACGTCGACCTCACAGGAGGCGTCACGGAGGAGGGGTATTCATCGTTGGAAGCGATGTGGGGCAGACCAGCCCTCGACATCAACGGGATTACCGGCGGGAACCAGGGGCCTGGCGAACGTTCGGTCCTACCCGGATCCGCCACTGCCCGTCTGTCCTTCAGACTTGTTGCCGGCCAGGAGCCAGAAACCATCAGGAACCGGTTCCGCAGCCATGTCGAGGCTCGTCTGCCTGCAGGATGCAAAGTGGAGTTCGAAGGTGTTGGTGGAAGCTCCGCGGTGGTGCTGTCACAGGAGAGCAGGTTTTTGACGGCTTCGTCGCGCGGCCTGCTGGCGGAGTGGGGGACGCCCGCCGTGCTTCGCGGGACAGGTGGCGCCATTCCGCTTGTGGAGCAGTTCAGCCGCGGGCTGGGCGCTGAATGTGTGGTCATCGGGTTTATCTTGCCGGGCGATGCCATCCACGCACCGGACGAACGCTATGATACTGAACGGCTGCGAAAGGGAGCTCGTAGTTGGGTGAGGATCTTTGAAGAGATCCAACAGGGCGCCGGTAACTGACCGTGGAGGATGTGCACATCTTATCGGGCCGACTGGAAGAGGATGCGCTCGGCGTGCGGGTCATCCCGGACGATGTCGCCTTTGGGATTCAAACGATGCGAGCGGTTGAGAACTTCTCGATCTCCGGCCGGACCATCGCCGATATCGAGGGCTTTGTGCCGGCAATCATCTTGATCAAACACGCAGCCGCCGAAGCCAATCGTCGGGCCGGTGAGCTTGATCCGGCTATCGCGCAGGCCATTGTCACTGCAGCCTCTGAACAACGGGTTGATGTAGCAGCCGAGAACTATCCGGTCGATATCTATCACGGTGGCGGCGGCACGGCTGCCAATATGAATGTCAATGAAGTGTTGGCGAACCGCGCCAGTGAAATCTTGGCGGGCAGAAAAGGGCCGGATCCGGTTCATCCCAACACCCACGTGAATATGTCACAATCCACCAACGACGTCATTCCCTCGGCGATGAAGATGGCCGTCGGCAATGAGCTCGGATTGCTCAGGTCAGCGTTGGATCTTCTTGTCGATGCCTTGAAGGAGAAGGAAAGTGTCTTCGCCGGCACCGTGAAGTTGGCACGGACTTGTCTGCAGGACGCTCTGCCCATCACCTTTGGCCAACAGTTTTCGGGCTATCGCTCCGCGCTGGAACGGCAGTCGCGCGATCTGGAATTATTGGAAGATACGTGCCTCGCTTTACCGCTAGGCGCTACGGCGGTAGGTACGGCCTTCGGTGCGTCTGCCGACTATCGCCGGCTTGTCTTCGAAGAGCTTCGAGCGCTGACCGGCAAGAATTATCACGTCGAGAAGAACCTGTTCGACGCGCTGCAGAATGCGGATCATTGGATACGGGTCTCCGGAAGTCTCAAGGCAATCGCTGTCACGCTTTTAAAGCTGTCGTCCGATCTCAGATTGATGTCCTCGGGTCCCCGTGCCGGGTTTGGCGAGATCAGCTTGCCTGCGATGCAGCCCGGCTCGTCGATCATGCCGGGCAAGGTCAATCCGGTCATGCCGGAAATGATGATGCAGGTCGCTTTCCGGGTGATCGGGAACGATGCGACGGTCACCCGCGCAGCCGAAGGCGAGCTGGATCTCAACGTCTGGGAATCAATCATCCTTGAGGCTTTGAGCGAGACCATCCGGCTCATGCGGCGGGCCATCCCGCTTTTTGTCTCCGGCTGCGTCGCCGGGATCGAGGTGAATGCCGACCGCGGCCATGCCGACGCTTCAGGCTCACTCGCCCTCTCGACTGCCCTTGCTGCAATTTACGGCTACCCGCCCGCCTCCGCTGTGGCCAAGCACGCAGAAGCTCGAGGCATTCCGGTATCGCTCGCCGCCGTCGAATGCGGGCTGATGAGCCAGACAGATGCCAAAGGGCTTTTCGTCGATGTTTCGGTGTTCGCGGACGCGGAACGGTCAGAGCAGGTAATTGCGGAATTCAGGGAAGCCGCTGCACATCCTGCGGCGTCGCAAGGGTGAAAGCGCTCGTCTCTCCCGCTTTTCTGCGGCTGTGGATCGGTAACACGGCCTCTGGCCTTGCGACCTGGGCCTTGCCATTCGTTCTGGGGTTCGCTGTGGTTGATGGCCGTCTGACCGCCACCGATCTCGGCATCGCTCTTGCCGCCCGCACGATCGGATTTCTGGCCGCTGTACCGATTGCAGGCGTGCTGTCCGATCGGCACGGGCCAAGGCCGATTATCCTCGCATCAGGACTTGTCGCTGCAGTGGCCACGCCATTCATCGTAGCAGGACTCTTCGGACCAGATGCGTGGGCACCATGGTTGCTCCGCGCAGGTGCGTTTGCCGCGGGTATGGGCCAAGGTGCTTGCAGACCCGCCTATCAGGCAATCATCCCTAAGCTCGTATGCGATGATCTGTTGCAACCAGCCAATGCTGCGATGAGCATTTCTGTCCGCGTCACGAGCATTATCGGTCCGGCCGTCTTCAGCCTGGTGGCGCTTAGCGCGGGAAC
This sequence comes from Rhizobium sp. 01L419, assembly GCF_056400025.1. NCBI lineage: Bacteria > Pseudomonadati > Pseudomonadota > Alphaproteobacteria > Hyphomicrobiales > Rhizobiaceae > Rhizobium > Rhizobium sp. 01L419. Next base: position 15,846 of record NZ_JBFTSM010000020.1, read on the forward strand.
GAGGGCGGCGCTTTTTGCGATCGGACTTCTCTGGCTCGCCAGCGCGCTTGTTCCCCAGCGAATAATGGTGACTGACAAGACCAGGATTGCTCGACGAAAGTCGACACTCTTTGAGATCTGCCGCGAGTTTGCAGAGGGTGCGCGAGAGGCACGCCGCCACCCATGGTTCGTGGCCGGGCTCGCCGCCCTCACTGTCACCATAGCGACCGGTTATTCGGTTACTTCGGTTCTGCTGCCTGAGATAAGTCAGGACTCCTATGGTGGCACGACCCTTTTGACGGCAACTGCCACTGCCTACATGGCAGGTGCGCTTGTCGGCGCACTGCTCCTCACAGGTTGGAGGCCAGCCGATAGAGGATGGGTGGCGCTTGCCGGCCTTTCCCTTTATGGGCTTGTCCCGTTCAGCCTACTCCTTGCAGACAATATGGTGTTGCCGATTGCGGCGTATTTCGTCGCTGGCATTGGCATCGAGATTTTCAACGTCCCCTGGTTTACGTCGATCCAGAACGAGATACCGAAAGACCGGTTGTCGCGGGTCTCGTCGCTCGATTTCCTGTTTTCCTATGGAATGGCGCCAGCAGGTCTGGCGATTATGACGCCCCTGGCAAACGTAATGGGCCGGGATTGGGTTTTGATGGGAACAGGCGCAGTGTGTCTACTCACTCCAGCCGCTGCGATGCTGGTGCCGACGGTACGCCGTTTTTCCGGCCCGGGAAGCTTGTCATAACGCGGCGCCAGTGGAAACCGGGGCGCCACAGTGATGCCAGGGATCAGAAGCGCTGTGATACCGTCAAATAGATCGAACGCCACTTGATCTCGCGGCGTTGCCAGCCGCCATCCGCGAACTCGGTGAGACGACGAGCCTCACGACTGCTGCATTGACGGCCTTGGTCGTCCATATTTCTCGCACCTTCCGTTCCGAGCGCGAAAGATCTTAGAGAGTGAGCGCGCCTTCCGAGAACCGTTATCTGATCACACACGTCAGCTTCGCCTCTAAGCAAAAGTGACCTCGTTGGCGCATTCGGCCGCGTGCGCTATCGAGCGCTTTTACCCATATGATAAAAAGGGCCATCGCAGCTGAGACATGGGCGCTTCCAGCGCGGCTCATCATTTTGCCGACCGCCCGGCTCCGCTTACTTCAGACGTCGCGATAGCTGTTGCGCCGATGAACGCGGCCTCACTGAGACGAATGTCCCCACTCCTGGAACCGCATCGATTACTCCGAGCCTTGACAATTCTTGCCTAGCGCGATCAGCCGTCATCTTGCTGACGCCAAACCGGGACATCAGCTCGGCCTCTGAAGGCAGGCGGTCACCGGGTGCCCAGAACCCTTTGTTGATTTGATTCAGCATCTCATCGCAAATTTTCCGATACCCGGTCGGCGAGTTCCTTTTGTTTTCATCCATTTGATATTCTTCCTCCGACACAGCTGATCTGTGCTTGATGGCTCATCATATCTCGGAGTCTTGCGCCGGGCTCATAACTTGAGATTATGAAGTTATGCGCAGCCAGCTGGGGATGGTCACTTCGGACGCATAAACGTTGGGTCCAGGCTGTTGGCACTAAATGATCTAAGATAGGCGTTTTCGGCAGGGGCCGCCACGGCAACGCGGAAAACAAAAGCTCGCGTCGCACGCTGATGCGCAAGGACTGGACTCACCTGAACCAGCTTGTGAGTCTATCCGGCCAAGCGATATGGGGAGCCGAGGCTGGCGTCGTCCATTGCTGTTCCATTATAGAGAAACGGCGTCCGCTCGCGAGAGTTAACTGTGAATGAAGGCGACGAACGAATGAACGCATGGCGCACCTCTCAGCAAAAGAAATCGAGGGGTGCTGCCTGCTGCCGCATATTGCCAGGATTGACTTCGAAGGCAAGCAGGATCACCTGAGGAGAACTGGTCACGTGTCTTTGAAACGACTTTGAAATGTCAAGGACTCAGCGCGATATCACAATTTCGTGATCTGGGAGGCGGCCGGCGGTTACCTGCTTATGGTTGACTTCCCGGTCCAAAATTTTGGGAAGCAAGAATAGAACACGGGAAAAAAGCTGTCTCGCAGGTCGCTCTATCTCGCCGCCGCTACGTTCATGCGCGACCGCGACAAGCGTCTTCGAGCGCGTGCAGCCCAACTCGAAGAACTCGTACTCCCTTGGCATCAGCCTTTCTGAAAATGCTTATGATGCCCTCAACAGCGGCTTCCACCAAGAATTGATCAAAATGGTCCGGCAACTCAACGATTCGCCTAACCACAACAGCATTACTGCCACCCACCATCACAATTCCACTTCGCCAAGACTTTGATCGCCCAATACTACACTGATGGTATCACTTGGTGATGATTGCAATGCCGCGATCCTTGAAACCGATCTCGACCTCGGTTGCGGCTGCTAGCGGGTTTTCGACGGCGGGGTCAACCACAAAGAGCGTGCCGATCTTCGTCTTGACTTCATACTCCACATGGTCTCCGAGATAGGCCGAATGCGTGATTTGTCCGCCGAACGAACCGCCGTTCTTCGGCGCCAAAGTAATGGCGTTCGGACGAACCGCGAGCTGCGCCGGACCGGGACGGACATTGCGGCCGGGAACCCGATGCACGAGCCCCTCAACGTCGATCGTGGCACTTTCGCCTTCGACGCCAACCACCTCGCATGACAGCACATTGGCCTCGCCCATGAAGTCGGCAATGAAGGCGGAACTCGGCTGATCGTAGAGGTCGCGCGGCGCCCCCTGCTGGGCGACTTCCCCGTCCTTCATGACGATGATTTGGTCGGACACGGCGAGCGCCTCGTCTTGGTCGTGCGTCACATAGACAGCGGTAAAGCCGAGCCGCTGCTGCAACTCGCGGATTTCGGTCCTGACTCGGCGGCGAAGGCGCGCGTCGAGATTCGAAAGCGGCTCGTCGAGCAGCAACACCTGCGGCTCGAGCACCAGCGCACGGGCAACAGCGACACGTTGCTGCTGGCCACCCGAAAGTTCAGCGGGCAACCGCTGGCCCATGCCGCCCAGGCCGACGAGCATCAGTCCTTCCTCGGCGCGGTCGCGTGCTTCCTTGCGTTTCAGGCCTGACGATTCGAGGCCATAGGCGACGTTATCGAGTGCCGTCATGTGCGGGAAGAGCGCGTAGGACTGGAAGACCATCGAGACGTCACGTTCATTTGCCGGCAGCATCGTCACGTCCTTGCCGCCGATCAGGATCCGGCCGGAGGTTGGATGTTCGAGGCCGGCCAGCATGCGCAGTGTCGTCGTCTTGCCGCAGCCCGAAGGGCCGAGAAGCGTCACCAGCGTGCCCGGCTCGATCGTCATCGACAGATCAGGGATGGCGGTGAAGGCGCCGAAGGTCTTGCGGACGTTCTGGAAGACGACGGAACCGGCTTTGGTGCTGATCATGCGGTTTTCTCCTTGCCGAGCGGTGCGGAAGCGGTGGCGGTTGGCGCTGCGATGGCGATGCGGTTTTCACGCCGCAGCCGCCGCTCTCCGACGAGGAACTGGAAGCCCGTGATAACGGCGACCATGACGACGATCAGCGTCGAGGAATAGGCGATCGCCACGCCGTATTCGCCGTTCTCGACGAGGCCGACAATATAGGATGTCGCCATGTTGTATTGGGCGCTGACGAGGAAGACGACGGCGCTGATCGAGGTGATGGCGCGCACAAAGGAATAGACCAGCGCGGCGGTGATCGCCGGCCGCAGCAGCGGCAGGATGACCTTGCGGATCGTCCGGAAGCTGTCGGCGCGCAGTGTCAGCGAGGCCTCGTCGAGGCTCTTGTCGAGCTGGCTCATCGCCGCGACACCACCACGCACGCCGACCGGCATGTTGCGGAAGACGAAGCAGGCGATGAGGATGACGGCGGTGCCGGTCATTTCCAGCGGCGGCAGGTTGAAGGCCATGATGTAGCTTATGCCGATGACCGTTCCCGGGATCGCAAAACTCATCATCAGCGCGAATTCGAACAGATTGCGCCCCGCAAACTTCTGGCGAACTATGAGATAGGCCGTCAGCAGGCCGACAGCGGCCGTGAGCGGGGCGGAGATCAGTGCGATCTCCATCGTCGTCCAGAACGAATTCCAGGCGACCCCCGTCCACGCCAGGCCGCCGTCATCACGGAAACCGATCGAGAACGCACGGATGTAATGTTCTGTTGTGAGCGTGTTGTCGAGGCCCCAGGTCCGCACGAAACCACCGAACAGGATCATCGCATAGACGATGATGGTAAAGATCATCCAGGGGACGACGATCGCATGCACAGCAATCGAAACGACGCGTGGCAGTGCGATATGCTGACCGGAATCGCCCTTGCCGGTGACGGTGGCGAAGTTCTTGCCGGACAGCCAGAAACGCTGCGCCAGGAAGGCTGAAAGCGTGAAGCAGAGCAGGATCATGGCGAGCACCGCGGCGCGCGACGGATCGTTTTGCGAGCCGACCACAGCGAAGAAGATTTCCGTCGACAGCACGCCATGGCTGCCGCCGAGTACCAGAGGATTGCCGAAATCAGCCATGCTTTCGATGAAACCGATCAGGAAGGCGTTGGCCAGGCCGGGTTTCATCAGTGGTAGCGAAACCCTCCAGAAGGTGCGCCAGCGGTCGGCGCGCAGCGTCTGCGACGCCTCTTCCATGGATGGACTGACGCCTTCGACGACGCCGATGAGAACGAGGAAGGAGATTGGTGTGAACGAGAGCACCTGGGCAATCCAGATGCCGGTCAGGCCATAGAGCCATCGACCGGGCTCCACGCCAAGCAGAGACGACACGAGCTGAGTGGCGACACCGGACCGGCCAAAGAGCAATGTGAGCGCCAGCCCGACGACGAAGGGCGGGGTGATGATCGGCAGGATTGTCAGGAGACGGAGACCCTTCTTGAAGGGGAATCGTGTGCGCGTAGCGACCAGGGCAAAGCAGAGACCGAGCGTCGTCGAGCCGGCCGCCGTCATGATCGCCAGCCAGAGCGTGCGCCAGGCAACACCGCAGCGTTCTCCACCGACGATGCAGCCGAGACTCCAGACTGACGAATCCTGAATATTCGTCAGGAAGCCATCCGGATTGAAAGAACCGTCGAAATCCTGGAAAGCGCCGACGAACATGCTGCCGATCGGATAGAAGACGAAGACAGTGACGAGGAAGACCAGCATGGCGATCGCGCTGACGACGAACGCATCGCCCTTCATCACGCCACGTTCGGCCAAGCCGAAGGAAAAGATCAAGACGAAGACGAGGCCGACGACGATGGCGCCCGCGCCCATCGACGGCTGCCCGTCAGAAAGCGTCCCGAACAGCGTTTCGCTGATCGTCCAGTTCCAACCGGAAAAGCCGATAGCCAGCCCTTGCAGGGCCAGAAAGCCAAGACCGAGGCCACCCGCCCAGGCGAGCAACGCACTGCGGCGATCAGGATCGCGAAGGAAGCGCGCGACGCCGCCAAGCAGAACGCAAAAGGCGGCGATCGCGAGCCACCATCGGCCATGAGAGACGATCTGCAGGATTCCAGGCGCCGTGGAGGGATCGTCCGGGAAATCAGACAGCCAGGCGAGGCCGAAGAAGCCGCCTTCGATCCGATACCACGGGAGCAGTATCAGGGCGGCGACAGCAAAGACGAGAGCGATATCCAGTCTGCGATTGTGGTTCTTCATCGGGTCGCTCCCGCTTGAGCAGCAACATGCATCTGGCCGGCGGCTTCCGCAGCCGGCCATTGGATTTGGATGGAGGTCAGTTGGCGTTCGCGCCGATTTCCTTGTCCCAGCGCGACAGAAGCGCCTTGCGCTTGTCAGGATCGCCGTAGGTCTTGAAGTCGTAGTCGATCAGCTTGATATCCTCGAACTTTGGCGATTCCTTCGGAACGTCGGCCGATTTGTTCGACGGCAGCTGGAAGGACTTGGCGTCCTTCATGTGCGACTGCACTTCGGCCGTCAGCGCCCAGTCATACCACTTTTTGGCGTTCTCAAGATTCTTGGCGCCCTTGATGATCGACATCGAGCCGATCTCGTAGCCGGTGCCTTCGCAAGGGGCGACCGACTTGACCGGGAAGCCCTCCACAGTCTGCGCGACGGCATCGTGCATGAAGACGATGCCGATCGTCGCTTCGCCGCGGGCGGCAGCCTTCACCGGCGCCGAGCCTGACTTGGTATATTGCGAGATATTGGCGTTGAGTTTTCCGAGGTAATCGAAAGCCTTGTCCTCGCCCATGATCTGCACGAGTGTTGCAAGGGCTGTGTAGGCGGTACCAGACGAATTCGGATTTGCGATCTGGATCTCGCCCTTGTAGGACGCATCGAGGAGGTCGGCCCAGCACTTCGGTTCCTTCAGGCTCTTCTTGGCCAGCAGGTCGGTGTTATAGCCCCAGCCGAGAGCGCCGGCGTAAACGCCGACCGTACGATAATTGGCACTTTCGGCTTGCTTCTTTGCCCAGTCGTTTAGCTGGTCGAGCATCGGCGACTTGTATTCTTGCGTCAGGCCTTCGCTGGCGGCCTGCAGATGGGGGTCGCCGGTACCTGCCCACCAGATGTCCGTCTTCGGATTGCGCGCCTCGGCGCGGACCTTCGCATAGGTTTCTCCCGAAGACAGGCGAACCATATTGACCTTGATGTCCGTCTGCTTCTCGAAACTGTCCTTCATCATTTCGCAGATCACGACGTCGGCCGAACAGATCAGGTTGAGATCCCCAGCGGCATGCGCCGAGTAGGCAACAAAAGAGACACCCGCGACAACTGCTGCCGCAATAACATTGGCTGAACGCATTCTATCCTCCTGGAATGATGTCGGCGCCTCCACGCCGTTCGCTTTTGCAAGCGTGTGCAAAGCCTGCATGAGCACAAAGGCCCTGTCAATCACCTTTGTCATAAAAGTGTCATAAAGAACCGCGGGTCGTGTCTTGCACGCAATTGCAAATTTGTGCACAGTCTCGGCAAAGGGAGGTGCCGGTGGTCACTAAGGATTTTGTCAGCGCTCAGGAAGTCGCGGCGAAAGCGGGCGTTTCGCGCTCGGCGGTATCGCGTGCCTTCACCCCAGGGGCGAGCGTATCGGCGGAGACGCGCAGGCGCGTAATGGATGCAGCCGAGGCGCTTGGCTATCACGTTAATCATCTTGCCCGGGGACTGATGACGAATGAGAGCGGAATCGTCTGCCTCATCGTGTCGGAGCTCGGAACGCCGTTTCGCTCATCTCTCATCAGGGCGATCACGCAGCAGCTTCAGATGAGCGGAAAGATCGCGATGCTGGTCAACACTGACCGTTCCGATGGAAGTGTGGACCGGGCGCTGCGGCAGGCGATTCACTACCGTGCCGATGCATCGATCATCCTGTCCGGACTGCCGGACAAATCGATCACGCAGCTCTGCCTCAAGAATGGTCAACGCCTGGTTCTCATCAACCGCGATGACGATCAGCCGGGGCCGTTACGCATCAATCTCGACGATCACGAGGCCGCCGGCCGCATTCTCACCGCCTTCATCCGCGCAGGCTGCCGCCAATTGGCATTCGCCAATTCCGAGGTCGGCACGCCGAGCCTGATGGCACGCGAGCGCGGTTTCGTTGCGGCAGCCGCCGCCCTTGGAATAGAGGTCGTGGTCGAGCGTCACGGCTCGACCGGCTATGAGGCGGGAAAGGTGGTCGCCCAGAGGCTGCTGACGCGTAAGGAACGGCCGGACGCGATTTTCTGCGCGAACGATCTGCTGGCCTGCGGCGTCATGGACGCCGCCCGCCATCAGTTCAAGATCTCTGTTCCCGACCAGCTTTGCATTGCGGGTTTCGACGATATCGAGCAGGCATCGTGGTCTTCCTATGATCTGACGACCTTCGCGCAGCCGGTTGAGACGGTGGCGCGCGAAGCTGTCGCGTACTTGGCGGCTCCTGCGTTGCCGCAGGATACCGGTGAGGTCAGATCCCTAAAACTTCATGCCGAGCTGGTGTGGCGCGGCTCGATCCGCGGCGGGTGACCGGTTGCGGCGTCAAACTTCGCGAATGAGCTGGAAAAGGCTTCATATCCTCCATCGGACCATACATGAAGAACGGCGATAAACGGCAGAAAAACAAGGACGCAGGTTTGCTGCAACAACTTGCGCTCGTTCCCGAGACCTTATTCAAGGCCGCCTTTCTGCAGCAGTATGGCGCGGTCTGCTTTCGTTATGTCGGAGACGAAGAGCAGATCGAGATCTTGCTGATCACCTCGCGCGAAAGTCGTCGATGGGTCATACCCAAGGGCTGGCCGATCAAAAAAAGGAAGCCCTTTCAAACAGCTGCCATCGAAGCCTTTGAGGAGGCGGGTGTCGAGGGGAGCGTGCGCAAAAAACCGATCGGCCGATATACCTATCTCAAGGAACTTGGACCTGACACAGTGTCGCCTTGCATCGTCGAATTGTTTCAGATCGAGGTCAAGGGCCTGACCGCTGACTTTAAAGAACGCGGCGAGCGGGTTCTCGCTTGGGTTTCTCCTGATGAAGCGGCGCGGCGCGTGCGTGAGCTGGAGCTCAAATCGCTCCTCGTATCCTTCAGGCCTCACCCGCCGCGAGCAAAGATAAAAATCAAGAGATGAGGGGTCCTTTTTCGGGTGCGGTTCGCATCTCAATCTTGTCTTTCATGAAGCGGACGCCGAGACCGTTAGAAAGCGGCTGAGCGCATGGGGCGCCACATGTCCTAACCTCAAAAACACGGAACGCCACCATTATGAGTTTATCGTCAATCGAAAAAGCATCGGACCAGATTAGGGATCGAGATATCGTTACTGTTGGTTCGACCGAGGTTTATGCCAATCGCTGGATGACGGTCCGCGAGGACAAGATCCGGCGCCGCGACGGTTCGCCCGGCCTCTACGGCTTTGTCGACAAACCTGATTTCGTGATGATCCTGCCCTTCGACCATGGCCATGTTCACCTGGTTCAACAGTTCCGATATCCGATCAAGTCGCGTCAGTGGGAATTTCCGCAGGGGAGCTGGGAAGATAATCCGGATGCCGATCCCGAAGAGCTCGCCCGCGGCGAGTTGCAGGAGGAGACCGGGTTGATCGCTTCCTCACTGGTCAGGATCGGCACCATCTATCCGCTCTATGGAACCGTAACCCAGAGATGCCATGTCTTCTTCGCGTCGGATCTGACGGCGGGAGACAACAAGCCTGAGCACGAAGAGCAGGATCTCATCCGGGCGACGGTTTCGGTCGACGAGCTGCAACGGATGATCCTTGATGGCGATCTCCAGGACGCAGGCACCATTGCCGCTTTTGGGCTTGCGAGATTACGCAAACTTCTGTGACAGCGCCGTCGCGATATGTGACGACAGGGCAGCTGTTGCAGGCAATCAACGAAGGCCATCAATTTGCTTGCAGACATCAGGGCGGGTATGAAACGAATTGTCTTATTCTCGGGCGGCAGCGCCTGTCGATCAATCAATGTCGCGCTATGTCGAAGCGGAGCCGACGTTATCCGCGTCGTGCCTGCCTGGGATAGCGGCGGTAGCTCGAAAGTCCTTCGTGAACGGCTTGCAATCCTCTCAGTGGGAGCCATCCGCCAGGCCTTGATGACGATGGCACATGGAGAGGGCTGCGCCGGCGACGTGGTCAAGATCTGCAACGCCCGGCTTTCGGCCAATCTTGGCCTTGAGGATGCCCGCAAGGAATTTCTCTTCTATGCGGACGGCCGTCATCCGTTGCTTGAGAGAATGGAGCCTGGCCTGCGGGGAGCGATCCTGAACTATTTGAACACGTTTCACACTGCTGTCGGCCGCGATTTCGACTTCAGGCACGGGAGCGTCGGCAATTTCATTCTGACGGGCGCCTGTCTGGCGCATAATGGAGATGTCAACACCGCGATCTTCGTGTTCAGGAAGCTGTGCGGCATTCGCGGAAACGTGTGGCCGTCGTCCTGCGACAACAACCTGCTTCTCTCAGCAACGCTGAAGGACGGCCGCACGCTTTCGCCCCAGGACGTCATCACATCGATGGCGGACGAGGAGGCAAAGGTTGGAATCGCAGAGGTCGCACTGACCTGCGCCGATCAGCGCCTGGCGCTTGCCAATCCCGCTGTGCTCGACGCCATTGCCCACGCGGACCTGATCGCGTTCGGTCCGGGCAGCCTCTACACAAGTATCCTTCCGCATCTTCTGGTCGGTGGCCTCGCTTTGGCGGTCGAAAAGGCCAGCTGCCCAACGGTCTTTATCGGCAATATCCTGCAATGCCGGGAGACCATGGGGCTAACGCTCGAAGACGTTCTGTCGGCGACGGATCTGCACGGACGCAAAGGGGGCGCAACCTCGGATCTGTTCACCTTCGTCCTTGCAAACAGGATGCTGTTTCCGTTCGAAAAGACGGTCGGAAAATTTCCCTACCTACGAGAGGACCGCCAGGAGAGGAACGATCATCAGGTCATCAAGGGTGAATTCGAAGATGCCTGGAGCCGTGGCCAGCATGACGGCGACGCAACAGCTGCAGCCTTGCTGAAAATCGCTTCCGGAGGTGCTTGGAATGCATGAGATAGTGAACAGGATCGACGAGGTCAGGCGCTTGAAGGGTTTCCTGACCGTTGGCGAAACGCTGCAGCTTGCAGATCTCGGCGTCACCATCATTGATCCGTTCTCGACCTTGATTTCCCGCCGCGCCAACCTGGCGTCTGGTGTCTTCGTCTGGCCCAATGTGACATTGGAGGCGGGTCCTGAGGCGGCGGTCAGCATCGGCGCGTCGACCGTGCTTCACAGCGGCGTGCGGATCGCGGCTGGGGCCGGCTCGATTGCCATCGGTGCAAACGGTGATCTCGGCCAGGAGGGCGGCTTCACCTTCGTCACCAGTGCGCCAAGTGACAAGATCCACATCGGAAACGACGCCCGGTTGAATGGCGGCGGCTCCATTGCCGGGAGCGCCAATCTTGGTGATGGAGCACAGGTTCTTGGCCCGATCCGCATCCAGAATTGCCAGCTTGGCGGCGGCGGCTCTTTTCGAGAACCTGATCCGGATAAACGAGGAGGAGTCCTCAAAGGCATCGGCATTGCCAGAAACATTGATGTCCCGACCGGTATGGTCATTCAAGCATTTGGGCTGTTTTCTGAAGCGCCCGTCCGGTGGCAGACCTATTTCCATACGAAAAAAGACGAGTGACCCTACAAAGACTGAGACCCGGCGGGCATCCGCCGAGCGCGCTTGCAACTCCCGTGAAAATTCATCGGAGAGAACGAGTTTATATCCCATGATTACTGGACTTGACCCAATTGCACGCGCGTGCAATTGTGAGCGCGTGCAAAGCATCTGAGGGGAAATCACATGCATCCAGTATCCGACGTCGCCTTGGCGGAAACGCGTGCGGACTATTGCCGCACTATCATCCGCGCTGCCGGGGATCTGGTTCTCAAGGGCTTTTATGCAGGAGCGGGACCAGGCCTGTCGATGAAGGGTCCACAAGACTATCTGACGGAGACCGACGCCGCTTCGGAGGCCCTGATCCGCGACGGTATCCTGGCTCGCTTTCCGGGTGACAGCTTCTTCGGCGAAGAAGGCGGTGGCGCTATCGGTGAGCGCGTTTGGGTCGTCGACCCCGTCGACGGCACGGCCAATTTCGCGCGCGGCATTCCCCATTTCTGCATTTCGATCGCTTACGTGGAGAAGGGGGTGACGCAGTTCGGCGCCATCTACAACCCCGCGCTCGACGAGCTTTATTTTGCTGAGCGCGGCCACGGCGCCCGTTTGAACGGCAAGACGATTCGGGTCGCTGCGACAAATCGTTACGATGCCACCACGATCGAAATGGGATGGTCGACCCGCGTTGCGAACGAGACCTATCTCGCCGTGGTGAAGGGGCTGCTTGATCTTGGGACCAATGTGCGACGGGCGGGTTCGGGTGCGCTGGCTTTGGCCTATGTGGCCGATGGCCGCTCCGACGGCTATGTAGAACTGCATATGAATTCCTGGGATTGCCTCGCAGGCCTTCTCCTCGTCAGCGAGGCGGGTGGCGATGTCTGCCCCTTCTTGGAGATCGGCAGCCTGGAAAACGGTGGCCCGGTCCTTGCGGTTGCCCCGGCGATAGCTGCCGGGATCAGCAAGATTGCAAAAATCCCGCTCGCTCTAGCCGGCAACCGGCCGGAGGCAACACATCCGGCAGGGTCTATAGCGTCCGCAGGAACGTGAAGCATAGACGGTTCGCAACGGCCAGAGGCGCAAGCCCAGGAGGATTTGACATGGATGGACCTGTCTACGCACGCCCGACCATCAGTTTGATCGCGGAAGGCCTCGGACCCTTCCGGGCCGCTCTCTTCATTGGCGGCGGCGGCGGCGCAAGCAATATCGGCCTGCTGCGTCAGCACCAGATCACGACTGTGGTGAACTGTGCCGTCAATCTCGACATCAACTATGTAAAGGCGGATGAGGAAGCAGCCGACATAAGACCATCAGGCTACGGCGATATCCGCTACTACAAGGTCGGTCTGATCGATGGAGAGGGCAGCCCCGATACGATGATGCTCGGCGCCTATTACATCCTCGACGGGGCTCTGCGCCAGACCATGCCGAAGCGGGAGACCTATCCCTTCCCTGACGGCGGCAACATCTTGGTCAATTGCCGCAGCGGCCGCAGCCGCTCCGTTTCGCTGGTTGCGCTTTTCCTTCACAAGCAGCAGCCGCATCTCTATCCGTCGATGGACGCCGCCCTTGCCATCATTCGTGAGCGGCGCGAGTTGCATCCGGACGAGTGGTTCGAAACGCCGAAGCCGGCGCTCTATGACGCGGCCCGGCGTGCATCAGAATGGATCGACCTGATCGAAGCTCGAAAGCAGGGCAATTGATGTCGCCTCGTCCTTTCCCCGAAATTGCTGTTGTTGCGGACGCACATTTTCACGATATCGATGCCGATTTCAGCTTTTCCGGTCTCAGGATCGGCGGCCGGGCGCTGACCATGCGTAGCTGGTCGGACACACGCCAGTCGACGCGGGTTTTCAACGAAAGCGCCGGCGCACTCCACGCCGCGCTCGAGAAGGTGGAGAAGCGCGGCATCCGCCATGTCGTGCTGTTGGGCGATTATAGTGACGATGGCCAGCGGGCGACGACGGAAAAATTGGCAGATATCCTGCAGCGGCACAGCCGCGACCATGGCACAGCCTTTTATGCGCTGCCTGGAAATCATGACATCTTCGGCCTGCGTGGCCGCCATCACACCAAGGAATTCCTGACGGAGGCCGGTCGGCCCATCCTCGTCTCAAGCGATGCCGGGCTTGCCGGCAAAGGTCCTGTCTTCAGCGATAGCATGTATTGCGAAGGATATCCGGAGGGACTTCGCCCGATGGCGAATTTCGGCTTCTTCCGGCGGCCGGAATACGTCCATTGGGAAAGCCCGTTCGGATCGTCCGATTCCGAGGAGGACAGGCTTTACGAGGTATCGTCGCCGGACGGTCGCAATCGCTACCAGCTCATGGATGCCTCCTATCTCGTCGAACCGACGCCCGGTCTCTGGCTGTTGATGATCGATGCGAATGTCTTCGAGCCGCTCGATGGCGCCTTCACGCATGGGGAAGAGGCTGCCTTCACCGACAGCACCGCCGGCGGCTGGAACGCCATGCTGCGGCTCAAGCCCTTTATTCTCTCCTGGATCAGCGACGTCGCGCGCCGAGCACGTCGTCTCGGCAAGACCTTGCTTGCCTTTTCTCACTACCCTGCCCTTGATCCGTTCGATGGCGCTTGCGAGGCCGAGAAGGCTCTTTTCGGTGAAACCAATGTCGTGCGCCGCACGCCGCGGCTCGAAGTCGAGGACGCCTTTTGCGCCGCCGGTGTGCACGTTCATTTCAGCGGTCACCTGCATGTCGAAGGCCTCACTAGGCGGGGTCACGACAAAAGTTCCTTCACCAATATTGCGGTGCCGTCCCTCGTCGCATTTCCTCCGGCCTTCAAGGTCATCAAGCCTTCGCATCATGACGTGGTGATCGATACGGTCGAATTGGCGGCCACGTCCGTCGATCATCGTCTTTTGGCAGGCTATCGGCTGGAAACGGCCGCATCCCACGAGCACGGCGAGGCGGCTCACGCCGCCGAAACCTATGGCGATTTTCTGCGGGCTCATAAACGGGCGCTTGTCGTCCACCGTTACCTTCCGAAGGAATGGCCAGGCGCGATCGCTGCATCGGTCTTGCCGATGAGTGTCGCACAGGCGATAGAATGCTTCCCCGGACAGGGTGAAGGCTTGACGCCATCAAGCGTTGCCTTGGCCGAAAACCTCCCAATGATCGAGCTGATTGCCGATTGGTACTGCCTGCGGCAGGGCGCCTATCTGGCGATAGCGTACATCGAACCAGAACGGCTGGCGCTCTATCGGTTGCTGGCAGATCAATTCGGACTTGAGCCCGGCGCCCATGATGGATCGCTTGCACGGTTTCTCGGCATTTTCTTTGGAGCGCTCGGAGCGTTTCTCGATCGTGCCACAGAGTCCCGAAGCAGCGTTGTCGTCCGCCTTGAACGGGAGCTGCAGGATGAGCCGGCCTAGCGGCGAGATCGAATGGAAATGGCGTTGCATCGGCAGGACACCGGTCTGACGGCCCGATATGGATGAGTGCCGGGTGCGCGTCCGGTCATAGGCAGCAGGTGATGGTATGGAATCGACTATCGTCAGCATCAATCTGTTCGGCGCAGTTGCGCTGCTTCTCTTCGGCCTCGCCCAGGTCAAGGATGGAATGACGCGCGCCTTCGGTACAAAACTCCGTGCGGGGCTCGCGAGAAGTACCAGAAGCGGTGCCCGGTCGATCTGCGCGGGCTTCGTTGCCACCATTGCTCTGCAAAGTTCAACGGCGACCGCCTTGATGGTCGCCTCCTTCGTCGAAAGAGACATGATCGTGCCAGCCATGGCGCAGATCGTGCTTCTCGGAGCAAATGTCGGGACGGCTGCGACCGCGTGGATTGTCGCTCTTGGCCTTGGCTGGCTTTCGCCGCTGCTCATCCTTATCGGGACGGTCCTGCTGCGCGGGAAGTCCATCGCGCTCCAGGGAGGGGGTACCGCTCTTGTCGGGGTCGGCCTGATGCTCTTGTCATTGCATCTGCTGTCGGGAGCGACCGATCCCATCCGTCAATCGCCGGCTCTCAGCCTCTTCATCACCATGCTTGGAAATGCATGGCCGGTGGCGTTGATCTTCTCGGCCGTTCTGGCGATTTTGGCATCGTCCAGCCTCGCGGTCGTCGTTCTTATCCTGTCGCTCGCCGCCGGTGGCGGTATCGACACCGGGCTCGTAATCGTGCTCGTCCTTGGCGCCAACCTCGGAGGAGCAGTTCCCGCCGTCCTTGCCACCCTTCGGGCACCGACGAGCGCCCGCAGAGTCACGCTCGGGAACCTGATCGTGCGCGCAATCGGCGTGTGTATCGCCCTTCCTCTTGCAGGCTATGGTGCAGACCTTCTGGAATTATCGCCGCTGCCGCATCAGAATTTCGCCGTCGATGCCCATCTCGCCTTCAATCTTGTCGTCGCCCTTGTCGCCTGGCCATTGTCGCCCTTCATCCTGTCGCTGATGTCTCGTCTGCTGCCGGAGGCAAAGCAGGATCTTGAGGAGAGCAGCTACCTGGACAGCAATGATCTCGCTCGTCCGCTCTCCGCTCTTGCGGGCGCAAGCCGCGAGGTCATGGTCGTCGGCGATCTGGTCGCACGGATGCTGACGCAGGCAAGTGAGGCGATCAATCGCAACGACCCCTCGGTTCTTGCCAGCGTAACAATGCTGGAAGGCCGGGTCGATCGGATCCAACACGCGATCAAGGTCTATATTTCCAAGCTTGGTCATAACGGCTTGAGCGCAGAAGAACATCGCCGTTCGATGGACATCGTTGAATATGCCATCAATCTGGAGCATATCGGCGACATTATCGAAAAAGGCATTCTCCCGGAAATCGCCAAAAAGATCGATCGTGGCCTGCAATTCTCGCGCGACGGGCAGGAAGAAATCGCCGGCCTGTTTAACGTGACGCTGGAGAGCATCCGCATGGCGCAGACTGTCTTTGCGACACAAAACGCGATGCTGGCGCGCCGCTTGGTGGAGATCAAGGAGGATGTGCGCCGGCTCGAAAAGCAGTCGGCCGAACGGCACCTGCAGCGCCTGCGCGAGGAGCGGCCAGAAAGTATTCAGACGAGCTCGCTGCATCTCGATATTCTGCGCGACCTGAAGCGTATTCATGCCCATATCGCAGCCGTTGCCCATCCGATCCTCGATCAAAGCGGTCTTCTAATCGAAAGCCGGATCCGCCAGGCGAACTAACGCGCCGTCGTCCTCTCCACCATGGCAACCGACACGACCTGGATCCTTGTTTCGGCCTGGTCGCTGTCGAGCGCAGTCAGCACTTTTTCGGTCAGGTCCTCAAGCGGCTGGGCGACCGTGGTCAACTGGTAGCTCTTCCAGCCCGCCTGCGGAATGTCGTCGAAACCGACGATCGACAGATCCTCAGGCACGCGGCGGCCCATCTCCAGGCGGGCTGCGTCCAGAAAGCCGAGCGCCATGAGGTCGGTGACGCAGAATGCGCCATCGATCGTCTTGTCCGAAAGCAATTCGCAGGCGGCCCTGTAACCGCTGTCGTAGGCCGTCGGACCGCCAGACCAAGCCACGACTTCGACACCTTCGATCCCCATGCGCTGGCCGAACGCATTTGCCCGCCGAACCTGTGACGGGGTCTGGCTGCTGCTTGAAACGACAGCGACCTTTTTGCAACCGGCTTTGACCAGCCGCATGGCGGCAAGCTCGGCTCCGTGAGAATCGTCGCTCAGCACCATGCTGGTATCGGTTCTGTCGATGCGCTGGTTGATCAAAATGAGACGCACGCCATTGGCAATGCACTCGTCGATGATCGATGTGGGCGGCTCACCGGACAGTACGATGATAGCCTGCGCGCGAAACTCGAATAGAAGCTCGATGAGGGGCGCAATATCCTTACGCGCGTCGGCTGCGTTGAGCAGCAGGCACTGCAGGCCCTTTCGCAACAGGCCGATGCTTAAGAGATCAAGCTGCCTGGAGATGAATGGCGAACTCAGATTGGCGCCGACCACGCCGATGAGATTAGAGCGATCGCTCATCAATCCCTGCGCCAGGCGATTGACGCGATAACCAAGTTCGCCAGCCGCTTTCAGCACCTTGCGGCGCACCGATTTCGATACGCTGCCGCCATTGAACGTGCGCGATACAGCTGAGCGCGATACGCCTGCGCGTTTCGCGACTTCCTCTGCCGTCACAAATGTCTGTGCCATCAATCGTTCCCACCTGAACCAGAGCATATCACAGGGCATAAAGTGCAGGTTTTTCCAATCGAAAAATTACGCGCCTCCGCCAAGCGCGCTCGATTTAGCGATGTCGATCCTGACAAGGATGCAAGGAAAAATGACAGCGATCTGCACCCTCGGCGAATGCACATGCAAAGCTGTTCGAAAAATCAGATTTTAGGACAAAAAAATACAAACAAAAACAACATGATAATATATTGATCGCGCGTGCATTTTGTCGTTGACAAAGTCGTCAATTCGATGAATCATGTGTTCCAGAAAGAGGGGCAAATGGAATGCTTATTCCATTGCTCTCGCCGAGGGTGAACGCCGGGAGGAGCCGTGCGTTTGGCAGCACGGCGGGCTGCAGAGGCCCGTCGATGGAGGACTAATTTCTTTTCCGCGCTCGATGCGCCAGGGCCGCCCGCTTGGCGGATGCTCTGCTGTGTCTGCTTTTGCCTGAGGCAGGCAACTCAAGCGCGGCAATGATGGGAGGTACAATGGCACTTTTAAGCGATACGGCGAAAGCGCAAGCACCCGGAAACAGGAGTGCCGCC
Source organism: Rhizobium sp. 01L419 (assembly GCF_056400025.1). Classification (NCBI taxonomy): domain Bacteria; kingdom Pseudomonadati; phylum Pseudomonadota; class Alphaproteobacteria; order Hyphomicrobiales; family Rhizobiaceae; genus Rhizobium; species Rhizobium sp. 01L419. Next base: position 33,576 of record NZ_JBFTSM010000020.1, read on the forward strand.
ACGCCGTCCGGGTGGCAGGCGTGGCGCTATCGGATCAAGGTCGCGTTGCGCGAGCCGACGACACTGATCGGTGTCATGACGGCGCTGCTCTTTACCTATCTGATCGTCGTCCCCATCATTTCTATCATTTTCGACGCCGTTCGTGTTCAGTTTGGGCACGAGCGACGGCTCGGCAAGGAGGTGGGAGATTTCACCTTCTACTATCTTGATCGCACATTCTTCTCGCCGGTGGCGACCGATCTCTTCTGGCACCCGCTTCTCAACACGCTGACCGTTGCGTTGGGCGCCATTGCCCTTTCTCTGGCGATCGGCACGACTCTGGCCTGGCTGATCAGCCGTACCGACATGTTCGGACGTCGGTGGTTTGCAACGGCCTTGATTGTCCCTTACATGCTGCCGGCCTGGACCTTTGCGCTTGCCTGGACGACCCTGTTCAAGAACCGCACGATCGGCGGACAGCCGGGTTGGTTCGAGGCGGTGGGCATGACGCCGCCCGACTGGGTCGCTTACGGTCGTTTTCCGATCACGATCATCCTTGCTTTGCATTATACCCCGTTCGTGATCCTGCTTTTCGGGTCAGCGCTCCGCCGCTTCGATTCCCAGCTTGAAGATTCGGCCCGTATCCTCGGCGCCCGGCGCCATCAGGTTGCACTCCAGGTCATTTTGCCTTTGATGCGGCCGGCGCTCCTGTCGTCGATGGTCCTGATATTCGCAAAGTGCCTTGGCGAATTCGGCGTTCCCTATGTCCTCGGCCTGCCTGTGAAGTTCGAAGTGCTTTCCACGTCGCTGTTTCGCAGCATCGCGTCTCGCCAGACCGGGGTGGCAGGTGTCGTTGCGGCCTCGATCATGGTGATCGGTATCATCACCTTGATGATCGATGCACGCCTGGTGCGCGAAGCCCGCCGTTTCGTCACCATCGGTTCAAAGGGCTCGATGAACCGTCAAAGCCGCTTGGGCAATATGCGTCTCCCGGCCACAGGTTTTGCGGCGGCGATCTTCCTGCTCAGTGTTGGCCTGCCATTGTTGACGCTCGCCTTGTCGACCGTCATGAGAATTCCTGCCCAGTTCACGCTCGACAACTTCACGCTCGACTATTGGATCGGCACCAATCTCGATACGGTCGCGCTGCAGACAGGCATTCTCCTCAGCCCGGATCTTTGGGCGGCGGCCGGCAACACATTGATGATCGTCGGTCTTGCATCCCTGACCTCTGGTATTCTCGGTCTCTTCGTGGGCTACGTGGTCATCCGCACACCGGTGCGTGCCTTGTCGGTCTATCTTCGCCAGGTGACGTTCCTTCCCTATCTCGTGCCGGGCATTGCATTTGCGGCCGCCTACCTCTCTCTGTTTGCCGTCCCGCGCGGGCCGATGCCAGCGCTCTACGGCACCGTGACTATCCTCGTGCTCGCCCTCATCGCTGATCAGATGCCTTATGCTTCCAGAGCCGGAATTTCCGCGATGACGCAGCTCGGCAAGGATCCCGAAGAGGCAGCACAGATCGCCGGAGCAGGATGGTTGCGCCGCATGATCTCGATCGTGATCCCCATCCAGAAAGGTTCTCTGGTGACCGGCGTGCTTCTGCCCTTCATTTCCGGGATCAAGGGCCTCAGCCTGTTCGTGATCCTCGCCGTCCCGAGCACCGACGTGCTGACCACCTATTCCCTGCGGCTGGTCGATTACCACTACACCCAGGCGGCCAATGCCGTGGTCCTGATCATTGCCGGCATTGCTTATTTCGGCACGCTGATGGCCCAGAAACTGACCCGCACAAATCTTGCAGAAGGACTTGGAAGCTGATGCCTACGATCAACCTGCGCGGTGCGCAAAAAAACTACGGCGTGAATTCGGCAAATGCGGTCTCCGACCTCGATCTGGAAATTCGCGATGRCGAATTCATGTGCCTTCTCGGCCCTTCGGGCTGCGGCAAGACGACGACTTTGAGGATGATCGCCGGGCTGGAAAACCTGTCCGGAGGTGAAATTCGCGTCGGAGACAGGCTGATCGATTCCGTTGCCGAAGGCGTTTTCGTCCCGCCCGAAAAGCGCGAGATGGGTCTCGTCTTCCAAAGCTACGCGCTCTGGCCGCATCTGACGATCGAGCGAAACACCGATTTCGGCTTGCGGCTGCGCAAACTGCCGAAAGCCGAGCGTGAGGCACGCGTCGAGCGCGTGATGCAGGCGCTCGATATTGCCAAATACCGCGATCGCTATCCGTCGCAGCTTTCCGGCGGCCAGCAGCAGCGTGTCGCGCTGGCGCGCATGCTCGCCGTCAATCCAGGCGTCCTGCTTCTCGATGAACCTCTGTCGAATCTGGATGCTCGGCTGCGGCTCGAGATGCGCGCTGAACTCAAGCGGCTGCACAAGGAGTTCAAGACGACCATCGTTTTCGTGACCCATGACCAATGGGAAGCGATGACGCTTGCGACCACGATCGCGGTCATGAACGAAGGCACGCTGCAGCAAATGGGCACGCCCAACGACATCTATGATCGTCCGGCCAATCGCTTCGTTGCAGAATTCGTCGGCAGTCCGCCGATCAACATCCTGACATTTGGACAGCCGGGTGTCTGCGATATCGCCGACAAGGCCGAAGCCTATTTCTCGTCGCGCTATCCGGCTCTTTCCCACATCGGCTCTATCGGTATCCGGCCAGAGGCGATGGGGTATGTCCTGAAGGTAGAAGAGGTGCCGCAAGGTGATTTTTTCGGGGAGATGACCGTTACCGGCGTCCTGCCGACCGGCGGCAGCTGGATCCTCGAATTGCGCAGCGAAAACCACACGCTGTTTTTGACGACCCACGCTCTACCGCGGCTCGACGGCGGCGAACGCGTGTTTTTCCATGCGCCACCCGCAGCATTGCATGTCTTCGACGGGCATGGAGAGCGAATTTCGGAGGCCGATACGCTGTTGAGGGCGCGCGCCTTCAATTGAAGGCCCGCCACAAAGGATACGCTTGCTGAAGGAGGAACAGTATGAAGCGGACTATGATTGGCGGCATGAACCGCCTGCTGTGCGCGACCGCGGTCGCGGCCACATTGGGAAGTGCGGCAAGGGCTGACGAGCCCTTCGATCTTGACGGGTTGATTGCCGCCGCAAAGAAGGAAAAGCCGATCACGGTGTATGACAGCACCGGCAAGATCGTGGAAATGGCAAAGAATTTTGCCAAGAAATATGGTCTTTCTGCCGAGGGCTCGAAGGTCAAGGCGTCCGCTCAGCTCGAGATGATCATTCGCGAGGCGCGCGCCAATAACATCCAGGGTGACGTTTCGATCGTCAGCGATGCGCCTGCCGCCGTGGCCCAGCTGATACCTCAGGGTTTTGCCGAGAGCTGGCTTCCGCCGGATCTCGCCAGCAAGATACCGACCGAGTATCAGGATCCCCTGACGGTCGTCACGAGCGCGAATGTCTGGGCCTATAACACCCAGATTTTCGACAAATGCCCCGTCACCAATATCTGGGAACTGACCGAGCCGAAGTGGAAAGGCAAAGTCGCGATGCAGGATCCGCTCGGAAAAGCGTCCTACGTTGACTGGTTCAATCAGATGGCAAAGCATGGTGACGACAAGGTCGCCCAAGCCTACAAGGAGCATTACGGCAAGGATCTGAAAACCGAGGAGGAAAGCTCCACCGCCGCTTGGGTCAAAGCGCTCGCGGCCAACGCACCACTCTTGACCGATGCAGATGCGGCCGCCGCAGATGCAGTCGGCGCGCCCGGTCAATCCGAGCCCTTCATGGGCCTCATCAGCTCGGCCAAGTTCCGCGACAATGCCGATCAGGGCATGAAGCTTGGTCTCTGCAAGGACCTGAAGCCCTGGGTCGGCTGGCTCTATCCCGGTGTTGGCCTCATTACAAAGGGAACCGATAGTCCGAACGCGGCCAAGCTATTCGTGCACTACATCATGACCGAAGAGGGCATCGCCCCCCAGGCGATCGACGGCAAAATGTCGACGAACAAGGACGTCAGTCTTCCGGCAGACGAGCCCTCCGGAATTGGCAAAGTTCTCGCCCAGCTTCTGCCCTACGCCATGACGACCAGCCTCGATGACTGGGATGCCCGCGAAACGTGGCAGGACTTTTGGCGAGTTAACTACCAGAAATAATCGATGGAGCAGGGAGGKGGACATGACCATGTCGAATGAAGCCAGATCGGCAAAAAGAGGACTGATTGCCAGCATTGCTGCCCTTATCTGTGCATCGGCACTTTGCAATGCGGTCCATGCCGAGGATGCGTTTGAGCTGAACGGGCTGATTGAAGCTGCAAAAAAAGAACCGCCGATTACGGTTTACGCCGTCACCGGCAAAATTGTTGATACGGCGCAGGCCTTCACGAAGAAATACGGCGTGCAGGCCAGCGGCAAGAAGGTCAACGAGGCCACACAGATCGAATTGATGATCCGCGAGCATCAGGCCGGCAACATCGTCGGTGACGTCAGCGTCGCCACCGATGTCGCCACCGCAATGGGCCAACTCCTGCCCGAAGGCATCGTCAAAAGCTGGGCGCCATCGGATCTGCGGAAGGATATTCCCGAAGCGCTACGCGATCCCCTGGTGATCGCCTCCGATGCCCATGTCTGGACCTACAATACTGAAAAATACGACAAATGCCCGGTCACAAACATCTGGCAGCTGACCGAACCGCAGTGGAAGGGCAAGCTTGCCATGCTCGACCTTTTCGACAAGCCCTTATATGCAGACTGGTTCAACCAGATCGAGATGCATCACGATGCCGATGTGGCCAAGGCCTATGAGGCGCTCTATGGCAAGAAGCTCGACACCAGCGGAGAGAGTGCCACTGCCGCCTGGGTCAAGGCATTTGCCCAAAACGGGCCGTTGCTTTCGGACTCGACGACTGTCGCTGACGCAGCCGGGGCGCCCGGCCAATCAGACCCATTTTTTGTGATCACGTCGACGGCAAAGTACCGGGACAACCAGGCAAAGGGCCTGAAGCTTGGCCTTTGCTCGGGTGTCCAGCCTTTCTCCGGCTTCCTCTATCCGGGTTTGGGTCTGATTGCGGCACAGACAAAGAGCCCGAATGCGGCAAAACTTTTTGTGCGCTACCTGATGACGGAAGAGGGAATAGCACCGCAGACGGCAGATGGGAAAATCTCCGGCAATTCAACGATCCAGTTGCCCGTAGACGAACCGTCTGGTGTCGCCGGCCACATCAAGGAGCTTATGGCATTCGATGCGTCCACAGCCGCTGCCGATCTCGACAAGCGTGAGAGCTGGCAGGATTTCTGGCGCATGAACTACAAGAAATAAGCGTCGAAGCCCGCTCTTTCGTCTTCTTCCTGGGAGGGAACCATGAACAGAATTGCGATCTCTTTTATAGGCCTGGCGACTGTCGTCGCTGGGTCTCTGATCTCCGTTGCTACGGCTGCAGCCGGTGACGCCGCCGCTATCGATACGCTGATCAGCGCGGCCAAAAGCGAAAAGCCGATCAACGTCTACGACAGTACCGGCAAGATCGTCGAGATGGCCGAGAATTTCAGCGCCAAGTACGGTCTGAAGGCGACCGGTATGAAGGTTTCGGCCAACAGCCAGCTCGAGATGATTATCCGGGAAAGCCAGTCGAATAATGTCCAGGGCGATGTGCTCCTGATCACTGACGCTCCCGCGGCGTTGGCGCAGCTTCTACCCGAAAAATTCGTCGAAAACTACGTACCTGCGGATATGACCGCGAAGATCCCTGAGCAGTTTCAAAATCCCCTGGCGATCTCCACCAATGCCAATGTCTGGGCCTATAATACCGAAGCCTATGACAAGTGCCCTGTCGCCAATATCTGGGAACTGACGGAGCCGAAATGGAAGGGCAAGGTTGCGATTATCGATCCGCTGACAAAGGGAAATTATACCGATTGGTTCAACCAACTGGAGGCTCACGGCAGCGATGCTGTCGCCGCCGCTCACAAGGCCCGGTTCGGCGAGGAACTCGAGACGAGCGAGATGAGCGCAGCCGCTGCCTGGATCAAGGCCTTGGCGCAGAATGCGCCACTGGCGACCGACAGCGATGATCGCATCTCCGAGGCCGTGGGCGCGCCTGGCCAGAAGGAACCGTTCTTCGGGCTGCTCAGCTCGGCCAAGTTCCGCGACAACAAGGACAAGGGTTACAAGCTCGGCATCTGCACAAAACTCGAGCCCTGGGTCGGTTGGAACTACATCAAGCTCGGCCTGATCGCGTCCAAGTCGCAGAGCCCGAATACCGCAAAGCTCTTCATCCATTACATCCTGACTGAAGAGGGCATTGCGCCCCAGATGAAGGACGGCAAATTGCCGACCAATATCGACGTCAAGATGCCCGACGACGAGCCGTCAGGTCTAATGAAGGTTGCCGACAGACTGCAGGCCTATGACTCATCGACCGGTCTTGATGATTTCGACCGGCGCGAAGAATGGCAGGATTTCTGGCGCTTAAACTACACCAAGTAGGCAACCTCCGGCGCTCCAAGCGCCGGGATCTATCCTGAAATGACAGACTGGATATGCTCATGCAAAGCTCTAATCGCGACAAGCTCGATCCTCAGACCGAAGAGCCCCTTCTGCGCTCCCGTCGGCTGATGGAAATTGCAAAAGGTGCGGCACTTGCCGTTCGTGAACCACTTCTCGCTGCCTTCCGATCCACCATTTCGGTCGATTACAAAGTCGATCTTCACGACATCGTCACCATCCACGATAAACAGGCCGAGAACACTATCCGCGCCTTCATTCTCGAACATGAACCCAATTCGGCCATCATGGGGGAAGAAGGCGGACAGGAAGGAAGCGGCACCATCCAGTGGTATGTCGATCCGATCGACGGCACGGCAAACTTCGCCCGCGGCCTTGCCTTCTGGTGCGTCGCCATTGCCGCGGTGATCGATGGGGAGGTTGTTGCCGGCGCGATCTACGATCCTGTCGCCGGAATGATGTTCAGCGCAGATATCAACGCTTCCAGCCTAAACGATCAGCCTCTTTGTTCGTGGTCGGTTGGTGAAGAGGTGCACGCGACACTGATCACGGGCTATCCGGTTGCGCGTGATTTTCGATTGGACGGTCGGGAGGTTGCGCTCGCCAATATGGGCATGCTCGTCGAGACATTTTCGACGCTACGCCGTCCCGGCAGTGCGGCTCTGAGCATCGCACATGTCGCTGCGGGTTGGGCGGACGCTGCCGCGGGATTTGGCGTGAACGCGTGGGACGTGGCAGCAGCCTCGTTGATCCTGAAAAATGCCGGCGGGAACTATGAACCACTAACACTCGGCAAGGTCCCGCTGGGCTCTGCCGATTTTCTCTGCCCTGGTTATATCGCAACTGGCGCTGGCGCAAATTACCCGACATTGGAACGTGTGGCGCGATCCATTTCCAGTGAAAGGGATGCCAGGGCGGCCGCTTAGGCGGCTCACTGGACGAACCATCGGCGGGTTCTGCTTCCTGCCCGCCTGATTATCTTGGTCCGTGGCCGATAGGCGCGGTGCCGCTCGGAGACAAACATGACAAAACCTGAAATTTCAATCGGACAGGAAGATCAGCTTCTTCCCAAGCTTAGCCTGATCTACGAAGCGCATCCTCTTTATGGGGTCGACCTGTTCATCTCTGGGAAGGAAGGCGCGAGCGATCTTGGGCTTCTTCGAAAAAACGGCATCACGACCGTCGTCAATTGCGCCGTCAATCTCGATTTCAATTTTGTGCAGCAGGAGAAGATCGTTTCCGATCACGTGGGCAGCATCTACGGGCCAGGCGAGATCCGCTACTACAAGATCGGACTGATCGACGGCGTCGGCAATCCGCAAACGCAGATGGTGGCCGCGCATTACATCCTGCGTGCAGCACTTGAACAGATCCTGCCTGACAAACCATCCTATCCGCGCCGCGATCGGGGCAGCGTGCTGGTCAACTGCCGCGGTGGACGTTCTCGATCTGTCGCCGTGGTTTCGCTTTTCCTGCATCTGACATTGCCTGACGAGTTTCCGACCTTGGACGACGCAATCACCTTCGTTCGGCTGCGGCGAGAATTGCCTGCCGATGAATATTACAAGGCGCCGAAGCCGGTTCTCGCCGAGGCTGCACGGCGGGCCGCGGAATGGATCAGGATGATCGACGCTGCCCAATAACCCCGCTTATTATGGTTGGTGTCGATCGCCCTTTGTCTATGGTGCTTCATGAAACGGCAAACTTCCAACAGCAGGCCAAGGGATCTGGAAGACCTTAAGAATATGATCGCGGCGCGTGTGATCGTGTTTGCCTGCCAGTCCGAGCGCGTCGCCCGGCTTGCCCTTGAAAAGCCGGAAGCGATCGCCTTCGGTACGGTACAATCGATCGCTGCTGAATGCTGCGTGGGGCCGACGACCGTATCCCGGGCGGCCAAAGCGGCGGGATGCGAGAGCTTCGCCGATTTCAAGGATTTGTTTCGAGCACATTTCAAATCAACGGCATCGAGGCGAGCTTAATCGCGGACGATTTTCATCATCAAATGTGCCTGCTCGATTTGACCTCCACGCCGGCGGTTCAAATCTGCTCAAGAGCAAGTACTCGAACTCAGCGCTCGGGCATTCGACTGCCGAGGACAAATTGGTAGCGCTCCGGTCGAATAAAAAATTCAGACTTTTCGGCACAAGCGCCGGTTTCGAAATAGGAGCTTCGTCCGAGCACAAGCAGGACCGCATTTTCCACCGCTCCGATCAGCGACGTTATCCGAGGCGAGACGGCACGTGCCCCGATCGCGATCTCGGCGGAGACAATGTCTACACCGGCTCTGTCTTTGAGAAGTGTATAAGTCGGTAGCTGTTCGGCGAACTCTCGCCGCAGATCCGACATGAAGGCTGGCAAGAGGCTTCGGCCCAATGCAATTGGTTCGTCATTCACCACATGAAGCCGCTCAAGAAGCGCACATTTCGTTCCGAACAGCGAGGTGAAAGCTGATGGCGTTTCAATGGCGCTCAGTTCGATAATGCGCATGGTGGCATCGAAGCCTTGGACTTTCAGCGACTCGTGAAAGCTACGCAGCGTATCGATCTGATGGCGCACCTGCTTGCCGGCCACGAAAGTGCCCTTGCCTTTCCGGCGCTCGATCAGCCCATCCTTATCGAGCTGTTCGAGCGCCAGCCGGACGGTGACGCGACTGACCGTGAAGCGTGCCATAATCTGCGATTCCGACGGGAGCCGCCCGGAGGGCTCGTATACGCCTTCGGTGATTTCGGCACGAAGGCGATCTGCGATCTGCAGGTACATAGCCACCGGGTTGTTCCGTATGAGACTCATCTATCTTCCATTGGGTCGAAATGACCACGGAGCAACAAAGCTTTGGAATAGCGTTCCCTATTGCTGCCACACAAGGGGAATTCTTCACATTGATAACCTGTATTATAATGTATTAAAAATTAGGGCAACTCCAATCCAGGGTCGTCCTAAAGCAGCATGGCATCTCCAGCTACACCACGGCAGATTTCATCCGGCGCCGCCTTTTCGGTGGACGGTATGTCTTTCGCATATCCCCAAAACCGGCGCGGCATATTCGAACGGTTTTCGCTGAAAGCTCGCCCGGGAGAATTCGTGGCGATCCTCGGTCCGTCCGGTTGTGGCAAGTCAACGCTCCTTAATCTTCTCTCGGGCTTCCTGCGCCCGCAATCGGGGCATATCACCATAGATTGCGCGCCTGTTGTGCCGGAGCATCCGGTCCTCGGATATGTATTTCAGTCGCCAAACCTCTTCCCTTGGCTGAGCGTGCTGGAAAACGTCCGCTTTGGCCTGCGCATGAATCGCCGTGGATCGTCCCAAGAGCAGCGAGCCGTCGCGCTGCATTTTCTGCGGCTCGTCGGTCTGGAAGAGCAGGCGCATGAGCCGCCTCACCGATTGTCGGGCGGCCAGCGTCAACGGGTTGCGCTGGCGCGCTCACTGGCGCTCGAGCCGCGTCTTCTGCTCATGGATGAACCATTCGCAGCGCTCGACGCCATGACGCGTGCATCCCTTAACGACGAATTGCTTCGCATCTGGTCGAGCTTGGGCAAGACCGTCCTGTTCATCACTCATGACATCGACGAAGCGATCTATCTCGCCGACAGGGTTCTCGTCCTCGGGCTGCCGCCGGCAGGCATCACCGCCGAAGTGGCGATCGATCTGCCGCGTCCTCGCGATCAGCGTGGCACGAGAGCCAATCCGCTCTTCGCAGAACTGCGCGAACGGCTCGGCGAGGAAATCGCCAAGGTCATGACCAGCAATCAACGCGTTACCTGAAGGGGAGCATCCGATGAAACACATTCTGCCTGCAGTTCTTCTCGCCCTTGCAGCGGCTCTGCCCGCCCATGCCGAGGATCCGCGGCCGCTTCGCATTGGCTGGGTCCAGGCCATGGCGAATGCGCCTGCCCTGATCGCCGAGGAGAAAGGCTATTTTCGGGACGAGGGCTTGAACGTCGAACTCAAGGGTTTCGGCGATGGTCCCGTCATCCAGCAGGCAGTGGCCGCAGGCGAAATCGATGTGGCCTATATCGGCGCGCCCCCGGTCTATCAATGGGCAGCGCGCGGGCTCGACGCGAAGATCATCGCCAAGGTCAACTATGGTCAGGCAGCGGTTATCGCAAAGGCGGACGGCCCCATCCACGCGCTTTCCGACCTTAAGGGCAAGAGGCTTGCCGGCGTCAACAAGGGCAGCGGCATGGACGTGCTGCTGCGCGGGTATGTTCTGAAAGAGGCCGCCGGCCTCAACCCGGACACCGATCTTGCACTGTCGCAAATGCCCGTGGGCAATATGAACGCCGCCCTCGATACCGGCGTCGTCGATGCAGCCTTTTTATGGGAGCCCTTCATCAGCCAATCGGTGCTCCGCGGTGCAGGTCGCGTCGTCTTCGACGTCAACGGCGCTCTGCCCGGTTATCCCTGGTACGTCGTGGCAGCGCCCGCCAAGACACTGAAGGAACGCCCGGATGATCTCGTGAAACTGTTGCGGGCGAATTCGAAGGCCATCGCCTTTCTGCGAGAGCACCCTGAAGAGGCCGACCGGATCATCGCCCGAAGCTTTAAGCTGGAATCCCTGAAGGCCGCGGACGGAAGCGTCGTGCCACCGGAAGCGATCGTCGCGGAGGCGAGGAAGCGCCTTGGGTGGTCGGCGGAAATCGAGCCGTCCGACCGTGCCTTCATCCAGCGGCTCATCGACTACTCGGTCGCCCTCGGCTTTCTCGACAAGCGCCTGAATGTCGACGACATTATTGACGACAGCTTCGCGGCAAAAGCGGCCGCTCAACGATGAGATCCGATCGATGAAGACGTTGGCAGCGCGGCTGCGTTTTCCGCAACCGTCCTGGCGCTGGGCAGCGCTTCCGTTCCTGATTGTCGTGTGGTGCCTCGCGGCAAGCCGCGTTCCCTCCTATGTGCTGCCGCAGCCGTGGGACGTGGCGGCCGAAGGGCTCCGCTGGATCCGGTCGGGCGAGCTGGGCCGCCAGGTCATAGCGAGCTTGTTGCGGGAATTCGGCGGCTTCGGCGCAGCCGTCGTGGCTGCCGTGCTCATCGGCGTGTCCGCCGGGCTTTGGCGGCCGTTTCGCGAATTCGCCCAGCCGCTGCTCGGTCTTTTCATGGCCATCCCTCCGATCGCCTGGGCGCCGCTGTCGCTGATCTTCTTCGGCCTCGGATATCTCTCGATCGCCGTCGTCATATTCATCGCATCGGCCTTTCCGATGGCGCTGACGATCCAGGAAGGGGTGCTTTCCATCAACAGCGGCGAGGTGCGTGCAGCACGCATCCTGGGAGCCAGACGGCTGCAATTGCTGGCCCACGTATATCTTCCCGCCTCTCTCCCTTTCCTCACGGCCGCATTGCGCATCGGTTTTGCCCAGGCATGGCGCGCGCTTGTCGCGGCCGAGATGATCGGCGCATCTCAAGGGATCGGCTGGATGGTCTCCATGGGCGGGCAGCTCGGCAATTCGGCGCAGGTGCTCCTCGGCATCACGCTGATTGGACTGACCGCGTGGCTGATGGAGAGCCTCGTGTTTCGACGGATAGAGCGCCGCTACGAAGGCTGGCGCGGACAATAACGGACATTTCCCATGACAGAGATTTTACCGCACAAGATGTTTCAAACCAGCACCCATTCTCCGACGGGGCTTGCCGATCATTTCGACACTCTGCCCTTTCTCGGCCGTCTGACCTGCCAGAGGCAGACGTTGACGGCCGGTGAGTGGACTGAATTAGAGCTCGTTTATGAGGTCGGCGCTGTCGGTCTCGCAGACGGAGCATGGCTGAAGCTCGCCTTCAAGTTCTATTCCGATTGGGCGCTGTTCCAGACAACGGACCCGACGGCCGCCAACTATGTTTCCGCCGAATATCACGCCGGCCCTCTGGTCCCGGGGCAAAGCCCGAGCACGGTTCAGGCACTGAAAGTGCGTTTCGATCAGAAGGGACATGAACGTCCCTTCCAGAAGGCTGTCATCATCGACGTTGTCGACGGCTATCTCAATCCCGGCGACAGGATCGTCATCCGCCTGGGCGATCGGCGCCAGGGCGGCGGCGGCACCCGTGTGCAGACTTTCGTGGAGAAGGCGTTCCGTTTCCGGCTGTTCGTCGATCCGCTGGGCAGCTCGAAATTTGCGGAAGTGCCAGGCGACTGTAAACTGGAAATCGCGGCCGGCCAGCCGTATGCCCTTCAGGTCATCGCCCCGCGGCTGGTCGGCCTCGGTCAATCCTTCGATACGATCGTGCGCGTCGACGACATATGGGGGAACACCTGCCATGATCGCGACCTGCAGGGAATGCTCGTCATTACCGCCCCGGATGGCAGGCAGCGAACGGAGCCAGTGGCATTCGCGGGGGAAGGCTGGGCATTCGCGCGGATTTCCGGCCTTTCCTCTGCCGAGGCCGGCGAATGGAAATTGGAAGCATGGCTGAACGGCGAACCCTCCGTCGCCGCGGGTGTCGCCTATGTCCAGAGCGAAGAGGGCGCCTTGCGCCCTCTCTATGCGGATCTGCACGTCCATTCCGACGACACCGTCGGCACCAATGACGCGACCTACAATCTCACGTATGGACGTGATATCGCCGGGCTTGACGTGGTGGGCTACACCGTCAACGACTTCAACATCACCGAGGCGAATTGGGACAAGGCCGTGGAGATCATCCACGATCTCAACGAGCCCGGTCGCTTCGTCTGCTATCCGGGCACCGAATGGTGCGGCAACTCCGCTGCCGGCGGCGACCGCAACATCGTCTTCCTGCGCGACGGCAAGCCCCGGTTTCCCTTCGACGAGCAGGGGCGCTCCCTTCGCTCTTTCGAATGGAACGAGACGACGGCGGGAGCGATCCGTCCTGGGATATGGCCGGTCGATAGGCTCTATGGCGCCTATCAGGATGATCCGGAGGGCCATTTGCTGATCCCGCATGTGGGTGGCAGGCGCTGCATTCTGGATTGGAACCATCCTGAGCTGGAACGACTGATCGAGATTGGCTCCGCCTGGGGACAATTCCATTGGCTCTACGCTGACGCTCTCGCTCGCGGATACAGGGTCGGCGCTTCCGCAGCCAGCGACGAACACCAGGGCCGTTGTGGCGGTGGTGCGCCAGCGACCGGGACCTTTGGTGCGCGCGGCGGGCTTACCGGCGTCGTTGCCGATCGTTTCGATCGCTCCGGCGTTGGCCGCGCGCTTCGGGCGAGACGCACTTTTGCCACGACTGGCGAACGGAGTTTTGCGGTTCTGTCCCAGGGAAAACATTTCATGGGCGAGGTGTTCAGCGCCGAGTCCGAAGAGCCGCTATCTTACCGCCTGCTCGGCCATTCCGGCTGGGAGGAGGTTCAGCTCTTCGACGGCGATCGCGTTGTTTGGCGACGCGATCTACATACCGAAGCCGGGCTCAGTGAGCAGAGTGTGCGTATCCGCTTCGGCGGCGCGCGTATCAAGGATCGCTATCGGGCGGCCTATTGGAACGGCGAGGTAGCTGTCACAGGTGCAGCGCTGCTGGACGTGCATGGGGTCGGTTTCGATCATCCCGAACAAAGCGTGTGGCGCACTGGGCTCGGCACCCTCGGCTTCAGGACGGCAACACATGGCGACGTCGACGGAATCGAACTGACGCTTTCCGACCTGCGCGACGCGCGCATCGCCATCGCCGCGAAGCTCCACGGCTACAGCAAGATCGGAGATCCGCTGCAGCCGCCGCCACATGTTCATGCTCCCGAAGTGTTGCTGGAGGCAAGCGGAAACGAGCTGATCGAAAAAGGCCTCATCTCGGTCGATCTTCCGGGGGTCGAGCTTAGGCTTCTGTTGGAGCGCATCACCGATCATACCTTGCCGCGAGATCTCTCAGGCGAGATACCGATTGCCGAACTCGGATTGCAGGATGGACGCGAACATCCGCTTTTCCTAACAGCGAGACAGAGGGATCAATCCCGTATCTGGACGTCGCCGTTGTTCATGACAGCTTGAACTAAGGGTAGGCCGCAGTCATCCGGAAGGTGGTCGCGTGAGCTGGGCGTCGACTTCGTGAGTGGGTCGACGCCACAGGCGCGGCAAGTCACTATCAGACTGTAAATTACAGCGCTGGCCTTGGCTCCCGCGGCGGATCGCTGAACAGCCACGATATTCTTCCGGTGGCAAAACTGTGATGTCGCGTTCCAGAATGTTGCTATCTATCGGCATCCTGCCGTCGCTGGTGTAGCGCGTCAGGTAATCGCATGTTCAAAGTGTAGGACAACGCGTCGCCGAGCTTAGTACCCGGCACAACCTTCGGCGCGATGGCGTCTAGCCACGCCTTTAGGGCGTTCAGGACAGGCAAGCTGTGCTGTTGCCGAAAGCGGTGAGTGCAGTCAGCCTGCATTTCACCGACGTCGGGCTTTCGTCTCGCGCCTGCCTTTCGATCCGGTAGAGCTGCTCAAAGAACCGGAGAGCTTGCTCCGGCGGCCGCCACCATTCTTTCTGGTCTTGAGGGCTTCGACGAAGCGTTGCCTGGAATGGGCCATGCATCCGACATTGGTCGCGCCATCCAATGTGCGCGGTATAGCCATCGCTCACCAATATGCCGCGATAATCACCCAGGAAGGTCTGAGGGTAATCTGGCCGCGGCCCGGCTGGTACGAAGCCGTTCCCGAAGTGGAATTCCTGGAAGCTAGGAGAGGCGAGGGCAGGCGTTACGCACCCGTCGAGACATGGTTTGCCGTCAAGACTGCACCTGACGCTCAGCACTGCCTGTCTATGCGGGAAGGTCAGGATCGCGCCGGCCACAGCGTCATCGAAGCAACCTGCGTAGCGAGGGCTTCGAAGCCCTCATGCCGAGCTATCGCATTGAGGTCCGCCATCATCCTCAGGGCCACTGGATCGAGCGCCGCTTCCCGACCTTCACCGGATACCTGTTCGTCAACATCGGTCCTCACGATTATCGGGCCGTGGAAGAGGCCGACGGCGTCAGCAAGATCCTGCGCTTCACCAAGCGCTATGAGGAACGTCAAATGCCGTTCGAGTTTGCTCAGGAGACGATCGACCGGCTTCGGTACATCCAGTTGGAGCAGGAGCAGAACTTCCTGTTCGCGCGGGCTCGTCGTCGGGGGAAGAAAAGATTGAGCGGCAGCAGCCGATCCGCGTGAAGCGAGGTAATCCCAACACTCGCAGGATTCGCCGGTCGCAGTTCACTGAGCGGCGGGCGGCTTCTCAGCGAGCCTGTCGTCGCCGTCTTCAGGAGCATTCATAACGGAAACGCTGAATGCCTTGAGTAATCTCGTGTGACATTTTGCTTAGGTATAACAATCCGGTTATATTCTGCGCACTGATTTGTGGATGTTCAGTGCGCAGGGTCGCCGGTCCACGCGGATAAACAGCAATCCGCACGAGAAATGCGTCTTCCTATCTCAGCCTTTTAGAAAATGCCCAGCCACAAGCGGCTCCAACAGCGATGCCGATCGACATGCCGACAGGAGCATTGTCGAAGAACGTTGCACCGAGGATCGCGCCAAAGCCGATCCCAATCCCGATTTCCAGTGCCATGACATCAGTAGAACATTAGGGGGATCGGCTGCACCTTATCGGCCTTGACCCGCGCTTCCTCGACATTCTCTGCAGGAAACATCCTGATAAAGTAGTTGCCGTTCCTGCTCCATTGCTCCGGCTTCGACTGTGTTATCGAATACATCCAGCAGGCGGTTTCGTGTCTCGTCCGCGTGGATCGCATAGACAAAGTATCGCATGGGGACCTCCTCGGGCCGGCGAGACCGGTTCAGCCTTTCCAGGCGTGAAGAAAACCAGATAAGCAACCGCGACGATGATCGCGACGACAAATGTCGTCAGCACGTATCTGATCATGCCCTGATGGCTTTTTTGTTCGGTATCGCTCATGGCCGTCAAAACAACCAGAAACAGGAATGTTCCAAACGGCTTCCCTCCAGTGATCCGCACGATTGTCACAGACCCAATGCCGACGCACAAAGGGATTTCATCGCAATTCGGGCTCCGCGCTCTACTTCTACTCCCAGAAGGAGCCCTAACGTGGAAAATCTTAGAGAATTTGCATCAAGCACGAATGGCGATCAGTGGTTTCTCGGCGTCGACGCTGCCACCAACAGAGAGGTAGTCGTTCACCGTGGTAACCCGTCATCCGGCGGCCACGAAACGACTACCAACGTGAATTCGTTCTTGAATCAGCGGCCCTTTGGTCCCGAACATCGAGCTTTGGACTTATTGCTCGCAGATCGACGAGCCGCCGAGAGCGAAGAGACACCGAATAAACCGGTATGATGCGCTAACCTGTGTCCGGCCAGGCAATCTAGCACCATGAACCCGCCCGGTTAGCCGAGGCGCGCTTTGTCGTAGCCAGCATTGGTGGTGGCCGGCATGAAGTCGTTACCACCGTTGGTTAGTGCGCCGCTGGTCGACGATGCGCCCATCTCTTTGACGGACCCCGATCTCGTAGCGCACCCCGTTGCGGACTGCGCGATAGTTTGAAAAGCAAAGACAGATTTTGCACTTTGATCTCCTCCGGGCCATCCGGGAAATAATCGAACCGCCCTTCAAAGAGCACCGTCCGCCGCAGCCGGATGATACGCTAGTTGGTCGACAGCGCTCTCGGCAAGAGAGAGATCGCGGGGCCTATCGTCGGTAGTCGATCGAAACTGCTAGACACCTCGCCGATTGGGGCCGCACCCATCAAGGGGTCATTGCCCGTCAACCGGCTACACGACGCCAGCCAGATTTGATCCAACCACGGCGACTGTAACTATATCGATGCCCCCAACCATTCGATGCCTTCCCCGTTGGCCAAGGTGAAATATTGATCCTTGCTGTCAGAGTCCGGCCCATCGAACCGTGTCACCTGACGCATTCGCATGAGGGTCCCAGCACTTCCGCCGCGCTCCATGCGGCGACCGGCCGGCGTCGACTTCATCGTGCGGCCGACGCGCAGGATCTGGTCGATCCACACCTTCAGGGCCGAGCGAATCGTCAAATTGTGCATCGGCGTTCCGATGACAATCACATCGGCCGCTTCGACTTCCCGAATAAGCACCTCGGAAAGATCTAAAGAACCCACCGGCGGGGCCATCGAAGCGGCCGCAAGGCGATGAGCTCTCCCTTGCTAATGGCGACTGGTTCTACTTCGCAGGGATCTGGCGGCGAGCGTCACCGGATTGGCAGGAGGCTTATGCCGTTCTCACTATCGACGCGAATCCCGATATCGCCCCTTATCACGACCGACAAATGGCCGTCCTGCTCCGCAACCGGCGAATGGCTCGAGAGCGAAACGGCCGACGAGGAGATCTTCAACCCGCTTCCCGCGGGTACGTTTCGCGTCAGATCCCGCACTGGCTCCTCCCATCAGGGACGTCTGGTTGTCTAATGCCGCGTGGACGGTGCGTGACGGACTACGGCATCTTGAACAGCGGCCCGGTCCAATCTAATATTAGGATATCAACATGTATATGTGGCGGAGAAGGAGGATGACATGCCTCTGACCGATGTTCGATGGACAGTGCCGGTGAGGATTCGGCTGCAGTGCGGTTTGGAACGCACGTTCGCCGGCGTCTACGACGCCTTGGATTTTCTGGAAAATGAATGGCCGTTGCGTCACGGAGAGAGGCATCAACGGGCGATGATGAGGTGTCGCGGTGCTTTGAACGGCTTCACACCGCCCATCGTCGCGCGAGAGGCTTTTCTCGCTGCCTGTCTTGAGGCCGGGATGGCTGCCGTCATGGCACCGCCAACGCGCACGTCCTCGCATCCTGCGCGCTCAAGCAGACAAGCCGCTTACTGAGCTGTCGTGGCTTACCAATGAGAGGGAATATTCGATTACGGCCGGAGTTGCTCCGACCGTCTGGACGATAGTAGACCCGACTAGCTAACCATCGACCCGATTTCGTGTGCGAAGTCACTCACGCGCGCGTGCGGATGATCGTCTTGCCTGTCCGTCGCTCTGTCGAGTTGAAGGTGGCGACTGCATTAGATGACGAAATCAATCGCCAGGCCATCGGCGGGACGCGCTTCAACCGGGCCAACGACGGAAACGAGCGTACCTCCGGCTCGTACCAGTCCCGCCGACCGCTTCTGGATCTCCCCGCTGCCAAGCGTTCAGGCCGGAGATCGGCAGGCTGGCACCCGCTGTGAACTCCACGTCACCCGGGAGCGGCGCGAGGTTGCGCGCCTCTACTGCCACATATTCCGCCAGGGTGCCGTCGCGATACCAGTCCGTCAGGCCGAGTACACGCTGTCCCAACGACAGGCCGGTGGTACCATAGCCGAGAGCTAACCACGCCGGCGAACTCATGACCGGGGATTGATGGCGTTCGCCCTTGGCCGACGCGATCGGTCAGGTGGACGGCTAACTTAGTCCGGTTGGCACAAAGCCCGACGCGTGTACTTCCAACGATTACGTCGTTTATCGCCGCCTGCGGCCGCTCCATCAGCTTCATGCCCGCCGTGCCGGCGGCTTCATCGAAGGACGACGCGGTATGCCGGCTGTTGATGACGATGCCAGGTATAGGGGCAGTCGTCGCCTTAGCTTTCCGATCCGGAGTCGACGATCCTGCGCGGTTCTCGTCATCCAAGAAAGTTGGTCCATGGGCTGGGCTTACACCATCGCGCAACCAGTCAGGGGAGCGCGATGTGACCGGCGGCATTACGCGAGCTAGCGACGCCAATCTGCGAAGAGCGTTGTGCCAAGCGGCCACCGTCATGATACATCGGCGTCGCTCGACTAGCCGAGAAGGTGGGCTGCACTGGTTGCTAAACGCCGAGGTGCAAAGCGTGCGATGGTGGCATTGGCCAGGCGCATTGGTGTCATCCTGCACCGATGTGGAGAGATGGCACTGAATTCTCTGCGGCAGTCCCGCTGATCGCCAGGGCAGGCTGAGCATCAACATTAGAATCATGTCGTCGACGTCTGTCTGAGCGCAGACCCTCGAGGTCCCAACCGGGACGCGGTTCCGATGATGCCGTGATCAGGACAGTCGCCGGCCTCCGGTCGAGCACGCCAATGAGACGGGCACATCGGAGTTACCGCACTGGACCAGCATCATGTTGGTAGCCATCGCGCGGACCACGGACCGAAGCATGAACCCGGGGTGATCTCACCCGAAGGGCAAACCGAGCCAGGCATCGCTAAATGAATCTATCGGCAGAGATACTACCTCAACCGTTGCCTGACTGCGCTGTTGCGGCCGTCACTTTCTGCTTGACTGGAACGGCCCCGTTACCGAAGGTCCTGACCCTCGCGGAGGTGACGCATGCAAACGACCATCGCGATCGATAACAGGCTCACTTGTCGTCGTAACGCTCGATCATGCGGCGCAACTGCGCGTTCTGCTCAAACAGTTTCGCAGAGAGCTGCGATCTGAGGTCCTTGATTTCGAGGTCCAGTTCAGTGGCCTCATCGAGAAATGTTTTCTTCACCGCCGCTGGCTCTTCCACCGCTCTCCTAGCAATGGGTGGGTCTTGGAGGTTTGTCCGCGCCCGAGCAGCATTTGCCCTTTGCTTTTTGGGACCCCCTGGCGAAGGTTGGTCGTGACCTTCCAGGGCACCGCCTTCTACCAGCTCGGCTGGTAAAATATCCGAGTCCTCCACCTGCGCGGGTATCGCGGCCGCTGCACCGACGGAATCTGGCTGTCCGTTTGCTGGGTTCTCGCCAACAGTCGACTTGGATTTTATAGCGGAGGGCGCTTCTGATTCGGCCTGCAGAGTAAGCTCCCGCCGAAGTTCCTCTGCCCGTGGGTCAAGTATCGCCACAAGCTCATCGGCCGGTTCGGCCGCTTCTTCCGCCCTGCGGCGCGATGCGAGGTCCTTGATTAACTTCCAGGGTGATCTCATCCCCATCTCCCGACTCGTTATGTCATTTCCATAGTATCGAGCGGGAGACCGGGCTTGCAATCCAAGCCCGGTCTTTAGTCGTGAGGCGGTTTAAAACTGCCGCCGATGAGTCTTGATGATCAGATCAATCCGAGCTTCTTGCGGAGGTGTGCGTTTTCGGCGCGAAGTTTTTCCGAGAGTGCCTGACGCAGCTTCTGGTTCTCTTCCTCGAGATTCAGAAGGTCTGCAAAACCGTCCGGTTCTGTCGGGGTGGTCTCGACTTTCTGCGGGGCGGGCTTGGCAAGCTGAGCCTTCGAAGCCGTCGGCTTCTTGGCGGTGGCAGATGCCTTTGGCTTCGCAGCCGGCACAACCGCCACTGGGGCAGGCGCATTCGACGCAGCGGTTTTCTTTCGTGGAGCGCGCGTCTTCTTCAGCGGAGCGCTTACCGAAGTATCAACAACCGCTTCCGCGGTGGCTTTGGGCTTGCGCGGTGCACGTGTCTTCTTTTCTTTTGCCTTCGAAGTCGCATCTACGGACGTGGTCTCGACTGCGGGAGTTGGGTTTGTATCATCAGCCATCGGTTATTCCTTGCGTTAAGTAAAATCGTTCGCGACCGTACAGAGTCGTTGTCAATATGAGCTCAAGATTATTTCGAACTTGTTGACGATGGCCTGAGACCCTTCTTCTCTCCAGTTTTCAGGAGAGTCTAGTGTTTGATTGACTGACATCGAAGGCACCCCTTTGCCTCCGGTGGCAAGTGCGCTGGGATTGCCAGGGCCGAAGCGGCGCTCAAGGCCTTCGACATATCCAGCAGAGCGGTGGTGATACTCGATCGGCGCGGCCAGGTCGTTCTGTTGAATGAAACCGCACAGCGCCTTTCGGACCGCGCGAGAACGTGGCCAGGCCGGCGATCGACCGCAGGGATCAGCGCCGGACCAAATGCCATCGGTGTTCTATTGTCGGGCATGCTGAACGACGGGGCCTCCGGATTGGCTGACCTCAAACGTTGTGGCGGTGTGACGGTCGTCCAGAACCCGCCCGACGCCGATGAGAGCGAGATGCCACGAACGGCACTGCTGGCGAGCGATATCGACTACCGTGCGCCGGCCAGTGATCTCGCCGCCCTTCTGGGTCGGCCTCGTGCGGGAAGAGCCCGGCCCGGCCGTAGCTCCCCCTCCTCGGGTCGCGCTGGAAGTGGCGATTGCTATGGGGCGGCCGTCGGATACTCCACCCATCGCCGAGATCGCGGATCCCGTCCCGTGAGTTGCCCCGGATATGAAGGGACGCTGTCACAGGTCAGGCGCTCGCCGCTGCGCTTCCGCTGTCAGGTTGGTCACGGCTATACCGCCGAGGCTTTGGCCTACGAGCAGGAGGGCTCCGTCGACGAGGCAGTGCGTATCGCTCTCAAGGTGATGGGCGAACGTGTCGTCTGACGGAGAAGATGACGCTCGAAGCAATGCAGGCAGGCAGAATCGCCGCCGCGGCGACCTTCGAAGAACGCGCCTCCGGGCGGCGCGTTCGACGAAATGCGAGCAAGGTCTCCAAGATGCTTCTGACATCGGTCACCTATAATCGCGCGCGAGTTCCCACGTCGCGTGAGGCAAGGCTACCAGCTCGCAGTTGCTCTGCTCTGATTGAGAGAGACGGTCGAGAAGCTGTCCAAATCGGTCGTCCACCGGCACAGCCGATGCTGAGCAGCGATTGTCGGCGCGACGCACTCCCGCATCGAACGCAAGTCTTGCGACATGATTTGCAACCTCGACTGTCATGGTTTGTTGCCCTTCAGATACACCACAACGCACAGGGGCAAGTCTCGTTCGAGGCCGGACAGGCTTACTCGAAATTCCACTCAGTAGCTTTGATGAGCAACTGGCGACCCGCCGCAACGTCGCCTTACGCGACCACGGGCGCCCCGCGATGATGTGGTGGAGAGCCCATTCGTTTTGGTGCGTCAGAGATTTTTCTGGCATGACCGCGCCGACTGGGGTGCGCGTCTCTGTGTCGCGCCTTCCCCGGACGAAGAAGCGGCATGGCGCGTTTCGCCAGGCCGCTCTGCGTCAAATCACGACCTGTTTCGAGGTGGTTTTCCTGTTCCGTCCACCGCTTCCGTAGGCTGTTGTTCCGATAGAGGTTCGCTGGTTGGCTCGGTCGATTGTGGCCCCAGTTCCTGCGGCGTGCGCCAAGGGCCGGGGCCGAGTTTGGGTGCGGCTTGTCCGCTCATTTCCTTCACGGCCAGATCCCAATGTTCTTGTTCCTTACCGGCGGGACACCCCTCGCGCTCCCATATGGCATATGCACGAGCTCGAAGTTGCTCTTCATTGGACTGCTGCATCGCGTGTTCCTCTGGTTGATTGGGTCATGTCTTCTTGGTGACGTTCGGTATTGCGACATCGCCTCAAGTCTGCTGCGGGAACAAGGCCGCGGCTGCCGCCACCTCCGCACGCATCGCGTCAAGCGATGCTCGGAGAACGCGGATGTCGGCGCTCAGGGCCGGTGCGGCCTCCTGCTCCTCCCAGTAGAGGAGAGTGTCATGCCATCCTGCCGCGGTCTGCAGCAGCCCGCGCATCCGTTGCAACGTCCGTTCATCCATCTGAATTGCAGCCCGCTCGGCATTGCGGGCGAGCTCGACGAGATCGTTGGCCTCCGTTCCCCAAACCGGCAGGGCGACCCTGAGCTTTGCCATCTGCTTTTGAATGTCGTCGACTTGAACTTGTTCCATCTTGGCCATGTATGGCTCCTTCGAAGCAGTGATATTCGAAATCCTGCGGCATTAGACAACTTCCCGGAAGATCAGCTTCGTCGCAGGTCGATCCGGCTGGTGACGACGGGCTTGCCTGTTTTCGGATCCGTGTCGATGGTCGTGAGACGCATGCCGGACGCTCCGACCTTCTCGATCGTCATCTGAGCTTTGCGATCGCCGTTCACTTCCTTCGCCCAGGTGATGCCCAGGTTGATGGTGTCGCCTGCACGTTGCCCGCGCAGGCCTGCGGTGCCGGTGCCCGCTCCGACATAGGAGCCGGAGTACCTGCTGCCGCTTGCCTGGAGGTCTGCGGAGATCGCACGGGAGAAGATGGCGAGGCTCGTGCACTTGCCGTCGAGGGCGAGCGAGGCAGCGGAAGTATCCGATTTGAAGCGGCAGGTGACATTGATCGTCGGCGCGTTGACGCGAACCTTGACAGTGCCCTTTCCGCTCCAGTTACCAGCAAGCGATTTCAGGAAAGGGGCCTCGTCGGCATGGGCGGCGCCGGAAGAGAGAAGGGTGAGCGAGGTAATTGCAATTGCCAAGGACTGCGTAAGGTATCGGTTCATGTGGTTGTCTTTCAGACCGCGGAGCGCCCCGTGTCGGGTACGCTGGTCATGGAGGAGGATGTATCGCTAACCTCGGCGCTACGCCTTTGTTCCACTCACCGAAAGTGTTCTTGTCGTGCGTATGAAGCCATTACAGCAGGGGACTTTCAATTCCTTCGGCGTCGCAGCGGTTCAACTCGTCCGCGATATCCTTCGCATCGCTCGCCGCGAGCTGAACGAACTCCTTGCCGTCCGTCGCGGCCGGAAGGCCGGTCGCCGAGTCTATGATCTGCCACGTCCCGGCCTGTTCCTCCATCACGACGTAGCGCTTGTCCTGGGTTGAAACTGCGCCTGAACGGAAGTCCTGGGAGCCGGAATCAGATGACATGGGAGGCCACCGCGCCGACGATGACGAGAGCCGCGACGCCGACGCAGAAGCTCCACAAGACTGCAGTTACCCGAGGGTTGATCGGTGCCCGCAAGGATCCGCCCTGGTCCGCAGCGTGGTGCTGTGACGCGTCTTCGGTTCGTGCCATGGAAACCTCCTACACCTGGTCCTTCGGCGGTTCGCCTCTGGCATCGCGCAAACCTTTTTCGGGCTGCTTCGTTAACTTCTCGCGACATTCATCCGCCGTCTTCGGGTCGGATCGGGCGGCGTCGCGCTTTTGGTCGGGCTTAGGGTCGGTCATTGGTTGCTCCTCGCTTCTCGCGGTTAAAGCCGAACCTCAAACCAGGCTGATTGTTCCGCCAGAAAAATCGGGTCGGTAAGCTCGGACGACGCTGCGGGYCACCCAGTCCCTCGAGTATTTGAACAACGCGGTCTCAGCTACCGCTTTAAGAAGGCACTTCTGTGCAACTTGTCCACGTCCGGAGATGAGGATCATCTTGCAGTCCGGCCACTCTTCGCCGACGCATCTGGCAGGCTCCAATTTGTCCATCGTGCCAGGTATGTCGATCTCGGTATCACGGTCGATGCGGTAGTTCGCACAGCACGAGATGTTGTCAGAAGCCTCGGTGATGTAAAGCACCGGTGAACTGAGTTCGACAACGTAGTCTGGAGAGTTTTTCGGGAACTTTGGGATGTCCCGCAGGTTGGACTTAAGCGGCGCATTACCGCCCGCATGAAGGAGAAGCTTTATGGGAAGCACGTCGGACAAAATCAGTGGAAAGGCGAACGAATTTGCAGGCAAAACCCGCCAGGCGGCCGGTAATGCCACCGGAGACCGCGAAATGCAGGCGAAGGGCGAGGCCCAGGAAACAAAGGGCGACGCCCAGCAGGCGAAAGGTAAAGTCAAGGACGTGGTCAAGAACGTCGTCGACAAGCGTTGAGCGTTGGAAAGCGCGGCCGGCATCGCGGCCCGCCTCCCTCTTCTCGATGTCATGCTGTCCCTGTCGCGGCTGCAAACAGATCTACCAGGAAGGATTTATCTGATGACGAAGACCCCGAAACCACCGGAGACGGATGATGCCCGAGCTTCCGATTCCCCCGATCCCGACAAGCGACGAGAGAAGCTTGCGGACGAAGCTGGGAAGGGTCTTCGCAAAGCCGTATCAGGCGGGGACGACAAGTCGGAGAAGAACAAACCGCCTCTTCGAACGGGCGCGTCCGCCGCGCTCGGCACGCCCGCCGAGGGGGCGGTTGAGGACGGCGAAGGACCATCTCCCGCAGAAGGGACGGGCGCCGTCCCGTCGGGCGGCAAACAATATTCTGATCGAAACTGACCACCTGGCCTGCGGTCGAGCGGCTTGCCTGCATAGCGCCGGCGGAGCTACTCACCCGCCAGTCGGCAAACCGCCAAGCTTGTCGCTCCAATCGCGTATGCGCCGGAAAAAGACGATAGCCAGAATCCTGACCAGAGGAGCACCGTGTAATCCGGGAAATTTCACGCTGCGGACGATTTCACGTTGCCGGGCGGGAAGCGGCATCGCGAAGATCATTTGTCCAAATCGACATAATGCGAGCCCTCGGCGTGATTGGCATCGAACATTGAGGCATGGCAATCACGTCGCTCAAAGCACTTGCAGTAGCGAAAAGAAATTTCCGTTCCTCTCGAGCTTCCGTTGCAGCCGCAGTGAACGAATCTGAAAGGAGTTGCTAACCAATCACCTTTCGCGTGTTTTAACGTTCCCTGTATTACGCTCTGCGAACATAAAAGGACGTAGTGCAGATGAATAGGCAGGCGCGGTGGCAATGGGTTTTGAAATGGATTCTCCCGGCGGCTACGTCAATAATCATAGGGTGCGTTCTTTTAATTACCCTCCATTGGGCCGCAGCGAACACAGATATAGTCGCGCAGGCTCGTCAACGGGATCTCGTCAGGCTGATCGTTTCCAAGATGCAGGTCAGCGTCGCTCATGATCAGGAAAGCGCGACAGTCTGGGACGATGCCGTTCGGAAAACCAGCGCGCGGGATCTGGGTTGGCTTCGATCAAACCTCGGCGACTGGATGCACACCTATTTTGGGCACGACGCAGCCATCGTACTTTCCGCCGACCATAGCCCGATCTACGAGTTCATAGCGCCCTCGAGTTCATTGTCGTCAGATGATCTGCGCGTCGCTTATATGCCGCTGGCCGATGTATTGCAGAAACGACTTGCTGCCAGCGACACCGAAGGGGTGACGGACCGGGTGCTCTCAATCGGCGAAAGCGATCTGGCATACGTCGGGCGACGGCCGGCGATTGTGAGCGCCAAGCCAATCGTCTCAGACAGCGGGGATATCGAGCAACAGCCGGGCGAGCAAAATCTCCATGTGGCTGTGAGGTTCCTCGACGAAAGTTTCGTATCCGAGATCGGAAAGGAATACCAGTTTACTGATATGCAGTTCGCGGAAGATGCTCCGACGGACGCTGAGCAATCATTTGTCCCCTTAACGGCTCGTTCAGGCGCGGCGATCGGCTACTTCACGTGGCGCCCATTTCGTCCCGGCGCGAGCGTGATGAAAGCGACCCTGCCGGCGGTCGGCATCGCAGCCTTTGCCATTTTCCTCGCGGCGAGCGTGTGTGGGCATGCGATCTGGAGACGTTCAGTTCGGCTCGCCTCAAGTCGTGAGGAGCTCCAACATCTAGCTTCGCGCGACCCGCTGACTGGTCTTTCCAACCGCGCTCATTTCAGCAACGGACTCTCCGCCCGGCTCGGGGCGGCTTCCCAGAACCAGAGCCACTGCGTGCTGTTCATCGATCTCGATCGATTCAAAGCAGTCAATGATACTTTCGGGCACGCGACGGGAGACAAGCTCATCTCACTCGTGGCTCAGCGGATGAATGAGATCATGCCAGGGGCGCTTATCGGCCGCATCGGGGGTGACGAATTCACCGTCCTGCTCGAGGAAGCCGACGATCAGGTGGCCGCCGCTTGCGCACAAATCGTGCAGCGCCTGCGGGAGCCTTTCGAGATAAATGGCGCCCATATTGTCATTGGTGCGAGTGTCGGAGCTGCGGTTGCTGCCGGCCCAGCGGATCCGTCGGAACTCACCCGTCAGGCTGACATAGCTCTCTATCACGCTAAGGCTGCGGGTCGAAACACTTTCGCGATCTTCGGCGGCCATATGGACGAGTTGCTGCGCAGGCGTCGGAAGCTTGAACACGACCTTCGGCTGGCGCTCGAAAAGAGGTCTCAAGTCGAGGCCTTTTTCCAGCCGGTGTATTCGGCGGAGCACAAGACCCTGTCATCGATGGAAGCGCTTGCCCGCTGGAAGCATCCTGAAGAAGGCTTTATCGCTCCCGACGTCTTCATCCCCATTGCCGAGGAAATCGGGCTTATCCAAGAGGTCGGCGCCATCGTACTCGAAGATGCCTGCAGTGTCATGGCGGACCTTCCTTCCATCTCTATGGCGATCAACGCGTCGGCACTGGAGCTCTGTTCCGACGGTTATCCTGTTCGTGTCTTGTCCAGATTGGCGAAATGGAACATCGATCCGAAGAGACTGGAGATAGAAATAACCGAGTCGTTGGCTTTGGGTGGAGAAGGAAATAGCGATCGTAACATTACTGTGCTCCGAAATGCGGGTGTGCGTATCGCCATCGACGACTTCGGAACGGGATACTCCTCCTTCTCGAGGGTGCAGAATCTCATGATAGACAGGATTAAGATCGACAAGTCGTTCATCGATGCAGTGCAGGGAGAGAGCAAGCCCCTCATAGAGGCGATGATTAAAATGGCCCGGGCGAAAGGTCTTAAGACAACGGCTGAAGGGGTGGAAACAGTTGAACAAAGCGACGCGCTGGTGGCACTTGGGTGCGATAGCCTCCAAGGGTTCCTGATCTCGCGGCCCCTTACCCGCGCGGCCGTTATCGACTTGTATAATGGAGCTGGGAAGCAAATGAGGCCCGCTTGAAGCGACGCCGCGAAGTCCCGCTGTTCGCGCTGGACAGCATTTGGTTCGAGTGCGGCAAGGCATTCCGCGCCGGCCGCGCCTCTTATCGACAGTCATCGCGTCGCCCGGCGCCGACATCGGACGCTGAGGCCTCGAGCCGTCGATGTTCACCGCATGCTCTGAACTTTGGGTATCGTTTGGCGCGGTATTGGACTTGACGGTCTGCACTTTGCGCTTCGTCGGCCCGCGAATAAATGTCTCTGGTCGAAGCCGGCATGCGAATCTCAGTATCGCTCAAGCGCAGATCGATCGACACTTTGGATATTGCTGCCGAACATCGGGTATTGCCGATGCGATAACGTGGATTCCAATAGGAAGGGAGGCTGCCACTTGCAGCGTACCGGCGGGCTCAGAGCGTGCCGCGATGGCCATCTGTTCAATCGCTTCCGCATCTTGGAGCAGCTTGAGCGCACGCGCCTGCACCTCTCGGTCCTCGGTTGGTAACACCAACGAGCGCGTGGTGCGCGTGAGGAGCGCAATACCCAGACGTTGCTCGAGGCGCTGAACGCTCTTACTGACGGCGCAGGAAGCAGCTAGCGAGAACGATAATGCCGATAATGATGGCGTCGTGAACTTCGCCCACGACGCCCGCGACGACGGCCGCAAAAACGAGCACCAAAACAAGCGGGCTTTTGAATTGCCGCGCGAAATCTGTGAGCGGGCCCCCTCCTGGCCCCTCATAAAGCGAGTTCGGGCCGAACCGCCGCAGCCGCTTTTGCGCTTCCTCCGAAGTCAAGCCATCTTGTAGGGACGTGCCGAGGATAACGCTTAATTCCGTTGGCGATTTGCTCCAATAATCGGTAATCGCTGCCTCTCGGGGGTCGTCGAATAGCGAAAGAGATGAGCGGGTATCCATGGCGGCCTCCCTCGGTATAGCCTGCCAATTGTCGTCTCCGCCTTCGGTATGTCATTGACAGACGTCAAGCGGGTCGAGCGGCGCTAGCCCGCAGCATGACTCAAATCAAGGCCCAGACCGGACATGCACGATATCTTCGCGAGCGTCAGGGGCGTCAGATCGTGCCGCAGCTGGGGACCCGCGCCTGTGTTCTACCAAATGCACTCATCGGGTCAGAATGAGACGCATGAGACAACTTGCCCGGCAGTTGGCCAGCACTATTTTAATGAGAAATGTGCAAGGGCGAGATGTAGATGGCTAATCCATACGAAACGCTGGGTGTCCCAAAAGACGCTTCGCAAAAGGACGTTCAGTCTGCTTACCGAAAGCTCGCCAAGAGGCTTCACCCCGATCTGAACCCCGGCGACAATGCGTCCGAGGAAAAATTCAAAGCCGTTTCGGCCGCTTACGCCATCGTTGGCGATGAGGAAAAGCGCGCAAAGTTCGACAAGGGCGAGATCGACGAAACCGGTGCGGAACAGGCGCCCCGTAGCTACTACCGCGAATATGCCCCCGGACGCAACGGAGATAACCGATATCAGAATTCCGGTGGATTTGCCGACTTTGGCAATAGTGATGACCTCTTTGCCGACTTTTTCACCGGTCGACGGGGAAAAGGCGGCGGCCCGTTGCGAGGTGACGATCGCCATTTCACATTGGACGTCTCTTTTCGGGAGGCTGCAAATGGCGGCACCAAGACGATATCCCTCCCCGATGGCGCGACTCTAGAGCTCCGCATTCCAGCCGGTGTTCGCGACGGACAGGTCCTTCGGTTGCGCGGAAAGGGTGCGCCTGGACATAACAACGGGCCGGACGGCGACGCTCTCATCGAGGTTCACGTATTGCCCGACAAGCAATTCGTCCGCGAGGGCGACGACGTAAGGATCGAGGTGCCGATTTCAATCCGGGAAGCCGTACTGGGTGGAAAGATCCACGTGCCCACACTTTCGGGCGCGGTGTCGCTCTCAATACCCCCAAACTCCAGCACGGGGAAAACGATTCGCTTGAAGGGTAAGGGGTTGCCAAACAGGCATGGCGGTCATGGCGACCAATATGTGAGCTTGAAGATCGTGTTGCCGAGTGAGCAGGATGACCAACTGAACGACTTCATGACCGGCTGGGACGCTGGAAAAGCATTCAACCCCCGCAGGCTTTAGGAGGATGCGATGAACGACCTTGAATTTTGCCGCATTCTGAGTATCGAAACGGCTACCTTAAAGGTCTGGGTGGAGCAGAAGTGGATTATTCCTAGGGGCACGCCGGAATCCGCCGCCTACGAGGATGCCGATGTGGCCCGTGGGCGTCTGATCTTGGATCTGATCCACAGCATGGGCGTCAACGAAGCAGGTGTGGATGTCGTGATCGACCTGGTCGATCAGGTCAACAGCCTGCGGGAACGTATGGGCCGGGTCATAGAAGCAGTAAGACAGCAAGACGTCGAAGTGCAGAGGAAGCTTCGCCAAGCGCTGGAGCGCAGTTAGCTCGCTAACCGACACCTCGTCCTTGTTCACGCGCTCTTTTAAGTGAATCGTGAATTGTCTTACTTGGGTCTTCAAATTCAGTCGCATACCAGCGCAAGTTTAGTGAAATGGGGAAATCTCGGAATCCGTAAAGCTTTTCCCCCCGTCAGTACGCTCTTTGTTCGTTAGCATGGCAGGGTAACTGGCGAGTTCCGTGCAAGGTGGGATCGCTGGCTTTCGCAACAGCGGCCATCCGAAAACAGGAGATAGGATCACCTAATCTGTGACAGAGGAATTCTAATAACCGGGTCGTTCGTTAGGATCATTTCAATATGGCGCGATGGCGCGAAGCATGATGGTCACGCGCCGCAGGGAGCGAGATGGGGGGTCGGATTTGTTAGTAGGTAGGGTGCGTAGAAAAGACCATCATGTGACGGCGAAGAGTTTTAATCAATGTGACATGAGCACGGGCAATATCGGCCCCGCTAAGACGCCATCGGTTGCGCTGCCCAAGACAAAGTCTCGCAACCTCGAGTGCCCAAAATCCACCCATGACCAGAATATCGGCACCGAGTTCCACCGCCGTCCGCTGTATGCCTAGACCGATGGATGACGAGGTAGATCGAGTTAGCGTTGCGCTTGCATTGACGCCGCTCGAAATCAAGATCTCAGCGAGGCGTGCCCCGGATGTCTTCGGCAGCGGTTTTTCGCCAGTCAGAGATAGTACCGAGACTCGCTTGGCCCTGTGAATGAACGGGTTTGCATCGCTGACCGCGCGGGACGCGGCTCGGCTTCGTCCAAGGCAATGACCAGATGATCGATCGGGCCTGCAAACGACTTGTTGGGAAAGATGATGGCTGGGCGGCCGGAGCTGAATATTATCGCTTCGGCAATGATGCGAGTATCCGGAACGCCCGCGATACATTCCAGCATAGTCAGATCGAAAAGCGTGCTTCGCTGGCTACCCTGTCGTGTAATAGAGGCAAAGTTGTTTTGACCGTTCGACAAGATAACTCAGTCTTGGCGTTCGCTGCGAGATTGGCGGCCGTTGCGATCAGCGTTGCGGCGAGATCGCGGCTCGAGGTTTCGGCATGCTCGATCATTTTGGGAGTATCGAGTAGCAACTATGACCATGCAGTGGGGATGTGTGGAATGTCCGCCGTTAGCGCGCATGCGTGAAGATTTGCACAGTAGTGCCCAGCAAATCGCTATAGCATTCGAAATGATCAGTCCGGAACTTGAATCGGGATGTGTCGCCAGCGGGAGAAAATATTGCGACGCCATGTCCTGCGCCTCCATGCGGACCCCATGGTCGCAATCATCTACCTCCATTCGTCGCGGCTCGGCATTGATGTAACGCAATACGCCGTCGCTGTGCCCTCAATACTGTGCACCTTTGACCGCGCGGGAACCTTCCGCCGTCTCGCTTGTTAAGATCGTTGTCCACGCAAAAAATCAAGTGCAGCAAATCGAATGAAAGATTGAGAGTACCTGATAAACTATCCATGTTCAGGAGCGATATTATAATGCTTAGAGCAAAGCGAGATAGCATCGGCGGCCCGCAAGGCAGCGCTGTACCTTCGTTTGGTGAAATTGAGGGCCGTGTATTCGTTCTTCGAATTGTCGCTATGACCGCTCTGACGCGGCTCTTGCGCCGTCGTGAACACAGCGGCCAGAGTGAATTAATAAGAGCACTCCAGCACGCGGTCGAACGAAAATGTGCGAAGGCAAAATTACCCTTGGCCGACATCGCGGCGTCTTCGGAATTTGCAAAAAACCTGTTTCAGGAAGCTCGAGATCGAACGGTCGCATCTCAGTATTAGGACGGCAGAAACCCCAATTAGGCGGCAAACAGGCGCACAAATGATGTCGATCTCGTTTACAAGCTATGGAATGTCCGAAATCCGCGGGATGCGGCCCTAATCGAGGCTGGGCAATTATGAACATCCAAGAGATGCCATACAACGACTGCATCGCGCTCGTGAAAAAGCAGCGGCTTGCACGCTTAGCATGCGCAAACGCAGACGTGCCCTACGTTGTCCCCGTCCAGTATGCTTTTGCCAATGACAGGCTTTACGTCTTCACATTGCCCGGCAAAAAGCTCGATATCATGAGGCGGAACCCAAATGTTTGCGTTCAAATCGACCAGCTAAAAAACCGGCACTCTTGGAAAAGTGTAGTCGTAGACGCAAGATATATCGATCTAGAAGTCGACGAGTGCCGCGAAGAGAAGAGTCAAGCTTGGTCCTTGCTTGCGCGACACCTCGATTGGTGGGAGCCAGGTGCGTTAAAGCCCCCATCGAAATTGACGGAAGCAACCATGAAGACGCACATCTTCTTCGCGCTGGACATGATCGATGTAAGCGGGCGCGCCACAGCGATTTAACCGACTGGATCCCGTAGGGACGAAAGCAAAATTCGTTTTGCTTCATCAAGGAACCTCCACATGTCAGAAGCTAAAGGCCGAAATTTCAATAAAAACAGTACTTCAGCTGCCCCGAGTGTTGGCGAGATTGAAGGTCGGCTGCTTGTTCTAGAGCTTGTCGCTTTGAACTGCACGGGGAGGTTGCTCAAGCTGCATGACGCACAGGAAACGGTAGAATTAACTGCAGAGATTTTGCGGAACATCGAGGTCGAAGGCCGGAATTTAGGCCTCCCATTCAGAGACATAGTAGATGCGCAAAAGTACGCGCAAGATTTGTTAAACAGTGCTCAAGCCCAATCAGATGATCTTGAAGATATCAAGCACGCATCACCGATTGGAAAAAAGTAGGCCATCAAACCCGCGATCAAAATTTCTATATTTGTCAGAAAAACGCACAACGGTCATTCGTCTCACGCCATCCGGTGGATCAACTGGCGTTTCGACCAGCGCAGGTGGTTGCAAGGTCGCGAACTCTGTCGCTTCCAAAGCAATTCACATCCACCCCCTGACAAGCCTCTTGCAGCGCCCGGCACGTCATTGACCGGGCGCCTCCTGTCAGGCGCTGGCCTTCATAGCCTCCACCAGTTCGTCGTAAATGCGGAAGCCTCTATTAAAATTGCCGCCGACTGCCGTCATGAGTTCCGCGACCGCCGCCGGATCCTTCGCTATACCGCGTTGGCGCGCGTCTTGACGACGTCGACGCATAGACGATGCGACTGACAACACGCTGGTAATCGACGCGCGCAACCCCACGAGAAAGCGGAAAATGCGGAGATATGCGAGCCATTTGGCGCCCGCTAACCGGGAACAATCATCCATCGGGTCTCCTTCGCCGGAACTCTGAATCACATCTCAACGAAATTAATAGGTCCTGACCCTAGCTCAATAATACAGGCAGCGCCAAAACTGCAACCGCAATGGCCGATGTCAGCGCGAGCTTGATGCGGCGAGAGCGCCGGGTACGAACGCCCGTCCGGTCATAAACCATACCGAAGATCCTCATGATCGACCGCGAGATGATGCTCGCGTCATTTCGCAAGCCCCCCTTCTTGAAGCAAGACGATCGCGGCCTTTCTTTTCACAATCGCCATCATTTGATGGTTGGCCTTCGTTAAAGCCTGCCGGGGCTGGGTCGACGAATAATGCCTAGGCTGCGCACCAGTAGGCAGCTGATCGTTAGCATGTCCGGGGAGAAAGCAAGAGACCTGCATCGCCGGCAACGTGGGGTGGCTTGCCTTGGACAACAAGTACAATGGGAGCCGCTCAGTGATTTTAACCCGGTGTTTTGGAAGATCTTTCCGCGCAGGAACTATTTCTGTAACCGCGCGGAAACGCCCCCGTCCAGTTTTAGCGGATAGGAACCACTACCCCGTTTTCGATGTGGCACCCGGATGGCTCCATGGCGCGGACAACCACGGTGTATAAGCAAATGCCATCCAGGCGTAACTGAGTGCCATCGTTAGTCTCAAAGGCTCCATCGCTCAGAATGCGAAGGGATCCACTATATCCGTCGTTTTGCGCGGAAACTGCAACGCGACGAGCTTCCCGCTCTTTGCGTTCTCTGCGCGGTCATCCGCTGGACTGTCGGGCATGCTGATATCCTTCCGAGAACCATAGTAGCTTCCAGAAGGTCCAAAGGTTCGGAAGAAACTACGAACGGCAATTGCTGCAGATCAGCAGTGCCGCCCACTGCAGCTCCGACAATCCAACAGGACGCCCCCTCGCTGGCACGCCCGCCATTCATGCCGCAGCAATCACCGTGGCATAGTTGCCGGCAAGCCGCGTAGAAAGCGCCAGAAACGGCCGCTGAACCAGCTTCCGGTCTTGGACCGCGCGGATCTTCTTTGCAGGTGGTATGGCACCACCATCTCGGACACGACCCCGCGCATTCGTGGCTTCGACCGAAGCTCCAAGACGCTGCCCGGTAGACGGAAAAGGCAGGTGGTAGAAAACGGGCGAAAACCTGCGCAGCCAAAACTATCGGTTGACTTCTTGGCCCACGTCGCTATTGATGGTTTATCGATCTTTTGCTTGCCGAGCTTTGTCTACCGCGCGATTGGCACCGCGCTCTAAACGAACTTCCTTTCAAAATAGTCGTTTCCACCGTCCGCGAAGCGTGGCTTCCGCGGTCCCGCACTCTATGCTTTGAAAGGGTTCATCATGACCACAGGCACAGTAAAATGGTTTAATTCCACAAAGGGCTTCGGCTTTATCCAGCCTGACAACGGCGGCGCAGACGCCTTCGTTCACATCTCGGCTGTCGAACGTGCTGGAATGCGCGAACTTGTCGAAGGCCAGAAGATCGGCTTCGAGCTCGAGCGTGACAGCAAGTCCGGCAAGATGTCGGCCTGCAATCTGCAGTCCGCTTAATTGATATCTGCTTCCCTTTGACCACGGATGTACTGGCACTGCCGGGAGCGTAAATCACCTTAAGCCAGGCATCTTGCCTGGCTTTTTTCGTTCCGGAGCGTCGGTCAAGCCGTCAGGAGTTTCAATGACTGAAACATACAGCAAATCCCGCCAAAAGGCTGAAATCGCATTTGGCAACGTCCAGATGCAGTTCGTTGCGAAGAATAACGCAGTTGAAGAACTCAAATCCGAGGCCGAGCGCCGAGAGGCCAAGACGGTCAGGCTGCGAGAGGCTCGTTTGGCGAAGGAACTGGCCGACCGAACCTCGGCCACGTCTGCCCTGCTTGCCAGACGGGCTGATCGGTGCCCCAACGAACTATCACCAACCGCAAGGCGAGACAGGCCTAGCTAGCCTCCGGCGTCCGCGCCGACATCCGTTGTCGGCGCCTCCCGATCCCCGGCGTGACGACGTCATGCTCAGTTTCACTTACACCATAGGAGCCCCCATGGCACCGGATACGAACGAACTGCAGTCGATCAACACGTCCTGGCAGATCGCGATCCAGGAAATTTTGCGCATGGTCATCCGTGACATGTACCACGGCGGCGGCGAGTCTATCTTCAAAGCGCATATCAAACGCATCGAAGAAGCAGCCGTCGATAGCATCTACACGGACCTGAGGCTCCGGGGCACGGATGAGTGGACGGAGGTGCTCGTCAAGGAAAGGGCGAGCAATTTCGTGACCACGCTGCTGACGTCATTCACCTACGACCGAGTTTAACACTTTATCGAAAATGCGGTCACCGGCGGCGGAGTGCCTGAAAATATGACAAGCGCGTTCGAACAGAATTCCTTTGTGGAAGTTATTCACTCTGGCGCCCCGTTCTGACTGAACGCGCGTTGCATACAATGCGTTGCCTGCCAACAAATGAGGGGCACGATGACACCTGACGTAAAGACGTCGCACACCCCGATGATGGAGGGGCGATATCGGCTGCTCGTGGAGGCAATTACCGACTATGCTATCTATATGCTCGACACAGATGGTTATGTCAGCAGCTGGAATTCGGGAGCGCAACGCTCGAAAGGGTACCGCGAAGACGAAATCCTCGGAGAGCATTTCTCCCGTTTTTACCTTCCCGAAGACCGCGACGCTGGCCTGCCTGCGCGGGCCTTGGCGACCGCAGCATCCGAAGGGCGTTTCGAAAGTGAAGGCTGGCGCGTACGCAAGGACGGGACGCCCTATTGGGCTCATGTGGTGATAGACGCGATCCGAGATCCCGCGGGCCAGCTGTTGGGGTTTGCCAAGATTACCCGCGACCTTTCCGAACGGAAGCTCGCCGAAGCGGAATTAAAGCGCAGCGCGGAGCAGTTCCGGCTTCTGGTGCAGGGTGTAACGGACTACGCCATCTACATGTTGGACCCCTCGGGTCACGTCGCCAGCTGGAACGCGGGGGCGCAGCGCATCAAGGGCTACTCGCCCGAGGAGATCATTGGGCAACATTTTTCAAATTTCTATACTGAGGATGACAAGGCGATCGGCCTCCCCACAACGGCGCTGGACGTCGCCGCAAAGGATGGCCGCTTCGAGAGGGAAGGCTGGAGGCTGCGCAAAGACGGAAGCCGTTTTTGGGCGAGTGTGATTATCGACGCCATCCGCGACAATGATGGGACCTTGCTCGGTTTCGCCAAGGTGACGCGCGACATCACGGAGAAGAAAGAGGCCCAGCGGGCGCTCGAGCAGGCAAGGGAGGAACTGTTCCAGGCACAGAAGATGGAAGCGGTGGGCCAACTCACCGGTGGCATCGCTCACGACTTCAACAACCTGCTGATGGCCGTGCTCGGCAGTCTGGAGATCGCCCATAAACGGGCCCTGCAAGGTCATGATGTTATCCCGTTGATCGAGAACGCGATCAAGGGCGCGCAGCGGGGGGCCTCGCTGACGCAGCGGATGCTTGCGTTTTCGAGGAAGCAGGAGCTGAAGCTCGAGCCGGTCGACGTTGTTGATCTCGTGCGCGGGATGACAGACCTGTTCCAGCGCTCGATCGGCCCCTCCATCATGATCGAGACCAACTTTCCACTGATCATGCCGAAGGCTCTCACGGATGCTAACCAGCTTGAAGGCGCGCTGCTCAATCTCGTCGTTAACGCCCGCGACGCGATGCTCAGCGGTGGGTCGCTGGTAATTGCCGCCAAGGCGCGCGAACTCAAACATGGTGAAGTCCCCGACCTCAAGGCAGGCAGGTACATTTGCCTGTCTGTCAGGGATGAGGGGGACGGCATGGATACGGAGACACTCGCCAAGGCCGCCGCGCCTTTTTTCACTACGAAGGGCGTCGGCAAAGGGACCGGCTTGGGGCTTTCGATGGTACAGGGCCTGATGGCGCAATCGGGCGGCAAGTTGGGCCTGAAATCGGAGCAGGGGCGAGGCACGACGGCTGAGCTCTGGCTGCCGCAGGCTGAAGCGGCGGTGGTAGAACCGAAGCCGCCGGATCAGCCGGCGCCGCAAGATCAGAACGTAAATCCTCTCACTGTGCTTGCGGTCGACGATGACCCGCTGGTGCTGATGAACACCGTACTCATGCTTGAAGATCTGGGACACAGACTCCTCCAGGCCCAGTCTGGAGATGAAGCGCTCCGGATGCTGTCCGAGAGGCCGGAGATTGGGTTGGTGATCACCGACCAAGCCATGCCGGTCATGACAGGTTCGCAGCTTGCAGCGAAGATCAGAGAAAATGGCCTTCGGGTCCCGGTCATTCTGGCGACGGGTTATGCGGAGCTGCCGGACAGCGGCGATCCCGGCCTCCCGAGGCTGGCCAAGCCCTTCACTCAGGCTCAGCTGGCGTCAGCGTTGGCCGAAGCGGCAAAAGAGACGCGATAAAGACTGGCAGTGAGACCGGCAGGTGGGGCAAAGTGCTGATGAGTTGCGAAGCAGGCTCACGCAAGACGAAGGACGCAAGCATGACGGATCTGACAATTCGACATCGCACGACGTACAGCTACTCTGAGAACATTCACCTCGCGCCGCACCGACTGATGCTTCGACCACGCGAGGGGAGCGAGCTAAAACTCGTGAACCACGACGTGTCGATTTTTCCGGAGGCGCAGATCAGCTGGTCAACGGATGTCTTCGGTAACGCTGTCGCCATGGCAACTTTCGACGGGCCGATCAACCGCCTCGTTATCGATAGCCATGCCAGTGTCGATCTGGTTGCTTCTGCATGGCCTGTCTACGACATCACAGCCGCAGCCGCGCGCTACCCCTTTCTCTACTCGGCCGATGATTGGACAGATCTTGGCGCCCTAGCCGCGCCCGGATACGTTGATCGTGCTGGGCGGCTCCGGGCGTGGGCGCAGGGCTTTGTCGCGCGTCAGCCGACTGACACGCTTTCGCTTCTACAAGATCTCAACGCCGGGATTTCCGCGTGGATCTCATACCAAAGTCGCGAAGACGAAGGGACCCGGACTCCGGTCGAAACACTTGCTCGGACACTGGGCTCCTGCCGCGACCTCGCAGTTCTGTTTGTGGAAGCGTGCCGTTGTCTCGGGTTCGGTGCCCGGCTGGTTTCGGGTTATCTATCGGATGTAGAACGAAGCATCGGGTCGTCTGATCGGGGCTCAACCCATGCATGGTCGGAAATTTTTCTTCCAGGCGCCGGTTGGATCGCCTTCGATCCCACGAATCGCAAGATGGGTGGTCACAACCTGATCCCGGTTGCTATCGGGCGAAACATCGATCAGATCATTCCTGTGGCAGGAAGTTTTGTCGGACCATCGGAGGCGTTTCTTTCGATGGAAGTGGAGATCGACGTTGTGTCCCGCAGCGGCCCGGCCCAAAAGACCTCCGATAGCCCGGAATACGATCGGAGATCAGCAACCTCAGCCGCCGGCGGCGAGAGGTCTATTCCAGGAGAAGCGTGCGCGTTCGCGGAAAGCTCCAATGGTGATCGATGGCTTCTTGAGCATGACGTTGTTGCGGGCGGACAGGTTATCATCCATCGCGCCAACCTCGCTTCCGGCGGTACCGAAACAAGAACGTCCGTGTCGCAGTTCCTCCAAGCTGCCGGTGATCATCCCGAAGGTCGGGCGCTGCGTGAGGCCCTTGACGACTTCGCTCCTCAAAGGGACTAGGTGGGGATGCGCCGTCATGTGAACTGCCTGAGCTGAACGCGGGATCGTGTTCACCGGACCTATCTTGCAAGCGGGCCGCTGAAGCTGAGCCCGTGCCGCTTGCGGTGGAGCATTCAGCAGCTTGCTCTTCAATTTCGTCGAGCTGCTGCGACGCCCGTACGCCCCCGGTGTGCCCCTGGAAGGACTGCAGGATTGGCGAGAGCCACGATCTTAACTTCGGCAGCCACCTCTTGGCAATCGGCCCGGTTCGGTAGTTCGCGGATCACCGACCCAGACATGACACTGGTCATCACCGCACTCGCGACGCAGCTTTTCCATCCAGAAATGCAGACCACGGTTCGCTGCCTCTCGTTGTAAGGCTCGTCGAGAACGGCGTCGGACATCTGGTTCCGCTCGACCTATGCTTCCCTGCGCGCCGCTTGTCGGAACGATAGAGAGGGATGGACCCAAGCTCTGGATCGGCACGGATCGATTGCGCAGTCCATTTCGTAAAGTCAGTGATCACGAGAGGCGGTTTTCCTTGATGGCACCAGGTGCCGTGACACGGTGAGGCGGCGACGCACGTGGTGCCCGGCATCTTCGAGCATCATCGCAAGCATGTGGGCGATCAAAAACTCATCTTCGGCAATGACATTCAGAGCCATCTAGAGGTTCACTTCCGCTACACTGACCGGCTGGTTGTCAAGTGTGTCGCGCCGACCCCCCGCGAGGCTCTGCAGCTCGGCGACGGCTCCTGGGGACTGAGAGCCGGTCCTCGAACGACAGAAATGATCGCTGAGACCCAAGTTGTTCGCGAGCGAGGGCAGATCAAAAACCGCGTGAACTGGTATCTCCACTTGCCGGGATAGGGCAGGATTTTCGTTTTTTCGATAAGTGGAAATGCGACGAAAGGCCGCCGTCCTCGGTCCGCTTGGAACAAGCGCGTGATTTGCCCTTTACTAGGGAGATACCGACGTCCAAGTCTCAGATGGGATCAAATTTGGAAGCGCCGCCCCTTCAGCGAAAACTTGCCGCCATCCTTGCCGCCGACGTCGAGGGCTACTCTCGCCTCATGCATCTGGACGAGGAACGCACACTGGCGATGCTGACTGCCCATCGGGCCGTGGTGGACGCATTGATCGAAAGCGCGAACGGCCAGATATTCGGAACGGCGGGCGACAGTGTCCTGGCAGAGTTTCCAAGCGTCGTGGAAGCATTCAACTGCGCAATCGCCATCCAGTTGGCCATCGCCCAGGCAAACGTCGATGTCCCGCCGGACAGCCAAATGAACTTTCGCATCGGCATCAATGTGGGTGACGTCATGGTCAAGAACGGGGACATTTTTGGTGACGGCGTCAACATTGCCGCGCGCCTGGAAGCCCTAGCAGATATTGGCGGAATCTGTGTGACACGAGGTGTGCGCGATCACATTCGCGACCGTGTGAACGCCAAATTCGACGACCTCGGAGAGCATACGGTCAAGAATATTGCGCGTCCTGTGCGCGTCTTCAAGGTTCTGTTTGACCCAAGCTACGAGCCGCAACTGGCGGCGAAGGCTCCGAGCGAGGGGCAGGGCGAGGATGTCACCTTGCAAACCGATGACGATCAGACCGAAATTGCTTTTTGGGAATCGATCCGCGAAGACGACGATGGAACCGAATTGAGACTTTATCTCGGGCGTTATCCGGAAGGCGTCTTCTCGAATCTCGCCAAGGCGCGTCTTGAGCGTGACCTGTCCCCGCCCGAGGATCCGGCCGTAGAAGTTTCCTTCTGGGAAAGCGTGCGCGACACCGAGAATGTTGAAATGATCAAAGCCTATCTTGAGCGCTACCCGAACGGAAAATTTGCCCGCCTCGCTGAAATTCTCGTTGATCAAAATAACGCCTGAACGGCACTACCGCGGCATTATTTGCGAAAGT
This sequence comes from Rhizobium sp. 01L419, assembly GCF_056400025.1. NCBI lineage: Bacteria > Pseudomonadati > Pseudomonadota > Alphaproteobacteria > Hyphomicrobiales > Rhizobiaceae > Rhizobium > Rhizobium sp. 01L419. Next base: position 74,614 of record NZ_JBFTSM010000020.1, read on the forward strand.
ACCAAATAGGGGCTCAGACGCGATGACAGGAAATAAGCGAAGTGCGAACCCGGCAAAAGCAAGGCATACGTGCGTGGAGCCACCTTTCGCGTCTCGTTTCTGATCGCTATCGCTCCGATGAATACACTGTATCAACTCTCGATGCGCGTTATGGCGGTCGGCTCGTTCAGGATTGCAAAAGCCAGGTTGGCATCGACCGACCGTCCTGACGCCGACATCTCGGTCGACAACAAACCGTTCCGACAGCTGCGATTGTCATCCCATCCCGGATGATTGACGACGGGATAAAGACATAGCCCCTCCATCGGCACGCCGACCAGCATGGCCGCGTTTACCTCTGCCGATACGTAGCGGAACCAGGCGGCGCGGCGGTCGCCCTCAATACCGGTCTCGGCGATCAGGATCGGCCTGCCATAGCGCGCGAAGGTTTCGGTCAGGATGCGGCTGAGCGGCTTGTAAAACGGCTGGCCGATGTCGATCGGCGGACCGCCATGTATCCACTGATTGTTGAAATAGTAATTGACACCGACAATATCGAGATAGCGGCCTTTTCCGCCGATCTGAGGCCAAATCCGCCCGGAAATCAGATCCCAACCCTGAAACTGCGATTGCCTATGGCCTTCCGCAACACCTGCTTCCCATGGGCGTGATGGGTCCACCACGACATTGATGACCGGATCGCAATGAACGAAACGGGCGCGTGGTTCGATGCAAAGGATTGCTTCCATGGCGGCGATTGCGGCGCGGGCCAGTTGAACCTTGAGCTCGAACCCTCGGCCGGTGGCGAACGGGTTTAGATATGCCGCGTCACCGCCACCCCAGGAAAAGAATGAGATCTCGTTGACCGGGCAATAAAAGGGGATCTCGTCACTGCTCTCTCGCACCATCCTCGCGCAAGCGCCGGCAAAGGTCGCAAAACGATCGACGAAGTTCGGAGACCAGATGTCGACACCGTCCGGATAGCCGTAATGCAGCAGGTCCCAGATGACCTGTGTCCCGGTTTGCCGGGCTGCGTCCAGCATCGGAAGGACACTCGACCAATCGTAGCTGCCGCCCTTGTCGATCAGGTGCCAGCGGAAGCCGTCGCGCACGGTGCGGATGCCGAAAACGCGGAGCTGGCGATAGTCCCGGGCGGCCCAGCGGTCGTGCCCGATGGCGGCAATCATGTCGAGGCGGCGGCCGATGCGTTCGTCGTCACGGGCCCGCAGACGATGGGTCGAGCATTCGAAGCCGCCCATCAGAAACGATCTGAAAATGCCGCTCGGTTGCGCAGCGTTCCGCTCTGCAAGAACCTCCGAAAACAGTTGCTGCCACCGCAAAAGGACGGCTTGAACCGAATAGCTGGTTTCGACCTTGCGACGCAGAGAGAGACCCAGCGAGCGGCGAAGATCCTCGTTGTCTATGAGCTGGCGGATTTTGCCAGCAACGGTTGCCGCATCGTTATAGGGAACGAATATCCCAGACACTCCGTCGTCGATCTGCTCGCAGGCGCCGTTGTCCGCTGTCGCTATCACCGGCAGGGCAGCGGCACCGGCTTCGGCGATGACGTGCGGCATGCCTTCGCCGCGCGACAGCCAGACGAAGATGTCGAGAGAAGATAGAAGGTCGGGAATGTCTTTGCGGTCGCCCAAGAACTGCAGCTTGTTTTCAAGCCGCAGCCGGCGCGCGAGATCCTTCAGTCCGTCGGCATATTCCGGCATGAAGGCATCAGGGCCGCCGACCACGAGGAAGCGGGCGTGATGATTGTGTTCAGCCACGAGGGCGGCTGCTTCAATGAAATCCTCGACATTCTTCTTCCGATCAAGCCGGCCGACCCAACCGATCAAGACGTTATCGGCAGTCAGACCAAGCCGAGACCGCATCGCGGCGCGGTTCCGAGGGTCGAATGTCGCCAGGTCGACCATGGATGGTATTTCGACGGCGTGACTTTCGCGTCCAGGCATACGGGAGGCGGCCGCGTCGCGGATGGAACGGCAGACGCCGACGTAGCGGGTGGTCAGGTGCTTTGGTCCTGCCAGCGCCTCAGCAACCAAGCCGCCATGCTCGATCAGCGGCGGGCGCAGATGCAGTCGTTCGAGCGCCGGATAGATGTCGGCGACGTTTTGGCAGGATATGACGATGTCATACCCGGCAATTTTGCTGGCCAGATAATCGACCGTGTCTTCGAATGAAAGCGCGTACGGCTTCGTATCGACGTCAACGCCGAGCGCGCGAAGCTGCTCATGCGTCTGCTCGGGCATTCCGTCCTTGCGAAAACAGGCAACGACATCAATCCGGTAGACAAGGGGATCGAGGTGTTCGGCCAAAAGCCGGACTTCCGTCTCTTCGCCGCCGACCACCAGCCACGCGAAAACGAACAGGATACGGACGGGTGCAGGCTCTGGTATCATTCGCCCACCTTGAATACGACCTGCAGGAATTCCGGGCGATTTCCGATCAGGTCGATCAGAAATGCGGGCGCATCCTCAATCGGCAAGACATGGGTGATCATGTGCTCCCGGATCGTGTCGCCAAAAACCCGCAGGAGGCCGACAGTAGCGAGTGCAAGCCTGCGCCGGCTCCACATGTGCGCCAAGCCGCTCGGCACCCGATTGATCTGTGCACAACGAATATTAAGGCCGTTGTGATGAAACTCCTCGCCCAGCCGCAGTGCATCGCTTCCGCCTTGGTAGAAGGCGAGGTCGATAACGGTTCCCTGCGGCCGCAGCGCTTTCAGCGCCATATGCAGGCTCTCTGGGTGGGCGCGGGTCTGGAAAACGAGATCTGCCCCGCGTCCGATCCCACCGACGTGCCAGCGAGCCTTTGCGTGCTGCCAGGCCTGATCCTCGGTCATGGCGGCAAGGCCCATGGCCTCGGCCTTGCCGCGCCGGAACGCCGACGGGTCGGTAATGACGATCTCGGAAGCGCCGACCGATCTGGCAAAAAGCGCCGTCATCAGTCCGACAGTGCCGGCGCCGCTGACGACAACAGGACGATCTTTCACGCCGGCGCCAAGGAAAGGAACCTGAGCGCCGAAGAATTCGGCATCGGCATGAAGGATGCCGTTGGCGGCGATGGGTCCCATCTGGGCGACGAAGACGCCGAGCAGGGGGTCGATCTCCGCCGGGAGGGGAACGAGCAGATCGTGGAACGGGTTTGCCGTATGTCCGGACTTGTGCGCATAGGTGGTGGCGACGACGTCGCCGTGCGCAAAACCGTCGGCGCGCGATTCTGATACGCGGGCGACTTCCATGTAGCCGAGGAATGGCACCGGATAATGCAGGTCGGGTTCGTTCTCGACGAAGACACCGCGCTCGCCGTCGAAGCGCGAACGAAAATAGGGATTGGTGTTTTTCAGGAACGTGAGTTCCGTCCCTGCCGAAAGGCCGGTGTAGAGCGTATCGAGCCGAACCTGTCCGTCTGCGGGGGGGCCTTCCTCATATTCAAGGAAATAGGGCTGGCCTGGCGCCTCAACGCCCAGCGAGCGAATGATGCGGTGGCCCGGCGCCAGCCCCGGCGGCGATGCTTGCGGGCGCGGCTGGAGCTGAAGCGGTGCCGGCTCCGGCCGCCGGGTTTGCGGTGGATTGAGGCGCACCGGCTCGCCCGCTTGCGCCGAGGCCATGACCGCAAGCGCGAGCCGATGCGTTTCCAGCGCCTCATCGTAGGGGCAGCGGATACGGTTCTCGCCGCCGCGCACTGCATCGATGAAGTCGCGATCCTCGCGCCATACCGGATCGCCGTCGGCACCGCGTACCGGGCGTCCACGACCGACGTCCACTATGATTTCGCGATCGGTCAATTCGATCGCGAGCCGATCGGCAAAGATGTGAAGTCCGACCCGATGGTTCCAGCCGAGAAGGCATGTCGATGCAATATTGGCGACGACGCCGGAAGCGAAGGTCAGGCTGGCGGTTGTCACGGTCGGCACGTCGAGGCCCGGAAAATCAGGTCTCTCCTTGTGGCCCGCACGCCCGTAGACATCCGTAACCTCTCCAACCAGGAACCGGACAAGGTCGAGGAGATGGGTGGTCTGCTCAACCATCTGACCGCCGGACTTGTCTTTTCTCCACCACCATTGTGGCGGCGGTGTCGAATCGAGCCAATAGCCAGACAGGAGCTGGGCCGGGTTGTCTTTGAGAAGCGCGCGCGCCTCATCTACGATATCGAGGTAGCGCCAGTGATAGCCAACGCCGGTGACAAGGCCCTTGGCCGTCACGGCCGCGGAAATTTCCTCCGCGGTCTTGAGTTCAAGAGATACAGGTTTTTCGACGAAAAAGGGAATACCGCGCTCGATGAGATCGCGCTCCGGGACGCCGTGGGCGAAGGGCGGCACGCAAATATAGACCGCATCCGGCTGGACGGCGTCCAGCATCTCATTGTGATGGGCAAACGACTTCGCTCCGAACCGCGCTGCCGCTTGGTCGGCGCGACCAAGATCTGGATCTGCAAAACCGACAAGCTCAGCGTCATCGAAGCGGGAGATGATGTCGAGGTGACGCTGTGCAATCCCCCCGACGCCGATAAAGCCAAGGCGCGTCTTGTGCATGGATGAATCCTTTTCCTGATGGGGCGCGGGTCGGGAGATGAAGCGGTCGTAAACCGCCATCGTTTCTGCGGCCATTCGGTGGGCAGAAAAGCCGGTGTCGAAGCGATTGCGCGCGGACATTGCGACACGCGCCAGCCTTTCCCGATCGGAGAGAGCATCGAGGATGGTGGCGGCAAGGGAGGCGGGGTTTTGAGGCTTCGCAAAAAACGGGTAGTCTTCGCCCAGCGCTTCCAGGGTGCCCCCGATCCGGGTTGCAGCCACGGGCAGGCCCACCGACATCGCCTCCAGAATGGCAAGCGGCAAGCCCTCGAACAATGACGGGAGGACGAAGAGATCGCTGGTGGCAAGGATATCGGCGACATCGGCGCGCTGGCCGAGGAAGCTGACATAACCTGAAACACCAAGCTCGCCTGCAAGCTCTTCCATGCCGGAGCGTTCCTCGCCGGACCCGACCAGCAGCAGGCGGACGCCAGGATAGACCCGGATTATTTCCGGCATGGCTCGAAGCAGCGTGGCATGATCTTTTTGCGCCGCAAACCGGCCCACCATCACGAGCACGATCTTGCCGTCCGTGTCCGAGCCTCGCGGCAGCGTAGCCATCGCCGCTGCGCGTTCCGGTGCGTAGACGCCGTTGCGCACCAACGTTAGCCGCTGGGATGGAACGTGCTCGATGAAGCTCAGTCGTGAGGCTTCGGAGACCACAATATGGTGGGCGATAGTCTGTGTGCGCAGCCTATATTGCTCCTGCTGCTCGCTATCGGTGAGAAGATAGGGGAGGTGTTCGGTCCGTATGGCCGGGACACCGGCCTGCGAGGCGGCTTCCCCCAGGTCATGGCCTTCCCAACCGATCCCGGCATGGACGTGCAGGAGGTCGATGTCGCTCTTGCACAGCCAACTGGCAAACTCTTGACTTTGGGCAGAAAGCTTCACGCCAAAGCCGAAGCGAGCTGCACGGGAAAGCAATCCTGAGCGGTCTTCGAACAAAAGCGCAATCGTGATGTCAGCCTGCCCTGAAAGTCCGCGGCCGAGCGCGAGCATGTGCTCGCCCATCCCGGAGGGGTTACAACTATCGGTCGCCAGGACGATGCGGGGTTTCTTAGTCAAGCCGGGTATTTACCATAGTGTCGGCCAGCCCATGCCGTTCCTGCAGGCGGCGGTGGGTCGCGAGTGCTTGCCCCACGACCTGGTCCATATTGTAGTATTTATAGGTGCCGAGCCTGCCGACGAAGGTCACATCACTGCGCCCGTGGGCAAGGGCTTTGTATTGCGTGTACAGAGCCTGGTTTTCGGGGCGGGGGATCGGGTAAAAGGGGTCGCCGTCTGCACAGGCGTATTCGTAGCTGATGCTGGTTTTGGGGTGCACCTGGCCCGTCAGGTGTTTATATTCCGTCACGCGGGTGTAGGGCACGTCTTCCGAAGGAAAGTTGATGACGCCTGCCGGCAGCATGCGCCGCATGTCATGCGTTTCGTGATGGAATTTTAGACTCCGATACGGCAACTGCCCGAGACGAAAGTCGAAATATTCGTCGATCGGCCCGGTGAAGATCACATGGTTCGCCATGCCCTGCTGGTGCAGTTCCTTGAAATCCGTATCGACCATGATGGTGATGTTTTCGTGGTCCAGCATCCGTTCGAACATCCGGGTGTAACCGTCGAGCGGCATGGCTTGGAACCTGTCAAGAAAGTAGCGATCGTCCGCGTTCGTGCGGGTCGGAATGCGCGCGGTGACGGAGCGATCTAGCTCGGAGGGATCAAGACCCCACTGCTTGCGCGTGTAGCCTTCAAAAAACAGGCGGTAGAGTTCGAGGCCGATCTGCGAAACGACAACGTCCTTCGAGGTGGTGATTTTTTCACAGGGTTCGGCCCGCGTTGAAAGGAAGCGTTCGGCTTCGACGTCGTTTGACAGGTCGAGGCTGTAAAGGGCATTGAGCGTTGTGCGGTTTATCGGAACCGGAAGTCTGAGGTTGCCGAGCTGGGCAAGTACGCGGTGCTCGTAGGGACGCCACGCGGTGAAGCGGGATAAATAGGCAAAGACATCCTCGCTGTTGGTATGGAAGATGTGGGGTCCGTATTTGTGCACCAGGATCCCCGCCTCGTCGCAATGGTCATACGCATTGCCCGCGACATGGGAGCGCCGGTCGCAGACCAGGACCCTGCGGCCGTCACTGGCCAGCCGCTCTGCCAACACCGATCCGGCAAAACCAGCGCCGACGACAAGATAGTCATAGGGCTTGAGGGGCGACATGCGGCTGCTGCGCTGATAGGATTTTTTGCCGTCAGAGAGCGGGGGCATGATCCTTGCGCTCACAGCCCGCTCGATAATATTCGCCATCCCCTCGAACGTTGCATCCCAAGACGAGCCCGCCAGCAAGGCATCCACCTGTTCAAGCCATGGCTCTCCCGAGCCTGCCAAGACGAGCGCATCATCGCAGCAGCGCGCGAAATCGTCTCTTTCGTCTGCAAGGAAGACGCCTCTCGTATCGCCATAGGTGCGCACGACATCCGCGATCCGGGTGCTGACGACTGGCCGCCCCGCCGCGAGATATTCGGGTGTCTTAGTGGGACTGATGAAGCGGGTCGCCTCGTTCAGAGCAAACGGCATGAGGGCTGCTTGCCAGCCTGAAACGTAGCAGGGCAGATCGGCGTAATTCTTCTGCCCGAGGTAATGGATATTGGCGGCCTTCGGCAGATCGGCGGGGGAGATCTTTGCGATCGGCCCCAGGAAAACGAAAGAATAGTTCGGTCTGGCAGCTGCGATTGTCCGGATCAGGTCGAGGTCGAGGCGCTCGTCGATGACGCCGCAATAACCAAGCCGCGGATGGGAAATGCCGGCTTGATCGGATGGATCTGCAAGTGTCGTGCGGGCTGTCTGGAAATGGTCGGTATCGACGCTGGAGGGGAAGGCATGAATATTGTCGTGCCGATCCTTTTTCGCCTCGTAGAGACTGACGCCTCCAGTGAAAACGGCGTCGGCTCGCGCCATCAGCGCCGCTTCCGTTTCCTTGAGATGCGGCGGCGCAAACCGGAAATTGGCAAGCTCGTCCATGCAGTCATAGACCACCGCGGCGGCATCCACATGCTCTGCGAAGGGAAACATCATCGGCGTGTAGAACCACAGGATCGGACGCTTTGCGCCATGTAGCGCGATGAGCTCATCAAGCAGTTGGGCGAGCGTCGTCTCCCGCTTGCCCTCGCTCCACCAGTGCGGAATGCGCGGCCGGATCGCCTTGACCGATGTCCCCGCAAAGGGATGGATTTCGAGATACGCGAGATGATGATCTGTCGGAATGAATTCCTCGAAAAAAAAGACTTGCCGGTCCCGGGAAAAACGCTGCATCAAATGCTGGGGTCTTTGCAGCACGAAGTCCCACCGCAGGTGAGAAAAGCAGATCAGTGGAGCAGCCGGCGGAAAAGATGTGGCGGGCGTTTGCGGGAAGGAATTCAGAATGTTCATAAAACACCTCGCGACAGAGAGTGCCTAACCACGGCAAACTGCCAAAGTTCCTGCGTTGCGGCTGAATTCGTCAGGGGCTTCCAATCAACTGGCGGAGCCGTCGAATGCTGTGCGGCCAACTCCAATTCGCAAGCACAACCTCGCGCGGCCGCAGGGTATCGGCCCGTTCCAGCAAGTCCCGTATTCCGTCGTGGAAGTCATCCGCCGCAGCCGTATGACCGGTTTCCGGCGTGATATACTGCAGGCCGCATCTGAGCGCGCTGTTGGCAAGAACGGGGATGCCGGCCAACATGTATTCGGTCAGGATCGCAGGTGCACCGTCGTCGACGCCGCAGACAACTCCAATCCGGGATTGATTCATCAGCCGATTGACCTCGTCGAAAGCCACGCCCGGCGGCCCGACGAAATCCACGTTTATACCAAGTTGGTCAGCATGGCTCCGCAGTTCATGGACAAGCTCCCCGTAGCCGAATACGCATAAGGCGCGCAACGAACGCGGTAACTTGGCGAGCGCGTCGAACAGGATATCATGACGCTTATAAGCCTGAGCCGCTGCGACATAGATCAAGTCGTAAATCTTCGGTAGGTGCAATTGATGGAAGGTCAATTCGGACGCGAATTCCGGGCCGATCGGCATGACAATGGTCCGCATATCGGGATGCCTCGATCGTACGACCTCCGATTGCCACTGCGCACCGGTGATCACCAGATCGAAATGGCGGCTGACCTCAATGGGCACGCGAAAAGCGGGGGCGTCGATAGAATTATATATCGTGAAACTGTCGCGACAGGCCAGCATGATCTCCTCACTCACTCCAAGCCCCCAGACGCAGAGGATGTCCGGCGGGCCAAACGCCTGGATATGTCCGAGCATGTCATTCGACGCGAAGGGAGCCTTCGGGCCGTCCATACGAAACGCGCGGCGCAGAAGCGATGGCGTCTTGTCGGTCCATACCGAAGGCGGATCCGAGCCTTGCCAGTGCGTCCAGATCTCGGCGCAGTCGACGATGCCAGCCTTCATCGCAGCCAGTGGAAGCCGCTCGAGATAGCCGCCGGCAACCTCGATGCTGTCAATGTCGAAGAGGCGCGAAGGTGGGGTCCCGCGCCGGCCGCTGATCCATTGCGATCGGAAGGCCTCAATAGTCGGAAGAGCGTCCTCTCCCCAGTGCCCGTCCTGAAAGTCGCTGATGACGACGATACGGCGCGATTTCATGCATATCCTTGTGCCGGTGCGGCCGGCGGGGGTTGAGACAGAACGCTCACCAACGTAAACCGAGAATGAGGATGCAGGTTCCACCGACTCGGCGAAGCTATGCACAATCGAAGGGGCAACTCGTGTCGCCCGGCCGCAAAGGATACGTGCGCCTCGCCGCAAAAAGACCATTGACGTTGGTGCGTCTCGCCGGGCCAGGACTGGCGCGGATCGGCGCCACGGCGGAAGTGCCCCACGGCAGCTTGCCGTACGAGATTGCCCCGGCGTGGTCGAAGGAACTGTTAAAACACCCCCTTGCGTTCGACGGGATCGCCTATCACGCGCGCCACGACGACACCGAACTCTGCTTTGCGCTCTACGAACGCGCGGCAGATGTAATTTATGAGGTTTCCCGAGATATCGAATTGGACCAGGATTGGTTCTGGGAGATCGGTGAACGTTATGGGATCGGCTTGGCACCCTAGCTGCGCTGCGGGACATGGTGCGCTCTCAATTGCCGTTATGTGGCTGCATGCAACCACGATCGATGACCGTGCTTTTTGTTGCTTTCGAACGCGCCGATCCGACCGTAGCTTCACCGACCCAAGCAATCGACGACTTCGAAATCGATCACTATCGATACCTGTTACTGAGCAAGATCGGTAGCAAGGTGTGCGACGTCAGCCATAGCGCCTCGCTGTCGGGGTGACACGTGCTGCCTGACTGCGAATGTTGCCAATCGCACGCTTCCCGACAACCGAAAGAGCGGCGTTCTGGATGTTCTGGCCATTGGCAACGCCCTTTACGAAAGCAAGCGCATCGGCCGCATAGGGGGAGGGCGGCAAAACCCGACCGGCGGCCGCAAAAGCCGCATCCTGCAGCTTCTTGCCTTGGGCGAGCGCCACGGCTCCGTCGAATGCCGCCTTCGCGGCGGGGCCGCCGGGCAGGCGGTCGCGTGCAGAAGCCAATAATGACTGTCCGATGTTCTTGCCACTGGCAAGATTGAGCGCGACGTCAAAGGCGGTCTGGGCGATTGCCCCTCCGGGGACAGCGCTGCGCGCTGCCGACAAAAGCGCCTGCGTTATCGGCTTGCCGGCAGCAAGCGCATTGGCAGCACCGAGAGCGGCTGCGACCCCGGTGCCGATACCCGGCACGAAGGGAGCGACCATCTCAGCCAATCGAAGCTGATCGCGTGCCGCGTTGATCTGGCCCTTGACTGCTCCCTTCAGAGCACGGTCGAGGCGCTCTCCCTTCGCAACCCTCACGCCAGCATCAAGCGCAATGGCAGCCGGGCCGGCGGCGAGCCTGACCGCACTGGCGCCTATCCGGGCGATATCGCCGATCACCGGGATACGGCCGACGGCCTTGGCCGCACTGCCGACGACATTGGATACTTTCTTGACAACCTTGCCCACGCTGCGCACGAGGCCACCGAGAAAATACTCCATCTGCGGGTCATAATCGAAAGGGTCGAAGGAAGGCATCTGTTCGCTTTCCCATTCGCCTTCGGATTCGAGCACAGTTGCGAGGGCCGGCGCATAGAGTTCCGCTGCAGCCGCCAGCGCGCCGAGTGCTTCGCGGCGGCCGCCATAGCCGCTGAACTCTTCGATCGCGTGGCGTGCGGCCTCACCGGAAAGCCGTACGAAGCGTCGGCTCTCGGCCAGGGCGCGGCGACGGCTGTCAGTCTCGCCGAACTCCATGTCGAACTGGCTGTCCGGGCTGTCGCTCAACAGCCGGCGGCTGGCGATATTCTTGAGAAGGCCGCCCATCGCGGCGCCGAGTTGCGGGCTGAGCATCCCGCCGGAGCTTGCGGCAGCATGGGCGAGTGTGGCGCCCAGCAGGTGATCGAAGTTCTCTTCCGATCTGCTGCGCAAAAGGCGAATGCCGAGTTCGAATACCTCCGCGTCACTAAGCGCCTGGTCGAATATCGGGGTCCGGCTGCGGCGCAGGATGTGGCTCCCATAAGATGGCTCAATTGCGATCGTCATCTCAATTTCTCCGCGGTTGATCGGCTTGGATGGCCGGCGATCTTCTCCTGCAAGCGGGGTGCCAAGCCGAAGGATCGACGCGCATGACCGCGAGCAAGGTGGCCGAAAGAGAGCGGACGAGCGGTCGCCGGCCAGGAAGCATGAATGAAAACAGTTTCTTGGCCTTGCGTCCCTTGCTGCGCGGGCTGGTTCGTTTGCCCCTTGCAGATCCGCTGATCCCCTCGTCCATACCGAAAGTACTTTCGCAAGAATCCGTTGATACCTGACCGACGGCGAAAGCTGTTTCGGTGCCTCTCGATAATGAAATAAATAAAATCAATGGGTTAGATTTGGCACGGAAGTTGCGATGCTCTCTTTGTCACCGCAGGCATCGCGCCGGCGAAACGAGTTTCAAAACTGGAGAGCATGACGATGAACGGTTTCGAGAAGGAAGCATTCGTAAGGGATGCATTCGAGTTGAGCCCGCAGAACGAAGCTTTCGAGAGCGAGTTCGAATGGGGCGGCGAGGCGGAGGCCGAATGGGGCCATGAAGCCGAAACGGAATGGGGAGGCGAGGCCGAAACCGAATGGGAGGCCGAAGGAGAGGGCGAGACGGAGGCTGAATGGAGCGGCGAATACGAATGGGAAGCCGAATCCGAAGCTCTCGGCGAAGCCGAGGTGATGGAACTCGCCGGTGAACTCCTCGAAGTGACCAGCGAAGCCGAACTCGATCTCTTTCTCGGCAATCTCATTAAAAGTGCCGGTCGTGCCATCGGCCAGGCGGTGAAGTCGCCTGTCGGCCAGGCGATCGGCGGATTCCTGAAGAGCGCGGCAAAGAAGGCTATTCCCCTTGCCGGTGGCGCGCTCGGCGGTCTTGTCGGCGGTCCGCTCGGCGCGCAGATCGGTAGCGGACTTGCGTCTGCAGCCGGCAATGCGCTGGGTCTGGAGGCCGAGATGGAAGCAGAGGATCGTGAATTCGAAGGCGCCAAGAACTTTGTGCGCATGGCCGGCGATGCCGTCAACAAGGTGCTGACGTCCTCTCAGGGCGGTGATCCGACCGCAGCCGCCAAGGCGGCCGTCACGGAAGCCGCAGGCAGATTCGCACCCGGTTTGTTGTCGGGCGCCGGCGGTGGTCGCCGCCATCATCGTCCCCAAAACGGCCGCTGGCATCGCCAGGGACACAATATCGTTATCGTCGGTATCTGATGGCCGGGAACCCTCAAAGAGGAGGCTGCGATGCCAACATCGCTCAGGCCCGCCGACGGCAATTTTCGCGCCCGCCGCAGGGCAAGGCTCTCGGGCAGCGGTCCCATGCATTGCACCGGATGCGGCGAGCCCGCGGGTCAGTGCAACTGCGGTCCACAGGCCTCCGGCCAACACGGCACAACCTTATGGAGAAATTCGATGCATGATCTGGATCGCGTACGCCTTGAACTCGGCGCGCGGGAACGCGAGCTTGAAGCCGAACAGTTCGAATTCAACGAGACGGAGGCGTGGAGCGGCGAAGCCGAGACCGTCTTCGGCGAGATGGAGAATATGGAACTGGCCAGCGAATTGCTGGAGGTCGGCAACGAGGCCGAGCTCGAATATTTCCTTGGCGGGCTGATCAAGAAGGCGGGCCACGCGTTGGGTGGCTTCATTAAGTCGAGCGACGGCCAGGCGCTGGTCGGCATGCTCAAAAAGGCCGCTGGCAAGCTTTTGCCGCAAGCCGGCGCAGCACTCGGTGGGGCAATCGGTGGTTCCGAGGGCGCGCGCCTTGGTGGCCAGGCCGCTTCACTTGCCGGCCGTGCCTTTGGCCTTGAATTGGAGGGATTGAGCGATGAGGACCGTGAATTCGAGGTGGCGCGACGCTTCGTCGATCTTGCAGGCGAGGCGGTCAAGAACCTCGTGCAGGCTTCGCCGGGGCAGGCACACGGCGGCAGCGCTGCCGGCGCTCTTGCGGCTGCCATCCAGGCCAGGGCACCAGGTCTCGTTTTGTCGATGCCAGGTCCACGGCACCACGGGCGCGCAAAAAGCGGCAGCTGGGTTCGGCGCGGCCACTCGATCATTCTCATTGGAGCGTGAGAGCCATGTCCGCCGCTCCCCTTGCGCATTGGATGCTGGAACAGGAGGCGAGGGCTCTGCTCACCAGGCTCGCCCGGCTCAAGCCCTTCGTGCTCAACCAGCCGATGGTGCCGGCGGCGTGCTTCCTGCCCACGGCCCAGCTCGCGATCGAACGCTTTCTCGCCAAGGGGCGCAGCGAACTGAAGGCGCGAATTCGTCAGTTCATCGTCTGGGTGAACGGCCCGGGCCGGCGGGTTCCGGCAGCCGACGCACAGCAACGTTTCGTCTTTCTCAGGCTGCGCTTCAATGCGGTCCTGTCACAGCTCGATCTGTTCGACCATGTGCTCGCGCAGCGCGGACAGAACGAGCTTGGCGTCTGGCTTTCGGGCCTCGACGCGGTGTCTTCCGACGCCTTGGCGCTGCCGCAATACTACAGGGCGCCTCCGGTGATCTGCTATCTCGATCGGGGCGTGGGGGCGGCGATCCGACGCGCCCGCACACGCCTGCCTGGTGGCGGTGAGAACCCGGTCTCGATCATCCGCATTCCGCGCGAGCGCATGATCAGCAGCGGTATTTCCTCGTCGCTGATCCATGAGGTGGGACATCAGGGGGCCGAACTTCTCGGACTTGTCGCCTCGTTGCGGCCAGCAATCCGCCAAAGGGCCGAACGCTCCAACGATCCGGTGGTTTGGAACCTTTGGGAGCGCTGGGTTTCCGAGGTGATCTCGGATTTCTGGTCGATCGCCCGTCTCGGGATCGTGTCGACCCTGGGTTTGATCGGTGTGGTCGGCCTGCCGCGGCCGTTCGTGTTCCGGCTCAATGTCGACGATCCGCACCCCATGCCCTGGATCCGGGTCAAGCTCAGCTGCGCCATCGGCGACGCGCTCAACCCGCATCCGCAATGGCAGCGCGTCGCCCGCGTGTGGGAAAGCTACTATCCGCTCGACAGGCTCTCCGGAAGCCAGCGGGACCTGATCCTTCGGCTGGAGGCAAGCCTGCCGGCTTTCGCCGAACTTCTGGCGGGTCACCGACCTGCCTCGCTCAGAGGACGCTCACTTGCCGAGGCGCTGGAGGCACATGACCGTCGCCCCGAACGGCTCGGCTCCCTGTTCCAGACCTGGCGGCGCGAACCCGCGCAAATGTATCGGGCTCCTCCATCGCTGGTCTTCGCCGCCATCGGTCAGGCAAAGGCGGACGGCCGTCTCGGCCCAGAGGACGAGAGCGAGCTTCTGGCGCGCCTCCTGACCCATTGGGCCATCGGCAGCACATTGAATGTCGTCCCGGTCTGGACTGGTTTGTCCGGCCGGCAACCGAAAACCATCCCTGCAATCTGACGCTGGAGTAACGAGCATGACATCCGTAGCCACTTCTTCGCAGACCGATTGGAACTGCCGTATCATCTATTCGCCCGCGAAGCTCCATGAGGGTTTGCCGGTCGATGTTGGCGTCTTGCTGAATCACCTCGAGATCGGAGATGTGGACATAGGCACGCACCCCGAACTTTATGGTCTTTACGAATACCGGTTCACGCTTGACGGCAAAACCCTCCTCAATGACGATCAGCTGGAGTTTTTCGACAACCCGGATCAGTTCAAGGTGCCGGACGTCTTTCACGGAAAGCATGTCCTGACGGTCACGATGCGTCGGCTTAAGGATTTTCCTGCCAATATCAGGCGGCTGAAGCGCTACTCCGATCTGCCTGCACTCCCAGACATCCTGGAGAATAGCTGCGATATCGAAATCTCGGCGAGGCACGATCTGCCCACGAAGGTGGCATTGCAGCGTTCGGGCGCTTCACCGACGCCCGACCAAGCGCTTTGGGCGGCGATCCGCAATCGCACGTCGGCGATGAGCTTTCCCCGCTATCAACGCTTCATCAACACGCTGCTGGTCGACAAGGGCGGTTTCGACAAGGCGGTCCAGACGGTGGAGCGCGAACTCAGCGATCTGGACGTAGATGGAAGACGCCAGTCGCTCGGTGTGTTCGGTCCACATGCATACGGAATTCTCAAACTCGCAACCCAGGCTTTTTTGACGCTTGAAAGCGGCGTTGCGATCCGTGAACGCGATGCCTTCGGCGAAAGTGATGACATTTTCAGCGCCGAACATGAAGACGTGCGCATGGAACGGGAGGGCGTCACCGCGCGCGGTCTGGAAAGGCGCCTGCGCAGTTATCTCAGGACGTCCGACGGACAGCCCGTGGCTTTGCCCTATCTCAAACGCATCGTTCGAGCCTTCATCAGCCTGGATAGGGATGATCCGGCAAAACCGGAGACTTCGCCGTTCGGCGAAGGCATCCTGAAACACCGTTTTACCGCTCCCAGCATGCTAGAGCTGATCTGGTCCTACTGGCTGGAGGAGGGCATGCTGGTCCAGACGATCAACGCGATTGCCCTGCGATTCCAGAACCGCCGCAGTTCACCGCAAGATCCGCTGGGCGAGCTGGAATTCGATCCGCTGCGACCGCTCAACAATCTTCTCTGGGGCTATATCCAGGACGAGCATAATCGCCTCACGGTGTCGCGCCGTGCCTATGAATACCAACATCATTATGGTCTCATCCTGCAGGGCAAGGCGGTCCGCGGCATGGTTCCGGCTGATACGCGTTCCAAATTCATTGAGGCGTTCCATAATCTGCTGTATCGCGCCGGCCTGTTTTATCGGGAAGATCGCGACACGACCGTTATCGCTGATGCCTTCCCGCTGCTGAACGCGTTGAAGGAGGTTCATCTTATTCTCGCCGAAGGTGCCCATAATCAATTCGGCGATCTGACCTGGACCGCGCGCGGTGAAATGCTGATCAATCAATGGATGCTCGCACGACCCGAGACGCGCGAATTCCTGCGCGGCCGCCACATGGTACCCTATCAGGAAGGGTGGATGGGTGCGGTCGACTGCATGAAGAAGCTGCAAGGCTGGTCCGATACGTCGATCACGCATTTCCACGAGTTGGCCGTGACGGGCGAGCGCATCCTGCTGTCCATCCGTTACGGGGATTGGGTCGATATCAACAATATCGAAGAGCAGGCCAAAAACTGGGCCCGGAGCTGCAAACCCGAGATCCAGCGCTATCTGCACGGCTATCAGGCCGTCACAGGTGTCGATCTTGGCGCCGAGACGACCGAGGCGCAGGATGGCGCAGGACGGCTCACCCAACCGTCGAAGCTGCTGCAGCGACGCCTGTTGGCCCAGCACAGCGGTTCTCCAGGACGGCGGCCGGGCGGCATGCGCACGATCGGTTCGTCTGCTGGTTCGCCTGAGGAAATGCAGCCGCTGCGCCCTGCCCAGAAATATCTCGCCGAGAAGTAGGGCAGGACCATGCCCGACTTTACTTCGGCCCTTTATCTGGGCTTGACCCACAACCATGGCTCGCTCCGGCCGTGGCGGCAGCTGACAACCGGGCGCCCGGCGGCGCTCGGCTCCCTGCGGGAGGTCGAAGACCTCGAATCCGCGCTCGCCGAGTTTCTCGGCTGCGGCGCGGTTGCGGTCGGCCCTTCGACATTTCACCTGTTCTGGGACCTGTTCGACATGTTTGCCGACGACATTGCAATCCATAGGGATAGCGGCGCATATCCCATCGCGCACTGGGCGGCCGACGCCGTTGGCGCACGCGGAGCGCCGCAATTTGCCTTCGCCTCCCACGATCGCAGCGCGCTTCGGGCCTCGCTTGCGTTGCGGTCGGCAAACCGGAGGCCTCTCGTGCTCGTGGATGGATTGAACCCGCTCACGGGGCAGCCAGCTCCACTGCCGGACTATCTTGATCTTGTCCGACAACGCAAAGGATGGCTCGTCCTTGACGACACACAGGCAATTGGCATCCTTGGCAGACAGGCAAGTGCCGCCCGTCCCCTGGGCATCGGTGGGGCGGGCACGCCAGCATGGTTCGAGCTGGCCGACCCGCACCTCATCCGTGTCGCCTCGCTTGCCAAGGGCTTCGGGGTGCCACTTGCCCTGATCGGCGGCAGCCGTTCGCTCATCGAACGCTTCAAGGCGATCAGCAAGACGCGCGTGCACTGCAGTCCGCCCTCCCAGGCGGACATTGCAGCGGCGCGGCGAGCGTTGATGATCAACGCACGGCATGGCGAAACGCTTCGCCAGCGCTTGATCAACGTGATCTCATCGTTTCGACAGGGGCTGAGCAGCTTGGGCCTGGCGGCCCATGGCGGGTTTTTTCCGGTCCAGACCCTAATCCTGCCGGCGCGCATGAAGGCCACCGGACTGCACGCGGCACTCGACTGGTTGGGGGTTGCCACCGTTCTCCATCGTGCACGTCGCGGCGGTCGAGCCCTCGTCAGCTTCATTTTGAACGCGAGCCACGGGCTCGCAGACATAGAAGTGGGGCTTGTCGCCCTGCATCTGCTCCTCACTGCCTGCACGCGACAGAAACCAGCCTTGCAAATCCAGGAGTAACAGCCATGGACAGATTGTTGCGCTTCAATCCCGAGCCCTTCGGCCCGGAACTGGAAATGGAATATTTCGAGCACGAGTTCGAAAACGAAGCCGATATGGAGGAAGAATTCCGTGGCCGCGGCGGAAGGAGAGGTTCGATGGGGCCCGGCCCCGCTCACAGTCCTCCATCGCGCTATCGCATGACGTCTCGCATACCGTTGCGGAAATCGGGCCCCCGTCCCCAGTTTCGAACGGGGCAGGGCCGTTTCGGTGGTCAGACGGGTTCGTCCTTCCAGACACCAGGAGGTGGTTTCGGGCCATCCCGCAGAGGCGGCGCACAACAACGCCATCCGTGGGCAACGCAGCACAGCCAGCGCCATTTCGGCCGTGGCTATCACGGCTGGCGCAATCCGTGGCGGGATGGGATTTTTGCCCCCACAGTCCCCTATGAAGGCGGCGTGCCGTCCGATTTCGTGAGCTGGATCCAATCCAGCCTCAACGATCAGCTCGGACTTCGTCTGCCTGTCGACGGGGTCATGTCGGCGGCCACGCGCGGCGCGGTGCGCAGTTTCCAAGAGCGACAAGGACTGCCCGTCAACGGTCTCGTCGGACCCGAGACTCAGGCTGCTCTGAGACAAGGGCCGGGTGGGGCCGGCTCCACGGGTGCCCCCGGCCCGGGCGGCCCGCCTGCGGCAGAACCCGCGTCGCCGGCCCCCGAGGCCTCGCCGCCTGGCTCCGCGGCGCCACCCACCGACGGCGCAGCTCCCGGCGAACTGGAATTCGATATCGAGGCCTATCACCCGCAGCGCCGTCGCAAGCGGCCGGCGCCGAAGAAGACAAAACCCTCACCTGCTCCGGGGCCTGCACCCCTGCCGGCCGCGACGATTGCGGCCAATGCGGCAAGCATCGCCCAGAAGCAATTCGACCTCTGGGACAAGGGTAAGCTCTCCGAGACACAGCCTCGCGCCTTGCCGATGCTCCAGGACTATTGGAAGACAGGGCTCGGCATCAGCTACACCACGACGCAGCTGGCCTCTCCGGCTTTCCAGAAGGCACATTACTGGAGTGCTGCCTTCATCAGCTGGGTCATGCGCAAGGCCGGGGCCGGCAGCGCCTTCAAATATGCAGCCTCCCACTCGGTCTATTTTGCGGCTGCGCGCAAGAATCGCGCGGAAAACAACGACAATCCGTTCAAGGCCTACCGTCCGACCGAGATCGCGCCGCGACCGGGCGACCTGATCTGCAACTGGCGTGACAGGCCGGTCACCTATGATAGCGTCAAACCGGGTGATCCCGGTCATTGCGACGTGGTCGTCGCCGTCAAGCCCGATCACCTGCTGGCGATCGGCGGCAACAAGGGCCTGAACGGCACCGTGTTGATGGTCAAGGTGCCGATCGATGCAAATGGCCGCCTGAAGGGTCCCAAGTTCTACGGTATCATCCGCGCCGAAGACGCGGGCGGATCCATCAGGCCGGGACCTTCGCCCCAACCTCAGCCTTCTCCGGGACCTGGTCCGTCCGTCGTGCCGCTGCCCAGCGTCGCCGTGCCACCGGTCACCAGGACCGAGCGTGTACCGCCGGGTACAACGCTCTACACCAAGATCGATCTCGCCATTGTCGACAAGTTCGGTATCAGGGCCGAGCCGATAACCGGCATCTTCGTTCCCAACGGCTTCGTCAGCGGCCGCGCCACGGACATCGCCCTCTGGCTGCACGGCCACAAGGGTGACAGCAACCGTCGGCTCACGATCGATCAATACTGGAACGCCAGCCGCGTTCCCTATGGCGCCTTCCGCGAGGGCATAAACGACAGCGATCGCAACATCGTGCTGGTCGCCCCAACGCTCGGGGCGCGTTCGGAGGCCGGGACGTTGGTGAAGGCCGGCGGACTGGACAAGTTCCTCTCTCAGGTCCTGGGGGTCTTGGGGCAGGGCGTGCCGTCTGCGCTCGGCAATCTCATTCTGGCCTGTCATAGCGGTGGCGGTTCGCCGATGCGGCGGATTGCCGGCGGTAGCGACAAGGCGCTGGCGAACCTGCGTGAATGCTGGGGGTTCGATTGCACCTATAACAGCGGCGACGACAGTTTCTGGGCTGATTGGGCCAGAAGGCGTCCGAGTGCGCGTTGCTTCATCTATTACATCAAGGGGTCGCCCACCGCGAAACTGGCCGAATCCCTGCGCAACAAAGGCGTTGCCAACGCGATCGTTCTGCCGTCGAGGGATGCGCGCCACAACTACGTTCCCATCACCCATTGGAAGGAGCGCCTTCAGGGAGCAGCCTTCTTGCGGCAGCGCGGTTCGCCCGGTCCCGGACCATCGCCGCAACCAGGCCCGCGGCCGGCTCCATCAGACGAACCGGATGACCTGAAATCGCTGAGTCACGCCGCATTCATCGAATTCGTTGGTGTCAGGGCTCGCAAGGCGATGGTTGCAACCGGAGTGCCGGCTTCCGTTACGGTGGCCCAGGCGATCGTCGAAACGGGCTGGGGCAAACACACGATCGGCTCGGCGAAAAATCTCTTCGGCATCAAGGGCAAGGGCCCGGCAGGCAGCGTGACCGTGCCGACTAAGGAATATGTTCGAGGTCAATGGGTGACGATCCAGGCTGCCTTCGCCAGATACAACAGTTTCGAGGAAAGCATTACCGAGCACGCGCGCTTTTTCCTGCGCAACAAGCGCTATGCCAAGGCTCTCGCTGTGAAAGGCGATGCGGAGGCATTCGCGCGCGAGATCCACAAGGCTGGATATGCGACGGGCCCTGATTACGCCACCCAGCTGATCAAGATCATGCGCCAGAACAACCTCCGCCGGTTCGATAGCTAGGCCTCGATCGATGGAGCACCTGTGTGGCGATAGTGGCAGGAAACTGCCGCTATCGTTTGTCACCGATCATCCACGACATGGATCTGATCGCGCGGACTCTTTATCGCGGCGGCATCGATGCGATGACCGAAACGATCAGTTGATAGGTCTGACGTCATCAAGTCGTCGATCTGGAAGGTCGCGGGTGTGGGCTCGCCGGATCTGCAGGGCTCGATCGGTGACGCCGAGCCTTTGAGCGGCTTTTTGCAGGCTGCCATTCTCAAGGCGCGTCGCGCACCGAATGGCGCATTCTTCGGCGGCGCGTCCGATTTCCTTCAGTCCGACGCCGAGCAGAACCGCCCGCTGGATGAGGGTCTCGAATGTGTCGTCCGGCCAGTCCTGGAGCCTTGCCGGATCGACCGGGCGCTCGTTGCGCGGCACACAGCCAATGCTGATGATGCCGTCGTCCGCGCAACGATACATGAGGCGTGCGATGACCTGCTGGAGGTCCCTGATATTGCCCGGATAGCTGCGTTCCATCAGGTATCGGCAGACAGCTTCATCGAGCACCGGCGGGCGGTTCGTGCCGGACATCTTGCGAATGAAATAATGGGCAAGCGGGATGATGTCTTCGGTGCGCTCGCGAAGCGGCGGCAGGCGCGTCACGAAACCGGCAATGCGAAAATAAAGATCGGCGCGGAAAGTGCCTTGCTCAACCATGTCGCCAAGATCGCGATTGGTGGCACAGACCAGCCTGAAACGCGTGCGATGCCAGGTGCTTCCACCCACACGCTTATAGGCGTGCTCCTGGATGACACGCAGCAGCTGGGCCTGCAACGCAAGCGGAAGTTCGCCGACCTCGTCGAGAAACAGTGTGCCGCCATCGGCGAGCGCGAATGCCCCCTGACGGTCGCTCAGCGCACCGGTGAAGGCGCCGCGCTCATGGCCGAAAAACTCGCTTCCGGATAGTTCCGGAACGATGGTCGAGCAATCGAGGATCACCATGTCGCGCTTTTGAGGACGTGGATCGAGGTCGTGAACAAGCCTTGCCGTCACTTCCTTGCCCGTGCCGCTTTCGCCCATCAGCAGGATCGGTGTGTCGCCGAAATGGGCTGTCTCGGCAATGTCGCGCAGAAGGCCGCGCCACTTGTGGCTATTGCCGACGACAACATTTTCTGACACGGATTTTTCAAAAAGCTGATCGACGGACAATTTTCGCTGGAAGCGGGCCTTGATCTGGGACACGACTTTCCCGAGATCGCTCCAGTAGATGACGTCGGCTGCTCCGGCCCGGAGCAGGTCCCAGCCTTCAGCTCTGGAAGTATTGGCTGATTTCAGGACGACTGCGATGACGTAGTCCGCGTCCTTGCCAAGCAGGATTTTTAATGCCCCAGCCGAAGGCGCGATAAAACACAATCCGAGTGATCCCGTATTGCTGTCATGCGCCGAGACAACCACGATGCCTTCCTTTGCCAGAGCAGCCGCGATCTGTCCTTTCAGATCGTCGGCAATCTCCCCCGAGTACTGCACCCAGCAATTCGCTTTCATGGCTATTGCTCCTGCGCGAGGGTAGGGGGATTTGTCGACCGATCGGCCCTGGTAGCGAGCGACAACGATCAGGCTTCGACGAGAGACAACCCCTTTCCGGACACGAAACAGTTCTTCGCGACAATGTGAGTCGATGAGATATGAGATGTCGTCTGCGAGGCTTTCCTGGACAGCAATTGCGGCCTGTCCGCCGTTTGAAAGGCCAAGGGCGCGCAAGCCGTTCTCGCGCGCAATCAGCCGATAAGGGTCGGCCCCCGGGGAGGGGCCAGGCCTGTTCGTACGTGGGAGGCGGGTCTCGAACAGCCAAGTCACCGCAAGACCTGATCGCAATCACAGATGCTGCGCAGCACGCGTGAACCACTGGTCCAATCACGACTGTTTCGGCTCGACGGCCAAATTCAAGATGATGTCATTGCGAGCAATAAAGCGGCAGTACCAAGCTGCTGCTGAACAGCATACCCCTCCCAGCAGATGATAAGCCCAACCCTGACGAAGTAAACAATAAGCTGTCACGGTCAAAACGTCTACTATAGGTGGGCACTTTTCAAGATTCTTTTGGAAGTCCAAAAACACCGAGCAGGTCGATCGCGGGAAAGGTCCGCGGATGGGAAGGCCGACCACTGAATGGGGCGCTCGATCGGCTTGGCGATGTCCTCGCCTTTCTCTCTGGCCTCTATGATTGCATGGCAGACTTTCGAAATATCCTTCAGGGGCTTCTGCGCCTCTCGAACCGACCGCGTCACGTGAGCGGCCGCCCGATTGAGGCCAAGGCATCCGGCGTGAAGATTGATCGGCTTGGGATGGCCGATGCCATTCGCTGTCTCCGGGACGGAGGTACGCTCACGGTCCGGAAGCTCGATCGCCTCGGCCGATCGATAAAGCACCGCATCAAGATTATCGCCGAGCCGGAAGCCAAGGGTGTCGGGTTGCGCTCCATCACCGAAAACATCGACACCACGACATCCAGCGGGCGCCTGGTTTTTCCACCTGTTCGGGGCATTGGCGCAGTTCGAGCGCGATCTTATCCGGGAGAGAACCCGCTCCCGCCTGCAAGCCTCAGAGAAACGAGGCCGGCGCGATGGTCGCTAGGTGGTGATAACCCCGGAGAAGCTCGCGAAAGCCCTTCAGTATCCGGCATCCGGCCCCAATCTTCGTGAAGCTGCCGCTCGTGTAAAGATCGGCAAGACCGTGCTTTACCAGCGCTCAAAGTCGAAAATCAGCCTTGTCGAAGGTCAACTAGGCTTGGGTCACGTCGTTGACCCGACCAGCAACGGGCTCGCGGTTTGGCAAATATTAAATGATGAAGGTGTGCAGGTTGCAGTATACTGTGGTTCGGCGTGTCCCGATTTACTCGATGGCAAGCCATCAGGTGCCATCATGATGGCAGGTGGCCAATGGCTTATATTTGGCCAAAAGGAGACCATCACAATGGCCGCACCACAACTCTCTGTCCGAAGCTCCAAGGCAAGGGATCTAGCTCACAGGCTAGCACGCCGTGAAAATCGTTCGATTGCCGAAGTGGTTGAACGTGCGCTTGAGGCATACGAGACGCGTGAGGCGGGGCGCGAGCCTGCTTCTAGTTTTTATGCGCGTATAAATGCAGAAGCTGCCACGGACATCCATCTGGATGCTGTCATCCGTGAAAATCGCCATCCTCATCAAGGCATCGAGCTTTGATATTTCTCGATACCAACATCGTCTCCGAGACGTTGAGGAAGGCTCCAGACGAAGCTGTCATGGCTTGGCTGGTTCGTTCGATGCCGAATTGGCCCTGCCAATTGTGACAATCGCCGAGATTGCTTTCGGTATCCAGAAGATCAGACCGGACCAACGAGCCGATCGTCTGGAACAGGGTCTTGTAGAGTGGCGTCGCCGGTTTGCCGATCGGATCTATGAGCTGATGGAAGAAGCGCCCTCGCTTATGGGGAAATCATGGCGGAGGCGGTTCGTCGAGGACGCGCAATGTCAGCAACTGATGCAATGATCGCTGCAGTCGCCCGGGTGAATGGCGGACGGCTGGCCACACGCAATCTCAAGGATTTCGAAACGACGGGTCTCAATCTCCTGTGCCCGTGGGATTTCTGATCGTTCCTATGCTTCCAGTTGCTCGTTGGTGGTGAGATGCCGGCCGTTACACTTTTTGGAAAAAAGGCATAGCTGCGGGACGGCGGCGGAAATGTGTTTCTCCACATCCTATTAAGCCCCTTTCTCGTCCGTAATCTCCCGACGATTTCCCCTTTTTGCAGCCTCAAATCAATCTACTATCGATAAGTATCCCTTATCGATGATAGACAATGAGATAACAATGTTGCATTGAGACCGCGTCGTGCGGCGGTTGCCACCAGTGAACCAACCAACCGCAGCCGAGCACCGACATCAGTGCGAGGGCTTCCGTGTTGCGCTTGACCGCGCCTGACGCGAGCTGCAGCGACAGCGGGCAGGGAAATATATATGATCGTCGAGTGCCGAACTAAGCGGCGATGAAACTCTTTGGGGGCGCTGTTGCGAGTAGTTCAAGAACCACTGCTGACCGGCCTGGGACCTGCCATGTCGGCTATGGAGGTAGTGCGCGACGCGGACCTAACAGGGCTGGTTGCAGTCGTAACTGGCGGTTCGTCGGGTCTCGGGCTAGAGACGGTCCGCGCGCTTGCTTCCTCCGGGGCAAGTGTACATGTTCCCGCTCTCGACCCTGTCGCTGCCCGCGCGGCGTTGAGCGGAATCGACAAGGTCGATGTATGGGCCCTTGATCTTGCGGACGAGGCATCAGTTAAAGCTTTTGCGAACGCTTTCCTCGACCGTCAGGATCGGATCGACATTCTCATTCTCAATGCTGGCATAATGGCTCAGCCGCTTTTCCGTGACAGGCGTGGCCATGAGGGCCATTTCTCTATCAACTTCCTCGGACACTATCAGCTCACGGCGTTGCTGTGGCCAGCATTGCTGGCCGCCCGGACATCGCGAGTGATCGTCCTGTCATCCCGAGGACACCAGATATCCGACGTCGATTTCGAGGATATTGATTTCGTTCGACGTCCCTATGATAAGTGGATCGCCTACGCTCAATCAAAGACTGCGAACGCTCTTTTCGCGGTGGCGCTTGACAGGCGCGGCCGAGCAAATGGAGTTTGCGCATTTTCTGTTCATCCGGGGATGATCGTCACACCAGGAATCCGGCATCTATCTCAATCCGAGTTCGACGCTGTCGGGGCGCTCGAACCGGACGGGACTCCCGTGATAGACCCAGCTGCGGACAAGAAAACACCCGGGCAGGGGGCGGCTACAACGGTCTGGTGCGCAACTTCCCCGACACTGAATTCTCTAGGAGGCGTCTACTGCGAGAACTGCGATATTGCTTCTGTCGAGACCGAAGGGCCCTATGGAGTGCGCCCTTATGCGATCGACCCAGAGAAGGCAGAAAGTTTGTGGCAAATGGGCGCGATTTTGACGGGGCTGGACATTGCAATAGCCTGACGCAGAGTGTTCTCTAACAGTACCTTGCGACGACGGCACGGCACATACTGATCCCATACATTATCGAGCCGGGATCTCGTATATGGAGCGTCATTCTCCGACACGACAGGATCGGCTATGATACGCTGCACTCCCGTTGGCAGGTTACGTCAGGATGGAACAACACGCATTGCCTAGAGCATCCGCCGCGTCGGATGTGGTGACATTCTTCGGCGAATTCCGGCTTTATCCGGCGCGACACCTCCTTGCCAGAGGCCAGGAGCCGATCGCAATCGGGTCCCGAGCACTGGACATCCTCATTGCGCTGACGGAGCGGCCCGGCGAGCTCGTGACGAAAGATGAACTGATTGCGCGCGCCTGGCCCAATTCGATCGTTGAAGAATCAAATCTCAGGGCGCAGATCGCGGTGCTTCGCAAGGCGCTTGGCGAGGAGCAATCCGCGGCGAGCTATATCGCCGCCGTTCCTTCGCGGGGCTATCGGTTCGTTGCGCCATTTTCGCGCTCGGAACTTCCGAACGGGGCTGCCGCGTACGCAGCGTCGAATAATCTTCCAAGGCAACTGACGCGACCGATCGGACGGGAGGAGGCGATCGAAATCCTTGAAGGACGGGTTCAAAGGTCTCGTCTTGTCTCCATTGTCGGTCCTGGTGGCATCGGAAAGACAACGGTCGGCATCCGTGTGGCGGAAGAGTTATCCTCATCGTATGAGCATGGCGTGTGCTTTCTGGATCTGGCACCGCTCCGGGATCCTTCGTCGCTTCCGTCCGTACTGGCATCACAACTTCGGCTCCCGGAGATTACGGGCGATACCGTGTCCCTGCTGACCGCGCACCTGCGTGACAAGCGGATGCTTCTGGTGTTCGACAGTTGCGAACTCGTTCTCGACGCCGCTGCAGGACTGGCGGAGATCCTGCTCCGGGAGGCTCCGGGTATCGGCATTCTGGCTACCAGCCGAGAGGCATTGCGGGTGGAGGGTGAGAGCGTCTACAGGCTTCCCGCCCTCGGTATGCCCCCGCTTGGCTCGGGCCTAACAGCGGCCGATGCCTTGGTGTTTCCCGCCATCCGACTTTTTGTGGACCGGGCAACTTCGTCCGGAGGTGAGTTCACGTTCGATGACGACGAAGCTCCGATCGTCACCCATATATGCCGTCAGCTCGACGGAATTGCCCTGGCAATCGAGCTCGCTGCGGGTCGGGTAGAGGCGTTTGGCACTCGAGGAATAGCGGAGCTTTTGAACGACCGGTTACGATTGCTGACGGGTGGCAGGCGCACCGCTCTTCCACGTCACCAGACGCTGGCTGCCATGATCGACTGGAGCTACGGCGCGCTTTCGCGCGAGGAGCAGACGGTGTTGCGAGGGCTCGCCGTGTTCGCTGGTGAATTCGGACGCGATGCAGCGGAAGCTGTTGCTTTCGATGCTCACGCAAACGAGCGCGATGTACCGGGGCAACTTGCGCAACTTGTGGCGAAGTCCCTCTTAGCTGTTGATACGCACGGCAAGGCGGCACGATACCGACTGCTCGATACGACACGCGCCTTCGTTGCAAGCAAATTGCAGGAAGAAGGGGAGGTATGCCTCGTCGTCCAGCGCCTTGCGAAATATCTGTGCGACACCCTCGAGCATTCGGCGGAGGACGTGGAAATCCTGTCAAGCGAGGATTGGTTGCTCAAGTACGGGTCTCAAATCAACAACGTCCGCTACGTCCTCGACTGGGCGTTCTCTGACAACGGCAACGCCGATATTGGGGTCGCCGTAACTGTTTCGGCCATTCCGCTCTGGTATCAATTGTCGCTGGTCGATGAGTGCCTGACGTGTGTGCGCCGCGCATTGCTTGCCATCGATCCCGGGGAAAAGCGGGATAGGCGCGCCCGTCAGGTCATGCAGCTTTATAGGGCGCTCGGTCTCTCGCAGGCCTTCAAGGTCGGGTTCGCGCCACAGGCTCCTGCAGCGTTCGCAAAGGCACTGGAGATAGCCGAGGAGCTAGGCGACGTCGACGCGCGGGCAGAAGCCCTATGGGGCTTGTGGATCGCGCAGGTGGGTATGGGCGAGTATCGGGCGTCGCGCGACAATGCCGATCGGTTCGTGAGGCTTGCTCGCAACAGCCTCGACAGGTTCATCGGCGACCGCATGCTGAGCATGACGCTCTTCTGCATAGGAGATTTACGGGGGGCCCGTCGCCACGCCGATCTCATGCTGGAGCACGATGTCTCGACCGAGCTGCCCCCTGGGGGGTTCGTTCGGTTCAGATTTGGTCAGTCGGTTTCGGCGCGAATACAGCCCGCTCAGCTCCTGTGGATGCAGGGCTTCCCGGATCAGGCCGTGCGCGCCGCCGATGCCGCCGTGGAGGCGGCACGCACCTCCGGCCACGCAATTTCGCTTTGCGAAGCGTTGGCCCGGTGGTCATGTCCAACCCTGGTTCATGTCGGGGACCTCGCGGCGGCTGATTGCGCGATCACGGAACTGCTTGATTTGGCCAAACTGAACGGCCTTGGTCCGTGGGAGGTATTCGGCCGTTGCTGGAAGGCGGCCCTGCTGATCCAGCAAGGACAGCCCGAAAGAGGCGTTCCGCTTCTCCGCAGTGGACTGGCGGAACTGCGGCAGGTCAAGCTTTTCAACCTCTACAACGTCAGATTTGTCTGCTTCCTGGCCGAAGGTCTCGCCTTGCTCGGCGAGCACGCCGAAGCGCGTGCCCTAGTGGAGGCGGCCATTGCCGCAAGCGAGCACAAGGAGGAGCTCTGGTATATTACGGAGCTCTATCGTCTGAAAGGTGAAATCCTTGCGCAATGCGGACATGGCGACGAAGCCGAGCAGTGCTATCTCCATTCCTTGGAACTGGCACGGCAGCAGGACGCACTTTCCTTGGAATTGAGAGCCGCCCTGAGCCTTTCTCAATCAGTCGCGGGTCGCGGCGACAGAGCTGGAGCGCGCGAGCTTCTGGCCACGGTCTATGAACGTTTCAGCGAAGGTTTCGATACCGCAGACCTGCGCACGGCAAAAGCGATGCTGGCGGAACTGTCCTGATCCAGACTTCTTGTTCCGCGGACGCCCGCTTGACCGTCCCACAAGAATTCACCGCGATTCACTGGCTGGTGGCCGCCGTGTTCTGCCATCTTGTGCCCGTCGCCGGATTGTCGGCAACGCATAAAGGGCAGACCGATGATGACCACCACGCCTACAGAAATGGACGCACTCGTCCTCACCGAGACCAACTCGGACCTTGTTCGTTCCCGCATGGTCTGCCCTGCTCCCGCGGCGGGGGAGGTTCTCGTCCGCGTCAAGGCGAGCAGCGTCAACCCGCTCGATCTCAAGATCAAGAGCGGACAGGCCCCGCACGCCCGCCATCCGTTGCCCGCAATCCTCGGAATGGACTTGGCCGGAGTCGTCGAGGCAGTCGGCCCGGGCGTAACGTCCTTCAGGCCTCAGGACGAGGTCTTCGGCTTGACCGGCGGCGTTGGCGGCCTGCAGGGATCACTTGCGACCTTCGTTTCTGTCGATGCCGACCTGCTCGCACCTAAGCCAACCAACCTCACCATGCGCGAGGCCGCCGCACTGCCGCTGGTGTTCATTACGGCCTGGGAAGGGCTGGTGGATCGCGCTACCGTCCAGGCACGGCAAAAGGTGCTCGTACTCGGTGCTGGCGGGGTCGGGCATGTAGCAATCCAAATCGCGCGCGCCTTCGGAGCTCAGGTCTTCGCCGTGGACAAGGCGTCGAAGCATAAGCAGATCGAAGAGCTGTGCGCGACGGCGATCGATCGCCATCAGACTACCGTCGAGGAATACGTGAAAGACCACGCGGGCGGACGTGGCTTCGATGTGGTCTATGATACCGTCGGCGGCGCAGGGATAGATGCGGCGTTCAACGCCGTGCGCAGGTTCGGCCACGTTGTCAGTTGCCTCGGATGGGGCACACATTCGCTCGGACCGCTTTCATTC
The DNA here is from genome assembly GCF_056400025.1 of Rhizobium sp. 01L419. NCBI lineage: Bacteria > Pseudomonadati > Pseudomonadota > Alphaproteobacteria > Hyphomicrobiales > Rhizobiaceae > Rhizobium > Rhizobium sp. 01L419. The sequence continues at coordinate 103,938 of NZ_JBFTSM010000020.1, forward strand.
CGTGCGGCAAGCTACTCGGGTGTTTTTACGCTCCTGCCGATCCTGACTGGCGAAGGCCGCTCTCATCACGGGGCAATCCTGAGGGAGGCGAAGCGCTTGGTCGAAGCCGGAAAGGTCACGCCACTTCTGGACCCGCGACGATTCAGCTTCGAGACTGTCTCGGCAGCCTATGCCGAGGTCGAAAATCGCACCGCCAGCGGAAAGATCGTTATCGACGTTGCCGACTAGGTGGACGTCTCACTACAGCCAAGGAGAAGACAATGCCATTCGTTAACGTAAAGCTCGCCGACGGCGTCTTCACGCCAGAGGAAAAGCACGCCATGGCCAAGGCGCTAACCGATGTCATGGTCAAGTTCGAAGGCTCTGAAGCCTTCCGCGAGGTCGTCTGGGTCTTGATCGAGGAACTACACACGGATGGCTGGCACATCGGTGGCAGGCCGTTCGAGGGGCCGAAGTCCTTGATGACCACGCTTTCGAAATCGAAAGACATCGTCGAGACGATCGACGGCCATCCGACGACGCGCAAAGAGTGGTCCGAGGCCGCGCCAGTCGTCGTCTGACCACCCGCGATCTGTACAGCGGCGAGGACAGAAGGTCACGCAAGACTTCCGCCTTGCGGAGCCATCCGGCCATGAAGGAACAGGACCATGACTTCGAAGGAAAATTTGCCGATACCCGCCGTCACGAGACGGGAAGTTCTGATCGGGACGGCCGCCACAGCATTTGCCGCCCTGCCGGTGCAGGTCCTGGCGGCGACGATGTCTTCAAATCCAACCAGAGCAGATTTCGAAACCGGGAGTGAGATCATGAGCAGCATCACGACGAAAGACGGCGCGCAGATTTTCTACAAGGACTGGGGTTCCGGTCAGCCGATCGTATTCCACCACGGCTGGCCTCTCAGTGCGGACGACTGGGACAACCAGATGCTGTTTTTCCTAAGCAAGGGTTTCCGTGTCATTGCGCATGACCGTAGGGGCCATGGCCGCTCGAGCCAGACATCCGGTGGCAACGACATGGACACGTACGCGGCCGACGTCGCCGCCCTGGCCGAGGCTCTCGACCTCCGCGATGCCGTTCACATCGGCCATTCGACCGGGGGCGGGGAAGTCACCAGGTATGTGGCCAAACATGGGAAGGGCCGGGTCGCGAAAGCGGTTCTTGTCTCCGCAATCCCTCCGGTCATGGTCAAGTCCGACAAGAATCCGGGCGGGCTTCCGATCGAGGTGTTCGACGGCTACCGGGCGGCGTTGGCCGCGAACCGCGCGCAGCTCTACCTCGATATCGCAAGCGGGCCGTTCTATGGCTTCAACCGCCCTGGGGCGACCGTCTCGGAAGGTACCATCCGCAACTGGTGGCGACAGGGCATGATGGGCGGTGCAAATGCACACTACGAATGCATCAAGGTCTTCTCGGAAACCGACTTCACGGAGGACCTCAAGGTCATCGACGTCCCCGTGCTCGTGATGCACGGCAGCGACGATCAGGTGGTTCCGATCGCCGACTCTGCGGAGCTGTCGGTAAAGTTGCTCAAGAACGGGAAGCTAAAGGTCTACGATGGCTACCCGCATGGTATGTTCACGACGAACGCCGACGTGATCAACGCCGATCTGTTGTCCTTCATCAAGGCTTGACGGCAGGGCAGGCCGCAAGGCCCGCCTCGACCTCTCCAACTCCAGTTCAAAGCCGTCGGCTCGTTTGATCCGGCTGCGGAAAGGTATGTCATGAAAACCGAACACATGCTCTCGCGCCGTGGATTTTGCCTCTGCTGCATCGGTTCCGGATTCGCCGCCACGGGAGGATGGTTGAGCCCCCGCGAGGCCTATGCCGAGGCGCGCGGCCTGGTGAGCCTCATAAAGGACAGCGCCGCCAAGTCGGCCATCTCCACCCACAAGCTGAGGAATGGCATCACCATCCTCGAAGGGTCGGGTGGCAACATCGCGGTGTCGGGCGGCAAGGACGGCCTCGTCATGGTGGACGCCGGAATCAGTGTCTCGCAGAAACAGATGACCAAGGCGCTATCCGACATCTCGCCGGACCCCGTGTCCCACTTGATCAACACCCATTGGCATTTCGACCACGCGGATGGAAACCCCTGGATCGGTTCCGACGGCGCAAAGATCATCGCGCACGAGAACACCCGCAAGTATCTTTCGCAGGTCCAACGGGTAGAGGACTGGGATTACAATTTTCTACCGCTGGCGCGGAGCGGCGTCCCCCAGCATGTGTTCTCGAAGGAGCATACGCTCAAACTCAACGGTAACACACTCGATCTGAAATATTACGGCCCGGCCCACACGGATGGCGACATCTACGTGATGTTCGGCGAGGCGGATGTCCTGCATGCCGGCGACACATACTGGAACGGCATCTATCCGTTCATCGATCACTCGACAGGCGGAAGCATCGACGGAATGATCGCTGCCGCTGAAGCGAACCTCGCCGCGTCCACCGACAAGACCATCATCATTCCTGGACATGGAAACCCGGTGAGCAATCGCGCCGAGTTGCGTGACTTCCGTGACATGCTGGTCGCCATACGCGAGAACGTAGCCAAGCTCAAACGGCAGGGACGATCCCTTGACGAGACGGTTGAAGCAAAGCCCACGGCTGCGTTCGACGAGAAGTGGGGCCAGTTCGTGATTGATCCCGCCTTCTTCACGAGGCTCGTCTACGCCGGCGTCTAGGTGGGCCGACCTCACGAAACCCTTTCGGCGCGCTCCTCCCACCGCTCCCTCGCGCGCCTCCGGGGCGCCGCTTTGGCGTCCCGGATCTATTCGCAACCAGTGATCTCGAAGGAGACGAACATGCCGGATGAAAAAAGCGGGCTCGTAATCGATATCCCTGTCGAGCTGCGAGAAGTGAAGTCAGTCCACAGCATCGGAGGTTTGGAGTTCGAGGGTGATTTGCCTGCGGCTCTATTCCATCTTCAGTTGATCACGACGGACATCGCGAATTGGAAGGCGGCTTCTGAAGTGATCGTGGTGTTCCACACCAACGCCGGCCACGTCACGCTTGGCGATGAGGCCTACAATGCGTCGCGGAACATCGCCACCGGCAACCCCTACAAAAAGCTGGTCGCGGACCTCATCGACATCGGCGTCAAGATCGAGCTTTGCGGAGCGACTGCGAAGGTGAACGGATGGGGCAACGCCGATCTTCTGCCCCGCATCAAGATCAATCTCGACGCCATGGCGCGGACGATTCAGCTCGTCCAGCAAGGATTCGTCAAGATCACCGAGTGACCTTTCGGCTCCCTGTCCTGCCAAGAATCGAACGCCCAAGGAGAGTGCCATGCTTCAACTGCCATTTGGGTTTCATTCAACGGCCCCGGATGTCCTGAAGGGAATTGTTCTCCATGGAAAGACAACAATCGTGACCAGAGGCGCAAGCGGGATCGGCACTGAGACGACGGCAACTCTAACCGCCGCCGGCGAGCCCGTTGTCATCGCTAGTCAGCGCGCCTCGCGGGTTCGTTCACCCGCTTGAACATGCCCGGCGTGTATCCGGTTATTCGCTTGAACACCTTATTGAACGCCGCATCGGATGAATATCCCGTCTTGTGGGCGATCTCCGATATCGGCGCTTGGGATGTGAGGAGAAGCGTCGAAGCGCAGTAAACTCGCCAGGAGGTCATGTATTTCAGGGGAGTCTGGCCGAGAACGTTTTTGAAACGCGCGGCGAAAGCGGACCGAGACATGCCCGCCATTCTGGCAAGGGAATCGATGGTCCAGTCCTTCCCGGGATCCGCATGGATCGCCTCGATAGTGGATTTTAGGCGGCCATCCGATGCAGCGGCCAACCAACCGCGTTTCTGGTGCCTGTCATCGCCAACGTAGGCTCGGAGCGCATGGATAAACAGAAGCTCGAACAGCCGGATCACCGCTGCGTCTGCGCCCAGACCAGAAACGGAGGTCTCAAGTGCAAGCATGTTCAGGATGGTCGCGAAGCCCTCCGTCCGTCCAACGCCTTTGGTCAGATGCAGAAACGGCGGAAGCACGTCGAGGACGTAGTTGCGCCCGAGCGGCTCCATCTCGAAGGACCCGCTGATGAATGTCGTCGTGGCTCCGCCGCCGCCGAACTTGATACCGTTGCCGACGCGAGCTCGCTCCACGTCGACGCAGTCGATGAGTATCGAACGTTCGTCGTCGAAAATCTGGTAAGCGGCATCGGCCAGCAGGATGAAAACGTCACCGGTTTCCAACCGTGTGGGCAGAGCCTGGTTGGGCGTTGTCAATACAGCCGAGCCGCTCACGACATGTACGAACTTCACCACGGGCTCGCCGGGGGAGATTATCCCCCAGGGTGCGCTGGCCTCCAGGCGGGTGAACTTCGCCTCTCTAATGCGGGGGGCAGTGAAGATTTTCGAAAGCGCGTCCATGTCGCCTCGCCAGAGTTGGACGATCCGACAACAATCCGAGAATATCATATCTCAACCGTCCGGAGCGGGCGACTTATGTAGGCACCCTAACGGAGATTTCAAATGCAGAGCGACATAGAGGCATTCGAAGCGATCGGGCTTCAGAAGGCCCGGTATTGCCGATACATCGATATTAAACGCTGGGATGAGTTCGGGAAGCTGTTCTCGGCCGAACCAGAAGTGCGGTTCATGGACCCTGAAGGAAACACAGTCGGCGCGTTCAATTCTGTCGCCGATTTCGTCGCGATAACCGCCCGCTACCTTGAGGGCGCCCGTACGATCCACCAAGTCCACAACGCCGAGCTGGAACGAGTGTCCGCCCACCAGGTCACGGCGATCTGGTCCATGGAGGATTACCTCGTCTTCCCGGTGGACGACGAAACGCGTCCGGCCAGCATGCACGGCTACGGACACTACCACGAAACGTGGGAGCTGGCGGATGGACAATGGCGCATTGCGAAGCTCGCCCTCCATCGCACCATTCTTGAAATCAAGCCCAAGGAGCGCGTTCAATGACCCAAGCACCAATCAGAGTTGGCATCATCGGGGTACACCCCGACCGTGGCTGGGCATCTACCGCCCATGTCCCCGCTCTTCAGGAACTGCCGCAGTTCCGGCTTTCGGTGCTAAGTCACAGCCGGATTGAGGTCGCACAGGCAGCGGCCCAGAAGTTCGGGTCCGACCACGCTGTTTCATCGACCGAGGAGCTCGTGAACCATCCCGACGTGGACCTCGTCGTCGTTACAGTCAGGGTCCCGGAGCACCTCCAGCTCGTGACCGCCGGCCTCGAGGCCGGGAAATCAGTGTTCTCCGAATGGCCTCTCGGCATGAACCTCCGGGATGCGGAGGCCATGAACGAGCTCGCCGCCGCCAGGGGTGTGTCGACGATGGTCGGTCTCCAGACCCGAGCCAACCCGGCAATCAGGCATACCCGAAAGCTCATCGGCGACGGGTATGTTGGCGAGGTTCTGTCGGCCTCCGTTATCGGTTCCGGAATCAGCTGGGGGGAAGAACTCGAGGAAGCCTTCCGGTACACCCTGAACCCATCCAATGGGGCGAGCATGCTGCACGTTCCGTTCGCGCACACAATGGACGCCCTCGGGTTCGCGCTGGGCTCTGAGTTCCTCAGCGTTTCAGGGACGCTCGCAACCCGGCGGCCCACAATCAGAATGATGGAGAGCCGCGAGGTTGCTCCGCTCACTGTCGCAGACCAGGTCGCCTTTAACGGAAGGCTTGGATCGGGCGCTCTTGTGACAAGCCATTTCCGCGGCGGCCTGTCGCGCGCGACGAATTTCCATATGGAGATCAACGGAACCAAGGGAGACTTGCTCCTGACCAGCCCCGTCGGCTACGTGGGCGTTGGCGGGTTCAACCTTTCTGGCGCGCAAGCGGGCGAGAACCTGCATCCAATCCCCGTTCCAGGCGACTTCGGGCCGGATGAGAATGTCCTGATTGGCAACGTTAAGAAACTTTACGAACTCTTTGCCTCCGACAAACTGTCGGGTACACGCCAAACCCCGACGTTCGACAGCGCCGTCAAGCTGCATCGGCTGATAAACGCGGTCGAACAGAGCGGAGGGGGGTGGCGCGATGTCTGAGAAGATGCGTGCGTTGGTGCTGGACACCCCCGGCGGACCTGAAGTCCTGCAGGTGCGGGACATACCCATGCCGAAAATCGAGAGACCTCAGGATGTTCTCATCAAAGTGGTCGCAGCCGGGATTAATCCGGCCGATTGGCAGAATAGAAAGAGTGGACAGAGGCCGGATCCCGATGCAGACGCCGGATCGCCGACAATCCTCGGCATCGACGGCGTTGGCGTTGTCGAGGATATCGGCGACGCTGTCGACAACGTCGCGATCGGGGACGAAGTTTGGTACATCGATGGCGGCTATCCCGGCAACCCGGGCAGCTACGCGGAGTACAAGGTGATACATGGTGGGTATGTTTCGCGAAAACCGAAGAACCTCGATTTCGTGCAGGCTGCCGCGCTCCCTGTGGTCGGCCTGACCGCGTGGGAAGCCGTCTTCAACAAGGGGAGGGTCAAGCCGGGCGATCACGTGCTGGTGCACGGTGGAGCGGGCGGCCTTGGCCACATCGCCATACAGTACCTTTCGGCCATCGGGGCGCGGACGGCTACTACTGTTTCAAGTGAGGAAAAAGCCGCCCTCGCGCTGAAGCTGGGTGCAGACCTGGCAATCCTTTATCGGACGGAAGACGTCGGCTCGGCACTGAAGTCTTGGAGTGGCAAGGACGGCGCCGATGTTGTGTTCGACTTTGTCGGACATGACAACTTCGCGCGAAGCTTCGGCCACGTCGCGCCATATGGCCGCCTGGTGAACACCGTGGTCTCCAATTGGCCGAGCGGCGGAAACGGGTTTGCGGAATGGCGAAACCTGGACATCTCGTTCGTCAATATCGGCCTGCCGCAGATCGCTCGCGACCATCAGCGTAGACTGAGACAAGTCCGCGTTCTCGACGAGATATCCGAAAGGGCCGACCAGGGCACGCTTCGTGCCCACATCGACCGTGTTGTCTCATTCGAGGGGGTGGGCGAAGCCCAGAGGGCACTGGAGGCCGGAGAGACTTTGGGGCGAGTGGTATTGAGAATTTGATGCCCTCGTTCGGAGGAGGTTGGCTCTCGCACCAAGGCGATACCAGAGGCTGCTGACGATCGACCGACAAGATTCAAGCTAGGGTAATACCCTTCGGTTGCTTGAGTACGCGGGGCGTCCCTTCACGCGCTGCAGTTTACTACCGAGCCTAAGCTCTTAAAATCGTGAGGAGATGTGATGTCTATGAGCCCGGATGTGATCAGGGGTTATCAGGCAATCGGCGGAGCGGCGCGTAAAACCAATCTCTTGGGTACCAAAGTCAACGAACTGATCGCTCTAGCGGCTGCGGTCTCGTTGCGCTGCGATGGCTGCATCGTTGTCCACACCGACGCCGCGCTAATGGCGGGCGCCACGCGTGAAGAGATCGCCGAGGCGCTCGGAACGGCGATTGGTGTCAACGCTGGGGCAGGACTCGTTTATTCCACGCGGGTGATGGATGCTGTCAAATCAAAGACTTCATGAACGCACGCGGTACATCGAGGGTCAGCAAGGAAATGCAGTTGGATTAGGGACACTGTCCAAGCTCAGGCACGCCCGGGGGCCGCTTGCGGCCTTCGGGCACGATGAAGATCTGCGTCGATGTGTAATTGCGCAGCCCGGTCCGGCCCGGCAGATCATGGCATCGGAACGCGATGGGCTCTCAAGCGAAACGGACGGATGTCCGCCGCTTTCCGGCCACGATCTCTTACTGCAGACGCTGGACCAGCGCCTCCAGTCCGTCGGGGCCTTTGATCGCCCATTCCTGGACAGCCGTCGGATCAACGCCTTTCCGACGCATCGCTGCCGCGAATTCGTCGACGTCCGCCCGGTTCAGCTCGGCGATATGTACTGCGTTGCCCACCGTCACCTTGGTGCCCAGAGCCTGCAGGATGAAGCTTCCGCCGCTGCTGTGATCGAACGCGTCTCGGAGGCCCGCGAGGGAGACGCCCAGCTTCTCCGCCATCGCGAACACCTCGACAATGTTACGCAGGTTCGAGACTGTAAGAGCGTTGTTACAGAGCTTCGCCATCTGGCCTGAACCGACCGGACCCATTGAGACGATATGAGTGCTATGGCACTCGATAACAGGTCGGCTTGCGTCAAGTGCCTCAGCGCGGCCTCCGACAAAGCAGGTTAGCGACCGCGCTTCCGCACCAGGTCGCCCACCACTGACGGGCGCATCGAGAAAGTGCACGCCGAGCTCCTCGGTGATACGTTCAAAGTTCTCGGCTTCAGCGGGATCGCCGGTTGCATGGTTCACGATGGTCGCCCCTTTGCCCAATGCCTGGAGCAACGAACGGTCAGCTAAGAGGTCATGCAAATCGCTATCGCCACGCAGGCACAGGCACAGCAGGTCAACGTTTGCCGCAAGTTCGACAGGGTCAGCCTCTTTTACGTGCCGGGCGTTGCCAAGAGCATCGAACGAGACAGCACGTCTCGCCCAGACGTGTAAATCGAACTTGTCGGCGATCGCAGCAGCCATGGGCGCACCCTGGTCGCCGAGGCCGATGAATCCTACGCGAAGGGCGTCGCTCATTTCGGCTCTCCCACGATGCGCAATGCCATCTCCCAAAGCCGGTCCGCATTGGCGCTGTCGAGCGCGTAAGGCGCAACACCTTCGAGCTTCCCCTCCGGTCGGCGTGCGGTCAGAGGCGCCTCGTGGCAGTTGTCGAAATATCGACCGTTGACGCCCTCGACAAGCGGCGAGGCGGCTAGCAGCACGGATGTCGCGGCGCCTTGCTGAGAGTTCTTGCGAAGATGCTCGGGCGTCTTGAGGCCGCCGGTGTGTCGCTGGAGGTTTGTCGCGATTGCCCCCGGATTGAGGGCGTTCGAGACGATGCCGTCAGACGCCCAGCGCTCCTTGATGCCAACCGACAGCAGTATGCAGGCAGTCTTCGACTGGGCATAACCCAGAAGCGGGTTGTACTGGGTGAAATGAAAATGGGGATCATCCCAAATGACCGGGCCGAAGAGGCTGCCGGTCGAACTGACGGATACAACGCGTGCTCCATTGGCGGCGGCAAGCTGGCGACGCAGCCCCATCGTCAACGCGAAGTGGCCGAGGAAATTCGTGCCGAACTGCAGCTCGCAGCCTTCTGCGGTTCGTTCCAGCTCCGGCACCATCATGATGCCCGCATTGTTAACAAGGGCGTGGATCGGTTTGTCCCAGTCGCCGACGAACTTCTGTACAGAATTCAAGTCGGCGACATCGAGTGGGCGGACTTCAATCTTCGAGTTACCGGTCTCCGTCCTCAAGCCCTTTGCGACTTCTTCCGCGGCGTCAACGCGCCTCGCAGCAATGGTTACGGACGCACCGGCGGCGGCTAGGCTCTTTACCGTTTCGATGCCGATGCCGCTGGCCCCGCCGGTTACGATCATGGTCTTGCCGGACAGGTCGACACCGGCGAGAACCTCCGATGCGGTCGAGGTAAAGCCGAATGGAATTTGCTGAGACATCGTAGTTCCTTTCCTGATGGGTTGTGTTTGAAGTAGCAGTTCTTCATTGTGCTGATTAGATGGACAACACAGAACGGCATGCTGAGAGAATTCGAACGGTCGGCGCGATGTCGCCCGCGGAGCTGGCGGCCTTCGCAGCGGTTGCCGAGTACGGCGGATTCCGCGCGGCCGCTCGACGCAGCGGCCTCAGTCCTTCCGCTCTCAGCCACAGTGTCGCGAGCTTGGAGAGCCGCCTCAATGTGCAGCTCTTCCATCGCTCCACCCGCAACGTATCGCTCACCGACGCAGGTCGGCGGTTCTTCGCCAGACTTCGCCCGGCGCTCGTTGAGATCGCTGACGCCGCGGACGAACTGGGTGAATTCACTTCGAAGCCCTCCGGGACGTTGCGGATCAACGCGGATGCGACGGCTGCGGAGCAGGTGCTGGCACCATTGGTGCTCGAATTCATGGCGGCGTTTCCTGACGTGCGCGTCGAAATCGTCAGCGAGCGCCGGCTCGTGGACATCGCCGAAAACGGGTTCGATTGCGGCATCCGTTCCAGCGAGATTATCTCGGAGGACATGGTGGCAATTCCGGTCGGGCCGATGCAGCAGCATATCGTCGTCGCCGCCCCGTCGTATGTTGCAGGCCGTCCCCCGTTGCGATCGCCGGCCGAGCTGAGGGGCCATCGTTGCATCCAGCTTCGTATGCCGGGAGGCAGCCTGTACCGCTGGGAGTTCGAAAGGCGAGGAGAGGCACTCGTTGTCGAGACGACTGGCGGCCTCGTCCTAGACAATTCAAGGCTCATTCTGGCGGCGGCAGTCCACGGTTACGGCCTGGCTTACGTGACGAAGTGGATGGCCGCCGCCGCTCTTGAAGCTGGCGCCTTGGTCGAACTGCTGGGAGAATGGACGCCGCCTTATCCAGGCCTACATCTCTATTACCCGAGACACCGCCATCTCAGTGCCTCCATGCGGGCCTTCGTTTCGTTCCTACGGGATCGAAACCAACGACGATGACCCGCTTCTTCCCATTGATTGGAATCTCGAACGCAGGATCTCCAACATCGACCGTCACCCAAGACGAACTCTATCCGGACCCGCCGGGATAGATCGCGCGCATGCGGACGGCTCGGGCGAGCAGGGGGCGGTCACGTGGCCAGGGTGGGGAGCTGCCGCTATCTGGAAATCTGTGCGAGAAGCGCTTCGATATCGTCGACTAGGTCCTGATGATCTTCAAGGCCAACGCTTATGCGTAAGACGAGATCGTCTGCATCCCACCGCCGCACCGTCCGGTAGGCCTTGACGGGCATGGGTGCGACGAGACTGCGTGTTCCGCCCCAAGATGCTCCTATCGCAAATGTTTTGAGCACATTGAGAGCAGGCGAGACCCGATCGGACAGGCCTCGTTTGAAAACGACGCCAAAGACACCTGATGCCCCATGAAAGTCCCTCTTCCAAATGGAGTGTCCGGGATCGGTGGGCAATGCTGGATGGACAACGCGTTCCACGATATCCGCTGCCTGTATTCTTTCGATCAACTGAAGCGCGCCTTGACTTGCATGTTTCATGCGGACGCCCAGCGTTTCGAATCCTCTCATGACCAGCGAGGCGTCGTCCGGAGACACTGAGATACCCATCCGCCCGAGCGTTGATCGTATTGGAGCAATTAGTTTCTGATCACGGACCGTCAATGATCCCAGCAGTACATCGGAATGTCCCGAAATGTACTTGGTCAGCCCCTCTGTGACGATGTCTGCTCCAAGCGTCAGAGGCTTGTAGTTCAGCGGTGTCGCCCAGGTGTTGTCGCAGCCAACCAGTGCTCCATGCCGATGGGCTATGTCCGTGATAGCGGGCAGGTCCTGGATTTCCATTGTCGTAGAACCTGGAGATTCGCACCAGACGATCTTGGTTCTGGCGTTGATTTTGGTCTCGAGATCAGATGGGTCGACAGGATCGTAGTAGACAACCTCAATGCCGAAGCGCACCAGTTCCATATTGGCGAAATCGCGCACCGGAGGGTACACGGAATCTGCAATGAGGACCCTGTCACCCGCCTTGAGAAATGGAAGCATCGCAATCGCGTTGGCCGCCTGGCCCGAGGGTACAAGGAAAGTTCTGGCACCCTTCTCGAGAGCTGTCAGTTTTGCCTCGAGTGTTCTGGTTGTCGGCGTCCCGTAAAGACCGTAGCTGTAGCCGTCGGGTCCCCGTTTTCCTCGGTCGGCGTAGTCCTCCGCCGTCTTGAAGACGATCGTTGACGCACGGTGCACTCCGATCCCCAGCGGTGCGAACCCTTCGGTTTTTACGCTTGGCGTAACGACACAGTGGGTAAGGTCCTTCATCGTATCTTCCTTTTCACCGAGGAGTGCGTGGTCTGATGCGAGCTAGTCGATCGAGGATTTCAGGCCGGTTGTATCAAGGGAAATTATCAAGCGAGACAAATGTGGCGTCGTTTCTTCGCAATCCTCGCGTCTGGCCATGCGGAAAGAATGGGTTTCAGTGAAGCGGGTCCCGCGCATGAACACGCGGGACCCCGGCTATGACGCGATGTCGACGACGAGCTTTCCGTCAACCTTGCCACCTTCAATCAGCTCGTGAGCCGTCATCACACTTTCGAGGGTGAAGGACCGACTGTCGAGCCGCGGCATCAACTGACCCTTTTCCGCGAGGCGCGTCGCTTCCTTCATGATGTCTCCGTGACGCTCACGGCCTTCGCCAGTGAGCAGCGGAAGCAGTGTGAATACTCCGGAATATGTCGCGGCCTTGAATGAGAGCGGGGCGAGTGCGTGTGTGCGCCAGCCGAGGCAGCTAACCACGTGCCCAAAGCGGGCGACCGCCTTGAACGCGGTGTCCAGGCCAGCGCCGCCAATGGTGTCGTAGACGACGTCAAAACCTCGTCCTTGAGTGTACTTGGCGACATACTCCTCGACGGTCTCCGTGGCGTAATCGATCGGCGTCGGATTGAGGCTCTTGATGTAGTCAGCCTTGCGGGCTCCATCGACTGCATAAACATCCGCGCCAAACGATTTGGCAATCTGAACTGCTACATGTCCCACCCCGCCCCCGCCACCGAGGACGAGCACCTTCTGGCCAGCCCGGATGCCGACGCGATCCACGAGGCCTTCCCACGCCGTGATGAAGATGAGGGGTAGAGCGGCTGCTTCACGCATGGAAAGGCGAGATGGCTTGATGAGCCAGCAACCGTGCATCGACGGCCGCAAATTCTTTCCTTTCGCATGGAGATGGCATGCAGAAACGATTGGAGCTCGTTCTTAAAGTTTTGAGGTCTGCCCGACCGATTGCCGAGAAGAACCCGATGCATGGCAGAGTGGTCGAACGCATCGACAAGGCCGAGAACCTGCTGAAGGCGGCGCGTGGCGGCGACCAACCAAAGCACAAGTCTGGCACAGTTTGCCTGCACGATTGGTTCGGTCAGACGCGGCACAAGAGTGAGGCCGGCGGTGCCGGGCCCTGTCTGATAGAAGAGTCGAGCTCCGGGAACAATCCGGTCAGCCCGTCAACTCCGCTGTGGTGCCGTGCTGTGCCGATGAGATAAATACCCTGACAGCGCCGAGATCGCTGACTTCGGGATGCGCAATGAGATACTCGCTTGCCGCGACTGATGCACCGGCGATCTTCAGCCCGACCAGACGCTCGTCGTTGCCGAGTTCCTTGTCGAGAACAATCCCGAGGCCGAGGCCGTTGGCGACGGCTTCCTTGACCGCCTCCCGGCTTGCCAGCACCAATTCCTGACGGATGCGGATGTTCTTGTCGGCAAGGGCGCGCTCGAAAATCTGTCGCGTCATCGAGCCCGCCTCGCGCAGGATGAAGGGCTGGTCCTGGAGTTCATCGATTCCGATCGTATCTCGCCCACTCCATCGATGATCGGCCGGCACGACGACTAGGACCTCCTGCCCCACCAGGCGATGGCAGTAGAGATCGTCGCGGGGCTCGGTCAGGGTCACGACGGCGACATCGACGCGCTGCTGGGACACGAGATCGAGCAGGGTGCTGGTATTCGACATGCGCGTCTCGATATGGATGCCCGGCCTAGTGATGCGGAACCTGCGAATAAGCGGCATTGCGACATGCGGGCTGCAGAGCCCGATGGTCAGATGCCCCGTGCGGAGTTCCTTGCCCCCTTCGATCCTGGCGGCGACATCTTCCAATCCCTTGATAATCTGATGGATATGCGGAAGCAGATCGACACCATCGGGCGTCAGCTCCACGCCGGAGCCGCGCCGGTGAAACAATCTATTGCCGATCGCCTCTTCAAGCGCCCGCACATGCTGAGTAACCGCCGGCTGGCTGACGCTGAGCGCCTGGGCGGCGGCGGAGAAAGTGCCGTGCTGAGCGACGGCGTAGAAGGCTCGCAATTGCGAAAAATTCATCGTCCGATATCCATCGTCAAATAAGTGTCACTTAATTCATGCATCCTAACTATAGATCAAACTTATAACAGCTCGGCAACTCCGGGCATTTCGAATTTTCCACCGTCTCGCCAAAAATATTGGAGAACCGACATGAACACACTCAAATTTGCCGCGGCGGGTGCCGTCGCTCTTCTGTTCTCGGCGCAGGCCGAAGCCCGCGACCTCGTCGTCTATAACGCCTCTGAAAATGTCAGCAACGCGCTGACGGCCGCCTTCAGCGCCAAATATCCCGACATCAAGCTTCAGGTCGTTTCCGGATCGACGGGTCCGATCGCCGAGCGCGCCATCGCCGAAATGGGCAACCCCCAGGCCGACCTCGTCTATCTCGTCAACAGCGATGCGCTCGAGCAGCTGAAGAACGCCGGCGCCTTCGAACCCTACAAGGTTGCGGGCACCGACATCAGAGACAGTTTCCGCGATCCCGACAATTTCTATACCCGCTACTTCGCAACGACGATGTGCATGGTGGTCAATCGCGACCGTCTTGCCGAAAAGCATCTGCCGATGCCGACGACCTGGGAAGACCTGATCAAGCCGGTCTACAAGAAGGAAATCTCGCTTCCGTCGCCGATGAAGTCCGGCACGGGCGGCGCGATCCTGACGACCTTTGTCGATGCGTTCGGCTGGCCTTTCGTCGAAAACCTCAACGAGAATGTCTATCAGTATTCCGACGGCGGTTCGGGCGGCGCCCAGCTTGCGGGGACCGGGGAAGTAACGATCGGCCTTTCCTACGACACGACCTGCTATGCGACCAAGTCCGCCGGACGTCCTGTCGAGATCGTCTTCGGCCGGATCACACCGAATACCAGCGAGGGCGGCGGACTTCTCGCCGGTGCTCCGCATCCGGAAGAGGCCAAGCTCTTCCTCGATTTCATGGCTAGCAAGGATGCGGCCGAAGTCCTCGGCAAACTGGTCGGCGCTACCGCCGTGCCGGGATATGGTCTCGTCGATCTCGATCAGGTCAGCACCTGGACGATGCGCCGTCCGGCCAACATGGATGAGTTCCGCAAGGAATTTTCCGCTCGCTTCCTGAATGGCGGCTGATGCTTCAGCGCGCCGATCATATTGCCAGCCAGCGACCCGTCGATAGAGGCGGGCCGCATCTGGTCGTGGAAGGTCTTGCCAAGCGCTTCGGTGGCTTTACCGCTGTCGACCGCGTCGATCTTGAAATCGGGCTTGGCGAATTCGTCACGCTGCTTGGAGATTCCGGCTGCGGCAAGACCACGCTCTTGCGCATGATCGCGGGCTTTGCCGCACCGGACGGTGGCAGGATCCTGCGCCACGGTGAGGATGTCACCTATCTTGCGCCCGCTGCGCGTCGCATGGGCTTCGTCTTCCAGTCCTACGCGCTCTTTCCGACCAAAACCGCCGAGCAGAACATTGCCTTTGCCCCCCGCATGGCCGGTCGTCCGCGCGGTGAAATCCGTAAACGGGTGAGGGAGCTCGCCGAAATAGTCGAAATCGACCGGCTGCTCGACCGCTACCCGCACGAGATGTCCGGCGGCCAACAGCAGCGCGTGGCGCTTGCCAGAGCGCTTGCAGCCGAGCCCCAAATCCTGCTCCTCGATGAACCGATGTCAGCACTCGATGCCCGTATTCGCGCCAAGCTCCGCGCCGAGCTTCGCGGTTTGGTCGATCGGCTGGGGATCACGACGCTCTACGTGACGCATGACCAGGAGGAGGCGCTCGCCATGTCCGATCGGGTCGCCGTCATGCGTGCCGGGCGCATCGAACAGATCGGCACACCGAACGAGATCTACCATCGGCCGGTCTCGCGCTTCGTCGCCGACTTCATCGGCGTGTCGAATATACTGAATGGCACGGCTGCCATGGGCGGTTTTGCCGTCAATAATGCTCTGTGGGATTT
The DNA here is from genome assembly GCF_056400025.1 of Rhizobium sp. 01L419. Classification (NCBI taxonomy): domain Bacteria; kingdom Pseudomonadati; phylum Pseudomonadota; class Alphaproteobacteria; order Hyphomicrobiales; family Rhizobiaceae; genus Rhizobium; species Rhizobium sp. 01L419. The sequence goes on from NZ_JBFTSM010000020.1 coordinate 119,682, forward strand.
TGCCCTTCCAGACGGCATCGCAGAAGGTGAGACCCTCACCGTCATGATCCGCCCCGAGCATATGCTGCCATGTGGGTTCGATGATCCCGGTGCGGTTTGCGGCACGGTCGAAGCCGTCACCTTTCTCGGCTCGACGTTGCGCGTCCTCATTAATTGCCCGGACAATCTGAAGCTCATCGCCGAGCAGCCCTCGACATCGGCTTGGGCCGGTCTTCAGCGCCACGCTGCAATTGCCGTCAAGCCCGATCTTGCGCAGCTCGTTCTCCTCGATCGGCCGATCTCATGAACAGACATATATTGCGCCGCCTTCCAGGAATTGCGGCAGCCGTGACCGTCATGCTGTTGCTGCTGACCTTCATCGTCGTGCCTGTCACGCTGGTGCTCATCAAGAGCTTCGACAATTCCGGTCCCCTGCCGCCCTGGCGTCTCGCCGAAATGACGCAGGATGCCATCGCCCTCTTGCCCGCTGAGAAACGGCAGGCGGCAATCGACAAATGGGTGACCGACGCGACGCGGGCCGAACGTGTCAAAGCGACTGCGACCGCTTACGAGCTTGCCGGCGCCAAAGTTACCTGGCGCACGGATCAGCCCTTCGACCAGCAGCAGGCAGCGATCGAGCAGGCTTTCTCGAGCCTCTCGCCGTCCGACCGGGCGGCTGTTGAAACCGCCTTTCCGGTCGCCCAGATCATGCTGCACAAGCGCATAGCGCTTGCCTTTGCCGTGCGCGACAAGATGGCACCTTCCGAATTCGATCTTTTGCGCACCGCCAAGGCAGCGCGCTACGGGCTCGACAACTATGTTGCCGTCCTCGCCGATCCCTATCTGCGCAAGGCCGCTCTCAACAGCCTCTGGCTGGCCGCTGTTTCCGTCCTCTTCACGGTCTCGATTGCCTATGCGATCGCCTACGGGCTCAATCGCGGCGGCATCGCCCGGCCCGCCCTCACACGAACAATACTCTTGCTGCCGCTGGTCGCCCCGCCGGTGCTGGTGGCGACTGCGACCACCATGCTCTTCGGTCGGCGCGGGCTCATTACCTTTACCCTGCTCGACCAGACGCTCGGCCTGACCGACGCGGATGCCTTCAATCTCTATGGACCCTTCGGCATCGTCATAGCCCAGACGCTATCCTTCCTGCCAACGACGCTGATCGTTCTCGACAATGTCATGCGGCGCCAGGACGGGCGGCTGGAGGAGGCGGCCATGATGCTCGGCGCCGGACGGCTGGCGCTGTTTTTCAATGTCACCTTCCCGCTGAGCTGGCCGGGCCTGAAGCGGGCGATCGTGCTCGTCTTCATCCAGAGCCTGACGGATTTCGGCAATCCGATGATCCTCGGACGCGATACGCCAGTTCTTGCCGGCGTCATCTACGACCAGATCACCGGTTTCCAGAATACGCCGCTCGCCTCCGCAATCTGCCTCTGGCTGATCGTCCCGTCGCTCATCTTCTATCTGGCGCTCGAGCAGATCGGCCGACGCAAGCGCTATGTCAGCGCCGATGCGGGCACGCCAGCCGAAGTATTTCAGCCGCTCCTCGTCAGGGCAGGTCTTACGGGGCTTGCGGGTGTTTTCTGCCTGCTCATCCTCTCCATCTATGGCGTCGTCATCCTGGGCTCTGTGACGCGTATCTGGGGCGTCGACTGGAGCTTCACGCTTGCCTACTTCACGCCGGAGGGGATTGGATCGGGGCTTGCCGGCACCAATTACGGATCGTCAGGTGGCGGCCTTGAACAGGTCTGGAACAGTGTGCGGATCGCGGCTGTTGCCGCGCCGATCGGCGGGCTGCTTGCACTTGTGATCGGTTATGTTGCCGAAAGGATGCGTGCGCCCTTCGGAGATATGATCGCCTTCCAGGCGATGATCCCGGCAATCCTGCCGGGCATCATCTTCGGTGTCGGTTATATCATCGCCTTCAACGCACCTTTCGGCATCAAGGCGCTGTCGCTGTCCGGCACGCAGGCGATCCTCATCATCAACATCATGTTCGGCAATCTCTATGTCGGCGTGCTGGCTGCGCGTGCCGCATTGCAGCGCATTGATCAGGCGGTCGACGAGGCAGCGGAGAGCCTGGGCGCTGGCATGATCAGACGCTACTACGAGGTGACGCTGCCGATGCTGCGCATCGCAGCCCTCCTCGGCGTACTCTACGTCTTCGTCGATGGCCTGACGACGCTGTCGTCGATTATCTTCCTCGTCAGCGGCAACGTCCAGCTTGCATCGGTCGCGATCTTCAATGCGGCGCAGGATTCCAGCTACGGCTATGCGGCCGCAAAGAGCGTCGGCCTGCTCGCCGTCTCGGTTCTGGCCATGGGGACCGTCTGGTGGATCGAGAAAAGCACGCGGCGCGCACAGGGGCTGGCAGCCGATCCTGCCGCAGACAAACGATACGGCACGCAATTGACAGTGACCGGCATGGGAGGAACCTTTTGATGGACCACGAACACGATGACAACGGTCCTTCGGCCAATGCCGTATTCGTTGCGCGTGACGCCGACAGTTTCTTCCATCAGGAGGGATCGAGCCCCTGTCTTGCGACGCTAAAGCGGGTTTCCGGCGTCTGGATCGAGGACCTTGACGGCAGGCGCTTTATCGACCTGCATGGCAATACGACGCACCATATCGGTCACGCCAATCCGGAGCTTGTCGCCGCACTCAAAGCGCAGCTTGACACATTGCCGTTTGCGCCGCGCCGGTACACGAACGAACCGGCGACCTTGCTGGCCGAACGTCTTGTCGGGCAATGGCCTGGCAGCAGGGCCAAGGTCCTGTTGGCGACCGGCGGCTCGGATGCGATCGAAATCGCCATCAAGCTCGCCCGTGTCGCCACCGGACGCAGTGCTACCATTTCGCTGGAAGGCTCCTATCACGGTCATGGGTTCGGTTCCTTCGGACTGTCGCGCGCCAACCTCGATCCTCGCCTTGGCAGTTTCCTGCCTGATCGGGTGCATATTCGCCCATACTGGCGCGAGGACGGTGCCGACGCAATGATTTCGGATCTGAGAGCCGCTCTGGAGGAGACGGACGGTGGCATAGCAGCGGTGATCGCCGAGCCCATGCGGTCCAATTGTCAGGTGCCACCAGATGGCCTCTGGCCCGAGGTACGCAGACTTTGCGATGCGGCCGGCGCCAGGCTGATCTTTGACGAAATCCCGTCGGGCCTTGGCAAGACCGGCACCTTCTTTGCCTTCGAGCAGTTCGGAACGATCCCGGACATCGTGGTGCTCGGAAAAGCGCTTGGGGGAGGCATATTGCCGATCGCAGCGGTTATTGCGGATAAAGCGCTCGATATCGCACCCGAACTTTCTCTCGGACATTACACACATGAGAAAAACCCGATGACGACAAGGGCTGCCTTGACCACCGTCGACATCATCCTTCGAGATCGTCTGGCCGATCGAGCTGCCCATCTCGAACATGTGGTGCGCGCTCGTGTCTCAGATCTGGCACTCATTGAACCATCGCTTTTGGGCGTAAGGGGCAGGGGACTTCTGCTGGCGCTGGAAATTGATCGATCGCAGCTCGACGCGGATGATGGCGGGCTTGTCGACACGCTCCTCGAGCACGGAGTTTCGACGACGATGAAGGGCGCCAACGCGATCGGCTTTTCGCCTCCATTGACGATCTCGGATGACGAATTGGAAATGGCTTTGCACAAAATCGTGTTGAGCCTGCGCGGACTTCGGCTGGGCCATCTCTGATTGATGTCGCGGCGACATCATCGAGACTGGCCCGAAACCGTGGGACAGTCGGTCCCGCGTTTCCTTCGGATCGCTGCTTCTGCCGCTACTTTTCCTCTCGCCCGCATGTGACCCGCAGGACCGCAGCGAGCTTTTCGGCAACGCTCTCGAGGCGGCGCTCATCGGCCTCTCTCCTAGGCTCCGCGCCATCCATGCGATGTCAGCCGGTACATAACCCTATCTTGCCGCCCTCGACGGGAATAAAAACCGCCCCTCCGACTTCAAGCGCAAGACGCAACTGAGCTGCGGTGGCACGATGGACATCATGCCGGCCACCTTCAAAGTCCCTGATGGTGCTGCGCGATACGCCCGCGCGTTCGGCAAGGTCCGTTTGTGTCCAATCCAGGAGACCGCGTGCAGCGCGGCACAGCTCCGGTGTCAAAATCGTTGTCCCGCTTGCTTGACCCATCGCTCAGAGTCACCCATATTGGTTGATATAAGCCATATAGAGCAACAAGGCCCCGATTGCTAGACGGCAGTTGAACTGTTGCCCCAAGCGATGGGTACCGATTTTCTGGAGGATTGAGGCATTGGGATAACAGCCGAACCATTTTTGCTTGTCGTTCTGCTGCTTCTGCCTTTCGTCGGAAGTCTCCTCTCCATTCTCTTACTCAAGACGACTTCGCCACGCCTGCCTGCAGGTTTGGCAGCTATCGTCGTCACCGCTTTGTTGCTGCTCACAGGAAGCTTGTATCCGGCGGTCGCAGACGGCGGGGTAGTGCGGTTTCGCGCCGAATGGCTGCCGCAGTTTGGCCTGGACTTCGCGTTGCGCATGGATGGTTTTGCATGGATTTTCACCATGCTTGTCACCGCAATCGGCCTTCTCGTGGTGCTTTATGCGCGCTACTACATGTCCGAGGAGGATCCGGTTCCACGGTTCTTCTCGTTCCTTCTTGCTTTCATGGGGGCCATGCTCGGCATTGTCGTCTCGGGCAATGTGATCCTGCTGTCCGTGTTCTGGGAACTGACCAGCATCTTCTCGTTCTTGCTCATCAGCTATTGGCACAATAATGCCAATGCCCGCGATGGCGCCAGAATGGCACTCACGATTACCGGGATTGGCGGCTTTTGCTTGTTGATCGGCTTTATTCTGCTCGGCAACGTGGTTGGCAGCTATGACGTCGACAAGATCCTCGATTCCGGCGACATCGTTCGCAGTCATCCTCTCTATCTGCCAACGCTGATTTTCATATTGCTAGGCGCTTTGACAAAGAGCGCGCAGTTTCCATTCCATTTTTGGCTTCCCAACGCCATGGCTGCCCCGACGCCGGTTTCGGCCTTCCTTCACTCGGCGACCATGGTCAAAGCCGGTGTGTTCCTTTTGGTGCGTTTCTGGCCGGTGCTTTCGGGGACGTACGAATGGTTCTGGATTGTCGGCGTCGCCGGGATCTCAACCCTGCTGCTGGGCGCATATTTTGCGTTGTTCCAGCGCGACTTGAAAGGCCTCCTGGCCTATTCGACCATCAGCCATCTTGGATTGATCGTGACACTGCTGAGCCTCGGCAGCCCATTGGCGACCGTGGCCGCCATCTTCCATATGCTCAATCACGCGACCTTCAAGGCGTCGCTCTTCATGGCAGCGGGCATCATAGATCACGAGACCGGCACACGCGACATGCGCAAGCTCAGCGGTCTCTTCCGCTTCATGCCGTTCACAGCGACCTTGGCGATCGTGGCAAGTGCCGCAATGGCTGGCGTGCCCCTCCTCAACGGGTTCCTGTCCAAGGAAATGTTCTTTGCCGAGGCGGTGGAGACCCATGCCGATTCGATCCTCGACCGTATTCTTCCCTATGTCGCGACCCTCGCCGGCGCCTTCAGCGTGGCCTATTCGCTGCGGTTCATTCACACGGTTTTCTTTGGTCCGCCGCCGACCGATCTGCCGGTCAACCGTCCCCACGAGCCCCCCAGATGGATGCGGTTTCCGGTCGAGTTCCTCGTCATAGTCTGCCTGATCGTTGGCATCATTCCGGCAATATCGATTGGTCCGTTTCTTCACAGCGCCGTGGTCAGCGTGCTCGGGACGGCTACTCCCGAATACAGCCTGGCGATCTGGCATGGCGTCAACCTTCCGCTCATAATGAGCGCGATCGCACTCGTCGGTGGCGCGCTCATCTATTTTTTGCTGAAGGATTACCTCAATCGTTGCGATGACGGTCCGCCGCTGTTTCGCAGGCTCAAGGGGCAACGGGTCTTCGAGCGCGTAATTGTCGAACTATCCTGGCGATGGGCGCGCCTCGCCGAGGGGCGCTTGGGCACACGCAAGCTGCAACCCCAGCTGCGCTGGCTGATCGTGACTGGTTTTGCCGCAGGCACGTTGCCGCTTTATCTGAGTGGCTTCGAAAGCCGGCCAGTTACTTACGCGAGCGTCGATCCCGCCTTCACGGCGATCTGGATCATCGGCGTGTGCCTTGCGCTTGGCACAGCGTATACGGCGAAATACCACCGTCTGGCCGCACTGGTAATGCTCGGCGGTGTCGGTCTCGTCGTCTGCATCACGTTCATATGGCTTTCGGCGCCAGATCTCGCGATCACCCAGTTGCTCGTCGAAATCGTCACGACCGTCCTGATCCTTCTCGGCCTGCGCTGGCTGCCCAAACGGACTGAGGGTTTTGGCGAGGCGATGACGTTGAGAGCACGGTTTCGCCGGTTTCGTGACCTTGCACTGGCCGTTCTCTGCGGCGTCGCCATGTCCTTCGTCGCCTACGCTGTGATGACGACGCCGGTGCCGGACGCGATTGCCAACTACTTTTTGGAGAATGCTTATTCCGAGGGTGGTGGCCGCAACGTCGTCAATGTCATTCTGGTGGATTTCCGTGGTTTCGATACGTTGGGAGAGATCGCCGTTCTCGGTGTCGTTGCGCTCACCGTCTACGGGCTGTTGCGCCGTTTCCGGCCTGCCGAAGACAGCATGAGGGCGCCGGAGCAGCAGCAAGCGCAAAACCGCTTTGACGAGGAGCGGCCAGAGCGGTCTGCCGGCGATACCGTGCGCGACTATCTGCTGGTGCCATCGGTCATCATGCAGTGGCTTTTTCCAGTCATCATCACCTTCTCAGTCTACCTCTTCATCCGCGGACACGATTTGCCGGGCGGCGGCTTTTCGGCGGGCCTGACGCTGTCGATCGCCTTCCTGCTGCAGTATCTGGCGGGAGGAACACGCTGGGCAGAGGATCGCATCCGCATCCTGCCGCTCCGCTGGATGGGCGCGGGACTGCTGACCGCCGTTGCAACCGGGGTCGGGGCTTGGTTCCTTGGTTATCCGTTCCTGACTTCGCACTCCCGCTACCTCGATCTGCCGCTGATCGGAAAAGTGCCCGCGGCCACTGCGCTGCTCTTTGATCTGGGTGTCTTCTGCCTTGTCGTCGGATCGACGGTGCTCATTCTTGTCGCGCTCGCACACCAATCCTTGCGCATCAACCGGCTGCGGATGATCGACGCGGCGAAATCGGAGGAGGCGTGATGGAATTGGTCCTGTCGATTGCCATAGGGGTGATGACCAGTTGTGGTGTCTGGCTTATCCTGCGCCCGCGAACCTACCAGGTGATTGTCGGCCTTTCACTGCTCTCGTACGCGGTCAACCTGTTCATCTTCGGAGTCGGCGGCGTCAAGGCAAACGTCCCGCCTATTCTTACTGACGATGCGGCGGGCCCTCTGGCCGATCCGGTTCCACAGGCTCTGGTTCTGACCGCTATCGTCATCGGCTTTGCGACAACCGCCTTGTTTCTGGTCGTACTCCTGGCGTCGCGCGGTCTGACAGGCAGCGACCATGTCGACGGGAGAGATGAGCCGCGATGAATGCCTGGGCCCACCATCTGATCATTGCTCCGGTACTCGTACCACTGGTCGCCAGCGCATTGTTGCTGCTCGTCGACGAGCGTCAACGATTGGCCAAGGCGATGATAAGTCTTGCATCGACCTTCGTTCTGACGGCCATCGCCATCTGCCTGTTTCGCATTGAAAGCGGCCCAAACGCCTTCGATGGCATCTATCTGCTCGGTAACTGGGCGGCGCCGTTCGGTATCGTCCTGGTACTTGACGGGCTGTCGGCGCTGATGCTGCTGTTGACGGCGTTGCTGGCCGTTCCTGCGTTGATCTTCTCGCTCGCGCGTTGGCACGCGGTCGGCGCGCATTTCCACAGCATGTTCCAGATTCTGTTGGTCGGCGTCAATGGTGCCTTTCTTACCGGTGATCTGTTCAATTTGTTCGTGTTCTTTGAGATCATGCTGGCGGCGTCCTATGGTCTGCTGCTGCATGGTTCCGGTCCGCTTCGGGTCAAGGCGGGCCTGCACTACATCGCCGTCAACCTGGTGGCAGCGCTGTTGTTCCTCATCGGTGTGAGTCTGATTTACGGCACGGCCGGGACCCTCAATATGGCGGACCTTGCAGCGCGCATTCCCGAAATGGAGCGCGATCGCCGTATGCTCATGGAGGCAGGAGCGGCGATCTTGGGCGTAGTCTTCCTCATCAAGGCGGGGATGTGGCCGCTCTGTTTCTGGCTGCCGACAGCATATAGTGCGGCATCAGCTCCAGTGGCTGGAATGTTTGCCATCATGAGCAAGCTCGGGATTTACATAATCCTGCGCCTGACGATGCTTCTTTTCGGAGAGGGTCCGCTGGCCGGCTTTGGCGCCATCGTGCTCCTGTACGGTGGTGTGGCGACACTTGTCTTCGGGACGATCGGCGTGCTGGCATCTCAGGCGCTCGGCCGGCTCGCGGGGTTTTCCGTACTCGTCTCGTCGGGCACCTTGTTGATGGTCCTCGGCATTAATGACGGTGCCGTATCATCCGGTGCGCTCCTTTACCTCGTCAGTTCAACATTGACGATCGGTGCCTTCTTCATGCTGATCGAACTTGTCGAGCGCGGACAGGACGCCGGCGCCAACGTCCTTGCGGTAACGATGGAAGCCTACGGGGACGCCGACGAGCAAACCCCCGATGAAGAAGAGGGTGTCACGATGCCCGGGACGATGGCGATACTGGGCATTTGCTTTGCTGCCTGCGCGATCCTGCTGTCTGGTCTGCCGCCGCTTTCCGGTTTCATAGCCAAATTTGCAATGCTGTCGGCAATGATGGGCACGGGTGCGATCGGGGTGCCGCCGACCGCGGCAATCTGGACACTGATCGTGCTCGTCATCCTCTCCGGTATCGCGGCGCTGATTTCCATGACGCGCGCCGGCATTCGTACCTTCTGGAGCTCGATCGAAGGCACGGTTCCGCGTGTCCTTGTGATTGAGATCGTCCCCGTGCTGTTTTTGCTGGTGCTCACCCTTGTCTTGACCGTGCAAGCAGGGCCGGTCCTGCAATATATGGACTTAACCATTCGCACGCTGAGCAAGCCTGCAAACTATATCGATGCGGTCCACAATGCGGTACAGGTCCCGGGCTATCGGGGCCTGGCGGCGCCCGGCACGGAGAGCAACTGATGCTGCCTTATCCCGTTCTTTCGCTGTCGCTGCTCGTCATGTGGCTGTTGCTCAACGGCTTTACGGTCGGTCATCTTATTCTGGGTATCTTCGTCGCCGTGTTCGCCAGTTGGGCGATGGCGTCCTTGCGTCCGCAAAAGCCGCGATTGGTGAAGTGGTACCTGCTGCCCAAACTTTTTCTCGTCGTACTCTACGACATCCTCAAATCCAACATTGCGGTCGCGGGCATTATTATCCGGAGCGGTTCGCGCCAGCACGATCCGGGATTTCTGACCATTCATCTCGAAATGAGAAGCCCGTTCGCGTTGGCCGTTCTTGCAGTGATCCTGACAAGCACGCCCGGATCTGCCTGGCTTGAATATGATTCCAACGAGAATTCCGTCCTTCTTCACATCCTCGATCTGCAGAACGAGACGGTGTGGCGAGACACGATCAAAAATCGATATGAGAAGCTGCTGATGGAGATCTTCGCGTGAGCGCAATTATCTTGTTCAGCGCCGTTTCGATCGCTCAGTTGATGCTGGTCGCGTCGATGGCGATTGTTGCGGTGCGCATGGTCATCGGGCCTCGCGCTCAAGATCGGATTGTCGGTCTCGACACCTTTTACATCAACGCCATGCTGTTGCTTGTGACTTTTGGCGTCGGCACGGATCGCGTCGTCTATTTCGAAGCGGCATTGGTGATTGGGATTTTGGGGTTTGTCTCCTCCGTCGCGCTGGCCAAGTTTTTGATGCGGGGTGAGGTGATAGAATGACTGCGGCTGCAGATATCCCGTTGTGGGCGGCCATCTTTGTCGCCTTCTTTCTTCTCGGTGGCGCTAGCCTGGCATTGATCGGAGCGATAGGCTTCCTGCGCCTCCCAACATTTTATGAACGTATTCACGCGCCAACGCTCGCAACCAGTTGGGGGATCGGCGGGATCATGCTCGCCTCGATGATCTTCTTCTCAGTCGGTTCAGGACGACTTGAGATTCACGAGATCCTCATCGGGCTTTTTGTAACGGCGACGACACCGATCACTCTGATGATGCTTGCGCGTGCTGCTCTTTACCGTGATCGTGTCGAGAATGATGAAAAGGCGCCGCCAAAACGGATCGACCACGTTGCTGCAAGAAAACAAAGCGGCAAGGCAGAGACTTAAACTTCCTCGGCCCCACCCTAATGGCCACAAGAGCGATTTTCCATGCACATTGACGGCTGCGGCACGGCTGAGCCGTCCTCGCATCGGCAGCGATTATCCGGCTATATTCGCCAAAAGAGTTTTTGGAGAAGGTTAACGGTATTGGGTCGACGATGTCGGCCGAACCGTTGCAGACCTCAAGGGATCGCTGACTTTCGCGATCGCGAGGACGTCGAGGCGCTGGGAGCACGTGCTTTCGGAAGGTTTGACACCATCATGGCAACCGATCATGCTCCGCATTCCAGGTCCGAGAAGTCCCATCCTGCCTTCGTCGATATTCCCGGCGGCATGCCGGGCCTGCAGACGCTGCTCGTCAAGCTCAATCTGGTGGCCGATACGCTGATCGACCTTTCGGCATTGGTGCGCATGGGCGCCCACAATCCGGCCCGGCGCAGCAGAGGCATATTTGGCGAGGCAATTGAAATTGGCGAAAGAAAGGCCATTCACGAAAGGCTCGCATTTGCACGTCTTTTCCTTGTCCGCAGATTCAGCCTGGCCACCTAGCCAATGGGAAAGCTTGTGATAACAGCCACAACCCGTCAGTTGGATATTACCGCACGGGCCGATTGTTGGTGCTCAGCTCGAACAATGCAATGACTGGCAACGCTGCCAGAAACGGCAGCACGAAATAGAGCAGCCGAAAAACAAGGAGCGCGGCAAGCACATCAGTCTTCGCCATATCAGGCAAGCCGGCAAGAAAGACGAGTTCGGACACGCCGAGCCCGCCGGGTGAATGGGAGATCATTGCTGCAGATAGCGCCACGACAAAGACGCCGGCGACCATGAGAAAGCAGGGATTTTCTGTCGGCAAGACCAAGTAGATGATGGTGGTGGCGCAGAGCAGTTCAGCCATGCCGAGCAAGATCTGCATCAGGGTCGTGGTAAAGCCGGGGTAGGCAATCTCTGTCGCACCGACGCGGATTTTGCCGAGTGGCAGCAAGCTACAAACGACATAGAGCAGGATGGCTCCGAACACGACCTTGCCGATACCGCCGGAGATGTTCCAGGGAAAAATATCGATGAAGCGGTCTATAAGAAAAGGATCCGCCAGGAAGATCACGGCCAGTAACGTCGCAACGCCGAGCATGAATGTGAATGTGCAAAACCCGACGAGCATTGCGACATCACGCGTGCTCCGAGAGATGACGCAGCAGTTTCGGCGGCGAGATCGTACTCGCCAACTTGCCGAACAGGGGACGTGCAGCAACGATCCATGTTCCGCGCGTCGAGGTCTGAACGTCAACGCCACCCGGCGTCGATACAAACCAGAAAAAAGCTCGTATCCGATCCGGCGGCCAATGTTTCCAATGCGTCCAAATCGGGTTTCCGGATTGTAGCGGCCCAATCCGGCCGATTGATCGGGCTTGTGAGCGCTCGGGAAACCGCAGTGGGGTCCCGCGCATCGGGATAAGGCCGGAAGAGTTCAAGCTTGTCGACAACGATGACGTGGCGATCAAGGGTGTGATCGACGTCGTGGAGCTAACCGGTCCAGACACGATGGTCACCGTGAAGGTTGGCGAGCATTCTATCGTCGCAAGAGCCGAGCCGCGTTTTCAGGGCCGGAGAGGCGATCGGGTTCGGTTTGGCGTCGATCGGCAGAGCATCAACTTGTTCGATGCGAAAACGGAGGTTCGCATCGAACTCTAATCACTATGTTTCAGGTTTTTAGGTTTTCAAGGTTCGATGCTTGCTTGAACGCTCACCACGCAAAAACGATGTTGATCGGGGAACCTCTTGATGATGCCTCGCATCGTCCCTGAAAAAAAATCGGTCGGCAGCCACCCTGCCTACGCACTTTAGCATAGGTGTCGTTTTCGGCGGCAGTCGAAGGCAGTCGAAGGCAGGCGTCAGACCTGCGCCATACCTCCATCAACTGCTATTTCTGCACCCGTGGTAAAACTGCTCTCGTCGCTTGCAAGAAAGAGGGCTGCTGCCGCGACCTCTTCAGGTCGCCCCATGCGCCCAAGAGGGATCATGGTCGACAGCGCGTCTCGAATTTCCTGTGAGGCGGCCGCCATCATCGCTGTATCGGTCGGTCCAGGGCTAACGACGTTGACACGAATGCCCCTGGGAGCAAGTTCGTTAGCCCAGGTGCGTGTGAACGAACGGACTGCCGCTTTCGTCGCGCCATATACACCATACCCTTTGGTGCCTATATCGCCTGCAATAGAGCCAATCAGCACAATTGTGCCGCCAGGCTGCATGATGTCGATTGCTCCCTGTGTCGCGAATACGAGTGATCGGACGTTCAGGCCGAATGTCCGATCGAAATGATCCTCGGAAATATCTTGAAGGGGAGCGTATTCGGACAGGCCCGCGTTCACGACAAGCACGTCGATGCGGCCTTGTTCAGATCGGATCTGCTCGAAGACGCGCTGAAGATCGGCGTTGTCGCTAGCGTCCGCCCGAATCGCGTGGATGCTGCCTATGCCGGCTGACTCTGATGTACTCTCCGCGCCCTTACGGCTGGTCGCGTAGACCAGCGCTCCTTCGCTGGCGAATCTCTGAGAAATGGCCCCTCCGATGCCACCGACACCGCCGATAACGAGGGAGATCTTGTTTGCTAATCTGCTCATGTTAACTCCATCAACAATGATGAAGCGAAGGTATATTCTCTATACCTACGGTCAATTACGCACTATGAGTAAAGCAGATATCGAGGAGTATACCTGTGCCCGCGACGAACGAAGTTCCGATCATCAAAGCTTGCTCGTCTCATAGCCACAAGGCTGTCTCCGCCGAGGCTTTGCTGGATGTTGAGAAGGCACGGCCGGTGCTTGAGCAGATCGCCAACAAGTGGTCGGTCCTGATACTGACGGTCCTCTGCACCAGGCCGTCACGGTTCAACGAGATCATGCGGCGCCTGGACGGGATCACACACAAGGCGCTCGCCGACGCATTGAAGCGCCTGGAACGCAATGGGCTCATTCGCCGTGAAGTGCTTACGACAACGACGCCGGTTGGCGTCGAATATACCATTACCGCGCTCGGCCGCTCCCTTCAGCAACCGTTCGAGGCGCTTTATGCGTGGTCCATGACCTATGGTTCGGAGCTTGAGCGCGCCCAAGAAGAATACGATCGGGTTCGAGACTAGCTCGATTGGCATCGGCCGACATTCGAATGCTCGGCCCGGCCGCTCATCATGCGGCCGCGAGTGCCAATCATCATCACCCGCCCGAGATTTGATGGTCGGTAGTTTTTCAGCATAGCCCTGATGACCAATCCACCCACGGAATGTCTGGTCAGGTGAATACGGCCTCCACGGTTGCTCTCAGCCGCACTTTCGACTTCTGCTGCAACGACCTCCGCCAGCCGTTCAATGGGGTAGCGGGTCGAAGGGTAGTCAACGTTGCGCGTAATGTAGCCTTGGGTCTGCAGGTACTTTTTAAACTTGCGCATGAAAGCGCTGGTCCTCCTGATGCCGTGGAGAAGAACAACGGTGTCGGTCATGTCAAATGCCGTCTCTCGGTCAAAAGGAAATCAGGGATACCCGGGAAGCCGGATCTGCTTCGTGGCTGGCGTCAACTCGTGGTTGGCCGCCAATGGACGGTTCCAGGAACGCGAACTCTATGGCCGAATGATCACACTCAGCGCTGCCTCGGTTGATGGCTGGCGGTTACGATAACCCTTCCGCGAACACTACCATTATCTGCCGGGCAGCATAGTCTCGAGGACCCCATCGCGGCGGACGAGCCCATGAAAAAGCGCCGCCGCAAGGTGCATCAACACAAGAGCGAAGAACGCGAAGGCAAGATAGTAATGCACGCTCCATAGGAGCGCGTGCAGGGTCTCGCTCGGCGGCAGTATCGGGGGGAGCCTTATGCCGCCATAGAGGACGACTGGGTAAGCGGCGGCGGACAACATTGCCCACCCGATCAAGGGCATCCCTACCATCAGCACGTACAAACCTACGTGGGACAGATGGGCGGCAAGCTTCATCGGTTCCGGAAGGTCTGCGGGCAACGGTGGAGCGCCGGATATGAAGCGGACCACGAGGCGAACCAGGGCAAGGACAAGAATGGCGATCCCTAGCGTCTTGTGCGTCAGCAAGAGCGGCACATACTGACGTCCGATGGTGGAAACCATTCCAACGCCGATGAAAAGCATTGCCAGGATGCCTATCGCCATCAGCCAGTGCAACAAGCGCTGGATGGTGGAGAATCGCGTCTTGATGCCGTCCGTCATGGCTTCGCGCTCGCTCCTGTTCGAGGATAACTGCTCGCTTCCGATGTCCGCAGATCATAGGATTTGGCATAGGCTGCCGAGCGGGCCGCGGGGAACGGATCATCGGAAACCTTGATTCCGTCAGGCAGGATGGTCGGGTCAAAATTGATGTCACGGCACGGGCCGTCCGCCTCCGGCTCTATTTTCTGCACGACCAGAGTTCCAGCTTCGACGGTACGCCGCCCCGGCGGCCAGGCCTTGGTAGGATCTGATATTGGATCGGAGGGATCGGCCACCGTCAGCACGAGCGTCCAACGCTGAGGCGAGCTCGCAACGCGTTCGGTTACATCTTGCTCAAGATGATTGGCCCCGAGCTTGGCGAAGTCTTCGGCCGTCATCGGCGCGGCCTGCGTCTGCGGACGCAAAGACCAACGAACGGCGTGCTCTGCGCCCGACCCATCCTTGAAAATGAATGCATTGAGGCTGTTGAACGCCACCTCGGCGTAGCTGGCCGTCCAGGGAGCCTTGGTCGCCCACTCGCCGAACGCAGCGAATTCTGGATGCGCTGCCACAAAGCTTTTCATCGCTTCCGGATTCTTGCTCGCAGACGCATTAAGCAAGTCGTAGAAACCTTGCGGCGTGGAGACCGCGAAAACAGGCGGATCGATCAGAGCCATCCGCCAGACGTTGCCGTCAGGCGCCGAGATCTGCACGCCAATGCCCCGAACTCGAACTGTCGGATCGGCAGCATTCGGGTCCGGCGTTGCGAGGTTGAAGCGGCCAAGGACGGGGTACTGTCCGGCGGCAAGCATTGACGCCCGTGAAATCGCGCTACCGTTCCCGTTCGCTTCGAATGTGCCAGTGAAGCAGACGCCCTTTGCGTGGTTTCTTCGATGTCCGAGAGCGGGTCCGCCAGGAGGCGCCAACGCACTTACTAGCTTCGTCGACGTAAGGCGGTCAGGGCTGAGCCATCCAGCAGTGTAGGCAAACGCGCCGACGCCGAAACCCACGACGGCCGCTATCAACACGAGGGATCCTAGGGCGGAACGCTGCGGGCCAGGCATCCAAGACTCTCCCTTCGTGCCAGTTCAACGCGGTGCGGGGGCTTCGATTTCAGTACACAATGAGAAGTAGCCGGGTTCTATGCGCAGGGCGCACAGGGAAGATGCCACCGTCGAGCTGCCAGGTCAAACCCTCGCCGCGAACAGTCCAGGAGCTCTGCCGGCGTGCCGAGGGTTTGCATCAAGATTGCGATTCGTCATACCGGCCAGGCAAAGTTTTGGCTCGAGTGTACAAGAGGGGATTTATAGTAACGCGGTCGTTAGTTCTGATCCCTTATGTGGACGGCCCCCGACTCGCAAGATATTTTGAGATGATTTGATCTGATCGCTTGCGTCCATATGTCCGGCCTGTTGTGGCGTTCGCGCATGAACGCTGGCCAAGATGGTTTCCGCAACACAGGTCCCAGACATCAAGGCGGCCTTG